>JAUCGF010000129.1 GCA_030378005.1 Desulfococcaceae bacterium HSG9 | reverse complement strand
CGGGAGCGGAAAATTCATATCTTGTTTTGTAGAAAAAACAAAATTGCATACTTAAATTTTACCTTATAATAATATGGGAGGGGGTTCAAAATGAAAAAACGAATACTTATTTCAACAGTTTTAATGATTTTAGGGTTTAGTGTTTCAGGTGCATCAGCATTGAATATTGAGCTTTATGATTGGGCCTTTAACATTGATGGAGTAACGTATGAAAATTATCTCGGTGATACGATGCCGGTTGATGGTGTCTTAAACGAAGGACTCGGACAGTTATCGTGGAGTACAAGTGAAGTGGGCAGCCATACTTTTTTTGCTTTGCTTGATTACCAGATCGATGCTGACATCAATAGCTTCTTCAATGAGTACGGTTACGTTAGCGGATCACCTGAAAATGGACAAACCGCCGGTGTTGAATGGCAACAATCTTGGGAAATTGATGAACCCGGATATGTCTTTGGAGATATCTACGACAATATGCTCATTGGCGCGTTGGACAACACGAACGGTGTGCCTTCCGGGTCTGAAGATGATGTCGCTATGGCTCTGGGTTATAGTTTCACCCTTGAGGAAGGTTATCAAACAACAATCGACCTCTTTATCAGCGACTCAAGGCCTGAATCCGGGTTCTACATGGCTCACATTGATCCTGACAGCAACGCCAATGTATATCTTTCCGGCAGCATCAATCAAACCCAGGAACCTGTGCCTGAACCGGGAACGATTTTGCTTTTAAGCTGCGGTCTTATATGCCTTTTCGGATTTGGCCGTAAACGAATCAAGAGAAATTAATGCTGACATTTAAAGTGATTGATAATAACATTTTAATTTGAAAGGAGATAAAGATGAAACGATTAAGCATAGCACTAACCGTTTTGGTTGCAGTCTTTTGTTTACCTTATCTTTCTTATGGCGATACCGTTGATTTTACTTATGAGGTACAATTGACATGGAAAGATTATAAGCGAACAACTTATGAATATTTAGCCTATATTTGCGGAGAGGGCTACTATGCGTGTGGTTCTAAGAAAAAAACATTATTATTTTCACAAAATATTCCCTTTGAACAGGAAGTAACCTTAAATCACTTTTCGGGCGGGAAGTGCGATGGCAAAAGCACCAAGTACCGTCTGGAAGGTGGAGATTGGATTCAATTCTCAAATGTAGCGACTTTTTACTACAAAGGTGATTTAGATTTTTCTTTATACACTAAAGCCAAAGGTACCGGCTCTTGGGGTTGTTTTGCAGAGCCAACGAGGTGTTGTGAAGTAAAACTGAAAGCCTTCTTTTACGATGTAACTCCTACAACTGACCAAAGCAAGCAAATTGACCCTGAAACCGCATCAATTGAATTAATTCCGGCTAAAACTGAATTAATGCGTTTTTCTGTGCCTGAGAGTCAATTTGATGATAATGATGTTATTGTAAATGGTGTTGTCAGGGATTTTAAAGCAGTTGTAACGAATGACAATCCAGAGGTAGCGACTTGGTGTGAAAGAGAAGATGATGAATTTGTCATCTATGCTTATTCGAAAGCGGCGCTTACCAGTCAGATCGCGCCTTTGGCTTCCATCGCCACGATTAAAAGCACGGGCGTCAAAAAAGAAAATATTAATGGTCAATGGGTGAATGTCATTAAAGCGGTGAAATACAAAGATGATGAGTTTCAGATCGGACATGATCTCATTGATTTTATCGGGCAGGCTTTTGATATTGATGGCACGGTTGCCGAATACTATTGGGAATCTGACCGTGACGGATTCATCAGCGATGAGCTTGCATTCACTTACAATAATTTAAGTCCCGGTCGCCATTTTATCAGCTTTAAAGCCAAAGATAATGACGGTCTGTGGTCAACCATCTCCACCAAAATTGTGGATGTTGTCAGGCCGCCGACATTACTTGTGCATGGCTATTTAAGCAGCGGCGCGGTGTGGGAAAGCGGTGCTGACGCTATGTCAATCGTTGGGGAAAAATATCCGGTGAAGCATATCGACATCAATCCCAATAATGATCGTATCACCGTGGGCGCAAAAACGGTTTCTCAAGAGATCAAGAAACTGACGGAAGAATACGGCGTTCCCAAAGTGAATATCCTGGCGCATTCAATGGGAGGTTTAAATTCACGCTGGTATATTCAAAATTCCGGTTACCGCAATGATGTCAACAAACTGGTGATGATGGCGACGCCGAACCACGGCGCTACGCCGGCTGTGATGTTACGGCCTGATGACAGTGGTGTTCATAAAAGCATTTATGAAAATATTCGTAATTTTGCTGGTATGATATGGGGGCCGTTTGCAGCGGGAATCGAAGGAATCGCCCAAACCGGGGAGTTATGGGGGCCGGCTATTCTTGATTTTATTCCGGGATGCTCATCATTGAAAAAACTTAACGGCAACAAGAAAGATGAAGGTTTTACAGGAAATGAGCCAAATGATAAAACCTACACGATATTTGGCCATAAAGTTCCTTATTTCAATGTTTATAGCCGCGGATGGCTTTCTTTGACGCATTGGCATTTTGAAATACCGGATTTGGGTATTTATTACTATGACTTCATTTTACCCACTTTATCTTTTGAAACGGACTTTCTGGTCTCAAACCCAAGCTCGGATCTGGATGACGTTCCTTCGGCGCAGGTAAACGGACTATGGCATTGCGGCATTCAAACCAGTTCCGAGCCTCTTGATAAAGCGGTCTATTTTTTAGGCGACGATCCGCCTGAAAATACAGACACTCCTGCTGGTGCGACAGATGTTTCCAGCGTATTGGCTGCGCATGTTATTTTTGCCCAGGAAGATGGCAAATATCAAACAATCACGCCGGGTAGCGAGGAATATCAAGAATTCAACGTAGATGCTGAAGTTAATAACATGCATGTTATGCTGGTCTCCAAGTCAACCGGAGATGTTGCAAACGGTTTGGAACTCACCCTTGTTTCGCCAAGTGGCGCAGTTATTGACAAAGACACCGTTTTGCCCAACGTATTGTATCGTCAGGAAGTGCCTCATGCTCTTTCTTATAATATCACTGATTTCGAACCGGGCGACTGGTCTGCGGAGATTAATACAATAGGGGCTGAATCTGTTGAATATGCACTCGTTGTATTGGGAGAAACGGATTTTTGGGTGGGGATGAGCGAAGGTACCCACATTGAACCGGGAGAGCCTTTTACAATTTCCGCTTATGCACTGAAAGATGGTAATTCCATGACGGGATTGGACGTTACGGCTACGTTGTTCAAGACATTGGAAGAAGGGGCCGGTAACGGAGGCAAATATGGATCCGAATTAAATCATGGTGAACCGGAGGAAATCATTTTAACTGATCTTGGTGATGGCCGTTATGAAGCTACTTATAGTGACACACTGGCTGTCGGCGCATACAGCGTTTTTATTGCGGCAACTGATCTCGCAACAGATATTACACGCGTTGCATTCACCACCTATTTTGTGGAAAATCAGTATGATTTTGCAATCGAAAGCCAAGATATTTCTTTCTCAAATAACTCACCGACACACAATGACACAATGACAATTTCAGCCAAGGTTAAGAATCTAAGCAATGTTGGCGCAAATGGGCTGGAAGTGTGGTTTGTTGATGGCAGTCTTGAAAATGGCGGCACTGTAATTGCGAAAAAAACGACTGATATAAATGCTAATCAGAACGCAACTATTTCAACGCCATGGACAGCGACCGCTGGTGAACATGAAATTTATGTTATTGTCAGCCCCATGAATTTATTTATTGAAGATGATATCGAGAATAATGTTGCCAGTAAAACCATCTCAGTAACAGATCTGCAAGTGCCTTTTGCCAACGCCGGCCCTGATCAGATTGCAGGGTTTGATATTCATACACAGGTAAACAATCGTATTTTTCTTGATGCCAGCGGTTCCTCTGATGATGTCAAAATAGTTCGCTATGAATGGGATATTGACATCGCTTTCGATTCGGACGGAGATGGCGTTACTGATAATGATGCTGATTTAACAGGTATCAGGCCGGTTGTTTCCCAAGGCGCGTATCAGGCGATTGCTGATTATGAAGTCAAACTGACGGCTTACGACGCCGCCAATAACAGTGATTCTGATAAGATGACAATACAGGTGCGACAAGGCTATGATTTTGAACCTCCGGTTGCGGAAGCGGGGGTGGATCAAAAAGTATTGGTTGATGAGCCAGTGAACTTTGACGGATCGGAATCCGATGATAATTTCGCAATAGCGTCTTACACTTGGGATGTGGATGTTAATGTTGATTCAAATGGCGATGGTGTCAAAGACAACGATATTGATCTTATCGGCAGGCAACCTGTTTTTGAATTGGGATATCCCGCTACCGGAATATACACCGTCAAATTGGCTGTAAATGATGCTGCCGGCAACGGTTTATCATACGATATAATGCAGATTATTTGTTATACAAAGGAATCCTCTGCTGTAAATATCTGTCCCAAACAGCAACCATTTTTTCCATTTTTTGCTTCTCCGTCATTTCCACTTGATGCCCGCTCTCACCGAGGTCAAGTTCAATTAACATGGTCTTCGGGACAAAATGCAAATGGTTTCGATATTTTTCGTAGCTCTTTAGCATCTGATGTCGGCTTTGAACTGATTGCGGAGGATTATAAGACCGATTACGGTACATATCTTGATCGTAATGTTGTCAATGGTGTTACTTACCATTATTTGGTAGTTGGCCAAGACGTATGTTCAGAAGTTGCAACTATAACGCCTCAGACTGGAAGACCAGGAAGAAGATAGTCATCACATAAGATAAGACCGGCAACCTGCAAGTTGCCGGTCGTGATGATAAAAAGTATTTTTTCAGCCCTTAAAAGCTCTGATAGCCATAACTTAAATTCATTGTATTTTAAACGCAATATTATCTCAACGCCTGCAAGTTGCCGGTCGTGATGATAAAAAGTATTTTTTCAGCCCTTAAAAGCTCTGATAGCCATAACTTAAATTCATTGTATTTTAAACGCAATATTATCTCAACGGAGGTTAATCCCATGAAATTAAATTTACAGAAAATCGGAAATATAGCTGTTGTCGCATTAGAAACTGAGATTATTAATAATCACAAATTCAAAGCGAATATACGGCCAATACTGGAAAACTATAAAAATCTGATATTTGATATGAGACAGGTCAAGTTAATCGACACCTATGGTTGCGCCGCTTTATTGACATGTCTCAGAAAATTAAACAAGGCGGGCGGGGAACTGAAGCTGTTCGGAGTGTGCAAGCCGACTCGCACACTTTTTGAACTCGTTCGTATACATCGTATTGTTGAAATATTTAATACAAAAGAGGAGGCTGTTAATTCGTACGAAATTGTGTTTGCCTCGAATTAACGCAGTTCACCGTAAGTCTTTCCGCCTCAAATTGTTTAACTCAGAATCTTTAAAAACGGAGCGTTATGAAAAATATAAGGGGTGGAAAAACTCATATCGCTTCGCACTCTAAAAAATTTAGTCATTCAAGAGGATAAATTTTGGAAAAATAAAAAAGGTAGTGAAGGATGGTTTCAAATCGGTGACATGGAAAAAAACAAAATTGGAATACAAAATTAAAAAAAGACCTGTTTGGGGGAAAACAATCGCTTTTGATGTTGACAATGATCATTAATTTCATTTACATTTTTATTATCGTCAATCATCACAAGAAAACAGAGCGCACCCATTGGCACATAAAAGCATAAAACTTTACGAAAAACAGCTTGGTAAACACTGGTCGCTTATCTACAGCATGGCGTATCGCAAATTCACCGATACGGGGACGGCGGAAGAAGCGATTACATTTGTAACCAAAGAGTTGGGGGCTGATGACTGGCACAGATTGCGACAATATAAGCCCGTATCCAAATTCAAAACCTATCTTATGACCGTTGTCAGCAATCTGCTGATAGATTTTACACGCAAAAAGTATGGCCGCAAACGGGTTCCTGAATGGATTCAAAAACGTGGCGTGCTTTGGAATAAAATCTATACGTTGCTTTGCATTAAGGGCCAGAGCAATAATGATGTGGCCGAACAGATGGCTGATGACAATAAAAACCCGGACATTGTGGAAGAAGCGATCTGGGAGATCAAGGAAAAAGTGACGGACTGCGGCAAGCCTCTCAGGCCGACAATTGTTGAATCTGATTCCGAACCGGTCGATCCAGTTACACCTGAAGATGAACTTATTAAGAAAGAAACCGAAGCCCGAATAAAGGCGTTGAATTTAAGCAGCAAGGAACGGTTGCTTTTGAAACTTATCTATAAAGAAGGTAATTCTGTCAGCAAAGCAGGGCGAATGCTTGGTTTGAATGCCGATCAAGCGCATGGCAGACACCGGCGTTTATTGATAAAAATAAGGCAGGAACTGGAAAGGGAAGATTTTTTTCAGGAATGAAAAAATTGATGACAAAACATTTTTCAAAATGGGCATCAAAGCAAAAGATTTCGGAGAATGAACTTGCCGGAGCCTTGGCGGAATTAAAGGACGGTAATTATGAGGCCAACCTTGGTGGTCACATATATAAAAAAAGAATACGTTTTGAAGGAAAGGGTAAGAGAGGTAGCGGCAGAACAATAATTTGCCATAAAAAGGAAGATAGAGCTATCTTCATTCATGGGTTTGCCAAAAACGAAAAATCGAATCTATCCCGGAAAGAGCTTTACGCTTTTAAAGCATTATCAAAAATTTTACTTGGCCTGTCAGCATCAGAAATAGCTGTAGCCATTGAAAACGGTGATTTTATTGAGGTGAAATCATGAGAAATTCCATTGCGCAATCAATTACTGATACAGTTAAAGATTTAAACAAAAGTGGTTTGGTAGATGATATAACGATGAAAAATATTGAAAGACTTTGCCTGCCGGAGATATCCGAATACAGTCCTGAAAAAATTGTTTCTATAAGAAAAAAATTCAAACTCAGTCAGGCAGCGCTTGCCAGTATTTTCAATATCAGCCCTTCAACTGTGCAAAAATGGGAACAAGGTCTAAAAAAACCTACCGGGGCTTCAAGAAAATTATTAGATATTATTGAGAGAAAAGGATTAGAAACGCTTATCTGAAAAAATAGCACATTAACCAGGCAGGCTGCTGACAGCGTTGCGGATTTTCAAAGTTATCAATCTGATAAGTCCGGTGGCGCTATAAATTCTGTTCCCTTGCCTGTCGAAATCAAGCAGGCCAATCATGCAAAATAAAGAATATCCGAACGATTCAGAAGAAAGAAAGGCTGTTCTGACAGTTTTGGCCACCACTGAACCGACCCTGAAAAGTGATTGCCCATCGGATCAGACTTTGGCGGCCTTTATCGATAAGCGTTTGAACGCTGAACAACGCAGCACCGTATTAGACCATTTGGACGCTTGTCCGGATTGTTATGAAAAATGGCTGTCAGCCGCCGAAATATTGGCGGATGAGAAAAAAACGCCTGTTCGATTTTGGAAACGTCCGTTTTTCAGTGTTCCGCTGGCTGTTGCGGCCGGTTTGGCTGTTTTTATCGTTTTAAATTATTGGCCGTCGGGAGCGGACAAGCTGTTATCTGACACCTATAAAACGATAAATGAGCAAAACATGACCTCTTCCGCCGACAGCCTGATTCTCCCGTGGGAGCAACCTTCGCAGTCTTTCGGATTCGCCTCCGCTCTGCGCATATCCGCTTCATACCGTGCATTCGGCGCCGGTTTATGGCAAGGCAAACAGGAACTTGATAAAGAGGCGGCCGGTTTGGCCATGCCGCCTTTTTTCACGCCATCCTGGAATGGAAAAAGCCGGCTCAAAGCCGATAAATGGTCGGATACGCCTGTGGCGATCTTTTTTCGCATGGGACGCTGGTGTTTGGCACTTCGCGCTGTGTGCCTGTCTGATGCTCCGGTTTCTGAAGACTTTTGGGAGCGACAGATAGCGATTGTCGAACTTATCCGCGAAGATTTGAATGAATTACCTTATGATGTTATAACGGATAAAGAATGGATCGTTGCAAAGATGCTCAAGATTCAATCCGGCTTAAATGCGATCATACAAAATAATAAGGGGCGGCGCAAGTATCGCCAGTTGGCGGAAGAAGCGGATGCGCTTATTGATTTTATGAGTCCTGGAAGCGTATTATGAAGCAAAGGATTTTGATAAACCATGAAAAAAGCAATATCCCTATTTTATTTCACAGCGATTCTATGGCTCTTGATCTCTCCATGCAACGCCAAATTCGACAAGCATGGCTACGATTGGTTCGAAAAACATTATGGCGAATTAACTGAAGCCGATAACCCCTTTGTTGCAGATGCCAAAGCTGTATTTGAACGAGTTTTGGCTGTTGCGGACAAACGCGCTCTGCGGCCACCGCAATTGCTTCTTATTCGCACTGTTAGCGATCCCTGGGCCGCCAGCCTTGCTGACGGTACTGTTCTGCTTAACCAAAAAGCATTGGAACGATGTTATCATAATGTTGATAAACGGGCCGGGGATTCCCGGTTGGCTTTTGTTATCGGCCATGAATTGGCGCATCTGGCCAATGATGATTTTTGGACTCAGGAAGCCTTTAATTTGATTCGTCAATTTGGCAGCGGCGGTAAAACTGAAAAAGAGGTGCTGGCTCTTATATCAAATCAGCCTGCCAAAACAGCGGAAGGAAGTAAAACCTTTAAAGAAAAAGAGATTCATGCCGACAAATACGGATTGCTGTATGCCTCTATGGCCGGTTATGACCCCCAGGCTGTGGTTGCCAGTCGAGAAAATAATTTCTTCAGAGAGTGGACCGGACAAACGAATACAAATCATCCCACCCCTGTCCAACGGGCGGACTTTCTTTTAATTGAGATGGAAAAAGTAAAAGAGCATATCGTTCTTTTCAATACCGGTGTGCGCCTTTTCCAGATTGGCAAATATAAGTATGCGGCGTCTTTTCTTGAGTCATTTCTGGCCGAATTTCCTTCAAGGGAAGTATATAACAATATCGGCCTGACTTACTATCAAATCGCTATGGAGTATCTGGCAAAATGTGGCCGTGATAAAGCGTTTCGATTCAAATTGCCTACGATACTGGACACCGAAACCCGGGCATCAGAATATGTGCGCGGCGGCCATGATGAGGGTTGCCGGTATCTGATGCAATTCAAAAATAACCTTAAACAAGCTGTTGATAATTTTAAGGAAGCCAAAGCCGGCGATCCTTTTTATCTTCCGGCATACATCAATCTTTCGTCTGCGCAGATTGCCGCCGGAAAATATTCAAATGCGCTGGCTGTATTTGAAGATATGAAAGATAACCTGCCCGAAGCTGAAAATGACCCGCAAGTTAAAAACAATCAGGCGGTCGCTGATTATTTAAAGAATCGCACCCGCAATAAAAACGGGGACGATTCGGAGATAAACGCATTAAAGCGGATTATCAAAGAGCATCCGCATTTTGCTGACTCGGTTTACAATCTGGCGCGAATGCTGCAAGAAAAGGGAGATAATGATGCAGCCAAGGCGTATTGGCGCCAATTCATCAATCTGAAACCTGACGGCGTCTATGCGGTACTGGCTCAAAAAGCCATAGATAATATGAAAAAGCGGCCTGTAACCAAAGTTGAACATCCGCTGATCGATCTACAGCCTGCGGGTTTAGGAAATTGCGATACTGACATCATTAAACTGGTACTTGAAGGTAGCGAATTGACAGATAAATTATCTGAAAAATATTCTTCACATAATCTTGATGTAAAAAACATAGAAGAAATTCAGTTGTTTTCAGAAGGCCTGAAGGTGATGCTTGTTATTGAAGATAAAATCGAAATGATGGCATGTCCGCCTAAGCCGAATATCCGCGTTTCCGATATAAAAGCTCAGTATGGCAAACCGAACAGGATTTTCAAACATGTTTCCGGTATGCAAACGTCAGTGTATCGCAATTTTGCTGTGGATATAACGGATAACAATATCAGCCGTGTCGTGTATTTCAGCAAATCCGGTTAGTGCGGATTGATGGGCGGATGACGAAAGCGGACGTTTGCAACAGTCATAATCCTAATCATAATCTTAATCGTTTGGGATTACGATTATGATTAAGAGTAAGAGTAAGGGCGGAACGGCTTTCCACGCTGTGGATATAACGGATAACAATATCAGCCGTGTCGTGTATTTCAGCAAATCCGGTTAGTGTGGATTGATGGGCGGATGACGAAAGCGGACGTTTGCAACAGTCGTAATCTTACTTCTAATCGTAATCTTAATCGTAATCCCAAACGATTAAGATTAAGATTACGATTACGATTAAGAGTAAGAGTAAGAGGCGGAACGGCTTTTTACTTTATAACCAATTGCCGATCAACAAAAACGCCGCCCAATAAGCAGGATGACGGAAGCGACGGTCTTTAAGCTGTTTTAGCTGGGCGTTTTGCAGTGCCTGAGCGCGTGAAAGGGAACGGTCTTTTAATTGCTCGTAAAAGGTCGTTACAAGTTTGGCGGCCGATTCATCGTTGATAAACCATAAGCTGGCCAGAACCGTGCGCGCACCGGCTTTGACACCTGCGCCGGCCAATCCCAGGGCGGCACGTTCATCACCGACAGCGGTCTGACAGGCGCTTAAAGTGAGCAGTTCCACCGCTTTTTCCCTGAAACGGCCCTGTTCGATAATGCGTTGAAGATCATCCATTGTGAGTTTGGAATCGTAGGTCAGCAGATATGTTTTCTCCGGATTGCTGTGAAATTTGCCATGGGAAGCGATATGGATCACCGTGTAAGGCGATTTTTGATAAGTTTGAGCCAATTTTTCAATTGTAAACGCTTTATCTTTCAACACCGCACTGTCATATAAATTTTTAACGGCGTCCATCTCTTGGCCAATATGAGGTAATGGCGGAAAACCCTGCACCGCTTGGGTAAGACCGTTAAGCGATATACGCATATTGTCACGGGGCAGTTTGCGCGGCGCGATAAGCGTCAGACCCGGTGTGGTGACCACGGCGTATTGTTGGATCAGAAACTGTTTCTGTTTTCTGTCATACAACGCGGCCATGGGGATTGTGCGTAACGGGCCGTCAGGAGCGAATAAAAGGGTTTTGATTCCTTTTTGATGCAAATCGTTTTCAAGAGGACGCACCAGCCAATCATACAATTGTCTGGCAGGCTTACGGTATAGACGGGTGTCCGGCTGTTCAAGGAGGGTGCGCAATGAATCTGCCGTTTTTTTGAGTTCATCCGCACTCACCGATAATGTGTAACGTTTTAGGCGATCAGGAAAGCTGACTAACAATTCCAAACGTTCGGGGAATTGAATCGGATACACCGCCGCGGTGGCGGTATTTTTTAAAACAGTTTCCAGAGATGTTTCTTTGGTTTTCAGCGCAATCACGCAATACTCCTGAAAGTAATCTTGCAATTCAGCGACTTTCAGTTGATCCATAATCGTGCGGGCAGCCAAAAGGGCTTTTTGAATCGGCTCGTCATCGTCAAGTGCGGCGCTATGTTGCAAGAGCAAATCCGTCAATTCAAGATAAATCGGTTCGGCCAGTTGACGAAAAGAGCGGGTGAATTCATTCCGCAGTTCATCCAGGCTGCCGACCGCTCTGCGATACGCGGCGATAGCTCTTGGATTATCGTCCATGTCTGCCAAAAGGCGTCCGACCTGCCATTGCCAACGAAATATGATTTCCGGCGCGCGTATTTTTTGAAGCGCCGCAATCGCCTGATGGGTGAGTTGCAAGGCGTCTTGAAAACGTTCTTGCGTTTCATAGAGATTTCCCATATATCCCAGGGCATAAGATGCGGCACGCGGGTCTTTGATAGATGCCGCTGTTTCGGAAGCGGCTTGAAACGTTAAATAGGCTTGGCGCAGAAGATCATTTTCAGTTTCTTCAGACGCTGTTGAATGTATTCGGGCGTAAAGCCGGCCGACAGCAATCAGATTATAGGCTTTATCATGCGATTGCGGCACTTTTTGAAGGCTTTTAAAAGCGCTTTCCAATAAGGGGATGGCGTCTCCATTGTGTTCTCGTTTTGAATAAATGCGGGCGATATTGATTCGGGTCTTGGCGGCCAAAATGGAATTACCAGCCTGATCGGCCAGCTTTTTGCTTATGTTGTAATATTTTATAGCGTCATCAGGTTTGTTTTCAAGAACAGCCAAATTGCCCATACTTAAAAAAAGGCCGGCTTTGATTTCAGGCAGCGGCTCTTCTGCGGCGATTTCAAGACCGGTTTCAAAATACTGGCGGGCGGCGTTCAAATCACCTCTCAGGATGTGCATTGCTTCAACTAAAGCGCTGTTTTTTTCGTGTGAAGCGTAAATCGAAACTGCGTCCTGCCAACACTTGACAGCATCGGCAAAATGGCCGTCATTGAACGCCTTGAGGGCCTGTTGCATTACAGCCTCAACCATAGGGGCGGCGGCGGTGTCTTTGCCTGTCTCAGCATGGCTGTCGGGTATAACAGCTGAACTTATGGAAAATAGAAACAGTGTCAATAAAAATGCCGTCAGGCGGCAATATTTTGTCTGGGTGGGTTTCATTTTAATTGCTATCATCTGTGATTCAGGTTAAAGAATTCAAAAATATGAAAAACAAATCATAAAAGAATCGTTATGGCAGAGCAAGTAAAAACTGCAATTGACGTTTTAAATTTTTTCCTTGATAATCCGCCGGAGTGCTTGTTCTGAAAAAATTATTCCTATACACTGTTTTTACTCTTTTGCTTATCTGGGGAGACATAACGTTCTGCATGGCTGCAAATGAATTTGTACTTCCGCCTGTGGATTCATCCCCTGCTCAAACACCTCCTGATACTACCGCAACCCCGCTGATTTTTGTCCGTGCTTTCAAATTCACCGGCAATACGGTTTTTACGGATGCCGAGTTGCAAGAATTTACAGTTCCTTATATAAACGGTGAAGTAACGTCGTCAGACTTGGCGGAACTGCGCCATAAATTGACTTCGCATTATATCAAAAACGGCTACATCAATTCCGGGGTTATTATTCCGAAACAGACAATCACCGATGGCGTTGTTTTTTTTCGAGTGATTGAAGGGCGTTTGGTTGACATACATATCACCGGATTGAAGCATATATCGACCGGTTACGTTAAAAAACGGCTCATGTCAGGAGCCGGCCCGCCGCTGAATATGAAAAATTTGCAAAAACAAGTTCGCCTTTTGCACGAAAATCCGTTAATCCGTAGCATCAAGGCGGAACTTAAACCGGGAAACCGGCGAGGCGAGGCGGTTTTAAATGCAGAGGTTGATGAAGCTGTCCGTTATCGCTTGGACGCCCAGGCCGACAATGACCGTTCGCCCGGTGTCGGCGGCAACCAACTGACTCTGCACGCCGCTGATTTAAACCTGTCCGGATGGGGTGACGCACTTGGAATCCAGTACGGATTGACACAGGGATTGCGTGAAATTTCCGGTTATTATGACTTGCCGCTGACATCCCGCGATTTGATACTGAACTTGAAATATAAAAACAACAGCGCCCATGTAGTGGAGAAACCGTTTGATGAGCTGGATATTTTAAGTGACTCCGAAGATTATAGCATCGGAATAAGCCGCCCGTTTATCCGGAAATCTGACCGGGAGTTGATTCTATCGCTGACCGCGGAAAAACGGCATCTTGAAACATCGCTTTTAGGGCGCGGTTTTTCTTTTTCGCCGGGAGTCCGCAAAGGTGAAGCGGATATCACGGTTCTCCGTTTTTCACAAGAATTGATACAGCCGCAAACAGACAGTGTGCTGGCTATGCGCAGTGTTTTCAGTATCGGGATTGACGTTTTGGACGCCACAATCAATGAATCCGGGCCGGATGGCGAATTTTTTGTCTGGACAGGGCAGATTCAATGGGCCAGGCGGATGAAAACCTGGTGGAACAGCCAATTGATTTTACGCGCTGATATGCAAATAGCCGCAAATCCGTTGCTGCCGATGGAAAAATTTTCTATGGGCGGTATGGGAACAGGCGGTGTGCGCGGCTATCGTAAAAACCAACTGGTAAAAGACAACGCCGTGGCAGGTTCGGCCGAATTGCGTACTCCGTTGATTCAACTGCCGTTGCCGTATCTCAGTAAAGGCGAGCATGACGGAACTTTGAGCATCGCGCCATTTTTTGATATTGGCTGGGGTGAAGACATCGACAATTCCAACTCAGAAACCGATGTCATTTACAGTCTGGGACTTGGCCTGCGATGGGATATATCGCGTAAGATTCATGCGTATATTTACTACGGCCACGGATTTGAGCAGGTAGAAAATATCAGCCGGAATTTGCAGGATGAAGGAATTCATTTTGATGTACGGTGTGAATTTTTTTAGATTGGAACCGGAAATAAATCATCGAAATAATATTTTTCGTAGAGGCGCAAAGACGCAGAAAGCATAAGAGTGTATATGATGAATTTTAAAATGTTACTACGAATTTTCTGGCTGCCAATGAGTTTGCTTTTCTGTTTGGCCGCCGCGGATGCGGATGTTGCCACAGATGGCACTGTGGGGCGATCCGGTGCATTGGCGGGACCGAATTATGAGATCGACAGTAATTCAGGTAAACAGGCGGGAGGCAATCTCTTTCACAGTTTTTCACGGTTTAATATCGGCCGGAATGAAAGCGCGCAGTTTACCGGTTCGGAAACGGTGAACAACATTATCGCACGGGTGACCGGCGGTAATCCATCCCATATTGATGGCCGGATGCAATCACAAATACCGGGTGCGAATCTGTATTTTCTTAATCCATCCGGTGTGATGATCGGACCGGATGCTGTTATTGATGTGGATGGCTCCTTTCATGTCAGCACGGCCGATTATCTGCGGCTGGGCAATGGCGGAAGATTTGACGCATCGCATACCGGACAAAGCACGTTTACGTCAGCACCGCCGGAGGCATTCGGATTTATAAAGCCGCCTGCGGATATTAATGTGCGAGGCAAAATCAGAGCGGCCGGAGATGAAACCATATCATTGACAGGCGGAAATATAGAAATAGACGGCGGTCTAATCTATGCCAAAAGCGGCCGGATTGACATCACAGCGGTCGCTTCCGCAGGTGAAGTGCGTATGACCGATCACGGCCCGGATATTTCCGCTTTCACCCGATTGGGTGATATTCGGATTGCGAATGCCGCCAAAGTGGATGTAAGCGATACCGGCACGCCTGAAGAAGATGACAGCCTGGCAGATGATGCCGGTAAAATGAAAACAGATTCATTCGGCGAAGCCGGCCGGATATTCATGCGTGGCAAAAGCATGAATATCACAAGCCAGGCTGATAAGGCCATTGAAAAGACATCGGATTCATCTGACGGAGCCGGCCGGATATTCATACGCGGTAAAAATCTGCATGTCACTGACCCGAACACGCAGGTTGTCAGCATTACAGGCGATAACAACGGCGGCGAAATCGATATCGGATTGACCGAAAATTTGACCGTGACAAATCAAAGCCGTATCAATACGCTGACTGTCGGAAGCGGGCGCGGGGGTGATGTGGAGTTGAATGTCGGGTATCTGAGTGTTACCGGAGATGCCACAATCGGAGCTGTCAGTTATGCCGGCGGTGCGGCCGGCGATATTGAGGTGAACGCCCGTAAAGGAGTGACAATTTCAGGCTATCAATCATTTCCGAGCAATCTGGATACATCTTCCTACGGAGAGGGGCCGGGCGGTTCCGTTGAAATCACGACGGATCGTTTGAGTGTCACTCACGGCGGTATGATTCAGATCAAAAGTTATAAGCAGGGGCGCGGCGGTGATATTGAGTTAAAAGCAATTCGTATGGATGTGACGGATCACGGTGTGATCACAACAGATTGCCAGGGAAGCGGCGCGGGCGGTGATATCGTTGTCAGAGCGCGTGATGCGGTACGGATTTCCGATTCCGGGCGCTTGTCCGCTATTTCGCAATCTGCGGGGTACGGCGGTGATGCGGGTGACATCTCAATTGACACATCCGGAAAGCTGACCGTTTCTGACGATGGCGTAATCACCGGCGGAACGCTTGGTTCAGGGCGCGGCGGCAACATCACAATTGATGCGGACACAATGGAAATCGACCGCGGCTATGTTTCTTCAAGCACCAGAGGCTCCGGAAGCGGCGGGAATATCACGGTTGACGCGCGGCGAAGTTTGACAGTAGCGGGTTCAGGGACTGCCGGAGAAGGTCGGTTCGGCGAGTATTACGGCATTTATGCTCAGACCTTGGCGAGCGGTGACGGCGGGCATATCACAGTTCGAACGCCGATAATGACGCTTACTGAAGATGCCATGATCAATGGCCAAACTTATGGCCGCGGAAAAGGCGGTGATGTTACCTTGAACACAGACCGCCTGGATATCAATGCCGGCGGAACCGTTACCGTCAGCACACGCGGAGCGGGGCGCGGCGGTGATATTAACATCACGGCGACTGATTCTGTCAATCTGTCCGGCAAAGGCGTCAAACTTGCTAAAAGCCAGATTTATTCGGCCGCGCATAGTGCCGGTAAGGGCGGGGATATTACAATTCGTACACCCGCTCTGAATGTCGATACGCAGGGTGCGATTTTCGCTGACACTTTGGGAGATGACACACGCGACGGCAACACTCTCGCGGCAGGTGATGCCGGCAATATCCGCTTGGAAGCGGACCGGCTGGCCTTGAAAAACGGCGGCGCGGTTCAAGCCGGAAGCCAATGCGCCGGTCGCGGCGGCGATATTACGATGGATGTAAAACAATTAACCGTGCATAACGGCGCATCCGTTTCATCGCAAAGCACGGCTTCGGGAGATGCCGGTTCGATCACGGTTCACGCTGAAGACCGCGTTGAAATGGAAAACAGCGCTGTGACGGTTCAGGCGTTGAACGCGGATGGCGGTGACATCGCCATTTATCCCGGATACCGGCTTTATATGATTGACAGTTCCGTTACGGCGGCTGTGGCCGGCGGTAAGGGCGATGGCGGCAACATTCATATCACCAAACCGAAATTTGTCATTCTGAACGATAGCGACATTTTGGCTGACGCATACGGCGGCAAAGGAGGGAATATCGATATCAATGCCGATTATTTTGTCAGTTCCGCGGACAGTCGAATCGATGCGTCATCTCAATTGGGAATCGACGGACGTGTCAATGTGGATGCGCTGGATGCCGATGTGGGCGGCAGCATCACGATGCTACCGGAAACTTTTTCCGACACGCCCCTTTTGATAGAGCGGTGCGACTTCAAACGGAGCGAAGCCAGCAGTTTTATAATCAACGGACAAAGCGGCTGGCCGCAATCTCCCGATGATTTTTTATGGGATAATCTTCCTTAGGGGGTGGTGTAAGGGAAGGTTAAAAATAGCCGTTCACCTTAATTCAACAGTATTGACCGCTACTTTGAACCATAATTTTTTGCGCCAACCCCTTGCCCAACACATAACGTTTGCAATCCAGCGCGACAACCAATTGACCGTTATTGTTGGCTACGATCTCCACGCTGTCGCCCACTCGCAAACCCATTGAAGTCAGACGCATACGCGCTCTGCGTCCGCCGCTCAACGAATGAATTGAAAGGCGCTCGCCCTGTTTAGCCATGACCAAAGGTATAATTTGTAAGCGGGATGTCTGGCATTGTTCACATAAGCCATAAATTTCCATTTTATGTTGAAGCATATAAAAACCATGCTCTACCGCAATTCGGGTTTGAAGCTCCTCTAAAAGCGTATTTTCAAATTCGATCACACTGCGGCATTTAGTGCATATTATATGGTCATGATGTTGGCCCAGATGCCGGTGTTCATAACGGATTTCACCATTATTAAAACGGTTTCGCCGTGCGAATCCGAAACGATGCATCATTGCCAATGTTTCTTTGACAAAGTCAGGTTCCAAAGTGACGCCGTTTTCTTTGAGAAGCCGGATCAGTTCATCACCGGTTAAATGGCTTTCTGTTTGCAAGAAAATTTCCAGAACCTGAAAGCGTTCTTCAATATGATCAATCCCTTCCTGTTCAAACAAGCGAAGAAACTGTTTTTTTTCCTGACGATGGATCTGCTTCATGCCATTGTTCCTGGCCGTTTTTAAATTTGCTTTCCATCGTTTGCAACTGTTTATAAAATTAGGCAAATTCGCCCTCCGGAACTGATTTTGGAATCAGGATGCTTCTGATTGCTTTAAATATAGCCAAAGGAGCGCCAAACTTACAGCCATGCACTGTTTTTGATGGAATTTCATGTTTAGGCCTCTATGCCTAGTGTTGTGTCAAGTTTAAGGTGACAGGTGAAAATCAGGAATGCAAACTTCAGTTTGCCGCTTTTGGAGCGTTTTGGCAAACTGAAGTTTGCACTCCTGCCCGTCAGCTAAATGTTGACACAACACTAGCTGTAAGTTCGACATTCCCTTTCGATCTTCTGATTATATGAATATTTTTATTTTTACAAATTGTTTTTTTGCCTTTTCAGGGATTCCCTAAAAAATAACATGTCCAAAATGTAGGGCAGGCGCAATGTAACGAAACCTGCCGGATATGCTGAGATGGCAGGTTTCGCTACGTTGCATTCACCCTGTATCTTATGCAATCGGGTATATTATTGATTTGGAGTTCCCCGCTACTATAACAAATCAGCCGCGATTAAACTTTTCGTTTGCATGCCCTTCTGATTATTTCCTCTTCAGGCGGAGGCGTCGGCGGGTGATAAGAGAGGCAAAGCGGCGCTATAATTTTAAAAGGTACGCCGGTTTTTTCAGAATAAAAATAAAATTTGCCAGTGCCGAGGCGGGGGACATCTTTTCCGTTTCCGCCCCTTAATCTGATTTGTTCTTTGACCACTTCAATTGCCGCGGGTGAGTTCGCCTGGCCGTAAAAATGAGTGTTGCAGTTGGCTATAATATTGTGATCGATGCTTTTGGGAGCCTGGGTGGCAAAGATTAATCCCAGCCCGTATTTGCGAGCTTGCGCCGCAAGCCGCAACATGCTGTCCTTGCAAGGGGCGGACTTTCCGGAGGGAATAAAATCTTTGGCTTCATCAATGACTAACAAACCTCTCAAGGGGCTGTCAGGCGGTGCCGGATTTTTTTTGATCCATGTAAAAAGGGTCATGGCGAGTTGGTTAAGAAATTGTTGTTGGGATGCCAGCGCGGGCAAACCGACAAAATTAATGACTGAAATACGCGTTTGTGATGAAGTTTCTCCGATACCGAACAGTTGCGCCGGATCAAGGGCGGCACCATGCTGTTTGAGCAGAATATCCGTTTGCATTTGCGCTCTGAGGCTGTCAGCCATTTCCAGAGCCAGCTTTTCCGAATTGGTAATGCCACCACCGGCATCGGGTGGCAGATCGGCTAACAATTCTATGAAATCGGTTAGTCCGTTCTGGCCCTGATGGGCTGAATATTCCAGTGCGGCATGCAGTACACCCCGTTTTTTTTGCGCTTTTTGGGATGTGCCGGGTGCTGCGATTACCTGTAAAGCATCCCGCACCATTCCGACAGCTTGCTCCAATTCATCGGCATCATGCTTTAACGCGGACATATCGGGCAGAGGTTCCAGCTTTAACGGATTCCCCTTTTCAATGCCCGGCGTCCATATAATCACCTCCGCTTGCTGATGATATTTTTGGGCTTTGGCGGCATCTTGCGCCTCCCAGGCAGAAGGTCGCACGGGCCAAGCATCTCCTAACATGGCCAGATCATTGGCGCAATCAATAACAAGCGATGGTGTGCCTGACAGAGCGGCTTCCTCGACCAGACGCCGCACCATAACGGTTTTGCCGGATCCACTGCCGGCCAGAATAACCGTGTGTTTGCTTAAATCCTGAAGAGGAAGAAAAATTGTTTGGCGGGCTTTAGAGCCGATCATACGACGGCCGACAGGCAGAAATCCTTTATGCGGGTTGATTTTAGTTTCATCAGGTTTAATTTTTGTTTTCTGCTGATTGGTTTCTTCAAATGGCGCGTCGTTTTTATTCTTTTCAACAGATTTTATCTTTGTTTTCTGTGACGACACTTTTATTTCCCCAGTCTCTCCGGCAATATCGTTTTTACACAAATCAGGTGCCAAAGCCTTTATAAATTGGAGTTTAGAGACCGGTTTACAACTTTTCAGCCATGCTTCAAATTGCGGATCATTCAGCTTTTCCAATTCCTGCAAAGCTTGCATTGTACGAAGTTCATCATCTGTCAGACGGGCGAACATACCACCGGCCTTTTTTTACCCGTAAGCAGTTCAGTTTTCGGTCCCTCCGGTATATTCTGGTTGCGGATAATGACAAGTCGTCTGAATTTCAGGTTTCGATCAATGCCTGAGGTTGTCATGGCGGCTCTCAGCCGGTTTTGAAAAGCAATCGCATTGGTTTTCAGAATCGCTCGCAGACAAAAATGCTCCTCCCTGTCGCCTTCTTCACGATATATAAGACACATACGCGCATGTAAAAAACGATGGCTCTTACTTCCGGTAATGTTCTGATCGACAACCATATCAACATTATCGGGCAGGGTCAGCTCTTTTTTCAAACACCGGCAGATCGATTTCAAAAGAGATTCAACTTCGGTATCCTCTTTGGCCGCGTCCAGCAATGCGGCCGGTTCAGCCTGTTGCCGGAACCTTTCATACATACTGTTTAATTGGGCGTAATTGTTATATTTATCTATCGAGCTCTTACTGTTATTGATAATATTGATATTATCACATTCGGTTATTTTCTTTTCTTTAAGATATTTTTTGCGATATTTTTCGCAATTTTGCAGAACTTGCCGGGGTAACATGCCTTCCGTAATTTTAAACGCTTCCGGTTTAAACGGCCAACTCGCATACTCAGGCAGAAATCCTTTTTTGTTGTAAACGGCGGACAGACGCGCTTCCACCATTTTTTGCGCAGTCCTATGTTTACCAATTTTTTGAAGTGTTATCACAGGATTATATCTATCGACATTGGTGCTTAATGTGTCCTTGATTATTTCCCAAGTGGATTCCAAACAGGAAGCCACAATCAGGGTTCGACACGTCAGATCCCTTAACGCGCTTAATCCGCCGGCAATGCCTTCAATAATAGAGCGTGAAATTTTATGCTCATCAGAAGCATGTTCGGTGACATTCGGTCCTGAAGCAAGATGATGCTGCGTTACAATGGCATCCATCTGGTCCAATGCTAAAATAACCGGATTTTTAAGACTCATAAGCCATGAAAGCGCTTTGACAATATCCTGCGGTTTCTTGCCGGTCGTCTGAAATCCGTATTTTTTCTTGTCATGATTTTCGATTCCAAGCCCCTGAAGCCAACTATAGCCGATATTTTGTATGATAAAATTATCAGAATTCAGCAAGACAAGAGCGCGAATCGTATCCTGATATTGACGAATTGAACTTGGGTTACGTTTGGCAAGCAATTCAATAATGCCGTCAATGATTGGAATTGTTTTTTTTACAGACCACCCGGCCATGGTCATCAAATGTTGCCGGCCGGCCCGCTTTCGGCTGACTGTATTCAGCAGGTGTTCAAGTAAATGATAATACTGTGGTTTTCCGTTAATGTATGGTTTTTGAAGAGATTCAAGATACGCCAGTAAAACAGTTGCCCAGAAATCATGCACACCGGTCATATCGACCAACACAAAGCCTGCGTTGCGTGCCGCGGCATCTTTCCTCAGCGTTCTTAAAAGATGCGTTTTTCCAGAACCGCCGGCACCTGTCACCACCCATCCGAGGGGCGATGAATGGGATCGCCTGGTTTTCAGCGTATCAAGCTCATATAAAAGTTCATCCGCTATTGATGCGTGTAAAGCCGGAATATGGTACTGCGCATCCGTCCACACACTGTCAACATGAACCGTCCATTCAAAATCAACAGACCGCAAAGCTCTCAGTGCATCTGATTCGTTCATGGCTGTTATCCTTCCATATAAACGATATGATTTTTATATCCTCCGATATCTATGGCGGCCTGTTCATCATCGGGTTTGATTTCCGGCCGATAATCCAGCGGGTAAAGAACAAGTTTTTCATCTTTTTGCATTTTTAAAAGCAGGGCATCCAGTTCGGCGCGAGGGACATCCGGCAATTGTTTACGCAATGCAGTCAATCGCACTCTGACATTCCATTTTCCTCCGGATGTTTTGTAATAAGCGGTTTTGATTTTTGTTTCCAAATCAACAGATTTGGAATGATTTTCAGCCGCCGGAAGCTTCATTTCTTCAGTATATTCGGTTTTTTCAACTTCCGTTTCCGCATTTTCGGCCGGACTCATTATTTCGGCAAGTGTGATATTGCTATTTTGCATGAAAATTTGTAATCGCTTTAACAAAGCTTGAAGCACATCTGCGGCAAATTTTGATTGTGAGATAGTGGCATCAAAATTATCTGCCGCCACTTTCCAAGCCTTATCTGTGAGTATCACATAATTCGCCCGCCCGCGTTTTTCAAGCTCGATAAGACCGGCATCGATCATTTGCTTCCGTTCCTCGGTTCCTTTGATTTTTGGAGGCGCACCAAGAGGTTTGGTAAACTCTGTCATTGTCGGATTTTTATCAATAAACAACAATTTCCAAAAGGCGAGCGCTTGTCGTGGATTAAGATTCATTGTTTCCTTTCTTGCGTTTTAAAGTTTTTTTCTAAAGAATGCTATCCAATGCCTCGTTAGGAATGATGACGAAATAATTTCCTCATCAGCACATTGGATTCGGCACTCCCAAATTTTCCATCCTACTGATAAGTACTTGGACAAAATTTTTCGGTAAGCCTGATCATACAAAGATTGCATTCATGATCCTTATCAGAAAGACCTTCAGGAATCAAGGCCGTTATCCGCGCCGATTTTATAAGCATTTCGGCACGGTCTCATGTTTCACATTGTCGGTGAAAGCAGGTGACAAAACCACCTCCGCCTTCCGACTTTCTATCCGATTGCGGGTTAGAGTTTTCGTACCATTTTTCAGTCACCTTGACTTAATCCGGATGAAAAAATCGGACTTCCAAAAACTGCCATACCCGCCTCAAAACCCGCCTCAGACATTCTGCAAAATTCCAGAATCAGGGGAAAATTTGATTTGTGTTATATCGCCCCTTGGCGGTTATCGCTATCTTTGTTTATCTTTTCTTGACTATCAATATATTTTTGTTCTACATTTCCAACTTAGTGGTTTTTTGTTTTGTCTGTCCACGGCGTATAGATTCAGATTTTCCTCTTTAAAATCATACTTATGTATCAGACTACGAATGTAAGGGAGATGTAAGAGATGAATTCATCAAGTATTATTGAATTGGTTAACAATGCCGCACTCTTGCTGGCGCTGTGCCTGATATATGACATGCTGGGGCATAGGCCGCGGGGCGGGAAACCTACTGTTCAACAGTTCTTCACCGGCGTCATTATCGGGTCCGTCGGCATCGCTATCATGCTGAATCCCTGGGAATTCAGACCTGGGATTATGTTTGACACACGCTCGGTGTTGATCAGTTTAACCGGACTTTTTTTTGGAACTGTTCCCATGCTTTTGGCAGCGTTGATGATGGGCGCTTTCCGTCTATACATGGGCGGGGGCGGTGCATGGACTGGTGTGGCGGTCATTGTCACATCGGGAGGTATCGGCTTGGCCTGGCGACATTTCCGCAACACCAGGGAGGAATATATTTCCACAAGTGAGTTGTACATCCTCGGTATTGTCGTCCATGTTGCTATGCTGCTTTGGATGCTCTCGCTGCCTTGGACGGTGGCGATGGGCGTGCTGTCCAAGATCAGCCTGCCGGTGATGCTGATATATCCGGTGACTACGGCGCTTTTAGGCTGGATGATGGTAAAATGGGCCGAACGTAAGCGAACGGAGGATGCTTTAAAGGAGAGCGAGGCGAAATACAGAACGATTCTTGCAAGCATAGAAGATGGCTATTATGAAGTCAATCAGAGAGGTGAAATAACCTTTTTCAATGAAGCATTCACTAAAATCATAGGATATCCTCCTGATGAATTGACAGGCTTGGAAAACGATAAATATTTAGACCAAGAAAACAGGAAAAAAGTATTTAAAATATTTGGTGAAGTGTGGGAGACCGGAATACCGACCAAATTATTTGAGTATGAGCTTCTAAGAAAAAATGGGGAAAAGCGAACTGTACAGACTTCAGCTTCTCTCGTTAAAAATAAAAATGGTCAGAAAGTCGGTTTCAGAGGTATCATCAGGGATATAACTGATCGTAAACGCATGGAAAAAGCATTGCGTGAGAGTGAAAAAAAACTTCAACGATCCAAAAAAATGGAATCTGTGGGACTTTTGGCTGGCGGTGTGGCCCACGATCTGAATAATGTGCTTTCCGGGATTGTCAGCTACCCGGAATTGCTTTTATTGGATTTACCTGAAGACAGTAAGTTCAAGAAACCTCTTGAGACAATGCAGAAGTCTGGCAACAGAGCGGTCGCTATTGTCCAGGATTTGTTAACTGTGGCAAGAGGAGCGGCCATAACAAAAGAACCGCTGAACTTAAATGATGTTATCAGCGATTATTTAAATTCGCCGGAATTTAAAAAACTTGAACACTTTCATCCTACAGCCAAAGTAAAAAAACGCCTCGACGCTGACTTATTTAACATAAGCGGCTCTCCTGTTCATATCACAAAGGCGATAATGAATCTGGTGTCAAACGCCTCGGAAGCGATCAAGGGCGGCGGCAATGTCACCATAGCGACTGTGAACCGCTATATAGACAGACCTCTAAGGGTGTATGATGATGTAAACACAGGTGAATATGCAGTCCTGGCTGTATCAGACGATGGTTCGGGAATATCATCAGATGACCTTGATAAGATTTTTGAACCGTTTTACACCAAAAAAGTGATGGGTCGGAGCGGCACCGGTTTGGGGCTGGCCGTGGTATGGAATGTCGTACTGGATCATAAAGGCTACATAAATGTGACAAGTGACAAGAACGGCACTGTGTTTGAGTTGTACTTTCCGATAACAAGGGATAAAATATCGGATATGGCTTTGTCCATACCTGTCAAAGATTTCAAAGGTGACGGAGAAACGGTTCTTGTTGTTGATGATGTGGAAAGCCAGAGAGATATTTCCTGTAAAATGTTGGACACACTCGACTATAAGGCTGAAGCCGTTTCCAGCGGCGAGGAGGCCGTTGAATATTTGAAAGAAAACACTGTGGATTTGGTATTGCTTGATATGATTATGGACCCGGGCATAAACGGTCGTGAAACATACCAGAGGATCATCAAAATTCACCCTGGCCAAAAGGCGATCATAGTCAGCGGGTTCGCTGATACAGATGAGGTTAAGGAAGCCCAAAAATCAGGCGCCGGCAAATATCTTAAAAAGCCGATAACATTGGAAAGGATAGGACTAACTGTTAAAGAGGAATTGAAGAAATAAGCCGTGCCGAAAACAACGCTATGATTGACAATTATATCCAAAGCATAAACAAAAGATTCAAAACAGGCATTTCAAATGAATATGATTGGTAAAATAAAAGAGAATCCTGTTGTTACTATAGCTATCGTTTGTTCTATTATCATTCCTATGACAGTTGGTATAACATCTTGGTTTTATAATAAAAAAATAAAAAAATTAGAAGCGATTGTTAAAAAATACAATATCGCGTATGGCACAAAAATTTCTCAATCACTCCCGAAAACCAGGGCTATCCCCTCACCGCGTTCGACATCAAAAACCACTGAAATTCCGAAGGTAACCAAACCACCGAAACTTAAACCTGTAACTTCAGTGCATCCAAGTGTCAGGCTCCGTGGCATATCCACAGAGCTTTCCAATGACGATGTCAAAGCCATGCTGAAGAAACATAACTTTTTTGATAGGGATTGGAATAAATCCGGGAATTTTAAAAACGATTTTAAAGATAATGGCACAGTTATAGATCGGAAAACAGGTCTGATGTGGCAGCAGTCTGGTTCTGATAATTATATGGAATACAAAGATGCAAATGATTACATTCGTAAGTTGAACCGTCAAGGCTTAGGGGGCTATAACGACTGGAGACTGCCCACGATTGAGGAATTGGTGTCTTTGCTTGAAAGAGAAAAGGTAAATGGCAGGTATATCGATCCTGTATTTGATAAAAATCAGCGATGGTGCTGGAGTTCTGACACTGTGAAACTTTCGCCGGGGTTGGCGTGGAACGTCAATTTCAACGTGGGCAAAGTCAACCTCAACTACCTCGTCAACGTCAGCTATGTGCGTTTAGTACGCGCCGGGCAATGACTGATAATTTGAATGTCCGCGATTTTTTAATTGATGTTTTTGTATCTGTTTGTGGATTCAGGCCTGTAACTACAAGGAAAACGGATAAGAAAAGGAAAATACGCATTCCTGTTCCGCATGGAGGATGCCCTGAAGCTTTATGAAGAACCTTACAACGAAGCCAAAAGATTGAGCGGCGGAGAGCGATAGATGCTGGCATTAGGCCGGGCGCTGATGTCAAATTGGAAACCGGCAGAATGAAGATGAAAGGACGGCCGGATCAATTGAAAAAGGAAAAATATATTCAGGAAACATATTTTGGAAGCTGATTTTATTCTTGACAATATGGTGAATCAAATATTACAATCATAAATTATAAATGTTATTTTTATTACATTTTGAAAAATAATAAAAACAAAAGGAGGGATCGCCATGGAGTTAAAAGAAATTCAAGAGATTATCAAGGCTAACAACATAACCTCTTTGCGACTTGAATACCCTGATTTGTATGGGATTAATCGAGGCAAAACAATGCCGGCCAAACACTTGGAAGCGGTGGCCGAAGAAGGGCTTGGATTCGCTCAGGCAATATATGCTATCCACTTGGGCAACGACGTGGCGGCAGAGACCGGATGCGGATACGAAATTGAGTGGAAAGACATGACGGTTATACCGGACCTGAACACGTTTACTGTGCTGCCCTATCTTGATGGTACGGCCCGCGTGATCGGTAACGCCTTCCGAGATGGTAAGCCCATACCTGTTGATCCGCGCCATTGTCTTCAGCGTATCTTGAAAAAATACGCAGAAAAAAAACTTCGGGCTGTTTGCGCCACCGAGTTGGAATTTTTCCTTTTCGAGCCAGGAGCAGGTAACCCCACGAATTTATACAATTCCAACCTGGCCTGTGTATATCAGATTAATCCCTCATGCGATAAGGCTGGTTTTTTAACCAAGCTTCAGAACACCTTGACAGATATGGGCCTCGATATTCTTTACATGAATCACGAGTTTTTCCCAAGCCAGTATGAAATCAACTGGAAATATGACGAAGCTATGAAAATGGCTGACGACTCTTTCACTTTCAAATATGTTTGCAAGGAAATGGCCGCTCAGAACAATTTACACCTAACCTTTATGGGCCGTCCTACTACTAACGGAGGTGGAAGCGGATACCACATTCACTTGTCGTTAAGTGATCCTGAGACCCGCAAAAACCTTTTTAATGATTCCGAAGGACAACATGGAATTTCTGATCTGACACGTTATTTCTTAGGTGGCCAAATGGCACATGCCAAGGGAATGTCAGCATTGTTTGCACCGACCATTAATTCATATAAACGATACGTCCCCGATTCCTTTGCGCCTTATTATCTGGCCTGGGGGCTTGATAACCGCACGGTTTATTGCCGCGTACCAGACGAAAGAGGGTCGGCAACTCGCGTGGAAAACCGCGCTCCCTGCGCATCGGCCAACCCATATTTGGTTTTTGCGGCCGCTTTTGCCGCCGGGCTTGATGGTATCGAAAATAAAATTGAACCCGGGGAACATGCAGTCGGTGATATTTACGGTGTTGAACCCGGAACTTATGAAACTATCCCTTTTTACCTGCGTGATGCCCTGGAAGAACTCAAGGCTGACAAAGTGCTGTGTGATGCCATGGGCCCGGAATTGATTCAAGCCTTTATCGCTCTTAAAGAAGATGAATTGGATCGTTTTCGTAAATATGTAACGGATTGGGAGTTTAATGAGTACTCCTTTCAGTTATAAGGATCAATGATTAAATAGCTTCCCCATTTTATAAGAACTAAATTTCTTGCTCTTAATCAATGATACGATTAAGAGCAAGAGCAAGATTAAGAGCAAGAAAAATCCGTAAGGAAACGTAAATGCTTAAACTTATGTAGGAGGTTTGCCATGTGCGGAATAGCGGGACTCATTGTCAAGCAAAGTGATACGTTGGAATCCGACTTGATCAATATGCTCAAAGAACTTGTCCACCGCGGTCGGGATGCCACCGGTCTGGCTCTTTATGAGCAACGCGACAATATTCAAGTCCGGGTCTCCATGACGGACCCGGCTTATGAAACGAATCTTCACGATATTGTAGAAAAATATGGTCATATAACGAATTCGAAAGTATATCGTGGAGGAGGTGTGTTCACCTTTTTTGAAGGAACTGTTGATATTGACTCTGACCAAATATCCGGCTTGCACTGGGATATCGACTCTGATGAAAACCTATGTGTCCATTCTCTGGGAAAACAAATCAAAATTTACAAGGATCAGGGTTCTGCCGAAGAACTTGCACAATCCCATGAAATTAAAGCCGGCACATGCACACACGGCATCGGCCATGTGCGACTGGCAACCGAAAGTGTTGAAAATATCAACTTTGCTCACCCTTTTGTATCCTATCTGTACCCGGAATTATCTCTCGTACACAACGGCCAGTTTACAAATTATTTCAAAATGAGAAGGAAACTTGAAAGCCTCGGTGTTCGCTTTAAAACGTCCAACGATTCTGAAATGGCCGCTCATTTTATCGCATATCAGATGAAAGAAAAAGGACAAGACCTGGAAGGCGCCCTTCATACGGCTCTGGACACCTTTGACGGGCTTTTTACCATTTTGGCCGCCACTTGTGATCAGATTGGAGCTTTGCGAGATCGGTTGGCATTTAAACCGGTGGTATTTTATGAAGGAGAAGACGGAACTGTTCTTTTCGGGTCGGAACAGATCGCATTAACCCCCATTATCTCCGACGTCTATGCAACGGAGATGGAACCAGGAGGTGTAAAAATATGGTCAGTTTAGATATAGCCGGGATGAGTACACAGGATGTGAATCGCAAACTCAAGGAGTTGATCCGGCAAGACGACGATATTGTTGTGAAGAATCCCCATTCCGTCCATAACTTCGCCACGGCGCTCAAAGGCTCGCGGACGGTATCGGTGGAGGGCAGCACCGGGTTTTATACCGGTGGCTTTTTACAAGGGCCGTCAATTATCATCAAGGGGAACACCGGTTTATATACAGGTGATAATATGGGTGCCGGTGAAATTATCGTTGAGATGAACACGGGCAGTAATTGTGCACCTTCCATGGTGGGCGGAACCATTGTGGTAAAAGGCCATAGCGGCAGTCGCGCCGGTTGGGGCATGAAAGGTGGAAATCTGATTGTATGCGGTGACGTGGGGCTTTGGTGTGGAAAAATGACCCTGGGAGGCCGTATCATTTTCCTGGGCAAAGTCGGCAAGGGAATCGGAGAGTCAATGTATAACGGTGTTATCCACGTTCTCGATCCGGATGTTGAAGACAAACTCGGAGGGAACGTCACCCTGATCTCCATTGAAGACAAAGAAAAAAAAGCCGTAGAGGCGCTCTTTAAAAAATACAATATTGAACAGGGCGTGGATGACTTTAAAAGTATTGTGCCGAACGTCTCCGGCCGGCATGAATACGTTCTGTTCAAACCAACCCATAAACGGACGGAGGCGCCAAAATGACAGAAAATACAAAAAAAGTGAAGGTCAAAGATATTCAGCGCGGTGTCTGGAATCCAGAGACGATTTCCGAAATCAAATACAAAGCCGCAACCGGTAAGCATCGCATCCGCGGCTGCGGATCAACCCAAAAGTATCCCTCTTTTGATGATCTGCTGGTTTTGCCTTCGCAACTCTCGCGTCTGTCAATTGACACCTACCGTGAGGATTGCCGGACGCAAACTGTCCTGGGATCGCGTTTTGCCAAGAATCCCCTGGTCATTGAGACTCCGATTATGATTTCCGGTATGTCTTACGGCGCACTCAGCAAAGAGTCCAAAACCGCTCTGGCGAAGTCCACCCAAATTGTGGGAACGTCCATCAACAATGGAGAAGGCGGTTTGCTGCCGGAGGAAAGGGACAATTCTTATAAACAAGTGGTCCAGATTACCCCTAGCCGAATGGGCTTTTCACTGGCAAATATTGAAGCCGCGGATGCGTTGGAAGTCATCTGCGGAATTGGAGCCAAGCCCGGTCTTTCCGGCCATCTGATGGGAAGCAAAATCACCAAGGAAATCGCTGAATTTCGTCAGCTTCCTGAAGGTATTGATCTGCATAGTCATCCGCGGCACGGGGATATTTTTGGTGCGGACGATATGGTTCTTAAAATACAGGAACTCAGAGATGTCACCGATTGGAAGATACCGATATTTGTTAAAATCGCTGCGGGCCGCGTCAAGGAAGATGTTAAAATCGCAGCCAAGACCGGGGTCGATGGAATCGTTATTGACGGTTCTGAGGGCGGCACCGGTGCCGCCCCTGTGGTTGCCACAGCCCATCTCGGTATCCCCACTCTGCCGGCCATTGTTCAAGCAACCCGGGCGCTGGAAGAAATGGGCCTTAAAGAGGAAATCAGCCTGATTGTCTCCGGCGGTATCAAGGATGGATCCGATGTTGTCAAAGCGATGGCTCTGGGAGCGGATGCCGTGGCAATCGGAACCGGAACGATGATTGCTATGGGATGCGTAGTCTGCCTGCGTTGCCATGAAGGCAAATGCGCGTTTGGAATCGGCACCCAGGACCCGGAACGCCGCAAAAAGCTCGATATTGACGATGCCGCCCAAAAAGTCGCCAATTATATCCAAGGCATGACCTACGAGGCTGTTCTCATTGCCAAGGCCGCCGGTAAAACAGCTTTGGCCAATATGGAGCGGGAAGATTTAAGATCCATGACGCTGGAATCCTGCGCAATGACCGGTATTCCTCTGATGGGAACGAACTATACGTTTACCGATGCGTTTGGTTTTTTTTAATATTGACAGGGTGCGTTACGCTCCGCTAACGCATCCTACATTCGGGGTAGTTTATTTTTTTTGAAAATTTTTTACGAGGTAAAGCATGGAGATTGGTGATCGGCAAATCGAACAAATCGTAAACTTAGTGGTTGATAGATTGCAGCAGGAAGGTGTGAATTTTCACGAATCGCCCGATTCTGTTTCCGAGACCGGTAATGTCGTGGATGGTGTCTTTGAAGAAATCGAAGATGCCATCCAGTCGGCCTCTATCGCTCAGAAAAAACTGATTTCCCTGCCTCTTGCTCTACGACAGAAAATCATTCAGGCCATCCGGGACATCGGTGCGACCCATGCGGAAGAATATGGCCGCATGGAATTTGAAGAAACCGGTCTGGGCAAAGCCGATGACAACATTAAAAAAAATCAGTCAGCTTGTCAGGTACTCGGCATGGAAGACCTCAAGCCCGAGGTTTTCAGCGGTGATAAAGGAGTGACGATAATCGAACGCATTCCGGCCGGCGTGATTGCCTCAGTCAATCCGGTGACCAACGGAGCTCCCACCATCATTTTCAATGCCATTATGATGTTGGCCGGCGGCAACACGGTGGTCAACAATCCCCATCCGCAGACCAAAATTATTTCTGCACGGGTCATTCGGGATTTGAATCAGGCCATCGTTGCAGCCGGAGGCCCTCCCAACTGCGTTTGTTGTCTCCATGAACCATCCGTACCGTCGGCTCAGGCACTTATGACCCATCCAAAAATAAAACTGATCGGTGTCACCGGCGGACACGGTGTTGTGGCGTTTGCCACTCAGACCGGCAAACGAGTGATTGCCGGAGGCCCTGGCAATCCGCCGGTGGTGGTGGACGAAACCGCTGATCTGGACAGAGCCGCCAGGTGCATTGTTGAAGGTGCTTCTTTTTCACACTGTATGGCCTGCGCCAGTGAAAAAGAAATTTTTGTCGTTCGGGCAGTTGCGGATAAACTCAAAGAGAACCTGAAAAAATACGGTGCTTATGAAATATCTTCGACCCAGGCCGATGATCTGCTCAAGCACATTTTCAAGGAAATCAAAGGCCCTGGTGAACCGAGTGTGATCAACATGGATTACATCGGCAGATCACCGGCCTTCATTTTAAAATCTATCGGTCTTAATGTCGATCCGAAAATACGGATCATCATCATAGAAACGGATAAAGATCATCCTCTTGTCTGGACTGAGCAAATTATGCCGGTTCTGCCGTTTGTCCGCTGCCGTGATGCGGATGAAGCCATAGAAGCCGCCTTGGCAGCCGAACAGGGCAACGGCCACACCATGGCTATCCATTCCAACAACATCCAAACTATCAAAAAAATGACCGGCAGAGCCAAATGCGCGGCCTTCGTCAAAAACGGGTCATGCGGCCTGGCCAGTGTCGGAGTCGCCGGTGAAGGATACACCTCATTTCACATTGCCACCAACGGCGAAGGACAAACACGGCCCAGGATGTTCACGCTAATCCGGCGTTGCGTTCTGGCGAATGATTTTCGCTATCGCTACGGTACCTAAACATCACCTTACATATCTGCTTACCAAATCCAGATAATAACTTGGTTAGACGTAATTCAAAGAGAGAAAAAATGCTACCATTTGATATAGTCATTACATTTTTTACAGCATCAATTTTACTTGCTCTGGCACCTGGGCCGGATAATATTTTTGTGTTAACTCAGTCAACCTTGCACGGAAAAATTTCCGGCTTGATTGTTATGTTCGGTTTATGTACAGGAATTCTAGTTCATACCACCGCTGTCGCCTTGGGAGTTGCTATAATTTTCCAAACATCTATAGTTGCTTTCTCTATTCTCAAATTTATCGGTGCCGGTTATCTTCTCTACCTTGCCTGGCAAGCTTTTAGAGCCTCTTCTGAAAAGATTGACAGTGTTTCTGGCGGTATTACAAATTATCGTAAATTATATTTACGAGGCATCATTATGAACATCACAAATCCTAAAGTATCTATTTTCTTTTTGGCTTTTCTACCGCAGTTTGCCGATCCCGCACGGGGTTCCATATCAATACAGTTACTGTTGCTTGGAGGGCTGTTTATACTTTCTACAATTTTGGTCTTTGGGGGTATTGCTTTACTTGGCGGCACTATCGGGCAATTACTGAACAGGTCTGACCGAATTCAAATAATTTTAAATAAAGTTGCCGGTATTGTTTTTCTAGGCTTGGCATTAAAACTGGCAACTATTGAAAGGTAATCAGGGACTTTCCCATAAATAAACTCCCCTACAATCAGGTAGATATTTTTTTGAAACTCCCTTACAATCACTTAAGAAGGGCTGGATATGAACTTAGACAAAAAACAGATTGCAAACATCGTTGAAAAAGTAATGCAAGAGTTGTCTTCCGGCGGACAAAACTCTTCCATGATCGATTCTGATAATAATTCAGGTGGTGTCTTTCAGGAAATGGAAGCCGCCATCCAGGCTGCTACTGTCGCCCATGATCAGTTGGTGCAATTGCCAATAGCCACCCGTGAAAAAATTATCCAGGCAATACGAGATGTGGGTTGGGCCAATCGTGAAGAATACGGCCGGATGGAATGGGAAGAAACCGATTTGGGAGCTGTTTCAGGCACGGTGCTTAAATTGGAAACCGCTTGCGGAGTGCCTGGCATCGAAGACCTGTCCTCCGAGGTTTTTACCGGAGATATGGGAATCACAATCAATGAACGCATCCCCGTCGGGGTTATCGCATCTGTCAATGCCATAACCAACGCCGCTCCAAGTATCATTCACAACGGGATTATGATGCTGGCCGCCGGTAATACAGTTGTTCACAATCCCCATCCCAAAACCAAAATCATTTCCGCCCGAGTCGTCAGAGATGTAAATCGGGCAATTGTTGAGGCGGAAGGGCCGCCGAATTGTATGACCACCGTTGCAGAACCGGATATCCCCAAGGCTCAGTACCTGATGACCCATCCGAAAATCAATATGATTGCCGTAACCGGCGGCCATCGCGTAGTGGAATTTGCCACCAAAACCGGCAAGCGCGTGATGGCCGGAGGTCCGGGCAATCCACCGGTGGTCGTAGATGAAACCGCCGACCCGGATCATGCCGCTCAATGTATCATCCGAGGCGCATCTTTTAGCAATTGCACGCCCTGTTCAAGTGAAAAGGAAATATTTGTTGTCGATTCGGCCGCCGACAGGTTAAAAGAAATGTTGATCAAATACGGTGCGTACGAACTCAGCATCGAACAGGGCAAAGCGCTGGTCAAAAAAATTTTCAACGAATTTTCCGGGGAGCGCAAGCCAAGCGTGATTAACATAGAGTATATTGGCAAGCCGCCGAATGTTATCTTAAAACGCGCCATCGGATTGGATATTCCACCGGAAACCAAGATCGCCATTTTAGAAACCGATAAAGAGCATCCTCTTGTCTGGACCGAGCAAATCATGCCGATTTTACCTTTTGTGCGCTGCCGTGACGCTAAAGAGGCCATGACTATGGGAGTGGCAGCCGAACAGGGTTTGCGACACACTATTGTCTTTCACTCCAATAACCTTCATAATCTTGCGTACATGTCTGGCATTGCAGATGCTTCCCAGTTTGTAAAAAATGCGTCCTCCATCGGTGGTATTGGTATCGAAGGCGAAGGCTTTAAGTCCCTGCATGTCTCCACTGGCGGAGAAGGACTGGCCCGTCCAAGTATGTTTACCTTAATTCGGCGATGTGTGCTCACTGATGATTTTAGATACCGCTTTGGAGCCGAGCAATGAGAATTCAACTATTAGAACATGATCCTGAAGACTTTTCCAGCACCAACATTTCTTTTTGGGCATCTGAAAAAGGATACCAAGTCAGTCATACCTACCTTTGCAATAACGAAAAATTACCCTCTTTAGATTCCTTTGACTGGTTGATGATTATGGGTGGTTCTCAACATGCCTGGGACGAGAGGGGAAACTCATGGCTTCGGGAAGAAAAGGCCTTTCTGAACAAAGCTATGACCGCAAATAAAATAATTGTAGGTGTTTGCTTTGGAGCTCAACTTCTGGCAGAAGCATTGGGAGGGCGGCTTTTTACTAACAGGCATAAAGAAATCGGCTGGCATGTTGTATCTTTGAACACAGAAGGCCGGAAGTCCTTTCTTTTTCAAAACCTCCCGCAATCTTTTGCTACTTTTCACTGGCATAGCGACCATTTTTCCCTACCCCCGGGCTGTACCGCATTGGCGAATAGCAAAGCCACTGAAAATCAGGCTTTTGTATGTAATGATCGACCACTGATTGGGTTTCAATTTCATCCTGAATATACCCGTGACATGGTTAGGTATTATGCACGGGAACATAGCCAGGAGTGGCTTTCTGACCAATTTGTTTTTGACAAATATGAGGTGCTGACCCGGACTGATGAACTACCGGATACGTATTGGTTGATGGAGACGTTACTGAATAACATAGAGCGCAAATTCACCGCAGATAGCTTAATCCGCAGGTGCGTTAATAAAGTGTAAGGTACCGAAAAAATTGAAGGTACGTTACGGCTATCACCTAACACACCCTACATCAGTAGATCGAAAAATTTATAAAATACTGCCATAAGGAGTGCTGAACTTACAGTTTGACGAAACATGAAAATTTCTGTGCAACTAACGGTCGGTAGCCGGTAAATCGACAAGTTGCACAAAATATCGCCAAAGGAGTGTCGAACTTACAGTTTGACACCTGGCCATGACCGAGCCATGAAAATTTCTGTGCAACTAACGGCTCAATTCACGCAAATCCGACAGTTGATCAAGGCGAGTGATGATTGGCAAGTCTGTTTTCACATCCGGCCAGTTGCGTTTCACGGAATAATGCTGAAGCCATACGGGTCGGATGCCCACATTCTGCGCCCCGCAAATATCAATCCGCCAGTCATCGCCGATAAAAACGGCCTGGCTCGCGGTAATATTCAATTTTTTCAGGCACAGTCGGAAAGGTTCGGGATCGGGTTTGGGAGGGATGCCGGATTCTCCGGCCACAATGATAACTTCAAAAAACTTTTCGAGTTGAGGAAACAGGGCGATGCGATGATTTCCTGTGCTTTTCTGCCCCTGTGTGTTGGTGATAACAGCCAAGCGATAGCGGGCGGTTAGTGTTTGCAACACCCGGACAGTTTCGGGAAAAGGGACGGTTTGGGATTTGACCAACGCCCAGTAGTCGGTTTCCCATTGTTCAAGGCGTCCGAGATCGGGTTCAACACCAAATTGCTGATAAACGGTTTGCCAGATAGTCAGTCTGGAAAAATCGGAGCGTTGGTGCGACGCTTTACGAATTTTGCGATATTGATGTAAGAATTGATCCCAGTCCGGTCCGTCAGGATCGGAATCCATATCGGCAAAAATTCTGTTTTTGGCTATTTTTTCAGCCATGCGAAATCCGTCGGCTGAATTGACCAGGGTTTGACCGAAATCGAAAAGAAGGGCTTTTATCATATTGCCTTACCGGGCGTGGCCCATGACATAGTTAAAATGATGATAACTCTGTTCAAGCTCTTGGGGCGTTGAATTTATAAACGATAGCCCTTGCCCGCCAAGCAAGTCGAAAATCTCTGTGTAACTTATTTCTATCAATTCTGCGGCTTTACCAAAGTTGATCTTCCCATTTTGCCTTTGTTCAATTATGAAATCCTCATACAGAGTCAGACGGAGGTCTTCGAGTGTATCGAAGTTTTCCGCAATGTCATCAGGAATATCTATAGCAATGGTCAGCATATTTTTATCCCTCTCTTATGAACCATTTTTCACTGCGCATCATCTTATATTGACAGTAACATAGAAATTTACACAAAAATTATTTTATTATACAAAATGGAATGAGATTGCAATCATTTTAATTTTTGAGCCAATCAACCATTTACGGCTCTGTTAATACCATTTTTTAGCAGACACCCTCCTCCCTTAACCCCCGTTCTTCGAGGTAGATTCCCGTAATACTCTATTATAATTAAATTCTTTCCTTCCAAAATACTGAACAGCCCTGGTTCAATGACAAACGCATGTGCCGTTTGCAATCTTTTGAACGGCAGGCAAGAAACCGGTTTTAGAATACCATATCCGGTTATACAGTCAATAATGACCGGATATGAGCCGATTGCATCGTTTTGGGACACCTGAAACAGAACGTTTCAAACGGAATGTTTTATCAGTTAGGTTGCATAAAGGTGCGGATAGTATGCAACTTAAATAAAATCTGGCAACTGGCATGATTATTGTGAATAAAGTAGAAGACACAAAAAAATGGAATAACTTTAAACTTTGCACTGTCGATTAATGGATGAAACTATGAACAAGGTCATGTCGTTGGTATTTGTCTGTTTGGGACTTACGTTGTTTGGAAATCACGCTTACGCAACGGTTGCTGCGGAAAAACAGTTGAAGGTCGAAGTTCAGCAAAATTTGTTACATATTCAGGCAAAAAATGTCAATGCACACGAAATTGTTGAAGCTGTTGCCCAAAAAACCGCTTTTAAAGTTAAGATTTATAATGGCGTGCCCGACAGGAAAGTTACGCTTGAGGTTTCCGCTATTCCGATTCACGATATCGAAGCGATCCTTAAAAAGCTCGGATACAAAAATGTCGCGATTGTTTATGATAAAAAAGCCAAAGCCATAGCGGCCTTTATTCTTCCCGTAGGTGCGGACAGCGGCGCGGTTATCCGAAAAAATCCCTGCGCTCACACCGATTGCCCATGCTGACTTTGGCGGTGCGGCCCAACCCGCTTCCGATGCAAAGGATATGCTGGTGAAAGGCCGGAAAACAGAGCTTACTGGCAAAAAGAAAGCACCGGTGCGTTATATGAAAGGCGATGGCTAAAATCGGTTATATCAAAGCCCAATTGCAAGAAAGCCAATCGCTTGAAGATATTGTCCGTCAAATACGCCAGGAACATTATTTTTATAAAATTGGAGATAGCACTACGATTGCCACAGCGATTGCCGACCGGCTCGTTTACAATTCCGAGTTTCTTATTAAGGAGGGAAATAGCTATAGAGAGAAGAAAAAATAATTGCCTCTTAATATTTAAAAATGCAGTTGATAATTACAGCAGAGATGCCGCTTCAATCCCCAGCGGGATGCACAACTGTGTTTCTATGATTGGGGGTAACATTTAATCCGATGATTGCGGTAAAATTTTTTCCGCTGGTTACACCTATTATCAGTTTTATCAGGAAATCTATACCTGATAATCAGGGCGATTGCATGAAAAAATAGTTGACAACGTCCTTTATGATAATTTATAATAAGTTTTGTTTTGAACTTAAAGCAATCATATAAAAATTATTACAAAGGAATTATCTTATGAAGACTATTGGAGAAGCATCTATCAGGAAACATTCAGACACGCTGACTGATCCTCGACAAACCGGTAAAATTGACCATATGTTACTGGATATTATAGCAATATCTATATGTGGGGTTATTTGTGGCAGCAATACATGGCCTGAGATTTATGAATACGGTAAGACGAAAAAATCATGGTTTGAGACTTTTTTACAGCTGCATAACGGTATACCGTCAGCAGATACTTTCCGACGTGTTTTTATATTAATAGATAAAGATGAGTCAGAAAACTGTTTTATCAACTGGGTTACTACGGTGGAGAAAGTTACGGAAGGTCAGGTTATCGCCATTGATGGTAAAACAAATCGTGGTTCTCATGACAGAGCATCAGGTAAATCGCCGATTCATGTGGTGAGTGCCTGGGCATCAAGAAACC
>JAUCGF010000128.1 GCA_030378005.1 Desulfococcaceae bacterium HSG9 | reverse complement strand
CTCCTTTATCAGCGGGGAAAATGATGCAATTTTTAAAAACTCTGTTTTTTGGATGAGCTTACCTAACTATTTGATATATCAAAAATTACGTAAAATTAAAAGAAGTTTATGAATAATTCAGGATAGAGACATAATATCTAAAAAAAAAGCTTAACAACACAACAATGCCCTTAGGAACGAAATAGAACAGGTGTAAACTGCTTTCAGGCTATTTTGAAAAATGGTAAAATATTTTTTAGTAAAGCGAGTTCACTATGTATGAAAATTACATAATTATAAAATCATCAAAGCAAATATCCCCCATAAGCAGCGATAATCGTTGTTATCAGGGCAACTATATCTGACATTTATAGTTTGGTATCATTATCGTAGGTTAGGCGCTAATGCACATACCGTTTAACCATATTAATTAATGTTTTCAATTTTTATGGCATAGTGAGGAATCAAAAATGAATAGCAGTGTAAAGACATTCAGTTTCTTGTTGACCATCATTTGTATTCTTATAACCACTTCAGCTAATGCAGCAACTGTACATGGAGACCTTGGTGAATTAATTGTAAAAAAAATTGGTAACAATCGCGTACAAATTATTGTGAGGTTTACCAACAATTTCCGAGGAGTATGTGGGAGTTCAGATTTCAGATTAACTCGTCCAGACTGGAACGATATTGATCTACTTGCCAGAGCAGTTGCTTCTGGACGGGTCGTGGAATTTGGATATGAGTGTAGCGGCAATATAAACAGAATAACTCGGTTCAATTGGTGGAAGAAATAGTTCGATATGCTGGGTTGATGTAGGAAGCCCAGCATTTACTTGTAAACAAACCTAACAAAAGCATCAAGCGAACAGCCAAAAGTGGCGCGGTTTTCGCTATCGCAAAAAACCGTGACGTTTTTGGCTGCCGTTTATGCAGTCGTACATTGTTTGTTCAGTATAATTGGGTGTCATTATCGTAGGTTAGACACTAATATTATAAGTAGTTGGACATAAATTTTGACGTGAAAATTTTGAAAAAAGGTTTGCCAAACGCCTTCAAAGTATGTTATAAAACATCAGTCAATGAATGGTCATCATTCATTTTTTTTGGTAGTCCTGCACAAAGTAGTGATGGGAAAGTCACGTAAAATCATGCTGTTGCCAAAAATATATGCGTGAAGTATCTGACGCAAAAATGCGGAGTTTCGGTTACCCGCTACGATAAATCAACAAGATAGGAAAATTTAACGCCGGATACTTCCCTGCCTGCTTTAACACGCAATACAGTAAAATCAAAATGTTACCATCACTACTTTGTGCAGGACTACCCATTTTTTACGATTCTGGAAAGAACCAATTATCAACCTAATCAAGTAAAGGAAAAGGGGGCAAATTAGGTGCGATTAAAGGTTTCAAAAAAATCATCTTGCAAAACTTTATTTCCGAGAATTAATGTACGATAATTTAGGAGGAAGACGAATGATCAGATGTTGCATACATAAAGTCAATTGTGTTTTTTGGATTTTGTTCCTGCTTACTTCATGTGCGCCAAGTCGGCTTGTGGAGCTTGACTCTGCCATAAATGCTTTAGGAAACGGTAATTTTGAGCTTGCCTATCAATATTATGAACAGGTGTTAAGTCGTTTACCTCAAAATGAAGAAGCGCTCCAGGGCATTCAAAAACTGCGGATTAAACTCACTAAGCGAGGAATAAATGAGGCAAAAAAAACCATGGTTTCTGTTTCTAATCCCTCAATCCCTCACATACACAAAGCCATTGCCAAGCTAGATGCATTCCGGCGTTACGATCCTCAAAACACGTTGCTTGAACCGACGCGGAGGCGATACAAGAAGATGATTGCCGACATAAAACAGGAGACCAAAGCACATGTTCAGCGTGTACGTTCAGCGTTGGCAAAGAACAAGTTTAAAGAAGCCCGTGAGAACCTTGCGTATATCCAAAGTCGTAATCCTCAATCGACAATTATCCCGAAATTAGAGGAAGAGTACAAGCGCGCGGAGGCAGTTTACCGGGAGCGTCAATCACAGGATATTAAAGAGGCTCTTAAAAAGACTATTGAAGAGATGGTGAACAAACAGCAATATTATAGTGCCTATCTCGCTATCATAGAAAGTGATTTTAAAGACGACTTTTCTGATAAGTTGCTTGATATTCAGATCAAAGGCAGCAATTTCTACTTGGAACAAGCCAGGAGACGGCTCATACACGGTGATACCAGCCGGGCCTATCTTGAGTCGGTGAAAGGCAATGAGTTAGATCCTAAAGCGCCAGAGTTGTTCGAAATATACAGAGATACGCGCGACGCAATATTAAAAAAATTACAAAAATATATTGCTATATCCGCGTTTGGCGCACCAGCAGAAAAGCCTGATTTAGGGCCGCAATTCTCTGACGCCCTGATCAGTTATTTGTTCAGGACGCTACCATACGGAAGCAACATTGTAGAGCGGGAGAAAATTGATCTGCTTATGAAAGAACATAAACGTGAGTTTGAGGTTTTAGGAAATATTTTGAATGTTGATATGATTATCATCGGTAATGTATCGCTGATGAACATAGACACGCAAAAAGCCGAAAGTGTTGCCACCGTCCGCGTTAAAAGCGGAGAAAAGCGAGAGGTGAACCCTGAGTATGAACTGCTTCAAAAAAGTAAAAACCAAGAAGATCAAAAACTGCCTCTTCCATCTGCGGTCATAACCACGCCTATCTACGAAAACTACACATATAAGAAGGGCAAGACCACCATTAAGGGGTTTGCCACCGTCTCCGTGCGAATCTTTGATGTCCGGAAAGGGAGCATTTCGTATGCCCAGGAATTTAACGCAAAATACCAGATGATGGATGAATATCAGGATTCAGTTGAACCGGCGGGAATAAAAGGTGATCTTTTGGAACTGCCTTCTCGCACGGAAGTCATGGAAAATTTAAGAAATAGTATTATTAAACAGCTTGCCAAGGTGATTCAAGATCATTTTGAAAAACGGGAAGAGAAATTGCTTAAAGATGCCCAGTATTTCTTAGTTCGTCTAGAAATTGATAAGGCCATAGATGCCCTCGCCAAAGGATTTCTTTACTGCATCAAGAGCATCAAGCCGAACATCAGACAGGACAACGCAGCATTTAAAAAAATACGCAATTTAATTGTTGAATATACCGAACGTGATTATATCGTAACCGATTTCACTCCCTCTCCAATGTTGGAGGAAGGTTCGCAAATGTTGGAAGAAGAACCACAAAATCAATAGGTTTACCCAATTTCTATAATGCATATAGAGGGTAATGAACGGTTGCATTAGTCGATTGAAAAGTAAATCACCATTTTGAAAAGGAGGAAGGTTTATGAAAAAAATGTGTTATGTGTGCTGTGTCGTTAGTATGCTTGTATCATTTACTTCTTGTGCAAAGTCCCCGGGGCCGTATCTGCTTCAAACCCAGCCGTTGCAGTCTCCGATGCAGCATAGCGAGCGTTTGATCGCCCTTGATAAATCGGCTGCGAATGCTTTGCTCTATGTCAATCACAACCAGGGCCGTTTGGCTTCGGGGCAGGTGGCAATCCAGATCAACCTGCAAAACAGAAGTGCTCAACATGCTGTATGGATAGAGTGGAAGACAGTATTTTATGATAAACAGAACTTTAAGATTGAGGAAACAGAATGGGAAATGACGCATTTTCCCGCGAAAGAAATTAAGACCCTTAAAATTAACAGTATTAGCCCGGATGTCATGAATTTCAGTATTATTTTACGCTCTCCTGCCACTGTAGATGGGCAGCCATATAAGATTCAAAAGGAGGGTGTCAGATGAAAAAATTGCAATATATTGTATATATCGTTCTATTTTTGGGAATAGCCGCCGGATGCGGCCCGAAATATGCCAGCATACCATCGCAGGAGTTCCCTGCAAAGGAATATAAAGGGCAGGTGCCGGCAAATGTGCTGCAAGAGGCGTCGCGTCGTTACGACGGATCCATAGAAACGGGTTCGCAAGAGGGACCGTCTGATCAGGCTATAAGGGTGATTATCGGCCCGATCAAATTGGAACGCATGACTGAAAAAGGACCTATTTCTTCAGATTCCGGGCAACAAATACGGGAGATTGTCGCTCAGAGTGTTAACAAACATCCGCGTCTCACCCTGATAGATGCCCCCAAAGAACGGTTTATTGACGATTCTCCTCGCCCAGATCTCGCCAAACGCAGCATACGATATGTCCTGAAAGGAACTGCAAGTTCCAGTCAAACGTCCGGCAAGATCAATATTTTATTGAGGATGGTGGCAACAAAAAATGGTGAAGTTGCGTATATGGCTCGCGGACAAAGCCAAAATCTTGATGATGCCGCCATTCAAGCGGCAAACCGTATGATTAATAAAATTGTGGAGGTACAATAATGAGAAAACACTATAGTTGGCTTATTCTATGTATGGTGGTGATGTTAGCGGGTTGCGCATCACCTCCGACAATTACCCCAAAAAAAACGCAATTCAGGCCGATTGAAGCCCTGCCGACTGAAGTGGCGTCAGATACAATGACGGTGCTTCAGTTCAGGAAAGTGTGCGATCAGATGGCGCGAAATATGATAATCCAACCATTTGTCAGCCAATCCCCCAGACCTCCGGTTGTGACGATCCGTAAGCTTGAAAACAAAACCGGTATTGAGATCGATGAAAGCATTTTTCAAGAGACCATTCGAGTTAAACTCATGGAGTATGCGGGGGGTAGAGTGTTTTTCCGAGATGACGCATCCTATAAAGACATTCTCAAGGAACGGATGCAGCAAAGTTCCAATGAAGTCAATATGACGCTTACAGATACAACCGTCATGACAAGAGAAAATGAGCGCTTTGCGGAACGCAAATTTGAGGGAGGCAGTTTGAGCGGTATGTCCAAAGGCGGCGGCAAGGAACAGAACATCCGAGAAGAGCAAGAAGTCACAATCAGTCAAACCGGGAAAGTTAAAGCAAAGGTGGCTGGCGCAGATTATTTCCTGCGGGGGATTATTTACCAACTCAAAGAAGAAGACGTCAATCGTCGTGGGCAGGGGATGAATTATTTTCAGTACCAGTTCCGGGTGGTGGACGCCAGAACTGGGCTTATTGCCTGGGAAAAAATGCTCTCAAGCAAAATGGAGGGAAAATACACCCTGCCAGAAGAAGACAAGCAAGGAACTGACCAGTCGGATGCAGGAGCATACCAAACCGGATACGGAACCGGATTCCGGCAAGGGGTGCAAGATGCCCAACAGGGGCTTGTTTATATTCTACAGGAAAGATTGCAGCAACAACAACCGGCACCGAGCCAGCAACACCTGCAGGGCTATCAACATGGCTATGAACAAGGCTATCAACAAGGAAAACAAGGGCAATCGGGACAACCGCTGAATCAGCAGCCTGTCAACCAACCGTTGCAGCAGTAAAGAAGTGCAACATTATCAGGCTGTGAAGGACAAAGTTGTGCTGTATATGCTCGGCAGCGGCATGATTTTAGCTTATTACCAAAAGTGTCCTTAATACTTCTAATGTGTTTAACATAGAGGTGACATTATGAACAGATGGTTTTGCATACTTTTGAGTTTTTTTTTGACCTATATCCAACTTGTCAATTTGTCTTATGGGGCAAAGAGCACATCGAAAATGCAGGCAGTATCCAGTCCGCCGGTTAAGGTTCTTTCTCACGAAGAATTTAACCGGCGGGCTAATCAGAATTGGAACTCTATTCCCAATAAAGCTGATTTCCGATATCTGGATTCTTTTATCAAACAGTTTCCCGCTTCGGACATGATTCCCACAGCATTTACTGTGAGGTATAATGTCGTCCAGGCCGGACAATCCATTCCGGACTACAATCGGTTTATTGCAACGTATCCTGATACATTAGCCGCTCAAACAGCGCTTCAAGAGGTGTTTAAGCTCTATGCCGATGCCAATCGTCTGCCTTGGTATCTTGACTTTATTGCCCGCTATCCAAATACACCGCAAGCGCTGGTGGCGAAAATGCACGCCGAGTCATTGGGGTTCAAGATTGCCTCTCTTACGGATAGGATCGATGCTTATGACGCTTTTCTTGAAACATTTCCTGATGCGCCTCAGACTTTGGCAGCTGAAAAGCTTGCCAAACAACGGGCAATAGACGACGAGCGGGCTTGGCTAGCCAAAGAAGTTGAAATTATCCGGGAAAACCTCAAAGAGAAAGGAAACATGGGCGTTCTAATAGCGGATCAACGCATTCGTGAGGAGGTGAGAAGCCGCAGCCGCAGTCTGGTGACTGACTTTCAAAGGACACTGACACTCTATGAAACGGTCAAAGAAGAAAAAAGTGCTGATACAGAACGGCAAAAACATCAACGCTTTGCTGATCGCATGGCACACATTATTCTGGAAGTTTATGGGGATCAGGACGCAGCCGACGCTGTGCGCCAAGAAGCCCGCTATAAACAATTGTTAACGGAACTCAAAAATATTCATCAAACGATCAAAGAGAACCATCAAGCGCTTGTGACAACACTTCAGCAAGAATTTCAGGCCACGCGTAAAGCGTTGCAGCAGGGGTTTGAGCGACTCCACCTGGATAACCTGGACACTCGAAAAAGTATAGACGCATTGACCCGCTCAACCGAAGTGCTTCATCAGGATCTCATCAATGTAAATCAACAACTAATCACGCTTAACAGATCAGTGAGCGATGTCGGTAAAAAGATTGTCAGAACCAATGAGCTTCTGGATGTACTGCATAATGACCTTGATTCGGTTAACAGCAATCTTGTGAAACTGAATAATGATTTGGTGAAAGGCTTCGAAACACAATTCAAGATCACAAAAAGCCTGAAGCAAGAAGTCGAACAAGGTTTTATTCAGCTCCATCAAGATCTTGAAGTCCAGACAAAAACGTTCCGCGATGAGGCACAAGCCACCAGAACGTTTATCGGACAACAGCATGACCAAACCCGTAGAAAGGTGACTGATGTGGGCCAGGCGATTGATGAGACTGTGCGAAAGGAGGGAAGCCGAACTCGTGATCATACGACATACGAGGCTGGCAAATCCCGTAAACATACGACATACGAGGCTGACAAATCCCGTAAACATACGACATACGAGGCTGACAAATCCCGTAAACATACGACATACGAGGCTGGCAAATCCCGTAAACATACGACGTATGAGGCTGATAAAATCCGTAAAGAAAATCAGAAAAGACACGATCAGACGATGGCAAGTAGGCGTCCTTCAAGGGGTAAAAGCTCCAATAATCCGTGGAACCAAGTTGTGTCGGTCGTATCAGGGGGAATTGAATATATTGGAGAGGGTAAAATTTCAGCGGATATTCCAGATGTAAAAAAAATCGGCGGTATAATAAATGAGGGCAAGGAAATCTACGACCGTGCAAATCGTTTTAGAAAGGAGAAACTACCGAGCCTGCCAAATTTACAGGACTGTGAGCCGAGCCAATTTGTAGATTGTGCGTATTCACAATGGAAAGGCGTTCTTAGCGCGGCTGAAGAAGCAGGAGTCCCTGTTCAAGAACTTAATAAAATATTTGGAGGAGAATATGAATCTAATAAAGATGAAAAAATTCAAGAGGTTCGGGGACCAAAAGGTCCTTATGAATGGAAAGTTGCCTTGGGAGACGAAATCAATGAAAGGGATGCAGGGAATGGAATAGTGGCGGCTGGTGTCTCTATCTTTGAAGGAGGATCAAGTTTCGCCCTTTGGGCAGAACGTTTAGTAGCGGACTCAATCACCCAGATGACCAAAAGTCTAAAAGAGTTAGGTAATGAACTTATGCAGGATTTACAAAAGAGAGCGACTGAAATAGCGATGGAAATTATTTCATCTGCGTTACAGAACAAGCAACCTGATGTATCAAAAATAATAAAGATGGCAAATATCGAATTTAAAGCGGGTTTAATTAAATATTCTGGAACGAATTCATATAAATTACCAGGTGGAGATAGGAATACTGCATCGAAAACATGGGGATTTATACCGTATGTGGCACTGAGAATGAGCCCAAAACCACAATGAATTGACCACAAGTCAGGCAAGCAACTTGATAGAGGAGTATGTGATGCAAACCAAACATCGAAATCGACATGTAACAAACAATGCACATAAAACACTCATACAGCAAATATGGAGAGGGCTGTTGAGTGCTGCTCTCTTTATTAATATCTTCCTTGTTTGCAATCCGATGATTGTCAATGGCCAGAATCCAGAGACAACAATCTCCGCAGACGTTAAGAGTGGAAAACTAAAACTTTTTGGTGAAATCAAAGTTTCAGCCAACGTACAGGTCGTACCGACTGGATTTTTCAAAAAAGGATTTGGAAGCGTCTGGCAGATGATGCCCAACAGTTCCACATTGCCAATCTCTTTTCAAATTCCTTCCGGCGTGTCCGCTGCCCGTTTGAAAATCCGCGAGATCGGCTATCCCAATAATTCTAAGGGAAATACGCTTATCAAGGTGAATGGGAAACAAACTGCGCTTGAATCGGCTCAACCCAATAAACGGAAAATTCATATACTTGACGTAAGCGAACAGATCAGGGAAGGAACGAACGAATTAACCATTAGCACAAGTAAAACAACCATCGGGATTCAAACCATCTCACTGACCTATGCCATGCCGTTGCCTACGCTCAAATGGGACAGTGAACGAGATGGCATGTCGCTGACCCTGACCTCTCCGGTTAAAGGCCAGCTTGCCTCCTTAGAAAAAGGCATCAAAATCGCCTGGCGCACTATAAACCTGCCTGAAGGCGCACGGGTAACCGTGCAGTACAGTGCGGGCGATAAGTTCTGGAAAACCCTTGCCGATTGGATTCCCTATAACCAACCCAGCGGTAAGGGTAACTCAGGCTATATTCACTGGAAGCCATCTTCCACTGGCAATGATTTTCAGTTTCGCGTTCTGTATAACGGTGTCGTTCAAGTCGGTGCTTCCACGTTGTCTGAGGCGATTACATCGGGTAATTATTCTATTGTCAAGGCGATACTGCATGAACAACCGGACCTGGCGATGCAGATAAAAGAAGATGGTGAGAATGGACGCAATGCTTTACATCTTGCTGCGTTTCACGGCCAGGCGGATATATGCTATCTTTTGCTGCCACTTATAGATGTCAACAGCTTCGACGGGGCAGGCAACACCGCTTTACATCTGGCAGCCTTGCAAGGACGCCGGAAAGTCGTAGAATTGCTGCTTACTGAAGAGGCGGACGTCAATCCCCTAAACAATGATGGAGCCACCCCGCTCACACTTGCCGGACGTTCAGGTCATAAAGTCGTCCAGCTCTTGCTTAAAGAATTTGACGCCGTCGCTGTAGAATCATCCTCCATATTTTCTGCTGTTCAAAAAGGGGATATACATGCCGTGAAGATACTTTTAAAAAAGAAGCCCGAACTTGTTAATGACACTCTTGACCAGCTTCAACCGATCCATATCGCTGCTAAAGAGGGAAACAGCGAGATTATCAAAGTCTTGCTAGCGAATGGGGCTGATAGTAATGCGCAAGACACGAATGGTTTCACCGCTCTGCATATTGCAACCATTTACGGAAAACGAGCTGTCATAAAAATCCTGCTGTCGCAGGGAGCCAATGTTAACGCTGTTGACAAGCGTCAACGGGCACCCCTTCATCTTGCAACCCTCGACGGCCGTAAAGATATGGTAAAATTACTGCTTACTAAAGGAGCCAGTATAGACGTACCGGACAGCGAGGGCAGGACTCCCTTAGATATTGCAGAATCGCTTTATAAGCAATATGTACAGAAGCGGAAACGCATAAAATCGCGAACTTATAAAAAAATTATGCAAATGATGCGCTAAGTAAAATAAATAGTTTACGCGGATATAGAAAGGAGGTGATAAGATGCAAACATAGAAGGAAAGCCTCGTAATCATCTGTTAGTGAGAATACAATTGATAATGCGGGGAGTGATAAATTAAGACAACCGATTTATTATGTCAGGCTAAGATACATCCCAGCATCTTAGCCTGACTTATAAGTCAAGCTGGGCAGGAGAAATAAAATGAAAAAAATTATTGTTCTATTATTTTTAAGTTCTTTTTTAGTGGCTTGCGGAGGCGGTAGCGACAGTGGTGACGGCGGTGGCAGCGGTGAGATTAACACTGACACCCCATCATTAGCAGAAATATCAGGTGTATGGGATTTTACCAGACCTACGTCCGTAGGTGATGATGATGTATTCTATATGGTATTTAGAACAAATGGTAGTTACATAGAGTATGATTATCTAGGTGATGCCTTTAATAATGGTACCCCTTGCTACAGGAGAGAATTGGGATCAATAACCGATTTAGGTAATGGTGATTTTGAAGTGATAGATGGTCAAGGTAATAGACTCGTATTGCATTTTACACGGTCTGGAAGTCTATTAACTTACAGTGATGGAACTACTACACAAACAGCGTCAGCAACACCATTACAGGAATCAGATTTTCTTCCAGAATGTGCAATATAATAACTGGCAACCAATTATACTTGGCAAGGCCATATAATTGGTGATTTCAAATCTGTTTTTTTAAATATCATTTTGTCACAGATTTCTGGTTTCAGGTGTCGGGATTCAGTGCGGATCATCTGACCGTCTTGATTGGTAAGCACTGTTTCGATATCATAGGGCTATTATTATAAGGATACATAGAATGTGTAAAAACACATCCGATGTATGCAAAGGTAATATCCAGGTTGTGAATGACTTCAATAACTGACACGAACGGCGGATTGTGCGGAGCCCCTTTAAACACGCAAGCAACACCGCATACATGCGCCTGTCGTCAGGCCCTGCTTCAGACATTGAAAACCCGCAAACCGCTCAAAGAACACCTTGTCAGATGTACGCGCCTGCCGGACGGGGAAAAGGTTGAAGTCGTGAATACCCGCCTCCTTTATGATTCTGAAAATCGATTCATGGGAATCGTTATCGTTATACGGGATGTCACGCGACTGACCAAACTGGAGGATGCCCTGTCAGAACGTCAGCGCTTCGGCAATATTATCGGCAAGAGCGATGCCATGCAAAAGGTTTATTCTTTGCTAAGACAGATTTCGGATACAGACGTTAATGTGCTCATCACCGGGGAAAGCGGTGCGGGCAAGGAATTGATTGCCGAGGCACTTCATTTTGGAAGCGCCCGCCGTGACGGCCCCCTGGTAAAAGTCAACTGCGCAGCCCTGTCTGACAACCTTTTGCAAAGCGAATTGATGGGGCATGTGCGCGGCGCCTTCACCGGCGCGATAAACAATCGCAAAGGCCGCATTCAGGCGGCTGAAGGCGGCACCCTCTTTTTAGATGAGATCGGGGATATTTCGCATCAGATGCAGCGCCAATTGCTGCGTTTTTTGGAATCAAAGGAATATGAAAAAGTCGGCGAGTCCCTGACCCGCAAAGCCGATGTCCGCGTTGTGACAGCTACGAATTGCGATCTTCGGGAAAAAATCCGCCAGGGTGCATTCAGAGAAGACCTCTATTACCGGCTGATCGCCATCGTGTTCGAACTCCCGCCGCTGAGGGAGCGCACCGAGGATATCCCTCTTCTTTGCAACCATTTCATACGGAATTTCAAGAGCGATAAACCCAAACATGTTTCAAATCTGACCGGAGCCGTCGAAAGAAAGTTGATGGCATATCCCTGGCCCGGTAATGTGCGCGAATTGAAAAACACAGTCGAATACGCCTGCACGGTGTGCCCCGGCGAATTGATTCATGAAGATGACCTGCCGCGATATTTCATCTCCGCCCTGGCCGACGTTCCCGTGCCGAAAGGCTCTAAATACAAAGCCGATGCATCAGAAAAGGACGCCATCCTGAAAGCCCTGGACAAGGTCGATTGGAACAAGGCCAAGGCCGCTCGCACGCTCGGTATGGGTCGGGCGACTCTTTACAACAAACTGAAGCGTTATGGGATTGAAAATCGGAAAGCTGATTGAGCAGACCGCTAGCATAAAGGCGGGCAGCTTAAAAATCGGGTTTCTCGGCTATTATGCCCCGTAGAACTTCCTTACTTTAGAAACCCGATTTTTGGCCTGCGCTTAATTTGCAGGCTAATTTTAAAATGGGATATGAAATATATTATTTTACTTCTCGTTACGAGGCTCCGCCTCGTAACGGATTGCCCCGTAGGCGCTGCCACCAAACCTGTTGTTCGTATTATGGAATCGCAACATCGTGCGTCACGAGCGGAGTCTCGTAACGAGCCAATGCCGGACTACACTTCTCTAACCGATCCACCAGCCAACTTTTTCCCCTCATTTCCCGGAAATACCATAAAATAAATCTCCCCTATCATTTACCATGAATGTCTTGCTTGACAGATATGTATTTATACATAATTGTCTATCAATACATTTTTACCGACAATTCCGTTTTTCAATTTCACATTAAAAAATAATATAACTTATTAACTTAAATGAATAATTGATTCATTTGATTATTTTATTTAACATATTGGCACGGCTATTGCATTATATATTATTAGAAGTAATTTTAAATGAAAAACTGGCATCCTTTATGAACCAGGTTGTACTTTTCCTGACATTCAGGCTGCCTTAGAAATGAAGATTTTCCATTTTTTTGTTACGAAAGGAGGTGATACATTTACCGCAAGGTAGTAATCAGATGAAGAACGTTACATGATACATTCTTGCCAATTAAATCATTGGTAACGAAAGATATAAAATACTCATTCGTTAAATTAAAACAATCTTAAACATAAAAAAAGGAGCTTAAAATGACTAATTATCTACTTCCTGTTGGAAAGGAATATAAAAATTTTATTTCACATAGCCATGGAATCATTTTGTGCCTCAGCATTGGAATGGTTTCACTATTTTTGTCGGAATTTATTCCGTTTGGATCAGTCGCTATTGCATTTTTCATAGGGATTATCGTTGGTAATCTTACCAAGCCGGGAGAATTTTTTCAAAATATGATTTCATCTTTGCCCATAAATACCGCAGGTGATGATAGAAGGAAATTTGCAAAAACCTTCCAATTTAAAAACAATCTGAAAAAGGCAATTCCAACGCTATCATTCTTTATTATTGTGTTACTGCATTTGTCTTTTTTGCTGGCTATTTTTTATGAAAAATTCACTAACCCTCTTGCTGTCATTTTGGTTATAGCAGTTACCTTTCTTATAACGATCGCCTATATGAATAGTCCTAAAAGCAAGAGTAATTATCATATGGAAAATCCTTTCGTTATTTTGTTTGTAATTTTTGGGGCAATCGCTACACACTATCTAAATATAAATCTAAAACTCGGTCCGGTAATTTCGGTAGGATTGTTGGGAACTCTTGTATCATTTGCTCCGCTATTAAATAAACGATCTGAGTTCTTAAAATTAGTTCCAACGACTGTATATTGCGGATATTTTGTCGGTATGTCGGCTTCGTATGTAGCTACAGATATAAGATTCATTATTCTTGCGGGATTTTTAACTGGAGTTATTTTTGTATTTTCCCAAAAAATATTTAACGGGTTTGGGGGAAAATTAGGTACAATTGCTTTTGGCGGTGTCGTTTTTACCCTAACGTTGCAAAAAATACCTTACATTTTTTGATAATTCTGCAATGAGATGATGATTTTATGTTCAGAATTTATCAAGTATGCATTTCTGCCGGCGCTTGTGGCATGTTGCCTTACTCCTCTAAAGGGTTTATTTTATTAATAGTTATTTTAACTTAAATAATATGGAATCGTTTATTCTAATTGTAACTGGAATTATTGCTGCGGTGGTTACCTACACTGTGAACGTGAAACTACAACAAGGCGCAGTACGTGCATCGGCACTACTATCTCTTGTAGTTGGTTTGATTTTATACATTTATCCAGATTTTCTCAAGGAGTATTTAACAATAAATATTCCATTAGTATTTATTGGAGCATCTTTTGTTGGTATGGTTTCTTCGAAAACTCTCTCAAACTATCTATTTATCGCCATTTCAGGTTGTGTATTTTCATTAATTTATTTGAATACAAGTACTCTATTTGCAGGTTATGGTGGTGGTTTGGGTACAATAGCATGTATATCTTTTCTTGTATCTTTTGGTTTAAACATCTGTGTTAATAGGATTATCAAGGGGCAATACATTGGAAAAAAATATATCAAAGCCAACAGAAATGATCTCAATAAAGATTGACCGATCATTTCCTGAGTCTGAAAAGTAACCCTGTAACTTTTAAACACCTGAGATCGCGGAGAACTGACATGAGCAACCCTGCAAAATCTGCCGATATACTCATTGCAGATGATGAACCTATAAATCTTACCATCCTCACGCAGCTACTGATTTTGGAAGGCTATGCCGTGCGCACTGCGCTATCCGGCGAACTGGCCATCAGGTCGGCGGCGTCCAAGCCTCCTAATCTGATCATTTTAGACATCAGTATGCCGCCGGGCTTGGACGGCTACGAGGTCTGCAAACATCTCAAATCGCGTGCCGCCAGCAAGGATATCCCGATTATTTTCATCAGCGCACTGCACGAACCTTCAGACAAGATGCGGGCCTTTCAGGCCGGCGGCCAAGATTTTATCAGTAAGCCTTTTCGGATAGATGATGTCCGAGAGCGGGTGCGCACCCAATTGCGCATGCGGGGAATAGGGCAATATTCGGCTTGTGGATAGCACCATTGAGGCTGACATCAATTTTGTAATCAAAGGGGCGGTTTTATCCCAACTTTCCCGTAATTAACATACAATAAATACCTCTTTTTTAATTCCTCCAAAAGTGTCTATTAGACATTTTTGTATTGCCCACAAGCGTCTATTAGACACTTTTTCAGACAATCATCCACCCCTTTTTTACATAAGAAAAATTTTTAACCAATTAATTTAAATGAATATTTGATTCATTGGATTATTTTTTAAGTATACTGGCACGGTTTATGCAGTGAATAGTGTAGTCACACTATTGGGATTGGAAATTTGGTATGCAAGATTTAATCACTAAGAAAAGGAGGGGATACAAATTACTAATGCGTGTTTTACATCGAAGAAAGTGAATTAATAATCAATTTTATTTTAGGAGGGTTAAATTATGAAAAAACTGGCTATAACATTATTAGGTCTCGCAGTGCTGTCCATAGGTATTGCGCATGCACTCATAAGTATCATAAGCATAGACACTGACGCGGCAAGCTACAGTCCGGGAGATACTGTGACAGCCACATCCACAGTGACGAACAATGACAGCGCCGTAAAAAAAGACATCTTCATCGACTTTGTATATGAGAATCCATCCGGCGACACGTTGAACTCTGAGACAAAGACGATAAAACGTATCAACGCGGGAAAAAGCAAGTCTGTATCGTCCACATACACGCTAGAGCCGGACGCTACACCAGGCACCTACACTGTAAGGGTTTCTGCAAGATGGAATGGCTCGATAGACGACACTGACCAAACGACCTTCGATGTGGGGGGGGAACCGCCGCCGCCGCCGCCACCAACGTCTGGGGGTGAGGTGCTGTTCAGTCAAAAATGTATTATGTGTCATGGAGAGTTTGGTGCCGGTGGATACGCGCAGCGCAGTATCAAGGGCGCACGGGCTGGCCGAATCCGCAATGCAATGAACAAGTGGCCTGAAATGGGTTTCCTGTCGTACCTGTCTGACGAAGAACTGGCAAATATCGAAACTTACTTGGACACTGTGCCACGGGGTGACAAACTTCCGCACAATGGTGATTTCGTCAACGGCGAGGACCAATTCCGACAGTCCTGTACTTACTGCCATAGCTTCGGCGGCACGCCTATCGAGCCGCCACGGCCCGGTCCTGACTTGGCGGGCATTAGCACGACCATGTCCGACACTTGGCTCGGCGCCTGGATCGATTACCCGGCGAAGATGATTGCGGCCGGTGCCTACGATCCTGCTGCCAATCACCCCTACGTGATGCCCGATCTTGGTCATCCGCCGGCAGATGTTTGGGACATCGTGGATTTCCTGGTCAGACAGGAAGATATCGGCCATGTTGGAGACAGCGCTCCGGTCTTTGATACCGTCACCGACCCACGATTCGAGACCAGCAAAGAGGTTTACTTCAATAACTGTGCCGGTTGCCACGGGCTCTACCGCACGGGTGCCACCGGGCCTGACATCGGAGCAACTCGTTCTCAGGCGATTGGTACCGACGGCCTCGGTGCTATCCTGCGCTATGGAACGCCCGCGGGCATGGGCAATTTCGGCCAGGCCGGTATCCTCACCGAGGAGCAGATCACCAATCTTGCAGCCTACTTGCAATTGCCACCGCCTGATGCGCCGCCTCTTCCAATGGTGGATATCACGGCCAGTTGGGAACTAATCGTCCCCGTAGCTGCTCGCCCGACGGCACCGCAACACTCGCGCAACTGGGAGAACTACACAGGCGTCGTCCTGAGGGATGCAGGCCAAGTGGCGATCTTCGACGGTGATACGAACGAAGAGGTTGTACGCTTGAGTACCGGCTTTGCGGTTCATATCCTGCGTTCCTCGTCGTCCGGACGCTACTTCTATGCCATCGGCCGTGACGGACTGGTCACCATGATCGATCTGTGGACTGCCGTACCGACAATCGTGGCAAACGTCAAAGGCTGCCATGATGCCAGGAGCGTGGACGCCAGCAAGTTCCCAGGATACGAGGACAGCTACATTATCGAAGGCTGCTATTGGCCGCCACAGTATGTCGTTTACGATGGTCTCACCCTTGAGCCGAAACAGCGTGCAGACATTCCCATGGTGGACATCGACGGTGTGACACTCATCGAAAACCGTGTCGCGTCGATTGTGGCATCACACAACGACCCGGTCTGGGTGGTCTCTCTCAAGGAAGCGGGCTTTGTCTCCATCGTTGACTACTCCGATCCGGCAGGTGAGAGTTTCCCGATTGTTTCGAATATCCCGACCGTCAAATTTTTGCATGATGGCGGCTTCGACCACACGGGGGATTACTTCCTGGTGGCTGCTAACGCCAGTAACAAGATAGTGGTTGTCAATCTTGCGGACCAGAGCTTGGCGGCGACAATCGTTACGGGAGCCGTCCCCCATCCGGGCCGAGGTGTGAATTGGCAGGATCCGCTCTATGGATGGGTCAATGCCACGCCGCACATCGGTGAGGGTAAGGTGACAGTGTACGGTGCTGACCCGGCGGGTAATTCGAATGATGCCTGGCAAATCGTACGGGAGATCACGCTGCCTTCTTCCGGTTCGCTGTTTATCAAGTCGCATACTGCTTCCCCGTGGGTGCTTGTGGACATGACATTGAGTGCCACCGGTTACGAGCAGGATATCTGTGCCATTTCCAAGGCGACAGGCACCCTTGCTGATAACCTCAACAGCTCCATCGATCCCGACGGCGACGGATGTTTTACCGTGGCCACAAGCGGCCGGGCGGTTCATATAGAGTTTAATATGACCGGTTCCGAAGTCTGGGTGTCCGACTGGGCAGCGGATCCGGACGGCGCTGTTATTGTTCTCGACAGTACGACTCTGATCGAGAAAAGGCGCTTCACGGGTCTTCCGACCCCCACCGGAAAGTTTAACGTTTACAACACGGCTCACGATATTTATTGAGCCGTGGCAAATTCCGCGCCGGATTCATTGCAAGTGAGTCCGGCTTGCGGAGCCATCTCAAACACATTTTGAAAATCTTGTTTGAAAGACACTTGGTTTTTGTTTCGGTTTTGTACTCAGACCGTCTTTGGCAATGCCGCCGACGGCTTATATAGTTTTTCAGAAATAAAATGGCATAAAAGCTCTTTCCTCAGATATTCCCTCCCCTTTGATGGGGAGGGTCAGGCAGGAATGACGGATTGATTTCAAATCAGATTTGATGACATTAATTGTCTGAAAACCTATAGCACCGCGGCATCAGCTCTGAAATGGCCTGATAGTAAAGCCCAGACATCGCCCTGATACCGCACATATCGTGAGTTTAGCCCCGAAAGGGCGAGCTAGTGTAAAAGGCCGGGAAACTGCCGTTAGCACGCCCTTTCAGGGTTTTTTACATTGGTCCCCCTTAACTGCACAGGTCGAAAATTCTAAAATCCTGAAAATTCTGATTCAGACAATTAAGGAGAACGAATATATGAACAATTACCCATTTGATCTGGTACCACCCAAAACGAATGCCCCTATTGAAGATAATTCCTGGTTGGCAAAGCGTCCCTTTATGGATAAGGACCATTCGCTAAAGGAAGATGCCCGATATTTTGTGGCCGGAGATGCGCTGGCGGACACGATCAATACGGCAATCGCGGTGGGCAAGCCTTTGCTGTTGACTGGAGAGCCTGGAACCGGCAAAACCCAGTCGGCCTATTACGCGGCTTGGCGTCTCAAGGTGGAATGTATTCATTTTCAGGTTAAATCTGAAAGTACAGCGCGAGACCTGTTATACGATTTTGATATGGTGCGTTATTTCCGTGACGCGCACCTGCGAAATATTGATCCGCAACAAAACGAACCGGGTAAGGAATTGCGAAAAACCGACTATCTTGGCATACGTCCTCTGTGGGAGGCATTTGAACTTGCCAACAAAATGAGCGTTCCTCAAGTGCTGCTGATTGATGAAATTGACAAGGCTCCGCGAGATTTTCCCAATGATCTGCTCCATGAACTGGACCAAATGGAATTTACCATCACCGAAACCGGTCTGAAAGTATCCGCACCCAAGCAACTGCGGCCTGTTGTGTTTATCACATCAAACAGCGAACGCCGCCTGCCGGCACCTTTTTTGCGGCGATGCGTGTATCATCATATTGTGTTTAATGACACCATCGTCGAAACGGCCGTTGAAACCAGACGCCATGAATTCAGCGCGTTAAGCGATGATTTTCTGAAACTGGCCATGAAACGCTTTATGGCCTTGCGGGAACAAAATCTGCGCAAACCGCCGGCCACCAGCGAATATCTGGTTTGGCTGCGGGTATTGGCCCTGGCGACTGACAAACACTTTGAGCAACTGGAAGAAGACCTGTCGAAACTGCCGTATCTGAGTATTTTACTCAAAGATCATCAGGATATTGAAGAGTTGTGATGGGATTGTTGGGTTCCTAAGTACTTGGGCATAAGTTTTCCAGCATCGCTCTTGCCGGGTTTGCAACCCGGCAACAGTGTGCGGCGGGTTGCAAACCAGCCTTGAGCGGTGCGTAAAATACCGAAAAACTTTTGTCCAAGTACTTATAGCTATTAATTCAAGTGCGAATCAGTCCTCCAATTTACGAATACAGTCCTGGGGCAAGCGGTGGGTGCCTTTATCGACCAGGCTGACTTCCACCAACGCATCGGAATCATTAATACTGGTATCCGGATCTGTGATGATACCATGTGCGCCGACAAATTCGTCCATATAACTTTGCCAGCTTTCATCATCCGATTTTCTGAATATTTCGACGCGGTCTCCTCTGTGTAACATATTTTTATCCTTTTTAACGGTCTTATTTATTTCCAATTGATCTGAATGAAAGCACATCTAAAATAAAGGCGCAACCTGCTCGTCATGCTGTTTGGCGGTTTTTTCTCTTGAGCAGTTCAGACACAGATAGCGATTCCGCCATTGAAGAGATCGAAATTGGATAATATCCTCACATTTACAAACAGATTGACACCCCGCCTTTTCAAATGTAATATTGACGCATAAGGATTGCCAACTTAACGTGGGACAAAAAATCGGGTTTCTGAAGCGAGGAAATACTACGGTAGTTCAATGGCCAAGAAACCCGATTTTTAGCCTGCCCGACTTAAAACATGATCGAAAACCCAGTATGTTCTTGTGCCTGCGTTTCGTGTGGGATCGAAGTTTTTCATTCAGGCACTATTAAAAAGCCCTATTGTTATGGATAATTTCCCGCTCAATTCATTTCTGGTTTCCCTTGCCACCGATGGCATCCGCCTGTCCGTTTACGATTATGACCAGTTGATCGTCATCTTTCAGACCGGCGGAATTCGCGCCGTTTCAAGATTGAAACATGTACTGACCGCCCTTCTGGCAAAAAATGAAGAGCAGCAGGAAATCATCTTACGGCGCTTTGACAATTTTTTTAAGCTGGAAATCGACGCCGACAATAAAGACCTTGCCATAGATATCCGACAGATTATAGATGATTTAAAAGCTATCGCGCCTGATCCAGACCCAGTTCCCAAACCGCCGAAACCCTTGCCCACGCCCGATAAAACAGAGCCTGTTTGCCATCAAAAGCCTTATAAAAAATACATCCCCTGGGTTTTGGCATGTTTAATTCTTGTTGCCGCGTTTATCGGTGTCTATTTCAATTTCATAGCCAAAAAACCAGCGCCCAAGCCGATAGTCCCCGAAGCCCCTGTGCTTGAAGTGAATCCTCCCGTGGAAGAAAAAGCCGCCCCTCCTATCATACGTAAACGACTCTATCCGGATGTGCCATATATAAAGTCAATCATCCAAACACCCCTTATCCGATCCGCCGTATGGATGAAATATGCCGTGATTTCGGCAATTATTTTTATCATCGCCATCATATATGCCATCTATCTCTTTCGGTTGAAAAAAGGTCCTAAAGACAGGGAACCGGAATACGATAAAGATGCCCCCGGGTATTTCAATCTCGGAACTATCGGCGCAAAACCGCTTCCACGACTGGATGACGAGACGCTCGCGTTTCTGGCCGATTCAATGGGGTATTTTCAAAGTCGTCAGCCCGGAAGGATGCTAAATGTGCCAGCTTCTATCAAAGCCACCCTGAAGCAAGGCGGCATTCCCGCGTGTACGTTTTATCGCCGGCAACAGATTCGAACCCTGCTGATTCTGGAAGACGTTTACGCGGAAGCCCTGGATTGGAATACGATTGCCGCAGAACTGGCGAACGGCATGATCCGGTGCGGCGTTCCGGTGTTATATGGCAAGTTCAGAGGATCGCCGGAGACATTCAAAACCCCGGACGGTTCCGTGTATCACTTGGACGATCTCGAAGACCACCGCAGGGGCATTCTCATGTTGATCTTCACGGATGGCAAAAGCTTTCAGCGGGGTCAGAATATCTTTGCTTTGGAATCCATATCCCGGTGGCCTATGGTTGCCTGGATGGAACTCAGAGCCAAAAAATTCCTGGATGAATCCGTCTCCCTGCCGATCCGAAACAAGATTCCACTTTGTCCGGCCACAAAAGACGGCATTCTTCAGGCCATCCGGCGGTTTTTAACCGAGCAAGGAACGCGTGAACAAGGAACAGACGCTTCGATTCAGGATAACCGCCTGCCCGATCTTGCGGATACGACATTGGATGTGTGGGCAGCCCATCTGCTGGGCGACGCATTGCCCTGGGCCCAAGATTGCGCCATGATTCAACCCATTACGCCGGGTCTGGCCGATGAACTGCGTATGCGCTTTCATCCCCATCTTGCTCCCGAACAGATCGAATGTCTGTACGCCCTTCCAAATACCACCCAAACGGATTCGGGTTTGCGGTTTTCCGATGACGTGTTAAAGGTGCTGCGTGAAGGTTTTCTGACCTGTCGAACCGATGATGAACCAAAAGATGTGTTGAAATTTATCCTGAATCGGGTGGAAAAAGCCGAACCTGATGAACCCAAAGATAGTCTGGCCTATTTGTCCTGGGAGGCGGTTCGGGAGCGGGTGCGTCTGGAACTGGGCCAAGGGGACGGCCGGCGATTCGGGGAATTGATGCACTCACCCCTGGGAAAAACCCTTGGGGATAGTTTGTCGAATCATGGTTTCCCAGATGAACAGGAAAAGATACCTATACGGAAACCTAAAAACAGGGCTGCCTTGCAACGACTGGCCAAGGTTGAAGACAATCCCCTGGAAATCGGCAATTTTGTCAAAAGCTGGCAACGGGCGTGTTTGGGTGTTTTGATTTTATGCTTTTTGGCATCGTTTGGATGGATGATCAAATGCAAACAGGATGCGTCCGGGCCGATACCCAATCTGGAGATTACCGGATTGGAAAAGACGCCGGCCCGATTGGAAATTTGGGAAAATGATACTTGGAAAGTTGAACAAGAGTCAGATGAAGTCGGCGCGTTTGCTAAAAAACCGCTATTAGATAACCGCAAGTATCGAATGACGTTGTACGGCAACGGGTATCGGTCGGTCAAAGAGTTTGATACCGGTATTGACCAAAAAACCGTTTTGGGTTTGGCTTTGCAGGATGTCGAAAGAAACTGTGTTGATAAATATCCCGATATTGGATTAACCGTTGTGTGCTGCCCGGAAGGTGGTGCTGAACAGGATCAAAAAGCGTTAAAAATTGCGACATGGAAGGAAAGATTAGGCGATAAATCTCCGACAGGGCGGATGATGAGTGTGGGGCTTGAATTTTCTGAAAAGGATGTGACAACTTCTGAATTGAGCAACTTTCGAAATGCCCTGCTGAAAACCGGTTCGGTTGATGTGTTGTATCGTGTTCATCCTGATCAGAATGGGGATGGGCAACCTGAACAGGCGTTATCACAATTCAGGGGGGATCTAACACCGTGGCTGACGGATAGCCAATTGATATGGTGGTATGTTGAAGAGTTCGTGGGAAAGGATGATACAGAATTAGCAAAAGCTTTAAAAGCTGTAATAAAGGCTAATAAAGTAATTGATGTTGCTGCGCTTAGCCTTAAATATAAAGAATTGGCACGAGGTTTGAATTTAGAATTGAAATGGATCAGCACCATTGAAAAACTTTTAGAGCCCGGAAATGATATTGTTGTCAGTGAACGTGAAATATTGCTGGCTTTGGGAAAAGGGCCAACCGTCAGATTGCTAACTTTGGGAAAAGAGGAACCGATAGTGCTTGTTCGACCGCTGACCGGGTCTGCTCAATACGCCTTGACAGTAAAAACTACACCTAAAAATGCCACAATAAGTATCAAAAACAGTAAGGTAACGTATCAAGACGGCATTTTATTGCCACCAGGGCGATATGATATTGAGGTCAGCAGCGAGGAATATAAGGCTTACAGAGAATGGATTACATTAGAAAAAAAAGATATAGCCATTGAAGTGCGTTTGGTAAAAATTAGAACAGAAACATTTCAACCGATCACCAACTCACTAAAAATGAAATTCGTCTATATTCCGCCAGGCAAGTTTATGATGGGCAGCCCGGAGAGTGAAAAAGGGCGGGATAATGAAAAGAAACAGCACGAGGTGACGTTGAGTAAGGGGTTTTACATGGGAACAACGGAAGTGACCCAAGCGCAGTGGAAAGCTGTGATGGGAAACAATCCGTCGAGATTTAAAAAATGCGGGGATAATTGTCCGGTGGAAAGTGTTTCCTGGAACGATGTACAGGATTTTATTAAAAAATTGAACCAAAAGGAAAAAACTGACAAGTACCGTCTCCCGACCGAAGCCGAATGGGAATATGCGGCCCGGGCTGGGAGTCAGACAGCTTTTGCCAACGGGGAAATCACGGAAATTAAATGCGGACAAGACCCCAATCTGGTTAAAATGGGATGGTATTGCGGTAATTCGGGAGATAAGACACATTCGGTAGGGGAAAAATCTCCCAATGTCTGGGGGCTTCATGACATGCATGGAAATGTATATGAATGGTGCCAAGATTGGTTTGGAAATTATTCATCCAGCCCAGTAGCCGATCCTAAAGGACCCTCTACAGGCTCGAACCGTGTCTGTCGGGGCGGCTGTTGGATGGGCACCGCCACGGGCTGCCGGTCGGCGAATCGCTGGAGCCGCGAGCCGGTCTCCCGCCTCAGCTTTCTCGGCTTTCGCCTGCTGAGGATGCCTTAGTAACGCTTTACACTGTTACCCTTTTAAACAACGAAACACACGAAAGGCGCGAAAAAAGAATATGTTAAAAATGATATTGGCTTTTTTATCTTTAGAGATGAACCACCTTTATCTATCAAGGTTGCGAGAAATAATTCTGTTCGCGATCGCAGGCACAAAACTACAAGGAAATCGGATAAGAAAAGGAAAATGCTCATTCCTGTTCTTATCCGTCGTCCCTGTAGTTCTTATGTGCAAACAGGATGCCCGCACCGTTGCCACAGGCCCCTGCCATTCAAAGCCTGCCTGTCTGCAAAATTCGTTAGAATCAGTATCTTTTTCGTGCCTTTCGTGTGTTTCGTTGTTTCAATTTTTTGATCAAGGAAAAGAAAATGCCCGTTCATAAAGAACTCCCCATCAGCATGCAGTCATTCAGTCATATCATCTCTGAAAACTGCTTGTATGTGGACAAAACCGAATATGTGCATCAATTGGCGAAATCCAGAAAACTCTATTTTTTAGCGCGGCCCCGAAGATTCGGAAAGTCGCTTCTGATTTCTACATTTGAAGCCTTGTTCAAAGGCAAAAAAGAGCTGTTCAAAAAGCTCTGGATCGACAGGGAGGATACCTGGAAATGGGAGCCGTTTCCTGTCATTTTGCTTGATTTTAATGCCATGCCCCACCGGTCGCCCGATGAGCTGAACACGGTGTTGAATTTTGCTCTTGAAGAAGAGGCCGCCAAATGTCAAATTGAATTGAAAACGCCGTTTGCCGCCACAAAATTCAGGGAACTTATCTTGAAACTGAAGGAAAAGACCGGTCGTGATGTGGTTGTGCTGGTTGATGAATACGACAAGCCGGTCATTGATTTTCTCGGCAAGGGAGAAAAAGCGTTGAAAATCGCGGCTGAAAACAGGGAGTTTTTGAAAGGCTTTTACGGTATCTTGAAAAGCGCCGATGCAGCCGCATCCCTTCGATTTGTGTTTATCACCGGGGTGTCGAAGTTTACCAAGGTTTCCATATTTTCCGAGCTGAACAATCTCGACGATTTGACCATGCAGGAAAAATACGCTGCTTTGTTGGGATACACACATGAAGAATTGCTTCAATTTTTTCACGGACACATCCGATTGCTTGCGAACAAATTGAATTTAAGCTGCGATGAAACCGTTGAAAAATTGAAAACCTGGTATTACGGCTTCCGGTTTACGGATAACCGGGTGATGGTCTACAATCCGGTTTCGATTCTGAATTTGTTGAATACGTTCACCTTTGCCAATTACTGGTTCGAGACCGGTTCACCGGCCTTCCTGATTTCGCTTTTAAAAGAAAAAAACTATTACCTGCCGAACCTGGAAAATATCGAAGCCGTGCGGGATACATTTTCCGCTTATGATATTGAAAACCTGAATATCGAACCTGTTCTATTTCAGACCGGTTATCTGACCATCAAGGACGTCAAAGAGGTTTCGAGCCGGCATATCGCTGAAAACATATATGTTCTTTCCTACCCCAATGAGGAAGTCCGAATCTCTTTTCTCAGACATCTGTTCGCCGCCTGGTCCAAGGTGGATAACGGCAAAAGTGCGAGGATGATATATCTTCCGGACCATCTTGACAATGGCCGGTACGATGCGTTTTTCGATATCGTCAAATCCCTTTTTGCCAGCATCCCTTATACGCTGATCACCAACAGAGATGAAGGCTATTTTCATTCCCTGTTTTACATGATGATGTGCGGATCGGGCATTGATGCCGTCAATGAAGTGCTGACTGGCAAAGGCAGGATCGACCTGTTGATCGAATTGACGGACAAAGTGTTTATCATTGAATTCAAATGCAATCAAAATGCCGGCCGGGCCATCAGCCAGATCAAGCAAAAAGGATATGCTGAAAAGTATCGGGGTGAAGGTGTAAAAGTAATTCTGGTGGGCATTGACTTCAGTTCGGAGGAAAGAAATATCAGGGAATGGAAGATTGAGGAGTTGAATTTACAAACATGAACGTTTTCATCAGCTACAGCCATAAGGACAAAAAATTCAAAGACCGTTTGATGACCCACCTGGGAGCATTCCGCAAAGAAAACCAGATAGCCCTTTGGCATGATAAAATGATCGGGGCCGGTGAGGATTGGCGCGAGGAGATAAACAAAGCGCTGAAACAGGCCGAGGCTGCCATTCTACTGATATCTGCGGATTTCCTGGCTTCCAAATTTATCTGTGATACGGAAATCCCTTTATTTCTTGAAAGAAGGGCAAAGGAAGGGCTACGGATGATTCCGGTGATCATCAAACCTTGTGCGTGGGAAAAAGTAGCATGGCTGAACAAAATTCAGGCCATCCATCTGGAGGAAAGAAACACCGGCTTTTTCAGATGGTTTTTTAACCTATTCGGGAAAATGGAACGGGATTGCGCTTTTATTGCGAAAAAAGTGCATGAGACTCTCAAGCTTGAAAAATCAGCTATTTCCACGCAAAAACCCCAAAAATTGAATAAACTAAAGGCTGGCGCACTCAATCTCAAGGCTCCGGTTTTTATTGAAATCAAGGCTGATGGCGGTCACTACAATGGATGGATTTACCAGGGCGCGCAATCTGGAAAGATTACGGTACAGGGGGAGACGCAATCTGGAAAGAATACGGCACAAGGCTTTCCATTGCCTGAACCGAAGCTGGATCGGAAGGTCAAACCTCTGGATGATCAATCCACAACATTGGGCGATATCTTGGATTCTATCATCAAATTCACCCCGAAAAAGCTGAAAAATTTTGATGAACGGGTTCAACTTGATTTGGGCCAGTATTTATACGACCAAACCATCGGCAACCTGCCCGAAAAGGAACAGGATCACCTGCGCGGCGCAAAAGACTTGGACCTGCGTATCTTGACCGAGGATGAACATATCGCGAGTCTGCCTTGGAACCTGATAGCCAACAAGGGCATCTTCCGATGCACTGCCGGATGGTCTGTGTCGATTGCGCGCCGCTCTGAAAATGGTGCCTGTGAACTGCCGCCTTCGCCACGGTTACTGATCGTTGCCCCGCAGCCGGCCGGGGTCGCGGACACCAAAGCTGACGATCATTTGGAAGAACTTGAAGACATCCTCTCCAGCCATGACCAAACCCTCTCTTTTGACAATCATATCCGAGTGGCTGCAACATGGGATGATTTTGTCCGTCAGGTTAAGGAATTAAAGCCGCAACTGGTCTATTATTACGGGCATGGCGAGAGCGATGGCAAAAAGACGCGCCTTATCTTTGCTCAAGGGGAAAATCTAAACCGAACGGACATACCCGTGACCGATTTTGCCCTGTGCTTGCAAAACATGGAAAAACCGCCCTTGCTGGTGTATGTGAACTGTTGCCTGGGAGATGCGGGCGGCTTTCTGGGCGCGGGCATGCAACTGGGCGATTTTATTCAGGCCGTGATCACCAATCGTGCCATTGTTTATATCTCCGCTGCCCAATCCCAAGCTATCGCCCTTTGGAAAAATATTCTGCTTCGGGCCGTTCCCCCGCATCAGGCCGTTGCCACCCTGTACGCCCGAATGACGGAGCATAATCTGAGTACTGCGGATATCCGTTGGATCACCCCCGTATTTCATTGTCATTATAGTCAGTGGAAAGCCAAACCGCCCACGCCACCTGACCGGCTCACCGATGATCCCCACTGGCATCTGAAAATTGATCGGGTGTCCCAATTCAGTTATGTTGTGGCAAACACCCGTCTCATGATGCGTGAAAAAAAGCCCAAAAGTCAGGTGTTTGTCTGGTATGGAGAAGAAGGCCAGGGTATTGAGGTTTTTCACAAACGGGTATGGGTCGAGTTGCGGGAAGATTTGAGCAACACCTTTGTCTATCCTATTCGTCCAGCCTGGCCCCTTCATCTGGAAAATTATGACACCGCTTTCGGCAGTATGCTGGCTCAGACCTTTGAGGTGAACACCCTCGAAGATATTCCCGCGCGCATCCGCAATAAAAGCCACGGCGAATCCGGCAAACAAACCCTGGTTTATGTGCGGCATGAACCCGTGCGAGCTGCAAATCTGATCAATCCTGAAAGCTTGAAGGGCTATGTGGAATGGTGGGATCATGAATTTGTTCCCAAACTGCAAAAAAACCAGTTTGCCTTGTTGAGTGTCTCGTTCATTGTTAAAAATCCGCCCGCTTTCGCGGAATATATGGAAGATGAAAAATTTGACGATCTGGATTTAAAGCGCACTGTTTTCTGGCTGTTGGATGAAATGGAAACGGTGGCCAAAAAAGATTTGTTGCTGTTTTTACGAACCCACAATATCCGCTTGCCAATAGAACGAAGGGACAAAGTGTTGCAGAAAATATTGAAAAAAACCGGCGGACGGTATGAGCAGACCATTGAGGAGTTGAAAAAGCTGCGTAGAGAGGCGTGGAAAGTGGATGAGAAAACTGGCGGGGTTGTAAAAAAGAGTGGGGGAAAGAAATTTGATTATTGATTTTTGACTTCTGAAACAACGAAATGCACTAAACACACGAAAAAGACAAAAAATAAATTGGAAATAACATGACACATAAAATTATATTTAAGGAAGAGAGTTATAAGATTGTCGGGGCTTTTTTTGAGATTTATAAGGAAAAAGGGAACGGGTTTCTGGAAGCCGTGTATCAGCAGTGCTTGAAACTGGAATTTCAAAACCAGGGAATCCCTTTCTTAGAAAAACCGGCACTGGACCTTTTTTACAAGGGGGTTAAACTCGAAAAAAGCTATGAACCTGATTTTGTTTGCTATGGAAAGATTATTGTGGAGTTGAAAGCCGTTAAAAATCTGGCGAACGAACATCGGGCGCAGGTTATCAATTATCTGAAAGCAACGAACATGCGGTTGGGGCTTTTGGCAAATTTTGGGCATTATCCCAAACTTGAATACGAAAGATTATTGAATTAAACACATGAAACAACGAAACACACGAAATTCACGAAAAAAAATATTTAGTCTGAATTATTCATAAATGCACTTTTTACTGCAAATTCAGAATGTAGTAAAAAACTGAGTTTTTTAGCTGCTTTTCTAAATTTATATATTTATCAATAAGATAAACTGTTTTTGCTGGAATTTATGAATAATCCAGGTTAGAGAAGTAGGTGATAAGATTATTGGGGCATGTTTTGAGCTTTATTAACAATTTGGCCATTATCCTGAACTTCAACATGAAAAATTATTAAATTTTTCTTTTGTCTTTTTCGTGTATTTCGTGCATTTCGTTGTTTCAATATAAAAGGAGAACGAATATATGAACAATTATCCATTTGATCTGGTACCACCCAAAGCGAACGCCCCTATCGAAGATAATTCTTGGTTGGCAAAGCGTCCCTTTATGGATAAAGACCACTCGTTAAAGCAAGATGCCCGATATTTTGTGGCTGGTGATGCGCTGGCGGACACTATCAATACGGCAATCGCGGTGGGCAAGCCTTTGCTTTTGACTGGAGAACCCGGAACCGGCAAAACCCAGTCGGCCTATTACGCAGCTTGGCGTCTCAAGGTGGAATGTATTCATTTCCAGGTAAAATCTGAAAGCACGGCGCGAGACCTGCTATACGATTTTGACATGGTGCGTTATTTCCGAGACGCGCACCTGCGCAATATTGATCCGCAACAAAACGAATCGGGCAAAGAATTACAGAAAACCGACTATCTTGACATGCGCCCTCTGTGGGAGGCATTTGAACTTGCCAACAAAAAGGGCGTTCCCCAAGTGCTGCTCATTGATGAAATTGACAAGGCTCCGCGAGATTTCCCCAATGATCTGCTCCATGAACTGGACCAAATGGAATTTACCATCACCGAAACCGGTCTGAAAGTATCCGCACCCAAGCAACTGCGGCCTGTTGTGTTTATCACATCAAACAGCGAACGCCGCCTGCCGGCACCTTTTTTGCGGCGATGCGTGTATCATCATATTGTGTTTAATGACACCATCGTCGAAACGGCCGTTGAAACCAGACGCCATGAATTCAGCGCGTTAAGCGATGATTTTCTGAAACTGGCCATGAAACGCTTTATGGCCTTGCGGGATCAAAATCTGCGCAAACCGCCGGCCACCAGTGAATACCTGGTTTGGCTGCGGGTGTTGTCCCTGGCGACTGACAAACACTTTGAGCAACTGGAAGAAGACCTGTCAAAACTGCCATATCTGAGTATTTTACTCAAAGATCATCAGGATATTGAAGAGTTGTGATGGGATTGTTGGGTTCCTAAGTACTTGGGCATAAGTTTTCCAGCATCGCTCTTGCCGGGTTTGCAACCCGGCAACAGTGTGCGGAGGGTTGCAAACCCGCCTTGAGCGGTGCGTAAAATACCGAAAAACTTTTGTCCAAGTACTTATAGCTATTAATTCAAGTGCGAATCAGTCCTCCAATTTACGAATACAGTCTTGGGGCAAGCGATGGGTGCCTTTATCGACCAGGCTGACTTCCACCAACGCATCGGAATCATTAATACTGGTATCCGGATCTGTGATGATACCATGTGCGCCGACAAATTCGTCCATATAATTTTGCCAACTTTCATCATCCGATTTTCTGAATATTTCGACGCGGTCTCCTCTGTGTAACATATTTTTATCCTTTTTAACGGTCTTATTTATTTCCAATTGATCTGAATGAAAGCACATTTAAAACAAAGGCACAACCTGTTCATCATGCTGTTGGGCCGTTTGTTTTCGTGAGCAGTTCAGACATAGATAGCGGTTGGTGTTTTGGGCAGTAGTCTGTTGGCTGATACGTTTGTCGATGTAATCAAGATATTTGGCTGGTCCGAGAACGGCTCCGCAACTTTCACAAAATACGAGTTTCTGCCGGTTTAAAACTATGCCGCAAAGCGACAGAATACGCTCATCCCCTTCATCGTGTATCTGCATCGCATTGTTTTTACAATTTTCAGCACATGCGCCGCAGGCGATACATTTTTCAGCCACATTACGAAAATCGGATTTGACCGGATGATCGAAATCCAGGTAGCCTAAGTGCAGCGCATCAATGCCCATTCGATCCCTGCATACGGCCACACAATCGCCGCAACGGCGGCAAATATCGCAGCGCAGGCAGCGGCGTGCTTCCTCGCGAACGGCGTTTTCTTCATAGCCCAGTTCCACCTGTTGAAAGGTCACGCGTCGGCGATTGTAATTTAACAGCGGCATTTCCGGTCGTTTCAGGCTCATTTTGGTGCTGGCCGGCACCTTTAAAAATTCAGTGCGGGATCGGCGCACCGGAACAGGTGGCAATTGGCGTTGGGGCAAACCGTGAAGATAGCGGTCAATGGCCGAAGCCGCTTTTTTGCCGCCCGCAATGGCTTCAATGACGGTGGCAGGACCGAGAACATCATCACCGGCGGCAAAAACACCTTCCAATGACGTTTCCATGGTCGCCCGGTTGACATTAATCGTGTTGCGCCGGGTCCAGTCGAGATCGGGAAGATCGCTCATGATCGTATGATCGATGCGCTGGCCTACGGCTACAATAATGGCATCGATTTCTATATAAAAATCGCTGCCGAAAATCGGAACCGGGGACATGCGTGTGCTTCCCTCGCGCGCTACCAGTTCCGCTCTGACACAGTGCATTTTGGTCATGCTGTACTCTTCACCCACAATTTCAACCGGAATAGTGAGGAAGTTCATCTGAACGCCTTCCTCTTCGGCCTGTTCGATCTCCTCTTCATCCGCCGGCATTTCTGCGCGTGTACGCCGGTATGCCAGAACGACTTCCTTACATCCCAAACGAATGCAAGTGCGGGCCGAGTCGATGGCTACGTTACCGCCTCCGATGATCAGAACTTTATCGCCGGGTTTTTCACGATCTCCTAGGGCGACTTCTCTTAAAAAACTGACAGCGGTGAAAACTTCGGCAAAATCGTTTTCACCCGGTACGCGCATGGGCGAACATTTATGGGCTCCGATGGTAAATAGAAACGCTTCGAAGCCTTCCTTGCGCAATTGATTTATATGGACGCGCCATCCGAAACGGGTGTTAAATTCAAATTCAACGCCGAGTTCGCGGATCATATCGACTTCACGGTCAATCACTTCGCGCGGCAGACGATAACGCGGAATGCCCACCATCAACATACCGCCGGCCATGGGCAGTTGTTCAATCACGCGAACGCCATACCCTTTCAGCGCCAGATAATAGGCTGCTGTCATACCGGCCGGGCCGGCGCCGACAATGCACACTTTTTTGCCGTTGGGCGGCGCTTGGGGAGGATTGCGGTATTGGCCTTCGCTCATGGCTTGTTCGGCGGCGTAAGCTTTCAAAAATTTAATGGAAACCGGCGTGTCAATGCGCGCTCGCACACACATGAATTCACAGGGTCGCGTGCAAACCAAACCGCACACCCACGGAAACGGATTATCCTTACGAATCACTTCAATGGCCTCGTCATAACGTCCCATGCCGATCAAGGTAACATACGTGGGGATGTCGATTCCGGCAGGGCATGCCATTTGGCAGGGCGCGGGAGCCAGATTCACGCACTCTCCGGTGGGGCAATTGTGTGTGTTCACATGGCTTTGAAAGGATTCCGAATGATCGGTCAAAGCCGCGCCGATCATATTTCCCATGGTTGCACAAGATGGCGTATCGCTTTCTTTAACCAGTTCCTGAGATAATTTGGCCATTGCGGACAAATGATCTTTGCCAGCGCGTCCCCAGGCCACGTCTTCCATAAGTACGCGAATCTCTTCCGCAATACGTCTGGATTTAGGTGTTTTGATACGATTGGAAGCGATCATGGCATCCAATTCAGCAATCGTTTTACTCACAGGGCAAGAAATTTCAGACATTTTTTCCTCTGCTCGAATTGTTTTGTTCAAATTACAGGCGTGTCGCCTCTGTTACCTTGGCACCGACCATTTGACAATAGAGCCCCGCAAGGCTCCGGCTCTTCTTGCTTGGGAGGCACGATCCCCATCCTTGAAACATTTGGGACAGATATAGTCCACGAGTTCAAGTCCTTTGGGGATATATGCTCTTTTATTGATAAAATCCAAGTACCGTTTAGGCGCAAAAGGCGTGCCGCAATGTTCACATTTTTCAAGTTGAAAGCGCACCATCATCTCTCCCCAAGTATATATTTCCCGAAATCCTTCCGCATCAATAACGCGGATGGCATCGGTCGGACATACCTGGGCGCATGCGCCGCAGCCGATACATTCTTGCAGTCGGTCGGCATCAGCGGTCACTTTCCGGGAAGCCCCTCGGCCGGTGACAGAAAAGACAGCGGGGCCGATTTTATCGCGACAAACATGAACACAACGGCCGCAAAGCACGCAGCCATCGGCCTCCTGCTCAGAAACATCCGGATCCGGTGTGATACCGTACCGGGCGGCCATATCAGTTATCACTTTGGCATCAGGGGCCCGTTTCAGCAAGCGTTTTAAAATCAACCGGCGGCTGGCATTAATCCGCTGGGTGTCGGTTTTAATCACCATCCCTTCGGCCACTTTGAGTTTGCAAGAGATACGCACCGATTGTTCGGCTTCATCTTCGTTTTGAACCGCAACGATGCACAATCTGCATACGCCTTCGGGTTCCAGGGCTTCATGGTAGCAGAGCGAAGGGATATAGATATCCTCTCGAAGTGCTGTTTCCAGCACTGTCGCGTCTGCGGGCGCTTCGATTGTTTGGTTGTTAATTTTTAGATGGACAGTTGGCGTCATGGGTCATCTCCTTGCCTTAATTGTCTATTCAAGGGTTCCTGCCCATTTGGACGCGGCCATGGCTTTGGCGTAGCGTTCCCTTTTCACAAGGGGCATGTGTTCGGTTCGGCCAAATTTAAGGCAATGCGTTGTACATGTTGTCACACAGGCTGGTTCCAGGCCCTCGTCAATGCGGTCCATACAATAGTCGCACTTTACAACTTTGCCGATTTCCGGATTCCACTGGGGAGCGCCCCAGGGGCAAGCGGAGATACAGGTTTTACATCCCACGCAGAGATGATGATCCACAAAAACGATGCCATCTCTTTTGCGGCGCTGCATGGCTCCGGTAGGGCAGGCCGCCACACACCACGGGTTTTCGCAATGAAAACAAGGCATAAAAATAAAAGAAGCCCGTGGGACATTGTTCACAAATTTCGGCCCTACATGGATAATCTGGCACGGATTAGGGCCGTTAGGCAACGATTTATGGCTTTTACATTGAATTTCACATGAATGGCAGCCGATGCACTTTTGCTGATCTTGAAGCATAAAATATTTGCTCATGCTTTTTCCTCGGTTTATTTTGATTTAAAATTACAAATTTATTTTAGGGTAACCTTTTTGTGTCTATTGCGCCATGTAGGGTGGGTGAAGCGCAGCGTAACCCACCGTAATTTCAACCTTGATGGTGGGTTACGCTGTGCTTCACCCACCCTACGAAATTTTCAATCGCACAGGTCGAATTTTATCAAACAGGTTTGACCGTAACGAAAGTATCATGCAAAGCCGGACTTCCGCCGATTTTATCCGTAAGGTTTTCCTGCAACATGGTATCCATAACGCCTTTTTTATAAGAGCGTTTGGCATTTTTGGCACGATGGCCGAAACCATGCAACATAAACACCGTTTCCGGATGGATTAAATCAGTGACTTTGGCTTTGATTCGTCCGCTTCCTGCTTTGGAAGTGATTTCGACCCAAGCGCCATCTTGGATGCCCAATTCTTCGGCTTTTTTAACATTAATCCAAAGTGAATTTTCTGGCACAATATAGTTCAAATAGGCATTATTCTGTGTCGCCACATGGGTGTGAAGCGCGGTGCGGCCGACAGTCAGGCGAAATTTGCCGTTTGAAGTCACCGGAACCGGTTGATAAGCGGGAAAGGATTCAAATCCCGCGTCTTCCAAAAGGGAAGATTTAAATTCGATCTTTCCGGATGGGGTTTTAAATTTCAGCCCCTGTTTGCGATCCCAGAAAATCTGTTTGGAGCCGTAACTGACAAAGCCTTTAGACTTGAAATCTTCCATTGAAAAACCGGTACCTTCCAATTGCCATTTTACAAGGTCATCCATATTATTATATGGAAAATAGCTGCCAATCCCAAGGCGTTCACCAATCTGCTTTAAAATTATAGCGCCTTCATAGGTATCGTAGCGAGGCGAGATCGTCTGTTTTCTCAAAAACAATTGCGGTTTGAGACCGTTGGCTTGTTGGATGCAATCCGTGCGTTCGAGATACGTTGATTCCGGCAAAATAACATCGGCATAATCGGCAATGTCACTGTAATTAACGTCTATGGCCACAATCAGGTCTAACTCATTGATAGCTTTCAGATTATTTTTGTAGTCAGGAATTGACATCAGCGGATCAAACCGGTAGGCAATTAACGCTTTAATCGGATACGGGTCTTTGTTTAGAATCGCATGGGGAAGCATCTGCGCCACGCCGTGGTTAGGGTCTGGCAGAGGAAAATCTTTGGTGCCGACTTTATCAAAGCGGGGTTGTTCGATCTCAGGGAACTCCTGTTGGGTCAGTTTATGCACCGACTTGCCGCCTTCGGCTTCAGGCCCTTTTTTAAAAAAGAAGCCGCCTTCGGCTTCGACACTGCCCATCAACGCATTGAGCATCATAATAGAACGGCGGACGTAGATCTCGTTCGTATGACTTGCACCGCGATAGCCGAAATGAAAAATTACGGAAGGTTTATCTTTGCTGATTTCATGCGCCAGTTCCACAATTTCATCAGCGGGAATACCGGTTTCTTGTTCGGCCCATTGGGGTGTGTGAATGCTGGTAAATTCCCGAAGCGCATTCAAGCCGGAGACCCATTTGGCCGTGTATTGGGCATCATATAAGCGTTCTTTCAAGATGACATGAATCAGGCTGTAATTGAGAGCCAGATCGGTACCCGGACGTATCATCCAATAACGATGGGCTTTGGTCGCCGTGATGGTGACACGCGGATCGATATACGTCATTTTGGCCCCGTTTTCGAGGGCGTACATCAAATTGTTGACCTCTTTGACAGACATGGATTCAAATATATTGCGACCATATAAAACAATATGTTTTGTTTTTTTATAATGTATCCCCATTTGCCCGTCCGTATAACCGAAAAGAGAGCGGCAGGCGGTGTTGACCGAGCCTTTGCAGAGCGCATCATGGGTAAAATGATTGGGAGATTTGATAGCTTTTAAAAAAGTTTTGCTCACATGCGTCGCCAGTTGCGTGCGTTCACCCAGCACGACACTGTGGCCGCCATGTTTATCAATAATTTCGCCTAATTTACGCCCTACCAGATTCAAAGCCTCATCCCAATCAGCGGCGCGCCATTGGCCGGAACCGCGTTCACCCACTCGAATCATAGGCCCTTTCACTCTTTGATCATCATAGAGCATATTAATTCCGGCAGCGCCACGGGGACACAAACTGCCCTCCATCCCGGCGACATGGGGGTTGCCCTCAATCCATTTCACCTGGCCATCTTTCACAAGAACGCGGATAGGACAACGCACGGAACACATAAAACATAAACTGTACACTTCTTTTTCCATTACTATTAACCTCCTGAAAGGAAAATCAGGTGTCAGGTTTCAGTTTTTTGCACAAACGTCTGACACCTGACACCTCACACCATAATTTAAAAATCACAAATCATGGCCTTGCCAAGTATAATTATTCAAAGCAGGCGACACTTGCAGCATAACGCGCCCGTTTTTTTTCAGTTGCGTCTTCAACTTTGCCAAAGTGAAGACATTTTGTAACGCACTTAGCCACACAAGCCGGTTCAAGGCCCGCATCTATTCTGTCGATGCAGTAATCGCACTTGACCACTTTGCCGGTGTCGGGATTCCATTGCGGCGCTCCCCACGGGCAAGCTGAAATGCAGGTTTTGCATCCGATGCACATGGAACTGTCCACAAAAACGATTCCGTCCTTGGTGCGCGATTGCATTGCGCCGGTGGGACATGCGGCCACACACCAGGGTTCCTCGCAATGATAACAGGGCATAAACACAAACGCCATGCGAGGAAGATTATTCACAGTCTTCGGCCCCACCGGAATAATTTGGTTGAGTCGCGGACCGATAGGCAGATTGTTTTTCGATTTGCAATGCACTTCACAGCTATAGCATCCGATACATCGTTTGCCGTCTTGATAAAGATAGTATTTGCTCATATAATATATTTCCCTCCGATTTTAAGATCGTTAAGATGCTTTTTTGACTTTGACCATACAATTGAGAAGAGCGATGCCGCCGCCCACGGGATCGTAATCATCCAAAAGGCCGATTTCAAAGCGATAATCCGCCAGCCCTCGGTTGTAACCGCGGGTTTGCCAGGGGATTTTGCGCCCGAAACCATGCACCATAAAAACGACTTCAGAATGAATCCAATCGGTGACATAGGCATGAATTGTTCCGGAATGGCTTCCATCGCTGGAAGTCACCTGCACCAAATCGTTATTTTTTATGCCCATACGCGCCGCTTCATCGGCATTGATCCATAAAGTATTTTCAGGCATAATTTCGTGTAAATAGGGATTGTTCTGAGTCCGTCCATGCGTATGCACCGGACTGCGGCCATAAGCCAGGCGATAAGAACCTTTTTTCGGTTTGGCGGGTTTTTCGTAGGGTTTAAAAGATGGAAAACCGTTATCTTCAAGTTTACTGGAAACAAATTCAATTTTCCCGGAAGGTGTTTTGAATTTTAAATCCTTCATGCGATCCCACCAGATCGCCTTATCAATCAGAGCAACCGAACCTTTTTTCCTCAAATCGGCTACGGACACGCCTGTTCCTTTTAACTGCCATTTCCAGAAATCTTCTATATCTTTAAAGTCGAAATATTTGCCAATGCCCATTTTTTCGGCTAATGATTTAAAAATCCACCAGTCCGCTTTAGCGCCTGTCAGCGGTTCAATGGCCTTATCACGCAGACGGAACGATGGTTTAAGTCCTTTGCCTGTGCATACGATGCTGCCTTTTTCCAGGTAGGTGGCCGAAGGTAGCAAGACATCCGCGTACCAGGCGGTTTCACTGTAATTGGCATCAATCGCTACCAACAAGTCAAGCTTATCAAACGCTTTTTTCTGAGCTTCGGGATCGGGCAGGGACAACAGCGGATCATGCCGAAAAACAATATAGGCTTTGACCGGATAAGGGTCTTCACTCAAAAGAGCGGGATAGAGAAATTGCAGCAATCCGGGACCGTTTTGAAAGTGTTTGTGTTTCCATCCCAGGCCATCCACCCGTTTTTCCTCTGGCGAAGGAATCGTGTCCATCAGCGTATTGAGACCTTTAGCGCCTGCGTCACCGGGGCCTTTTTGAAAAAAGAGACCTCCCGGAGCCTCGAAAGAGCCCATTAGCGCATTAAGAATATAGGCCGTGCGAGAAGCATAAAACGAATCTTTATAGCGTGCCGTGAGCCATCCGGGATGGAAAATCACCGCCGGTTTGTCTTCGGAAACCTCATGGGCGAATTCCTTGATTTCGTTTGCCGGTATGCCGGTTTCTCTCGCAGCCCACTCCGGCGTATAGGGCGTGATAAAATTTTCCAGCTCTTTTAATCCGTCCACCCATTTATCAACAAATTTGGCATCATAGAGTTTATCACGCAAAACAGTATGGATAATCCCCAAATTCAGAGCATAATCGGTTCCGGGGCGAATCATCCAGAAACGTGTGGCTTTCATGGCCGTGCCGGCGGCGCGCACGTCAATATAGGTTATCTTGCCTCCCCGTTCCAGCAGATCCATAATAATATTGGCGTTTTTAACCCGCATCGACTCCAGTACGTTGCGGCCATACAGAACCAGATGTTTGCTCTGTTTGTAATCATAATTGAAGGTCTTACGACCGCCTCCGAAAAGCGAAAGCGCGGCATGTTGTGTATTACGCGCGCAGGTGCAGTCATGATTAAAATAATTGGGCGACCCAAGCGCTTTTAGAAAACTACGGTGCAAATCACGAAACGGCCCGCCGCGGTCGCTTAAAGTGACCGCACGAGCGCCATGTTTGTCGATAACGGCTTTCAGTTTATCGGCAATATAATTCAGGGCTTCATCCCAAGTCGCTTCCCGCCAACGACCTTCTCCGCGCTTGCCCTCCCGAATCAAAGGCTGTTTGGGTCTTTCATAATCATACAACATAGCGATGCCCGCTGATCCTTTAGCGCAAAGCCGCCCGGCCATGCCGGGATCTTCCGGGCTGCCTTCAATCCAATTGACGATGCCATCTTCCACATCCACTTTAATCGGACATCTGACAGTACACATTCCGCAAATACTATATACAGATTTTTTCATAAGCCACGCTCCCTCATTTATTTTTTCATCAATATGATTTGACCAAAACTTATAGTTCAATCATAATTCACAATTTTTTAATTGCTATGTTTGTTAGCAATATTCATACCAACTATGATAATAATTTATTTTTTTATTTTTTAATACAATTTTTTTTGGAATAACATAATATTCTTTTGATTTAAGTATGTTATAAAAATATATATCTGACAGATGAAATGTCGGCATGAATTTAATTTTTAAGAAACCGCTTTTTAATGCAATAAAAATATATCACTGCATATAAAATATTGCAAACATGATA
>JAUCGF010000127.1 GCA_030378005.1 Desulfococcaceae bacterium HSG9 | reverse complement strand
GTCTACCTCCATGAACAAAAAAACGAAAAAGGCTAATAAAAACCCCTTGTTTTTTTAAAAAATTTGCAAGAGTTAAAAATATCACCTCACGTTCTATGCACCTCTATGAGGGGTTCGGGAATTGCTGGCTTTTAAGCAACATCAATGGAAATTGCCTGAGATACCCAGAGGGCTTGAAAAACAAGACCCTTATAGATTTCTTTCACAAATTATCGGGGAAAACGGTATTTTTGAGAAACTTCTGCAAATAGATGATCTTGAAAGGGTTCGCACATTATATTTTTTACTCAAAGGAATCCTTCATTATGCCGACTGGCACGGTTCAGGCATGGTGCAAGTGAATTATTCCGTCTTCAAATCTCCCGCTATGTTGATTGAAGAACTTGCGAATCGTTGCAAAGATAAACAGATCGAATATAAAGGACTAAGACCTTTTCAGGAAAAGATGAGCCTGCATTCCGGCAATCTGATCGCAATAGTGCCGACAGGCAGCGGTAAAACTGAAGGTTCGCTGTTATGGGCTTTGAAAAATTCCCGCAAATTGGGTGGCGCCAAAATTATCTATTTGCTTCCCACAATGGCGACGGCTAACAGTATATGGAAACGTTTTGCCAGTTTTTTCGGCGAAAACAACGTGGGGCTTACACACTCATCGGCAAATCTGTTTTTTGACGGGAAAGCCGAAGAAAGCCAATGGGAAAACCGCAGAGATGTTCTTTTTGACAAAACATTCATTACTCCGGTTACGGTAGGCACAGTCGATCAATTGCTAACCGCCGGTTTTAATTCCGGGTGGTGGGTTTTAAAGGAGATCAACGCGGCCAATGCCGTTATTGTACTTGATGAAATTCATGCTTATGACGGATGGACATTAGGATTGATCATTTCCGCAATACGCCATTTTTCAAATTTAGGTGCGCGTTTCCTCGTTATGAGTGCGACAATGCCAACTGATTTGGTGCATCTTTTTCAACAAGAGTTGCCGGGCGCTCCAGTTATCAAAGAAAATAAATTGTTAACCGCTAAAAGAAGTACCTATTTTGTTGAAAATCAATGTATTGATGAAGCCGTTGATGCCATTGCATCCGCTGTCAATGACGGCAAGCGTGTGTTGGTAGTTGTCAATACGGTGGATCAGTGCCAGAATCTTTCAAGAAAATTAAAAAGATTAGCTCCCATTTGTTATCATTCACGTTTTATTTTTAAAGACCGTAAGCAAATTGAAAAAAAGATTGACACCGCTAATTTTGTAATCGCCACTCAGGTTGTTGAAGTTTCGTTGGATATTGATTTTGATTGGCTTTTTACGGAATGCGCACCGCCGGATGCCATTGCCCAACGCGCGGGCCGCATTAACCGTTACCGCGATTCTAAGCGGGACAGCCGCGTCTATATCTTTCAAGCATCAGAAAAAAGCGAATTCTTGTATAACCCGATCAATTCTCCGGATATACTTCAACGCACTTTCAATGCCTTTAAAAAAGCGCCTTGTAAAATAGCTGAACAGGATTTGATTGATATCGTTGATCTTGTTTACAGAGATATATCAATTGATGATTCGGAAGCTTTTAAAATAGCTCTTCAACAGTATAAATTAAGTCAAAAAGCGCGTATGGGGATATTCGATAGCAGATTAGGCGAAGAGAAACAGGAAGTTACGCGTCAACCAAAATATGAAACTGTTTCTGTTATTCCGCTATGCTTTCTTGAAAAAGTTTTAAACTCAGCACCCAAAGAGAGAAGACGATATGAACTGAAAGTGCCTCTGTGGTATGCTATGCGTCATAAGCAATATCAAAGGGAAATTTTATTTTGTGATATGATATATGATGCTAATCTTGGTGGAATACTATAAATTAAACTGGAACGTTCAACCTTTTTTATTTAGTTTCAGTAGATCAAAAAGTTTTATTAAATACATCCAAAGGAGTGCTGAACTTGCAGTTTAGTATGTGGCCGAAGCATGAAATTCCATATATGAAAAAAGCAATGTGACAAGAGCTCAACCTATTGAAAATACATTTTTTTTATTAATTAAGCGCTTCTGATCGACATCCATTAAAACAAGGATTGAAATAAATAAATAAATAAATAATAAACAAACACCTGTTCTTTGACATTATTATCTTAAAATCACTGATTATTTGTGCTATAATTGAAAATACATTTTTTTTCTGAATTAAGCGCCTTATGATCGACATCCATTAAAACAAGGATTGAAACGATAGCAAGGTGAGTGCAAAAACGATAAAGAAGAAAATGGCTTCTAATCGACATCCATTAAAACAAGGATTGAAACGCTTATAAATTATGGAAAATCGACAGTGTTTTGACACCCTTCAGACCTACATCCATTAAAACAAGGATTGAAACAAACTAAAGAAGATGTTTTGATATTTTCTAAGGTTCCTTCAGACCTACATCCATTAAAACAAGGATTGAAACTACATTGTTCGACAATCGCCCTTGAAAGATACGTGCCTTCAGACCTACATCCATTAAAACAAGGATTGAAACCAAAAACCCAATCCCCGATTTGCCAGTCAATCCAGTCGGCCTTCAGACCTACATCCATTAAAACAAGGATTGAAACAAATTGACGACAAAGAATATGAAGCCTACGAACTGACCGCCTTCAGACCTACATCCATTAAAACAAGGATTGAAACTGCCTATATTGATAATTCACCTAGTGGGCTAGCGTCCTTCAGACCTACATCCATTAAAACAAGGATTGAAACAATCCCGAAGCATACCGGATCCTAAAACTCTGTATATCCTTCAGACCTACATCCATTAAAACAAGGATTGAAACACGTTATCTTGGCCTGAAGTTGATTATTTGCCTGACCTTCAGACCTACATCCATTAAAACAAGGATTGAAACTTGCTTCCGGTTTCAGGCGTCAGTTGTACTTGCCCGTCCTTCAGACCTACATCCATTAAAACAAGGATTGAAACTGGTTTATTGCGCCATAACTCCGGGTTGTAACGTTCTCCTTCAGACCTACATCCATTAAAACAAGGATTGAAACTTATAAGCCAGCCGCCCTGTTCCCGTTGTCAGCACGCCTTCAGACCTACATCCATTAAAACAAGGATTGAAACATCCACAACGCAGAGTATATGAGACGAACAATTCAACCTTCAGACCTACATCCATTAAAACAAGGATTGAAACTGACCTGTTAAGCATCCGTACAACGATGGCGAACGAACCTTCAGACCTACATCCATTAAAACAAGGATTGAAACTAATATCAGTATGCTTCAGTCTAATCTGGAAGAGTCCTTCAGACCTACATCCATTAAAACAAGGATTGAAACGACTGGCAGGCAACTGACTGGCCTTTTTTCGACTATAGCCTTCAGACCTACATCCATTAAAACAAGGATTGAAACTTAGATGCCAATTGCCAAAAAGAAGCAAACCCGACACCTTCAGACCTACATCCATTAAAACAAGGATTGAAACAGGTTGGTGCTCTTCCGCTACTACTTTGATAATAATTGTTGACAAATAGCCGCCCAATCAGCATAATTTCATACGTATGGGGCTTAAAAAATCCCAAGGATCGAAAAGATGTTCCTGTTTGTGAACTGCTATTCTAATCTTTTTAACTCCCTTCTATTTTAATATAGAACAATAAGTTAATAGCATGTCATGAGAATTAAGTCAAGGATTGAAAAGTCAATTTGTGATTTAATTACAAACAGTTAAATAATTATTACTTTTTACGAAACCATCAAACTTAAAACTTAAAACTTAAAACTTAAAACTTAAAACTTAAAAAATGCTATGAGCTATTTTGAAAAAATCAATTTATTTTTGAATCGTATGTTGCTCTTCATCGGCGGTGTTTTTCTGGTGAGCATGATTCTTTTATGCTGTGCGAATATTTTTTTACGCATCGGTTGGATGCCCATTCGGGGAACATTTGAACTCATGGGCTTTTTCGGTGCGATTGTCACCGCTTTTGCATTGAGCCACACTCAGAAGAAACGGGCGCATATTTCCGTAAATGTTCTGATTGACACTTTTTCATCGCAAACACGCCATGTTTTACGGGTCATTAATGATTTAATCTGTTTTGTTTTCTTTGTAATTGTGGCGTATCAAATGGCTGTCAAGGCCGGTATTCTCATGCAAGCGGGTGAAGTGACAGAAACGTTGCGTATTATCTATTATCCGTTTACTTATGCGGTGGCTTTTGGATGTCTGATTTTAGCTTTTACTTTTCTTACAGACCTTTTAAAAGTGCTGTTTACGAACAAGGAGGTCTCATCATGAGTCTTGCCATAATCGGGCTTATCGGAATCATAGCTCTGCTGTTGGTAATATTTTTGCTGGGAATGCCGGTTGGTTTTGCTATGGGGCTGACAGGTTTTATCGGCTTTTGTTATGTCATATCATTTAAAGCCGGGCTTAACATGGTCAGTGCTGTGTTTTGGGACACCTTTAACAGCTATGGCCTTACGGTTATTCCGCTGTTTATTTTTATGGGGCAGATCGCTTTTTATGCCGGTATCAATACAAAATTGTATAACGCCGCTTATAAATGGGTGGGACATATTCGTGGTGGATTGGCTATGGCCACGATAATGGCGTGTTCCGCTTTTTCCGCGATCTGCGGGTCCAATGCGGCCACTGCCGCGACAATGACTACGGTTGCACTGCCGCAGATGAAAAAATACAAATACAATGATATGTTAAGCACAGGTGCGATTGCCTGTGGCTCCACCTTGGGTGTCGTCATTCCGCCGAGTGTGGTGCTGATTGTTATCGGTCTATCGACCGAGCAATCCATTGCCAAACTTTTTTACGGCGGTGTGGGTGCAGGCATTATTTTAACGCTTTTACTGTTGGTCAGCGTTTATGCTGTATGTTATTTCCATCCGAATTGGGGACCGGCCGGCCCGCGAGCCGGTTTGATCAAAAAAATCAAGGCGCTTTCCGGCGCTTTTGAAATGGGGCTGCTTTTTTTATTGGTAATGTCAGGTCTTTTTTTCGGAATTTTCACGCCTTCCGAAGCCGGCGCGGTCGGCTCTCTGTGCGCTGTTCTGATTTGCGTGATCCGGCGCAGCCTGACTTGGAATGGCTTTGTCAATTCGATTACGGACACGCTGCTTATATCCTGCATGGTGATCACCATTATTGCAGGTGCGATGATATTCGGCCGTTTTCTGGCGGTTACGCGTATCCCTTTTGATATCGCTGAATGGGTGGTGCATTTACCCGCGCCTGATGTCGCCATTATGATCATTATTTTCGCTATCTATGTCATCGGCGGTGCTATCATGGACGCCTTGGCACTGCTTCTGATTACGATCCCGATCTTTTTTCCGGTGGCAATCAGCCTGGGCTACGATCCGCTTTGGTTCGCTGTTACGATCACGGTGATAACCACCCTTGGCGCGGTAACGCCGCCGGTGGGTGCAACCACTTATGTTGTCGCAGGTATGGCTAAAGACGTTCCCATCAAAGATGTTTTCAAAGGCGTTACCTACTTTCTGCCCGCTTATTTACTTTGTGTGCTGATTTTGATGCTTTTCCCCCAATTGGTGCTGTATTTGCCGAATTTATTGAAGTAAGAATCTAAGAATTGTGGACGAAATAACCTACACATATTACCAAATCGGTTAGCACAAACTCAGTAGGTCGGGTTAGCGATAGCGTAACCCGACATCAACCGGCAATATTGTCGGGTTACGCTATCGCTAACCCGACCTACTTTAGTGCATTAACTCCTATTAACAAAAAGGAGTGCCGGATTTAGCTTGCGTCACGGGCAAAGCTGACTGAAGTCGGCACTCCAATCCTGATTTTTCAGGCCGTTTGAATTTTGTTATTTATCGAACTGTGGCGGACGTCTTTCCAAAAAAGCGGTGATGCCTTCTTTAGCCGCATCCGTGCAAGCGATTTCGGCAAAACCGTTATAGCAAATTTCCAAGGCATCCGTAAAGCTGTCAGAGGCAGCACCGTCCTGAATTGTCTGCGCACAAATCGTAACCGCTTCCCTGCTCAATTTTTGCTTGCCGGAGTATGGCTCATCCGGAATATTTACATCGGGAATATCGACAGAGCCGTCTGGGATGCGTATGATTTGCCCCTCTAATTGGTTTACAGTTTCAATAGCGGTTTGAATCATGGCGGCATAGTCATCCGTGATTTGAGCTACCATGCCGATATCGGCGGCTTCATTCACACTGAGAGGACGCCCATGACAAATCATTTCGTGAAAAAGCACGGCACCTTCAGGCCATCTGCGATAGGGAACGATACATCCGCCAAGCCCCGGCAAAATACCGAGCGTAATCTCAGGAAACTGAAAACGGGCTGTTTTAGTGGCAATGATTCGATGGCAACGAATCGCTATTTCCAATCCGCCTCCCAACGCCAAGCCGTTCACGGCTGCGACCACCGGTTTTTCCATTTTGTCTAAAAATTGTTGTACTTTGGCGCATTCTTTGGCATATTCGGCTGATGCCGCTTTATTGCCAAGCATCTTGGGGAATTTACCAATATCGGCACCGGCAGAAAAAGCGCTATTGCCGTAACCGGTGATAACAAATCCTTTAACATCAGGATTCGCCGCATATTGTTTTAAGACATTCAGAATTTCGCCTGTTACTTCGTCGCTCAAGGCATTCATCGCCTGAGGACGTCGCAACGTAATGATCTTAACGCCGTCTTGTTCATCCAATAGGATATGACGATTAAAATCCTGATAATAATCAAAAGGATTGCCGGCTTTTGGGAAACCGGGGCGTTCGGTTTCAAAGCGGGTCATAATGCGCTCGACTTCGGTTTTGCCAAGCGCGCGCATAATATCAAACGGGCCTTGTTTAAATCCCAGCGCAACCTGGCAGCCAAAATTCAGATCCGCGCAAGTTCCGATGCCCCGATCAATAATGTCGAAAGACTGGGAAAACAAAATTCCCAACATACGGTCACGGATACGCATTTTTAGATCATCCGGCATATCAATGGTTTGTCCCGGACGCACGGTGAGCCAACGGTCCACCGAGTTAAAAATTGATGCGGGCAGATAATGATCGCCTTCTTCCATTTGAAGTGTATTCGTTTCTACGATAATCGGATTGCCGTTGGCCATGTTTAACACAAAAAAGGGACCTGCAAAAACAAACTCAGCCGCGGTTGAATCAATCTGAGCAGCGGTGGCGTGATCCAATAAATAGGCGGCATCATTGCACCAGTTGTCAAAAATACGGTCCAGCACAAAACAGATCGCATTGTCTGTAATGATTGGCGCTTTACCGGTTTGAGCAAAAAACCAGAATAGATAATCCAGGGTTTCCTGACTGCCGCCCTCCCAATTAATCACCTCCACCGGCAAACTGCGCCAAGCGGGTGCGAAGAAATGGGTGATTGTCGTTCGTGATGGGTTGCGCATATTGTTAAACAAACGATCCGCGGGTATGGAACTGGTATTGGAAGTGATAATCGCGTCTTCACTTACCAGCTTTTCAATAGTATCGAAAATTTTCTGCTTTAAAGGAATATTTTCAGTGGCCGCTTCAATTATCAAGTCGCAATCTTTAATCTGTTCATACGCGGTTGTATAAACGATATTTGCGCTGACGAGTTCTGCTTGGGAGGGTTTCATTTTTCTGCGATCAATCGCCTTTTGGATATACCCTTTTATACGTTTTTCAGCCGCCTGAAGCGGTTTTTCATCAATATCCACAAGAAACAGTTTGATATTTGGCAATGCGCTTTTAAGATAGTAGCCAATATCCGGGCCGATCGTGCCTGCGCCGATAATGGCGATTTCCTTTGGAAGCGGACGATGGGGTTTGATTAGTAACGGATTAAAATACGAGCGATAGAGTTGTTTATTCTGCATTATCGGATTCTCCTTAAAATAATAGATTATATCTGTTATGATCTTGAATTTTAACTTTGCACTATCAGTTTGATGTGTATATTTGATTATAAGGGCTTTGTCAAGATTACACGTTTTATCGCCAGATGGATATACTCCGTAGGTCACAATTTGTGATTTTATGGTTTAGGTTTCAGTCTCTCGACGTATTTAGAACACATTATAACCATCGGTTTTCAGTTTGTTCTGGCATGATTTTTGCGATTAGTTTATATATGGTTATATTATGCCGTTCCGACTGACAAATTGTGTCATTATTATCTCCAAAACGGTTAATTAGGTAAGAGATTAATTTTTATTCCAGCACAAATTTACATCGGACAACTATACAAAAAAATCATAATTTGATAATATTTACTGAAAAGCAAATAAAAAAGCTTTACCAAATAATATTTTTATGTAAATTTTGACATCCTTCATTAATCGGTTTACACTGTATCTTATCAAGGACATAATGATGTTTTTATTTATTCGTGTAAAGTTTAAAAATATTTCAAATCTGCAAACCGCAAAAAAGGATTAAAGACAGCGATGGCGCGTGAACAGGAAAGACGTAAAAATCGATCTGAAAAACAGATCGAAGCGTTAAAAAAACAATTACAGCATGTTGCCAGAGAGGGAGGGTTTAAAGCGGCTCTTTTAGCGACGGCTGATGGCGAATTAATTAATGATATCGAATCTACGTATGAATCTGATAAGTTGTCTGATTTAGCCAATACGATCGGTCAAATGCTCCCAAATGCTCGTGACAAAGCTGATCTAAGTCCGATACAACAAATCACTTTGACCGACAATTCCGGGAACATCATGTTTTTTCGTTTTTTTAATGTGCTTGAGCAACCCGTTGTATTAATTGTTATCACTCGCAACGCAATTACCGTAGTTGAACTCATTGAACGTGCAGTTTTAGGTATCAAACGAATTTTGACCCAAGCACGTAAATAATGTAGCCTGCTTTGTTGCTCGAATCAAAAATCAGTTTGCCCGTAATTGCAGGTTGTTACTAAAGAACACTGATACTCGACAATGCTATAAGGAGACTTTGCTGATGGGCCATGCTGAAATAATCGCCCGCATATCTCTCTTTTCAATGTTAAAAAAGAGAGATATTAAACGGATCGCCAAAAGAGCACAACTTCATTTTTATAAGAAGGGAGATGCTATTATCAGAGAAGGGGAACGTGATGGTCGTGTTTTTATTCTGATTAAGGGAAAAGTCAAAGTCGTTATTGGTACAGGAACCGCCAACGAAAAAAAAATCGGAATGTTTGGTCCCGACAACTATTTCGGCGAGATGGCTGTGTTAGATGACTATGTGCGCACAGCCAGTGTGATTGCTGTTCGGGATACACAAGCACTGTCTCTTGATCATTGGAACATTCGTGATGAAATTGCCAAATATCCCTCCATTGCTATCGAACTGATTCAAACTTTGAGCCGGCGCTTGCGTGAAGCTCACGGGCAGATGATTTAAGTTTGAAGTTATAAGTATAGCTAAATGTTTTTAGTAACTTACAAGAATTTATGATTATGACTGTCGAGTTATAAAAAACTTTGCATTTCAAATGTGTGACTTCAAATTTCAACGCGTGTAACCGGCGCGTCCCAGATGAAGAAGCACCTCTTGTACCGCTTCATCCGGTGTTATATCAGTCGTATCGATAGAAACTTCCGGGTTCAAAGGCTCTTGATATGGATCGTCAATGCCGGTATATCCTTTAATAATACCCGCGCGCGCTTTGGCATATAATCCCTTGCGATCACGGCCTTCACATACGGCTAGCGGCGTCTCCACATACACTTCGAAGTAGCCCCCATACTTTTCGATCATACGACGTACCTGCTTACGGCTGGCGGTGTATGGCGCAATGGGCGCACAGATCGCAATTCCACGATTTTTCGTGATTTCACTGGCAACAAACCCGATGCGTTTTACATTGATATCGCGGTGTTCCCTGGAAAAACCCAATTCGTTAGAAAGGTTGTGCCTGACGATATCGCCATCAAGCAAGGTTACCGGGCGCCCTCCCATTTCCAGAAAACGTGAATAAAGCACACGGGCAATCGTAGATTTCCCGGCACCGGATAAACCGGTGCAAAAAATCGTAAATCCTTGTTTATGACGAGGGGGATAGGCTTTGCGCAGTTCATCGACAACTTCGGGAAAAGTAAACCATTTGGGAATGCGGCGGCTATGACGTAATTTTAGATGAAAATCATCGTTGGAAAGCCGCCGCACCGTTGCACCGGCGGGTGTTTCGTTTTCTGGAACGTAAATATCGTCATCAGCTACATAAACAAATTCATCAAAGGTGATAATTTCAATGCCCAATTCAGTTTGATACGATTTTAACAATTCCTGAGCCGCGTGAGATTCATAAAATGGCTGTCCATCGGTACGTAACCCGGGGCCGGCATGGCTTCGCCCCACGATAAAATGGGTGCATCCATAATTTTTGCGAATAATGGCGTGCCATAAAGCCTCACGCGGGCCGGCCATCCGCATCGTCAAAGGCAGTAAACTCAGCAACATCGAACTGGGCGGATAATACTTACTCACCGATAGATAACAGTGGATGCGCGTATAGTAGTCGATATCACTGGGTTTGGCACGGCCCGCAATCGGGTGAAGCAATAAATTGGCGCGAGCATTAGCCATCGCTTTGATCGTCATCTCAAATTGGGCGCGATGCAGCGGATTACGCGTATGAAAGCCAATCACGCGCCGCCAGCCAAATTTTGTAAAGAGCGCTCTGAGTTCAGCCGGTGTATGGCGTAGCCCTTTAAAGGCGGCATGCAATGGTAATTGGATACCTTCGATCACACCGCCAATATAGTGCGTACCTTTATGATTCAAAAGATGCTCGACCCCCGGATGTTGAATATCTTGTGTGCCAAATATTTTTTCGGCCTCACGAAGTTTATCAAAACGCCAAATATCTTGAATGTGCATCACTGCCAACATGAATCCCTCACCATCTCTCAAGGCAACGGATTGTCCCGTCTCTAAGCTGTCAGCTTCCGCCTCGGAAATATCCAAACAAACCGGAAGCGGCCAAAGCGTTTCATTCTGAAGGCGCATCCGGTCAAGAACGGATTCATAATCCGCATGCGTCATAAAACCGCGTAATGGCGAAAAAGCACCATTCATCAATAACTCAAGATCGGATACAGATCGGCGAGGCAGGTTAACCGTTTGTAAATTCAAGGATAGTTTTTTTAAAATCAGGGCGCGTTCAGGAGGCGCAATCAAATTGACCAGTTCGTTTCCATGAGGTATTTGCAGATGGTTCATTCACATTTCCAATCAGGTTTTCATATTAGGTTTGGGCCAAAGATAAACAAGTTGTCCAAAATATTTGGCCAGTAATTTCAAGTCATATTTCCATGACGCGGATACGGAGTAAAACGTTTCGGCGACGCGCAATTCATCTTCACTGGGGTTGGCGCCAAAATAGACTAAGGCTTCACTGATAAGACCTATTTTACTCTGAAGATAAAGAATGCGCCAATCCGGAGGTAATATCTTGATTTCATCAGCAGTTCGCGGTGCAACACCAACAAATCTCAAATGTCCGCGCATAATATTAATCAGTGCCGGGAAAAAATAAAATAGCAACGTTTGCCAACTTATATCAGGTAGCGCATTTGACTGATCAGCCCCGTCAGACGCCGGTTTAAAAGGATGGAAACGAAGCAGTGAAAAAATACACCATAGTTCCGGGTCATGCGGTGCTGGCAGACGCACTGCTTTTTTCCGGTTAAACAATGGCCGTTTTAACATTTTAAGGATCAAAACTATGGCAAGAAAAAAAGGAGATGTCAGAATCAGAAGTATGGCCGCCAATAAGCGTGACGGAATAGATTTCAGCCATCGGGGAAATTGCTTTTCAGGCAAACTTCCCATAATAAAGTTTTCCGTGATGGTCACCGCTGATTCCAGTCGAATATTGATCAAACGGTATTGATCAACCACAACATCCTGAAGCTCCAATGATATCCCCACATAACTGCCAGGAAGAATAATGGTATTACGAAGGATGGTTTTATCATCAATGACGCAGTTATCACCAATAACGGTATGTGGTCCCAATCGGACCCCTTTGCTGATACGGCAATTTTGTCCGATATAGATCGGACGCTGAATTTGTACGGTCGGATGCAGACTGATATTACGCGACAGCCAGACACCTTCTTCAACTTCGCGCGCCGCCAGTATCAAACCGTTGAATTGTTTGCTTAAAACCGCTTTATGGGCGGCCATAATACCGGCATAAGAGTGGGAGCGGATTATATCAGATATAATCACAAACTCCGGTTTCGTATATTGAAAAGAAAGCAAATATTCAAAAAGTCCATCTTCATCACATTTTCCGGGGGCGGCCAGACAGCACTGCTTTGAAAGCTGCGCCCAACCGGACCAACACAATTTTTTATCTTTGTGTTCGTTTCTCTGATGTATGGCGCAATATAAAATACGATGGCAAGATAGCAAGGCCGGTTTCAGAGGTTTAAAGTCGGCTTGGCATAAACGGTCGGCAGATACAAGCAACAACCATTCATCATTCTTGTCGAAATCAAGGCATCTTAACACATGAACAGATTTTGAAGGTTCTTTGACAACATGGTATTGGAATTTTACGCCCCATCGGCTACCATCACCTAACAGGGCTTTAATTTTTTCAGGATATTGGCAGAGTACAACATCAAATCTGTTAAACCCCTGGTTAACAAGGTATTCGACGACATGTTGGATAAAGGGGCGGTCTATGAGAGGCATCATCGCTGAAGGATATGCATCTCCCCAGGGGGTGGGTTCAACCAGTTCGTTAGTGGTTATCAGAATCGCTCGCATGATTGTATAGCCGCCGCTTATAATTACCTACTGAAACGAACACACCGCGTCATCTTTTTGGTCATAAATTTCAATAATACGATGCATACGGACCAGTTCAAACAATGTGCGCACCGGTTTCTGGACACCGCTCAATTTGAGATCACCGCCATTGCCATTTAACTGTCTCAAACAAGACAATAAAGTGCCGCATCCGGAACTGTCAATAAATTTGATTTGGTTCATATCAAAAACCACTTTTTGCGATTCTTCCAGCAAAGATGTCATCTGCGCTCTGAATTTCTTCGAATTGCTGGCATCCAAAATTTCTGCTTTCAGTGCGATGACAAGAATGTCATCAATTTGTTCTGTGCTTAACTCCATAAATTTCCTCCGATTTTATTATAATTTTGATTATAAGTTGGAATTTTTTAATCGTTAGTCTCAGGGGCCAAAATAATTTTCAGGGAGGTGCAATTTTTTCCCTTTTGGTTGCGTGAATATTCCACTTCATCAACTGACTGGGCGATAATATAACATCCCATGCCGCCTTCGGGAAGGTCTTTGATCGCCATTTTACTAATATTTTGTAAAGGTGGCACTGATTGTGGATCAAAACCTTGCGGCCCCCAGTCATAGAACAACAGGATAATTTTATCCTCAGCCATCTGCGCTTTAATCTGAATCACTTCATCAGTGCGGCCTGCGTAGGCATGCCTGATAATATTAGTCGCGACTTCCGTTACAGCGACTTCTAACATATCAATTCGCTTGGGTTCTAAAAGAGAGTCTGGCACATTTTCACAAAACTTGCGTATAAAAAATCTTACGCGCGCCAATTCTTTCAAATCACTTTTGATTTCCAGAATCGCTTGGGCATTCAATTGCGTGTATGCTTGTTTTTGATCTATTTTGACAGCAACGCAAGTGAAATCATCATCAAATGTTTTGGAATCGGCAAAGGCAACCATCTCAGCATACGCACTCTCAATGATTATTTCCGGTTCAAGATAACCATGCAATTTGATAAAATTCACCAAACGATCTTCATCGTACATCTCATTAGCAGGATTACGATTTTCGGTCAAGCCATCTGAATAAAAGAAAAAAAGATCTCCCTCTTTAAATGGCACTGAAAATTGGATAAACGGATCGATTTCGGGAAAGCCGAGCGGCATATTAATGCCTTGTAACAAATCAACCTCACCAGATGCAGCTTTATAGTGAATTGTGCGCACATGGCCGCAGTCAACGAAACAGATCGTTTGCTGAACCATATCGAAGCGCGCATAGCATAAGGTGACAAAAGATTCAAGTTCTTCCAGGTTCCTGATCATCCGTGCTTGAACACGCGTGATAATATCTTGCGGCTGCGGTAAATGGAAAGAATCTTCTTGAAGCATACATTGGTCATCTATCATTCCGCATTCCACCGCGTCAATTGTCAATTCGTGCAGGGCGCGTAAAAAGTGGCTTTTCATAGCAGCTCCGAAAAAAGCCGATAAAAGTCCTTTGCCCATCACATCAGCGACAACCACATCCACAGTATGATCATCTAACTTAAAAAAGTCGATGAAATCACCGTCAACTTTTTGGGATGGAATCGTCAATGCGTTAATTTTCAATCCTTTAATATCTTCAGGCGGCCGTCCCAACAAAAGTGACCTTTGAATTTTGGAAGCAATAAAGATTTCATTTTCACGAGCGTCGATTAACTCGGCTTCAACCTTGCGAAGACGTTTTGTCTGTGTATAGGTTTGAAAGGCTCTTTGGGCCAAAGCAACCAGTTGCTTGGATTTAAACGGTTTGATAACGTAATCAAAGGCGCCGTATTTCATCGCTTCCACCGCATTGGTAACTTCTTCGTTGGCGGTGAGCATAATAGGCGCTAAATCCGGATAATGCTTATTTATATAACGCAGACATTCCATTCCCCCCATAACGGGCATCTGGAGATCAAGCAGGACAGCGCCGATTTCTTCGGAAAGATGCTCATCAATCGCCACTTTGCCGTTTTCAGCCAGAAAAACGTTAAACCCCGCCTTTGACAACACGCGCTTTAGCAAAGACCTTATGATGAGATCGTCGTCCACAACTAAAATATTTGCCGGTTTGTTTGTTCCGGTGTCCTGCAATGCGCTCATGGGATGCCTCTGCTTACATGTTAAAAGGAAATATAAAAATTGGAAATATAGAATATAGATAGTATCTCGTGGAAGGAATAATCCGAAAATTTTTAACGAGTTATTTTCCTTTCGCAGAAGCATTATAGAATATCAGCGTTTATGTCAATCTTAAATGCGATGGCGCAAACGGTTTATCTCGTATGATTTGCATTTTTCGGTTATTAACACAAGGTGACAGATAAAAAATCGGGTTTCTCAAACTTTGTAACCCCCATAATTTTTCTTCGTTTCAGAAACCCGATTTTTGTCTCAGTTTATACCGCTAGCCAATTTTTTCTTATAATCAAAGTTTGTTTGTCCTTATCCGATTTTAATTTTACACCTTGACAATTTCTGGAAAAACAACTAAAATTGCTAGTTTAAATTAATATAAATTGGAGGAAACCATGAACTATAAAAAAACGCTTAATCTGCCATCCACGAAATTCCCGATGAAAGCAAGCTTGGTGAAACGCGAACCCGAGCAGTTGGCACATTGGGATTCCGGCCGCTTATATGAAAAGCTCAGAGAAAATTCTGCGGGCAACGATAAATTCATTCTCCACGACGGCCCTCCTTATGCCAACGGCCATATCCATATCGGTACCGCGTTGAACAAAATTTTAAAAGATATCATTGTACGCTCCCGTCAGATGGTCGGTTTTGATGCCGTGTATGTGCCCGGATGGGATTGCCACGGGCTGCCAATCGAACATAATGTTGATAAGGAATTGGGGGCTGCCAAAGCCGGCATGTCGCAAACAGATGTTCGTAAAAAATGCCGATCTTACGCTGAAAAATTTATTGACATCCAACGCGAAGAATTTAAGCGCCTCGGTGTTATGGGTGAATGGGAAAACCCCTATCTCACCATGAATTATAAATATGAAGCTATTATTGCGCGTGAATGCGGCCAATTCGCTTTAAAAGGCGATCTTTTTCGCAGTAAAAAACCGATTTATTGGTGTTGCAGTTGCAAGACCGCCCTGGCTGAAGCGGAAATTGAATATAAAGATGAATCCACGCCATCCATATTTGTCAAATTTCCGCTTGCTGACGATGTAAGCGATGTGATTCCAGAGTTGTCCGATCAGAAAGTTTATGTAGTGATTTGGACGACGACGCCCTGGACGATTCCGGCTAACTTGGCTATCGCGCTTCATCCGCAATATACCTACACCGCGGTTGACACAAAAAACGGCGAAGTTTTAATCCTGGCGCGTGAACTGGCGGAAAACTGCCTGGAGTTTTTTGGTTGCAAAGATTATACGTTTTTAGGTGATTTTGATGCCGCCGGTCTGGAACATAAAAAATGCCGTCATCCGCTCCATGATCGTGAATCTCTGCTGATTTTAGGTGATCATGTTACCCTTGAAGCCGGCACTGGTTGTGTTCACACCGCACCGGGACATGGTGGAGAGGATTATGAAGTCGGCCTGAAGTATGGCCTGGATGTCTATTCCCCTGTTGATGATCGCGGTTGTTTTACGGATGAAGTTGATTTTGTTGCGGGTCAATTTGTTTTCAAAGCCAATCAGGTTATTATTGACGAACTGGCGGAGCGAAACGTTTTGGCTGGCAGTGAATCAATGACTCACTCCTACCCACATTGCTGGCGCTGTAAAAAGCCGGTTATTTTCCGCGCCACGCCGCAATGGTTTATCTCTATGGAAAAAGGCGGTTTAAGAAAAAAAGCGTTGCAAGAAATCGACCGCGTCGAATGGATTCCGCACTGGGGCCGGGAACGAATCTATGGTATGATTGAAAACCGTCCTGACTGGTGTGTTTCCCGGCAGCGTGCTTGGGGCGTGCCTATTGCGGTCTTTTATTGCGCTGAATGTGAAACGATTCATATCAACCCTCAAATTATTGACCGCTTGTATTCATTGTTTGAAAAACATGGAGCCGATGTATGGTTTGACAAAGACACTGATGAACTGTTGGAAGATAACGCAGTTTGTGAAAAATGCGGTTCCGATCAATTTGTCAAGGAAACCGACATTCTGGATGTATGGTTTGATTCCGGCGTCAGCCACGCCGCCGTGCTTGAACAACGCCCCTATTTGCAATGGCCTGCCGATCTTTATTTGGAAGGCAGCGACCAACATCGCGGCTGGTTTCACAGCGCTCTTTTGACTGCGGTGGGACTTCGGGGCCAGGCGCCATATAAAGCCGTGCTGACACACGGTTTTGTGGTTGATGAAAAAGGGATGAAAATGTCCAAATCGGTGGGCAATGTCATCGCACCAGAAAAGGTGATTAAACAATACGGTGCTGAAATATTAAGGCTCTGGGTTTCCGCTTCGGATTACCGGGATGATATTCGTATCTCGCCCAATATTTTAAAACAACTGACTGACGCCTACAAAAAGATACGCAACACCTGCAAATTTTTATTAAGTAATCTGTATGATTTTAACCCGCTGACTGATGCTGTCGCCTATTCCCAAATGCAGGATATTGACCAATACGCGCTGATCCGATTGAATGAATTAATTGCCAAAGCGCGAGCCGCCTTTGAATCTTATGAATTTCATACGGTTTATCATGGGCTTTATAATTATTGCACGCTCGATCTTTCCGCTTTTTATTTGGATATCCTCAAAGACCGATTATATACTTCACCGCCTCGGTCTGACGAACGGCGCAGCGCGCAAACAGCAATACACATAATATTAGATGCCGTTGTACGTCTGATGGCACCGATATTTGTTTTTACTGCTGAAGAGATTTGGCGTTATATGCCGGATACTAATGCGAAAATTAAGGAAAGCGTTCATCTGATGCCCCTGCCTTCAGTGAATCCTGAATGGCAAAACTCAAAACTGGCTAATAAATGGGCCCAAGTGTTAGAAGTGCGTGCTGAAGTCACCCAAGCGCTTGAAAAAGCCCGCGCCGCAAAATTGATCGGCCACCCATTGGATGCCAGCGTAACCATCAGCGCGCCTTCCGCGTTGTATGATCAACTGCGTGAATATGCTGATGAACTGCGTTCCGTTTTTATCGTGTCTGAAGTAAGGCTCGTTCAAGAGCAAGCCTTAGAGGACGCCTTTGAAAGTGATGAAATTGAAGGTCTAAAAATTCACATACAAGCCGCTCCGGGAGCAAAATGCGAACGCTGCTGGATCTATGATTCATCGGTTGGTGCTGATTCCGATCATCCGACGATTTGTGAACGATGCACTGATGCGTTGGCTGTTATTGAATAAATTTTTCAAATCCGGAACGGATGAGATGTCCTTTTTAAATTTAAAAAATAAATACACCCGCCTGCTTTGTATCTCCGGTTTGATCGTTATTTCAGATCAGGTAACCAAGGCGCTGATATTAAAAAAAATCCCTTTATACCGTTTACATGGTGAAGGAATTACGGTTATTCCAGGATTTTTTAATATTATCCATGTACGCAATCAGGGTGGTGCTTTCGGGTTTATGGCGGACCAAAGTTCCGTTGTACGCAATGTTTTATTTATCTTTGTGTCGGCCTTGGCAACCGCTTTGGTTTTTTATTTTTATAAAACCACGCCTAAAACCAAACCCGTGCTGGCATCTGGGCTTGCCTTGATTTTTGGAGGCGCTATCGGCAATATGATCGACCGCCTCCGTTTTGGCAACGTTGTTGATTTTCTTGATGTTTATATCGGCAGTTTCCATTGGCCGACCTTTAATATCGCTGATAGCGCTATTACAATTGGTATAACGATTTTTATTTTTTATTTTATTTTCAGGGATTTTGATGATTAGAAATGCTGAAATAGAAGCTAAAAGGCAGTTTACACTTTTGCTGACTTGTAGAATAATTTACAAAATCGTTTTATCGTTTTATAATAATTGGTGAGTTTCCTTACGAACTGTTATTCACACATAAATGAAAGGGAGGTTGAGTATGCTGAAAAGAAAGTTTTTTATTACGTTATTCGTCATTATGGTTTCACTATTTCTTTTAGCGCCTATTTGTGGCGCCAAACTGACGTCATCAATTAATGCTGAAAAAACCGTGGTGACTGTGGGTGGCGTCAGAGTATCTCAAACAGCCTGGGGACAGGGTACCGACAACTATACGGCAGGCGTAACTTCAAAAGAGCGATTGCCGACACAGGCGCTAATGGCACTAATGGCAACGGAACCGGATATAAAGCGTTGGCTCAGTTTTGGAATGACACTGAAAATTATATCGCTTTGGGAGTAATCCATGATCCGGGACCTTCGTCTGCTGGTATCACTGTCATGGTTGAAGGTGCCGCTGACAACCAGCCTGTGGGTGGGTATTGGGGTGCCGGTATGCCTGAATCAATGTGCAAATATCATGGGTGATAGCGAATTTGGCATTATAGTCAATGATACAGTAAGTCATACTACGTTTAAATCATATACTCACACTGCGAGTGTAACCGAATTTAATTTATCATCAGGCGATACGGTTAAATATATACTTATTTATGAAGGTGATGGAAAAGGAGGTATTGACAGTATTGATGTTAAGCTTTGCGGAGTAGGATAAGGTCAAGATAAAGACGGGATTGGAATAATTTTTCGAGTATGCTCAAAATTTGTTCTTACCCCGAAAGGATGGCTCGGCCTTTGAATCTGGATTTAAAAAAGAAATAAAATATCCAACTAGCCACAATTAAAAATATTGGACGCTTTATTTGAACATAATATATTGATTTAATTGTCTGGTGGAGGCGGCGGGAGTCGAACCCGCGTCCGAAAATATTCCGCTCGGGCATCTACATATTTATCCTGAATTTTAAATTTCGCCTTGTAAGACTCCTTCAGGCTGGATTCCGCTAAGACTAGCCTGCGAAAGTTTCGCGTTTTCGGTTACAGGCAAGCCAATAAACGCTATCCCGCTAGTCGACGCTCTTACCGGATACGCGGGAAAAACCCGGCAGAACGCTGGCCTATTTAAGCGGCCAGGGCATATTCATAATCATCTGCGATTATATATTTTCCCACCATTTTTACGAGTTAGCAGGCACTCGATATGCAGCCGGAGTTTCTATATCCCCGTCGAAGCCGTTTCGCCCCCCAATTAATTAGTTTGATAAAATACCACTAAGATTAAATAAATTATATGGAATAAAATGGCGCTTGTCAAGCGAATAACGCGTAATCAGTTTTTTTAATTATTTCTTTCCTTGACAGCGTCGCTTATATTTATCATTAAATGGGTTAGTCGGTAACGCGGTTCATTTAAAAACGCGTTATTTAAACACCATGGTATGAATAAAAAAATCAGAATTTTTCATAAAAAGGAGGTACAAATGAAATTGGGAATCAAGCTGATTGTATGCGCTATTTTTGTTACACTGGCGTTGGGCGGATGTCAAAAAGCCTACTATGCTGCTTGGGAAAAAATGGGTAAAGAAAAACGCCATTTGCTGAAAGAAGAGGTAGAGGATGCCCGCACCGATCAGAAGGAAGCTTCGGAGCAATTTCAAAGCACACTTGACAAAATTAAACAGATTTACGGATTTGATGGAGGGAAACTTGAAGAATTTTATAAAAATCTGTCATCTGATTATGAAGAGTGCGAGGAACGCGCTGATGATGTAAGTGACAGGATCGAAAAGGTGGAAAGTATTGCGTCAGATTTGTTTCAGGAGTGGGATAAAGAAATCGGTATGATCACCAACTCACAGATGCGCACGCAAAGTAAAACTGCGCTTAGAGACACGCGCAAAAGATACAATCGGCTGCATCAATCCATGACCAAAGCTGAGGACAGTATGAAACCGGTGTTAAAAAATCTGAACAATTATGTTTTATATATGAAACATAATCTCAATGCCCGCGCTATTGGTGCATTGAAACGTGAAGTCGGTTCCATTGAAACCGAAGTCGAATCTTTAATAACGGATATGAACCGGTCGATCAAAGAGGCGGAGCGGTTTTTAAAGGAATTTTAGACATCTTTTATTTCCCACGCAACACTTTTTTGAGTATAGAGTGCGCAATTTCAGCTCAAATTTCGGACAGATTTCCCACTTAAAAAAAAATGTGTGGTGGCATTGGATTAATTGTCTTGCATTTAACCAAAAGAATGGTTATTGTAAACGACAATCAAATGGTTTCATGCTAAAACAGATGGAACAGTTTCGTTCTGTAGGAAAAATCAAGTTATGAGACATCCTTCAGTCTGAGACATTTAGAATTTTTTATACAAGGAGGATGTTGTTATGGCTAGTGGAATTGTTAAGTGGTTTAATGACCGCAAAGGATTTGGATTTATTGAGCAGGAAGACGGGCCGGATGTATTTGTTCATCATTCGGGCATCAACGCAAGCGGTTTTAAATCCCTCAATGAAGGTGATCGGGTTACATTTGATATTGAGCAGGGACAAAAAGGTCCTGCCGCTGTAAATGTCACCGTGAGCTAGATTTTTGTTTCGTAATAAAGTAAGGGCGCCTTGTAGTGATGAGGCGCCCTTTTTTTTCATCGGTGTTTCATTAAATGTTCGACGTTACGATAGCCCAAAAAAGAAAAGGAGGGGTTTTAATGAATATCTATGTGGGTCATTTGGCCGATAGCGTTACCTCAGATAGCCTGAACGAATTGTTTTCCGAGTTTGGCGAAGTTAAAAGCGCTAAAGTCATTATAGATCGATACACCAACCGTCCAAAGGGCTTCGGCTTCATCGAAATGCCGAGCAACTCGGAAGCCGATCAGGCAATCAAAAATTTAAACGGCAAGCGTATTGAAGGAAGCAATATCAAGGTGAATCCGGCTGATCCGGGCGGAAAACGTTCCAAGCGCAAATTCCGCAAAAGAAGGTACTGATTTATCAATACAGCTTCGTATTATTGAGGGCGGCCATATTCGTTATGAGCCGCTTCCACCAATTGAAAAAAGTTCTATCCCGCCCTTCATCACACCCTGATTTACATTTTGTTAAAAAGCTTCCGGCACTGATTACGCAGCCCTGAAAATCATCCCATTGATCTGGCTATCCCGAAAATGGGCTAATGACGCCGCGCCGGTAGGACAAGCGGAATTACAGGCTCCACAACCTGTGCATACGGTTGCGGTTACGACCGCTGCCTGGCGTCCGTTTTCCATCTCCGTTACTTTGATCGCTTCAAAAAGACATGTTTTTTCACATTCGCCACAACCTCTGCAAAGATGAGAATCGACATGCGTGATCATTCCGTCGGCAGTCATCGTATTTTTTGACAGCACAGCCAATGCTCTGGAAACCGCACCGCGTGCCTGAATAATAGTTTCAGCAGCAAATTTGGGGCCTTGCGCCAAGCCACAAAGAAATACGCCGGCAGTGGGTGAATCAAGCGGTTTAAGTTTAGGATGGACTTCCATAAAAAAACCATCTTGATCCAGCGGCAAGCGCATGGTTTCGGCCAGTTGTTCAGAGGTACGAACAGGTCGAATAGCCGCGCTTAATACCAAAAGGTCAGCTTCCAATTGAACGTGGCTTTGCAGTTGGTCATCAAAAAGTGTGATGCCCAGCCGCCCCTGATCTGAATCTGTTTCCGAATCCGCTAAATTGACGGTCACTTCCGGTTTCAGCTCCTGTTTGAAACGGAAAAAGCGAATGCCTTGCTTACGCGCTTTTAGATAAACAGTTTCTCTGAAGCTGTGTGAACGAATATCCCGATACAGCACCGAAACCTGAACATCCGGATTCAATGCCTTTATTTCCAGGCTGTTTTTCAAAGCGGCGGTACAGCACACCCGGCTGCAATAAAGGTTTTCCGGTTCACGCGAACCCACACATTGAATCATAACCACATGTTTGAGTCGGCGGGCGTCATCCGGTTGGTGCATGAGCATGGATTCAAATTCTCTTTGGGTTACAACGTTGGGATGGCGTCCATAAAAATACTCCGCAGGTTTATATTCTTCGCCGCCAATGGCAAGCAGGGTAACGCCGTGCGCAATTGTTTGCGATTCTCCGGCCGTTGTAATTTGGGTGGTAAATTGGCCGCAGCTTCCCATAAAGGAAACAATCTCAGCATTTGTAAAAACCGTAATGAGGGGTTGGTTTTCAACTTGCTGAACAAGGGTTTCAACATGGTGCGCCGGGGATGCTCCATCTTCGGTGAAAAAAAGCGTGCGGGCATTACCGCCTAGTTCTGATGAGCGTTCGATTAACGCCACGGGAAAGCCTTGTTCCGCTATGGCGACGGCGGCGGTAAGACCGGCCAATCCTCCTCCGATCACCAGCGCTTTTTGAACGGTTTCGTAATCAATTGCATATAGCGGTTCCAAAAGGATGGCACGGGCTACGGACATGGCTACCAGATTTTTAGCTTTGTGGGTGGCTGATTCCGGCTGATTTCGATGCACCCAGGCATCATGCTCCCGAATATTAGCGAGTTCGAACAGATAGGGATTCAATCCGGCTTGTCTGATTGTATCACGAAATAGCGGTTCATGGGTGCGTGGTGTGCAAGATGCCACCACCACACGGTTAAGGCGATGTTTTTCAATGGCATGGCGTATTTCCTGTTGTTGATCAGATGAACATGCAAACATGCAGTGTGTCGAGTATGCCACTTTAGGAAGAGTGGCGGCATAATCGGAAACTGCCTGAACATCCACAACGCCGGCAATATTTATGCCACAATGACATACAAATACACCAATCCGAGGCGATTCCCCGGCAATGTCACGTTCGGTGGGGAGTGTCGGCGTAACAGTAAGAGAGCCTCGCACATCAGACAACAGCGCCATCGCCTGGGAGGCCGCGCTACCAGCCTGTTGCACGGCATCGGGTATGTTTTTAGGTCCTTGCATTCCGCCGCAGGCAAATACACCCGGTCGAGATGTTACGACCGTATTTAACAGATTCACTTCACAAAAACCATGCGGGTTTAACTGGATACCGATGCGTTCAGCCAGTTTCAAAGCGGCTTTATTGGGACTCAGGCCGATAGAAAGCACGACCATATCAAAACACGCCTCTTTCAAACCATGCGCAGGGTCGTTATAACTGATTTGCAGTGTGTCGTCTTCCGGATTGGGAACCACGCGTGAAATCATGGAACGAATATAACGCACACCGTTTTCAGATTCGGAACGCTCATAAAAGCGATCAAACCCTTTGCCGTGCGCCCGGAAATCAATATAAAAAATCGTTGTTTCAATATCGGAATGATGTTCTTTGGTGATCATCGCCTGTTTGGCCGCGTACATACAACACACCGAGGAACAATAGGCATGGCCGCGCTGATCTCGGGAACCGACACACTGAATCCAGGCGATGCGACGAGGCTTGCGGTCATCTGACATTCTGCGAATATGTCCCTGAAAAGGCCCTGAAGCGGAAAGAATGCGTTCGTATTCAAGGCTGGTAATCACATCAGGCCATAGGCCGTAGCCGTATTCTGCTTTCAGACGAGCATCAAAAGGTTCGAACCCGCCCGCCAAAATAACAGCTCCGGCTTCAATATAAACAGTTTCATCTTTCTGGTCGAAGGCAATCGCTTTGTTAGGACATAGCTTTTCACATATCCGGCATTTGCCTTTGGTGAAAAAACGGCATTTTTCTTTATCAATGGTATAGGTCAGCGGTAAGGCTTGCGGATAGGGAAGATAGATCGCTTTGCGCTGATTCAGGCCCGCATTGAACACATTGGAAACGCGGGTAGGGCATTTGTCAGCACATAAACCGCAGCTCACGCATTTTTCAGGATCAACCGCTCTGGCTTTGCGTTTAAGCGTTAAGCGAAAATGGCCGGGAGTTCCTTCCAAATTAAGAACATCTGTGTAAGCCAGGATTTCAATGTTTGCGTGATTATCCAGTTCGACCAATTTCGGCCCTAACATACAGGCCGAACAATCGTTGGTGGGAAAGGTCTTGTCCAGTTGTGCCATGACGCCGCCGATAGCGGGTTTTTCTTCGACCAGATATACTTTGTAACCGGTATCGGCCATATCCAGAGCGGCCTGAATACCGGCAATACCGCCGCCTACCACAGTGATTGCACCAATTTTAGATGGAGATTCAGATATAGGATTCATTTTTCAGTTCTCGATGTTCCGCATTCAACATTCCAAATTCAAAATTTGTATCATTTCGACAACCCCAGTTCACGCAAAAGCGTGAAAGGGTCTGCGATATGTCCGGAAAGCCATTTTTTTACATCGGGTTCGCCCATTGCCAACCCGATCAGTTCGGTGAAATAGTAAATTGGTATATCAAAGCGTTTGCCCCAGTCATCGCTGATTTTGGCCTGATACATATCCAAATTGGCTTGGCACATTTGGCAAGAAACCACAATCGCTTGAGCACCGACCCGTTGTGCCATGTCATAAAGCTTGCCGACCAATCGCGAAACAGTCTCCGGGCGAGACAAAACCTGACTGGCGCCGCAACAATCGGTTTTGAACGGCCAGGCAATCGCGGTTACACCGATGTTTTCCATAATACGATCCAAACTTTGAGGATTTTCATAGTCGGCAATTTCGGCAACTTCAGGCGGTCGGTTGGCCATGCACCCGTAATAACAGACTGCTTTCAGATTTTTAAGCGGATTTTTAATATGTTTGGCCACACGCCTGAGCATATTGTCTTCGGCGAAAAAATTGGCTATATCCCAAATTTGCGGTATGGAATCCGGTAAAGTGATACGATAGTATTCTTGCTGATCACCTTCCAAAGCCAATGCCGCTGTTTTTAACCGGTTGAAACATAAAGGGCATGGAACCAATAAGTCGGCGTGCGGAAGACCGAACTGAACAGGTCGGGCAGCCAGATTCAGATTACGGCCGGCCAGTTCGATACTTGCGCGGTGATTAATACTGTGAGCCGAGGTGGCTCCGCAGCAGTTCCAATCAGGAATTTCATCTAATTGAATATTCAACCGCGTGCAGATTCCCTGAATCGAAACGGCATAGTCTTTGGCGGTTCCTTCAAGGGAACATCCCGGATAATAGGCTACTTTCATGGTTTATTTTTCTTTTCAAAGGCATAAGCGAGCATCTCGCGAATTTCATCTTTGCCATTAATTTTAGAAGGCTTGAAAAGGTATCTTCTTTTGGCGGCCATTTTCAAGCCCAGTTTCAAATCATAGCGGAGTTCTTTATTATTCCATTTGCGTTGCAGTTCGCCACTATCAAACATATATTTTTGAATGAAGCCCAACTCAAAGACACGTCCTCTTTTTCGGACATTTTTTAAAAAGGTTTCATGCAGTGTTCGTATCTGGGGTTGAGGACAAGCAATGCCTGCTTGAATGGCCATCTCTTTGAGTCCGTCCATCAGTTCCGCAATTTTAATTTTATTAGGACACCGTGTGGTGCAGGTTTCACAGGAGATACAAATCCAAATCGAATTACAGCTTAGTACGGTGTCGCGTTGCCCTAAAAGTACCATCCGTATGACTTGATCCGGCAAAAGGTCCATTGCAAAAGCAACCGGGCATCCATTGGTGCATTTGCGGCATTGGAAGCATGCTTCAGCACCGAATGTTCCATACGATTCAACTTCTTGGATAAATTGGTAATCAGGACATAATGTTTTTGTTTCCAGCATTGAAAATAACCTTTCAAGGGAATTATGTTCAAATATTTTTAATTTTTTCTTTTTTTGAACGGGCGTTTTTTCGCAGACGGTTCACAGTTTGATCCAGATTAGATTCCAGTTCACGATTTTTAACTATCAACCCATCCAATTTGTGACGCATTGTTCCGATTTTCTTTCTCAAGGAATTGACTAGCCGATCATCAATCAAAGAAAGTTCCCAAATTTTCTTTTTTTGTATTTTTTCCGATATAAATATTTTATTTGCAATCGGAAGCTTGGAAATCGTTAGTGGTAAAACATTTTTTTCTGAGCTAAATTTTAATTTTTTTTTATCAGGTGAATCGATTTCAATTTTTTTGCCCGATGCTTGGAGCCTGAATTCGACCCCTTGCGTTACCGCAGCTTGAAATTTGACGACATCAGACAAGCTGATTGTTTTTTGTTCATCGAATGGTTCAGCTTCAAAAATACTGGCATTCGAATTATGTAAGCGACTCTCCCGCCAACATGCTTTTAGCTCATATTCGCCATTGGGTAGCATAATTTTTACATTACAAAGTAAATTTTTTTGCGGTGCCCACAAAGGTAAAATCCAACTGCGTTTTCTAAAGCCGTCAATCACCTCAAATATTCTTACAGCGATAATTCCTGTTTTACTTTGATCAATAAATGAAACCTTGCCGCTGACATCCCGTTTGCGGTTTACATATAAAGCGATGATCATTAAAATAACCAATGATAAAACCAGTGTTACAGATGAATCTGTAGCTAGCAGAGAAAAAAAATCATACGCGCCCATTGTCACAAGGTTCCTTTGTCTGAAAAGTCTGACATGTTATAAATTAGGATCATAATCGTAATTTTAAGAAATTACAACTAATTCAATTATTCTTCGCTATAATGCCGTTGCTTTGAGTTGAAACAGTGACTTGCGGAAACATCTCCAGCGAGCGGGTCGCTGCCGATATATATTATTTTATCATGCCTGACTGCAAAAAAGGCTACCAACATAAGGCAAGACAGATTGAAAACGGTTGAATATTACCTAAAAGTGAAAGGATGTCAAGAAATTAAGGGAGATGCAGAATTAATTTGACAAGAAAGGGATGATGCGTATATGGAAATGTCACTCTGCTGATTGATACTTTTCAGTGTAAGAAATGCCCTACGATAAGGAGATTTATGTGCAAGGCAATATTTTATCAATCCGAAGGCAAGGCAACATCGCAACCCTCATCCTGAACCGGCCGGATAAAAAAAATTCCCTCTCACCGCAACTGGTAAACAAACTTCGTGACGCCCTTGATGACTTGGCAGCGGATGCCGCTCGCTATTCGTGTTTTAATCATTCGCGGCGCAGGTGAACAGGCGTTTTGTTCTGGCTATGATATTCGTGCGTTACCCACTGAGCCTGGCACCGGAAAAACAGGGAAACTGGCTGAACTGGCACCGGTGGAAGAGACTTTTCAGGCAGTTGCCGACTTTCCTTTTCCGGTCATCGCAGCCATTAACGGAAGCGCCTTCGGAGCCGGATGTGAACTGGCTCTCTGCTGTGACATTCGCATCGCATCTGAAAATATCCGCATGGGTATGCCGCCGGCTAAACTAGGCATGGTTTATCCGCATAAAGGCTTGCAGCGTTTTATCAGTTTGCTTGGCATTGCCAATACAAAGGAGATGTTTTTCACGGGCCGCGCTTACCCGGCTGAACGCTTAAAAGAGATGGGAATGCTTCATTATCATGTCCCGGCTGAAGAACTGGATACCTTCACAAATCAATTGGCCGCCGATATTGCCGCCAATGCGCCCCTCTCCCTCAAAGGAAACAAGCAGATTATGAATCTGCTGGCAGAGTCGAATCGGCTTAATCCTTCTGACAAGGCTCATGCGGACGCACTGACCGAAGCGGCACTGAACAGCGAGGATTTAAAAGAGGGACAACGCGCCTTTCTGGAAAAACGTCGTCCGCAATTTAAAGGAAAATAAGACAGCACCATTACAACAGATTAAATATTTATACAAATGGGTTGATATTATCAATTCCATAGCACACTTTTTGAAACACCGCTCCGACCCAATCTTTGCTATTTTCTTTCCATATACAGACAAAACCTTTGGCTTGATAGGCATCCAGCAACGTATCAATTTCGTCAGTTTTAACACCTGACAGAACAATAAAGCCGTTATCCGATGTTATTTCAAATAATTTGGCGCATAACCGCATCAATGTGGGAAAACGCAGATTCGCAGTTATCACATCATAGTATTGTGTTATGTTTTCAAGCGCCAGGTCACCGATTTCAACAGCGTCTGCAAGCATGTTCAGACTGACATTGACGCGGGCTTCAAACCGGGCGCAAGGATCAATGTCGATGCCAAGCGCTTTTTTGATTCCAAGTTTCACACCGGCAATGGCGAGTACCCCAGAACCGGTGCCGATATCCAGCAAGTCAGCATTGATTTCATGTAATAAGTGCTTTTGATTTTGAAGTGCAAAATCCAGACCGCGAAGTGCCAGACGGGTGGTCGGATGTTGTCCGGCACCAAAAGACGCACCTGGCCGAATTTTGACGACAACTTCTCCCGGTCGGGGTTTAAAGGCGCATTCCGGTGGGGAAAGGGTAATCCTGTCAGAGATACACACCGGTTTGTTAAATGATATTTCTAAAAAAGTGGTACCATATTCATAAGTGTAGGTGATTTCTTGCGAAGTGACCAGATTTTTAATGACCGTTTTAATCTCCTGACGATTTAACTCCAATGTTTGAGAAAGGAATTTTTTTAAAACAGGAGGGGTGATTTTTGTATATGATCCGGCGATCATTTCAATCGCAGCTTGGCTGGCGGTTAGAATATAGGTTGACATGGTTATTTTTTCAGCCGAATCATAGCTTTTATCCGGTCTTGAGCCGGATACATATCATATAGCGCAGGTGCGGGAATCATAAAACACCTCATCTCATTCTTTTTTATCAAAGGGAACTCGTTTGTCTATCTCCGTGTAACAAAGACCGAAATCGGCGAACGACGTAAAACTTTCTCTGCCGTACTTCCCATTACAACCTTTTTCAAATCAGTCCTGCCATGCGAACCGGCGAACACCAGATCATAATTGCCTTTTTCAATCTCATAAAGGCAACTGATATAAGGAGTTCCAGTTCTGATTTTACGTTCATACCCGATTTCCGCCAGTTCGGGGATTTTCGATTCCATTTTGTCAAACAGTTCCTCGGCGTGTCGGCGCAGTTTACGCTCCAAACCATGATATTCGGAATCAGACAGCACATACGTCAGATTGTATGTGTCGCGCACAACATTGAGGACGGTCAGACGTGAATTATATTTTTTCGCAAAATCGACCGCCGCTTTGACAGCTTCATCGGAATCTTTAGAAAAGTCGGTCAATACAAGCACATTTTTGTATTTCATAATCAGTTCCTTCTTTTTATTCGGTGCTGTAAAGAAATCAGGTTTTTCCGAAAAACCTGATTTCCAACTTGAAAACCTGGTAGAAAATTTTTGTCTGAGTATTTATCCACCCAATGCCATATTCGGCAAAAACAGAGCGATTTGAGGAAAGGCGATCAGGATGATCGTTGCCAGAATGAGAATCAGTAAAAACGGCAGTGCGTGGCCGATCACTTCAAGATAGGGTCGCCGGAATATGAGCTGGGCCGTGAAAATGTCGCATCCGAAAGGCGGTGTGGCCGAACCGACCGCAGCCTGTAAGGTGACAAGCGTTCCCAGCAGAATGGGGTCAACACCGGCACCTACAACGTAGGGTTGAAAAACCGGGCTGAGGATGAATATGGCCACGATAGGATCGACAAACATGCAGGCTACAAAATAGACAATAACGATGATCATAATGACTTTGAGCATCGACGGATCGGCTCCGAACAAAGGCGGAAGAACAGCTTGAGGAATCTGTAGAAAGCCGATTAAAAAGGAAAACGCCTGGCCTGCACCGACAAGGATAAAAACAACGCCCGTAATAACGCCGGTCTGTAAAAAAGCGTCAACTATTCGGTTGAAGGTGATGGCTTTATAAACGATAGTCTCCAAAATCAAGGCATAGAGCACGGCGGCGGCGGCGGCTTCTGTCGGGCTGAAAATTCCGATATAAATTCCACCTACGATGATGATCGGAAAGCCCAGTACCGGAAGGCCGTCTTTGACCGCTGTGATTCGTTCGGCCCAACTGGCTTTGGCGAGAAGTGGAACCTTTTTGTACTTGGAATAGGCGTAGCAGTAAATGGAAAACATAAACAGAATCATCAGGCCCGGAAAAACACCTGACAGAAAAAGCATCCCGATGGAGGTGCTGGTGGCCACTCCGTAAACAATAAATCCAATGCTGGGAGGAATGAGAAACGCAATATCGCTGGAATTGATAATCAGGCCTAACGTGAAAGAACTATTATAACCCGCTTCGAGCAACATAGGGCGCATGGTGCCGCCGATGGCCGCTACCGTTGCCTGGGTCGAACCGGAGACAGCGCCGAAAAGTGTACAGCTTGCGTTGGTGGTAATGGGCAATCCGCCCGGCAAATGCCCGACAAAGACTTTCAGCATCCGAATCAACCGGCTGGCGGATTCACCTGATGTGATAATACTGGCCGACAGAATAAACATCGGCACACACACCAATGCCGGCGGGGTTACGCCGGTTATGATTTGCTGCACCATAATGATGATCATTTTGGGTGCCATATCCGGCATATAAATATACAAATAAAGGATTAACGAACCGAGAAGCGTTACCATAAAAGGGAACCCGAACAGTAACATCGTGGTCAAACTGATTCCGAAAAGTGTCATGACTGCGCACCTCCTATATCTTCATCTTCGTATTCGCTCTGTTGGTCCGGAGACTGCCAAGGGTCTTTTTCGGTTAAATTTTTAATGATCGTGCGGATATACTGAATACAGGCCAGGCCGAATCCGACCGGAATAATCACGTAAAACGTCCATTTGGGTACACGCAGCGCAGGCGTCATGTGTCCTTTACTCATGGCATTCATCAAGTATTCGTAGGAAGCCCATGTCATGATTCCCATAACAATCGCGCTGATTAATGAGATGATAATAATAAAAATTTTTTCCATCTTGGGAGGCATGGCGTCTAAAAACGCTCCCATGCGAATATGGCGCGCTTTTCTGACACCGTAGCTGACACCGGTGAAGGTGGTCAGCATCACCAGAAATTTGGATACTTCCTCGGCAAAATAGATGCTTTGGAAAAAAGTGCGGGCGAACACATTGGCAATGAGCAAAATTCCCAAAGCCGCCACGCAAAAAACGAGAATGGACACCTCCAACCCATTGACCGCCGTTCCGATGTGTTTGTTGATTTTCTGAAAAGCGGTCTGCTCTTTAGGAACGTTACTTTCTTCATTCATTGTATTAACCTCCGATATAACTAAATTAGTATCTTCTTCATATTGTATGATAACAACTTTTCTCTCTTGCTCTTAATCTTACTCTTGCTCTTAATCAAATGACACGAGCAAGATTAAGAGCAGGAATTGTAACGATACCATACAAAATTAATAAGATACCCAATTGAGCAATTGCTGTGAAGATGGCACTACGGCAGACAATCTGCCGTAGTGTTTTAGAATTGATTATTTGATTCCCAGCGCCTTTTTTGCATCCTGAATATCTTTCAAGAGCGCATCCAACATTTCTTGGGAACCTTCACCCCCGATTTTGGTATATTGGGGATAAACGGTTTCAGCCTTGGCCTTGAAAGTTGCAATGGTGGCATCATCAAGAACATTGAACTTCATTTCAGGTTTGGCTTTTTTCATTTTTTCTTTGTCACTGGCATTTCTTTCATCAATCCATTTGCCGGCAGGAATGATCGAATCGATCCAAAATTTGCGCATCTCTTGTTGCGCTTCTTTGGTAAGGCCGTCAAAGAAAGCCGCATTCACGGTAGGAATACCGAGGAACGGCTCGCTTTTTAACTGAGTGCAAAAGTTTTGCACTTCATAAAATTTCATGCTGTAAATAGCGAACAAAGGGTTGACTTGCGCATCGATCAGCCCCATCTGGAGGCCGCTGTAAACCTCGCCGTAGCTCATGGGTGTCGGAGCCGCACCGTAGGCTTTATAGTCTTCCACCAGCAGCTTGGAAGACATCAGGCGCAGTTTGAGACCTTTGAGGTCAGCCAATGATTTAATCTCTTTTTTGGAGGTCAGCCACTGCCAGCCTTCAAACATGATTGCCAGCGGTACCAAGTCGTTTTTCCGGAAAGCTTTTTCCAGCAGCGGCATAAACTTGCCGTTTTTAACCATCCAGTCGAGAATTTCGGGTACTTTTTCGGTGGGAAAAAGGTAGTTCAAAGCCAGCACTTGAGCCTGAGGAACAAATGAGCTGATCCAAGCGTAATCAGAAAACACAAACTGCACCACTCCCATCTGGGCCAGTTCATTGATGTCACCCGTAGCGCCTAACGTGCCATAAGGATAAACGTTAATATCAATCTTGCCGTCGGACCATTTTTTCATGTGTGCGGAAAAATTATCCGCCCACACGGTCATAAAGTCGCCTTTAATCTCTTCGGACGCTAATTTGGCCTTGACAGCCTTGCCAGTGTAATTGCCGGCAAACGCGTTGCCAACATAAAACATCAACACTAAAATTACTAAAACACTAAGAATTTTTTTCATTACAGAAGCTCCTTTTTTCTTTGAAAGTTGATAAAATCAGAAACATTTTAAACGGGTTTTAACGGTTAGTATATCACCTCCTTTTTGAATAAGCACTTGGTTACAAGTTTTAATGCAATCTGGAAAGATTACGGTACATGGGTATATAATCAATCGCAAAAATTCAGAGCACCCCGCACAAACATTTCAACCCCGCTTTGAAGTGCTAAAAAACCGCGTGCGCTGAAATAGTAAGCGTCCATCTCCGTACCGATACACTGTTCAGCCCAACCGCGGCGTTTGATTTCATCAGCGGCGAAATTCATAGGATGCTTGACCGGATTTTGAACATAATCGTCCGGGTAGCCGATGATATACTCATCGTCCAAAAAAGTGGTGTGCCAGGCGCCGGCCGCATCCATGCCTCGCCCGATCCAGAGCGGTTTATCCAAATCCAAAGCAACCAGCACCATCTGAGGCACATAAAAAGACCATCCGTCGTAACCGGTCAGATAGTTCATATTCGCCGGGTCCGATACGATTAACACATCAATGCCGGCATCCTGCATACGGGTTTTGGTTTGTGTGATTCTTGAAAGATATTCGTCTGTAGTAAATAAAGCCATGAGGTTTTCCTTTTAGTTTGGTAAGCGCCTAATCATATATGCGGTCGGACGGTTTCCCAAACTGTTTGCGAGTTGTGATCGTATTAGGTCCAGCGGGTAAGATATGAAGGGCGCAAAAATCAAACCGCTGTCTTTCCGATGACTGTTCTCTATGTATGACCATTAATCATAGTATGTTACATATTAATCGGGAATATTTTTCTTTGTCAAGATATTTTTGTATTTTTGCTAAATCAGAAAAAATTACCGAATCATTGTTAAAATTATCTTGCTCTTAATTGGAATAAACAGTAAATACGCACATAAGCAATATCAAGATTAAGAGATTAAGTGGCCGAAGTCGAGTTCTGGCGACTTTAAAAAACGGTGCAAAAAACAATATGATTTTTTATTTGTAAATTCAATGGCTTATATCATATATTAATTTTGATTTAACGTTATTACTTTATTGATAATCATCACTTGTTTTAACACCTTAAAAAGAGGAAAAAAAATCAATTTATAAAACTGAATTATTTATTTTCTAATCTTAAACTATTTTAAATTAATCATAATATCAATTTTATCCAAATAAATTATATAAAATGATAAAAATAAAATAATAGCCGTAGAAAAATTGATATATTTTGGTTACTGATAAAATAAATTTTAAATATCAATTTTTCCATTTAAAAATTCATAAAACATGTCTTTAACTATTTTAAAATATTTATAATTTTAATTTTAATTAAAAAATTATAAAAAATTTTTCTTTAAATAAATGACTCAAAAACAGAAAAATGGCAAATTTTGACTGACCCATTCTGCTGTTTTTACTCGTATTATGATTTTTTTTAAATTCTATATTTTATTTTTATGTTAATTTTTCTAAGAAAATACTAACTATTAAATATAATATTTCAATATGTTATATTTGTATAGATGATTATATCTTGATATAATTTATCTCTAAAATTACTCATTATTAAAGAAAAATCAGCCATTTTAGCAAGTTTTACTACCCCCGAAAAAGCGTAAAATTTCTTGACTTTTTCTGCCGTCAAATTTTGACTAAATTTTTTTTAAAAATTGATTTTAGATAATATTATTTGTTATTATAGCATGTTATAAATAATCGTAATTTTGACTGCCTGATTAAAATTGATTAAAAAATGTGTCAATAAATTTTACAAATCCACTTTAAAAAGCTAGAAAAATCTGTTCCAAATTTTTTATCATAATGAATTCAATGTGTTAACTATCTTGGCACAGATATTGCAAGTATAAATATTAAAATACAAAGCAGAAAATTTTTACTTTTTAAGCTCTTTGATCAATTAACTGTGAAAAAGCTAAACCTGTCGCGAGGCAGGACGGAAAACCACGGGCCTTATGATTGCAGATTATTTTTTTTGAATCGTCTGTTAAAAATCATCAATCCTAAGAAAGCCGGGTTGCCTTTGAAAAAATGAAGGCAGCCCGGCTTTTTTTATTGCTAAAAATATATATGGCTTCCTACATTTGGTAGGAAGTGGTCTGGAAACAACATTATTTTGGATGAGACTTTAAATATTAAAACTTAATATGAACAGCAAAAGCCAAACCTGTCGCGAGGCAGAGACGGAAAGCCACGGATCTTATCTGTTTAAGAAAGCCGGGTTGCCACTGAAAGGAGGTGAACCGGCTTTTTGGTTTTGATGTTTGTTCTGATGCCCTACTTATTTAAGGTTGGGGGTATTGACAAAGCATATTTAAGATATGCGCTAACTGTTTTAAATTTGGTATTTGTAGCTACTTATTTAAAATTTAAAAAGGAGAATGAATTATGAAAACACTTAAAATTGTACTATGCATGATATTTTTGTGGGGAGGTTTTGCGAGTGTGGGGGGTGCTACCTTTATTGAGATTAATTTTGATGATCTTGATGTAGGTGATGTCGTAACGGATCAGTACGCCGATATGGGCGTTACGTTTTCTTTGCTGGATACGTCTGATAGATATGTAGACGGTCCGGTTGCCGGCAATATCAATACAACTAATTATCCCGGCGCTACGTCCCCTATTGGCTTAAAGCCCGGAGACGACGGAAGTGACCCTTTTTTTGATATTGAGATTCTTTTCGCCACTTCAATAGATTATTTTTCCTTTTATTCGTTTGACTCTGATGAAAATCTTACAGTGAACGGGTACATGGATGATCGGTTGATTGAATCCGTCTTTTATCCGCGTGGTTCTAATCTTCAGGAATGGCATCTGCAAATTGGTGAGATAGGCGGTTCACAGCACATCAACCGTGTTGTCCTTGATGTGGTTGCTGGTTTTTCTGGAGGAAATGCCGGCGGCCCCGAATTATTTGACAATCTGTCTTATAACACCGTCCCCGAACCATCTACCATCCTACTCATGGGCATCGGCCTCCTTGCCTGGCTGGTTACAGCCGCAAACGCTTCAGTAAAAAAAGTTAAACAGGTTTTGATAACATTATAAAATCAGATATAGTTTCACAAAATCCCCCAGTATTGCCTGGGGAATTTTTTTATCTCTTTTCCACACACCGCTAAGGCACGCCTCTGACCTTCTCCAATGTCGCCAACATAGACGCTACCGCACCATATCCCGGAGCCATAAACCAGCCGATCACAGGAATCAAAAGAAGCAACATAAATCCAAGGCCAAGACCCATAACGTCAGACCGATGCTCGCGGGCGTATTGGATACTTTCGCGGACCGAAAACCGCTTTCTCTCCAAAGTATAGTCGATCAGTCCGGTTCCGCTGAAATAGGCCTGAATGCTTACAATCAATATCGCGGAAACTATGGGGCAGATTAGTGGAACAAGCACTGACAGCCAGGCCAGAAGGGTCATTACAAACATAAGTGCCAGACTGCGCGTATTGATAATAACGCTTCTGATAATATCTTTGAAAAAGAAGGTCAAATTAAAAGGCGCCGATGCTTCGTTGTAAACCTTGCTTTCCACAGTTTCCGAAATGTAGGCCAAAATCGGCGAAAACAGTATCAAAATTATTTGACGGTAGGTCATATAGCCAATGACAAGTAATAAGAGCCACAGCATAATATCAATAATTACTGTTATAACAGTACTTTGAAGTATTTCTGGAATTTGGTTGGCATTGATATAGCGCGCCATGTCATCCAAGTAAAAAACGCCGAGGACTATCAGAAAGACGATATAGGCACAGCTCAGAATGCCGGGAACGGACATCAGCGGCCACAGATTCAGTTTGACAATAACCTGGTGAGCGGATTTGTAACTTCTGAGACCGTTAAAGATTTCTTTCAGATCAATTCGTTGCATAATAGCTCTTCTCGTTGGCGGGTGTGTGATCAATACCGTGCGTGAAACGTGATTCGTGAAACGTGAATTCACGCATCACGTTTCAAAAATCACAATTGGGGTGGTTATTTTGTCCCTGATCTTACAGCATTTCCATCAATTTAGGCTGTTCGCCATCCACCATTTTATAAGTATGCTCATCGGCTGGAAAGTCATTTTTATGGACATCATCAATAAACGCTTTAAAGGCAACAACCGTTAAAATAATATTTTTCACCGGCAACAGACATTACAAGTTCATATATTGATATTTTATTTTAAATCAATACGTTAAAATGATAATATCAAATCATCATAACATCAATTCTTTATACAAATATTCTCTAGTACTCCAATTCGGAAGTTCGTAACCCCCTTTTTTAAGTTGTAAGGGGTCGCCCTTTATAAGTCTGTTTGAATGGCTTTGCCATGGTTCTATTAAAAAATTCGATAAATTTCAAAATTCGGCTTTTAAGATGCTCTGTTGAAGAAAAAATTCCATGTTTAAGCAAACGCCGTGTTAAAATTGAAAACCGGATTTCAACCTGATTCAGCCATGATGAATGTTTCGGAGTATATATGAAACGTATTCTATGACCAGGGTCGCTCAGAAACTCCTGACGCGTCGCCATGGATTTGAGTATGCCATCTTTACCTTTTATGCCTAAATCTATATTTATTTCACATTGTTCCGCAATAAGTTCGACTGATGAGGCTGACTTATGAGTATTTAACTGATCGGCGATAAAAATCCATGGCGCACCAGGCGCGGTTTTGACAGTCAGCGCGATGTGAGCTGTATAATCCTTTTCTTTTCGAGCATCTCCGATTGTCGGTGCGATAATTTTGCCGGTGGCGACTTCAAAATCAGCTGTCAGACATAACGTTCCATGACGATTATAATTATATTCGATACGCTGATGTTTTCCGCCGGGTTTTGCGGGTGGAGTCACATGAGTTTTTTCAAGAGCCTGAATTCCGGTTTTTTCATCATCACTTATAATTTTAACACCTTGTTGATGCAACTCCGACGCTTTATGGTAAATATCGCAGACATTGCGGCACCGCTCATCAAATATATCGGAGTCTTTTTCCGTAGTGTTCAGCTGATATCGGCTTTTGTGAGGCTTAATTTCGGCTTCATCCAAAAACCGCCAGACACTGGCGGGTGAAACAGATTTGACAATTTTTCTTTTGACGGCTTCATCAGCTATCTCTTTAATCGTCCGGCGACTTATCACTTTTTCGGAATCGTCTGTCACCTCGCATGCGACAGCTACGATTTTAACAATCAGTTCTGGCGTGAAAGTCGCCGGCGCGCCGGCACGGGGGTTATCATTGAGCGTTTCAATGACTTTTTCAAAAAACTCTTTTGGTGTGATGTCAAGGTTATTTTCTATTTCAATGAGGCCCTCATTGTTTTTGCACCAGCGTTCACACCATTTTGAAACAGTGTTTTTAGTGACTTTCTGATCTTTTGCGACACTGCGCCAGCTTTTGCCCGATGCTGGTTCAAGAATAATTTCAGCCCGTCGCACTAAGCCTTGAGCGGATTTAGGACAGCGAATGAAATGTTCTAAAATTTTTTTTACAGCGTCAGTCAAATTAATATGCTTTTTAAATATGCTCATGACAGCCCCCTATAATTTAATTTTAATTAATTATAGAAAAAATTCATATTATGCTTAAACAATCAATTGTAAAAATTAATATATTTTTCAAAATACATTGCCGTTTAGGGGGCACGAACTTCCGAATTGGAGTACTAGTGCTTTGTCAAAACTAAAAATTAGGATTGCGTTTACCTGAAAATGAGTGCATAATGCAGGAAAATACGGAGGAACATTATGCAAAAAAAATACATTGTTCGGCTGACTCTGGAAGAACGCGATCATTTACATGAAACTATCAGGAAACTCAAAGGTGGCAGTCAGAAAGTGCGCCGTGCTCAGATATTGCTGAAGGTGGATGCAGACGGGCCGTGCCGGAGAGACAGACAAACAGCGGAAGCGTTCTGCTGTCGTACGAAAACGGTTGAAAATATTCGGCTGCAGTTCGTTTTGAACGGGTTTCAACGGGCACCGGACGGTAAGAAAAGGGAACACCCGCCGACTCCCAAGTTATCGGATGGGGAGTGGGAAGCTAAAATTATAACCGTCCGTCTCGGCGCTCCCCCGCCGGGTTATGCGAACCGGACCTTACGCCTGCCGGCACGTAAAGTGGTTGAATTGGAACCGGTGCCGTCTGTCAGTTATGAAACTGTCCGTCAGACACTGAAAAAAACGGCATGAACAGCCGAAAAATTCAATACCGGGTGATTCCGCCGAAAAACGATGCGGAATTCGCAGCCGGTATGGAAGGCGTTCCGGAAACATATGAGAAACCGTATGATGAGTGCTGTCC
>JAUCGF010000007.1 GCA_030378005.1 Desulfococcaceae bacterium HSG9 | reverse complement strand
GTTTAAAAGTCGGTTTTTACAGTTTTTTATTGTCGTAATTATGTTAAGCGCTTTCAGCGTTGCCTACGCAGCGTCCTGGAAGGAACACCGTAATGAAGCGTTAGGGGTGTCTGTTAAAACGCCTGCTGACTGGAAGGTGATGAATACTGAAAAAGATTTGAACATTACGGACAGCCAAGCCACCTTGGATGGTAAATCTAAGGGCGTGTTTATCATGTTTCTATCCGGAAGGGCTAAACAAATGGGCAACGTGGATGATCCTGTAAAATTGGTGACCCAATTTGCTGAAAAATTTACATCTAAGAGTAAAGAAACCGCCAAAGTCACAACCTTGACGCGAGCTATCACCGTGGAAGGACAACCCGCCGCTTATCGCAAATATGAGGGTGAAATCGGTGGCAAAACGGGTGAATTTACGCTGTTGGGAATTATTAATCATGGAAGAGCGGCCATTGCCATCGCCATTGATCAAAGCGAAGGCAAACACAGCGCAACCCTTAAAAAAGTAATTCGCTCAATGGTTGTGCAACCTGTCAAAAACGCTTCGGCTGAAAAAGCGGCAGCAGCTTCACAGCCTCAGCAAAAAACTCAGAAAGACACCGCGTCTCAAGCCCAGCCGGCGCAAGCGGAGCCTTCCAAGCCCGGACCGGCCTATTTCGCAGTTAAAAAAGTCGGCTTGGTGCGTTTACAAAAAGGCGTTTTCTCAGCGGTTAAACAAAGCCCTGAAAATATCAAAGCTATGGCCGTAGCCCCGGATGGAACGTTGTGGTTTAGCAGCTATAAAGGTGTTTTTAAACTGAAAGGCGGCAAGATACATCAAATCAGCGATTACAAAACGATTGGTAATGCTGAAAACATGGCGTTTACTCCTAATGGCCATATCTGGACAGTGAGTTACAAAGGTGTGGGCAATTATAATGGCCGTGAGTGGAAATTTTATAAAAAAACTGACCTCGGTGCGGATGCTAAACTGCTAAAAGATGTAACTGTGGCGCCTTCCGGTGAAATTTGGGTGATTTCAGCCAATGCCGTTCATGTTTGGGATGGTGATGATTGGTCACGGCCCGATATCAGTAAATTTACTAAACGTAAACTTTATTTTAAAAATCTGCAAACCGGTCCGTCAGGTGCTGTTTATGCGGCACACAGCAAAGGTGTGATTAAGTTTACACAAACAAGCGCTGAAAAAATAAACACCGGTGTTGAGGTGAAAAGCTTTGATAGAATGTCCGTAGGCCCTCATGATGCTTTGGCCTTGACAGGAATGTACGGGATGGTCATCGCCAGCGCTGATCATGCTCCCAAGGCTTTTTTAACCAAGCGCGGCGATATTAAGGCCAAACGTTTTTATGCTCTTACAACTGACGGTGCCGGACGCATCTGGATGGCCACTGATCACGGCATGGTCATCATTGACGAAGCTGGAAAAGTTACATCCTGGACACCCGGAACAGTTAAAAAACTGGTGGGCAGTATAAACGCCATCGCCATCGCCGGGAGCGGTCCTGAACTTCCGAAAATCGGTCATCCGGCACTCGGTGCTATTGTTGGCAAAGTGATTAAAGAAGGTGAACCTTTAGCCGGAGTAGCGGTGGAAATTTGCGCCAGTCCGTCATCATATACCAAAAAGACGCCCTGTTATAAAGCGCCTTTCATGCAAACCGGAAAAACGGATGCTGACGGTGTTTTTAAGTTTGAAGAAATACCGTTAGGAACCTATCGTTTTGCGATTAAGACGGGCGACAAATGGAGCGTAACCCGTGACGATTGTTGCTTGAAAATGAAAGAAGGCAAAATATTTGATGTCGGTTCGATTAAGTTAAAGTAGCTTGTAGGGCGCGTTAGGCGTCAGCCGTAACGCGCCGAAATCATTTTTCAAACTAATGTTGTGTCAAGTTTAAAGTGATAGGTGAAAATCAGGAGTGCAAACTTCAGTTTGCCGCTTTTTGGAGCGTTTACAAACTGAAGTTTGCACTCCTACCCGTCAGCTAAATGTTGACGCAACACTAATTTTAATGAACATGGTGCGTTACGCTCCGCTAACGCACCCTACATTTCAGGTAGTTTGTTTTTAATAATGACTTTCCCAGTCAGGGAAGTCATAAGAAATCTCCGCTCCATCTTTTTGGTGTCAGGTTCCAGGTGGCATGGCGTTGCTGTTGAACACTGAAACCTGACTGCTGAAACCAGCTTCGAACATCTGTTCCCCGCACTAAATTAAGAAAGTACTCTGATGCAAAATTTCCCTATTTATTTCTATTTTCGATTTGTGTTTCTATTTGTTTCAAGTCTATTCATCCTGACGCCTCTTTCAGCCCATGCTGACAGCTATCAGAAACAGGCAGATGCTTATTGGACTCAAGGAAAGGCATTCATCAAAAAAGGCCAATACCTCAAAGCCGCCGAGCTTTTTTTAAAAAATGCAGCGGCTGAAAAAAAGAGCGCCAAACCGCGTGAGGGGTATCTGTCATCCGCATATTACAAGGCCGGCGATTGCTACAAGCACGCCGGTAAGTTCGATAAGGCTCTGATAAACTTCAAAAACGCGCTCGCCATTGATCTGAAATTGAAAACCCCTGAACAGATCATCATCCGGAATAACGGTATTGCTTCGGTATATAAAGCCACAGGCAAATATTCGCAGGCATTGCAATTCTATGAAAAAACGCTGTTGCAGGCACGCAAATCGAAACGCATGACCGATGCCGCCGTCGTACTTAACAATATCGGCTTGATGTATTATAAATGGGGAAAGCCAGACACCGCCATTGATTATTATGAGCAGGCGTTGCAATTTCATCGTAAAAAAGGAAACCAGGCCAATATTTCCGCAGTGCTTAACAATATGGGCTTGGTGTATGAAGAAAAAGGCTGGTATTCCAAAGCGATACAAGCGTTCAGGGAAGCGCTGGCTATTGATCGCAAACGCAACCTGTGGCTGACCGCTCTACCGCCCTTTTTATGACCGGCCTGTACTCCTTGGTGAATGAAAAAAAAATGAGTTACGCGATGGCTATCACTGAAGTCAAACGCCGCTTCATTGAAGGCAAATTCGGCAAACAATGGCAGGCTCCCGTTTTCTGGGCGCCGTTTGTGTACTATGGCCGATAGAATGATTGTGGTGCGTTACGGTTCACGCCTGACGCACCCTACATCTGACAATTAAGGAATCTTCCATGGCTGAAACAAAACCAAATGACGAAAAGACGCCGCCGGCATCGGAATCCGACAAACTTGCCCATCAGCCGACATCTAAACCTGCGGGCATTGATGCGGAATCATCGACACCTCCCTTATGGTCTGTATTTTTGACGCTGTTGATCCTGATCGGCGCGATTGTTTATGTCGAAAGCGGTAAAGTCTCTGTTAGACCTTTGATTCTTAGTAAAAATTTCTTGACTTGAACGCACACATAGGCGATATTGGTTGAAAAAAAGATTAAATTGAATGTTTATTCAACCAATATTATTATCTGACATTCACGCATAAACGATTGTTTAAAAGTTATGAATGCAATTTACCCCACCCGATTGATACGCAAACTGACACTGGCGACTGACAACCAATTAAAATACTGGGTCAAAATCGGTCTGATACACCCCTGCAAGAGAGGCAAAACGCATTACTATTCTTTCAGAGAGATCATCAAGCTGAAACTGATCGTGATGTTAAAAAATAAGGGGCTGAGTCTTCAAAAGATTCGCAAAGGGATTAAAAACTTGTCCGATGTGCTGCCCGCTTCTGATGACCCGCTGACGCGGCTGGTTATCTTTACCGACGGTGTTGACATGTTAGTTAATGAAAAGGGCAAATATTTCAGTGCCACCACCATGCAGCGCTTTTTTCGGTTTGATACGGATACGATACCATCGGAAATTGTTGAATTGCAAAGCAAGGCGCAAGATAAGCCTAAAATTACGGATACTTTGAAATACGGGGAAGCCGGTTAAAAGTATTTCTAAAAGGTGCTTGGATAAATGTTATCGTCAGACACGCTGCAAAAAAAACTGGGCTATGATGCTTCACCGCATTATCGCCTGACGAACGGTGTTTATGAACCGGAAACGGCGCATCTGTTTCGGAGTGCCCGCAACGCCGGTGTCAAGGGCATCTATGTGTTTGAAACCGGCCCGGAAAGTTCCAAGCAATTTTTTAAACCCCGCCCTGCCGTGTATGTGGCCGATGCCCAAGATGAAACCCAGGCCAGACATATCCATCGTCAATTATGGAATCTCAGCTATGCGCCCTTTGTACTGATACGGTTGCCAAATCAAATCCGTGTTTACACCGGCTTTGATTATTCCGCTAAAAAAGCCGATACCGGCTTATTGGACAAGGCAAAACATCGATCAGATTTGCAGCGGATCATATCCAATTTGAATGCGGACACAATCGATTCGGGACGTGTCTGGCAAAATGAATACGTACATAAACTGAACCCGGATAAACGCGTAGATAAACACCTGTTAAACAACCTGAAAAAGCTCGGAAAGGCTTTGCGTGCCCAAAGCAGTCTGAATGATGCCGTGATTCACGCTCTGATCGGCAAATTTGTTTTTTTCAGTTATCTGCGCCATCGCCATATCCTGACGGATGAATGGATGGCAAAACAAGGCATTCGTCCTGACAGTGTGTTTTCGCAAAATGCAACCATAGCGGCGCTAAAAAAATTAACCGAGGCATTGGAGGCACGCTTTAACGGCCGTCTTTTTCCCATTGATTTTGAAAAAGAAAATGCTCTCGACGATCAACATGTTCAGTGGGTTGCCGCAGTTTTCAGCGGCGGAGAGTTGACGAATCCCGAAAACGCGCCTGATATTGTTCTTCAACTGCATATTCCGTTTAAGGCTTATGATTTTGAATATATTCCGGTTGAAACGCTCTCGGCCATCTATGAGCAATTTATTTTTGATCGCAAACTGAAAGGAGCCGTCTATACGCCGGAAATCCTGGCGGATTATCTGATATCAGAGATTGAAACCTATCAAGTGCTTCAGCCGGGGATGAAAATTCTGGATCCGGCTTGCGGCTCCGGCGTTTTTTTAGTGCTTATTTATCGTCGCCTTATTGAAAAAGAGGCGGTTCGTGTGGGAAGAAAGCTAATCCCCGAAGAATTGCTTGCTATTTTGCAGCAAAGTATTTTCGGCGTGGAGCGGGAGCGGGATGCCTGTTATGTTGCCGGGTTTAGCCTGATCCTGACGCTTTTGCATTATCTGGAGCCTCGCGATCTGGAAAATATTAACTTCCGGTTTCCAGTGTTGCACAACCGGCAAATCTTTGCGTGCGATTTTTTTGATATCAAAGGCAAAACCGGCGGGGCTGAATTTTGGCAAAAAAAACTTGTGTTTGATCGGATTGTCGGCAATCCGCCCTGGGTTGAAGTTAAGCGGTCAACTAAAGACGCCAAATTTGTCAGCGCATGGCTTCAAGACCGCCAAAATCAATCAGTGCGTCCGGTGGGCGGCAAGCGTGTGGCGGAAGCTTTTGCTTGGATTGTCACCGATTGTTTGAAAAAAGATGGCCTGGCAGGTCTGATATTGCCAGCAACGAGCTTGTTTAACCTTGAATCTGAGAAATTCCGCCAGGCTTTTTTTGAAACGCACGATGTCCTGGAAATCACTAATTTTGCCAATATCAGAGATAAGTTGTTTGATAAAAGAGGATCCCTGCCAGCCGCAACGTTTATATATCGCCCTACCGAGGATAAAGGCAACCGACCGGAAATTAGACACTACGCTCCTTATGCGGTGAATCAAAGAGCACTTCAAAATGGCAAACCCTGGGTGATTGCACTAAATGAAAATGAGATGAAATACCTATCTCCATATCAGGCTTTGAACGGCGAAACCTCTTTCTGGAAAATGGCGTTGTGGGGCACGCCTTATGATGAAAGGATTTTAGAACGGATAAAGGCGATATTTCCAATCTCACTAAGTGCTCTGTGTCAAAAAAATGATTGGGTTTTCAAACAAAGTGCAGAGTTTCGAAACATAAATACAAGACAAAATAGTGATATTGACTTACTTGAGCTTGTTAAGGAATATAAAGGAAGCAAAAGGCTTCGCACTGATCTGATGACATCATCACGATTTAGGTTTTCAATTCCCGACAGCGCCTTTGATATTATGACCGATGAGATGTGTTATCTGCGTAAAAGAGGAGGGCGGGCGGGTTTGAAAGTTTTCAAAGCGCCACATATCATTTTATCCGCCGGTTGGAGATATTATATTGCTTACAGCGAAATTGACTTTTTGCTTCCGGCATTTCAGTTTGGAATTTCATCCCCAAAAGATGATTCAGATCATTTAAAAGCGCTCTCAATGTATTTAAATTCCGATATTGCCGCGTATTATCTGTTTTTCATTGTTCCCCAATGGGGTGTCTTTCGCCAAGCAAAGAGTACGTCTATCACCACCATAAGGAAGATACCTACACCTGATTTAACGGCCAAACAGATCAAAAAACTTGCGGGTCTGCATCAGGAAATAGTCAGTACCGAAAAACAGGAAATCAAAAGTCTTGTAGCTGAAATCAGAAAGAACGGGTTTGATTTTGACGATTCTCTCCAAAATAGGGTGCCTGATGAGTTCGCTTTCCCTGAAAATCTGACCAAAGAGGAAAAAAATAGGCTCAAAAAGGATTTGTCAGAACTACGTTCAAAACTTCAGCAAAAGATTGATGCTACTATTTATCGACTCTTTAAAATCCCTGATGATATCCGTATAACGGTCGAGGATTTTTTTAAAACAAGACTTCCGCTGGATACACCGTCATTGCTTGGCAGTGCCATCAGAAAGCCGACCCGTCCGGAATTAAAACAGTATGCCCGCACACTTCGGGATGAACTTGATGATTTTGTGATGGGTGAATCTTTCCACAGAGTGACCGTAACTTACTCCGATGAACTGATCGAAAGCGCTATTGAAATGACTGCAAGTACTCAACCGCACCCTGTTACTAAACACAGCGTTGTTAAAGGAGACCTGACAACCGCCGGCCTTATGACCGAACTTGGCGACGCACTCAAGAAGCAAATGTCTCAATGGGTGTATATGCAGCGCAGCCTGCGGCTTTTCCAAGGTCCGAAAATATATATCTATAAAACACCGCGATTGATCGATTGGACCCGAACCCAGGCGATCATCGACGCCGGCGATATCATCGGAGAATTGATAGCCTCGCAATGACAAAAGCCTCAAAATCTGCCCAACCTGAATCTGACCGTTTCATTGTATTTTCCAATGCATTCCGCAAACATGCCCATCTGCTGGTAGCGTGGGGCTATTCGGACACTCTCTCCAAAATAAAATCTGACAATGAGGAAGAACCCGCCATTACGGGATATATCGCTCATTCCATAAAAAAGCGGCTTCGTGACGGGCCGCCCTGGTGCAAACACTATTTCGTTCGGGATGATCCCCCGGTGGAACAAGAGGGATGTTCCGGTCGAAAAAGACCGCGGGTTGATATGATAATTGAAGCCAACATGAAGGGCCGTCCCGAATATGTGTTTGAAGCCAAGCGTTTGCGGAAAAATGGATATGGACCAAGCAAATATATCGGCTCAGAAGGCATGGGCTGTTTCATTACCGGCCGGTATGCTTCACGTTATAAAGAAAGCGCCATGCTCGGCTATGTGCAGAGCGATTCGTCAGATTACTGGAAAGCCAAAGTTAAGGCCGCAATTGATAAAAACGCTACGCAATTGGAACTGAATGGGCTTCAGCAAGATATAACGGTAATTGATGATCTCCCTTATGAATGGTTTAGCGTGCATACCCGGCAAGGCTTAGGCTCGTATGTGAAAATATATCATATTCTTCTTGATTGTATTTGTCGGATGCCAATTTAAAGCAGAAAGTTATAGACACTCAGATAATCAATATCATTACAAAAAATAAAATGTGTTAAATGAAATGAAGACAATATTAAAAATAAAATTGCTTTTTTGTATGCTGATTATCTGTGTATGCAGCGCAGACAGGGTTTATGCTGATAAGGAAATTATTTTTTCAACGGACGGCAGTGGTATTTTGTCAGAAATATCCGTCAGCGTTCTTGAGGAAGCCTATCATCAGCTTGGTATTAAAATTTCATATAAAGCGCTGCCGCCGTACCGGGCGTTACAGATGTCGAATTCGGGAAAGATGGATGGGGAAATGAACCGGATTGCGGGATTGGAAAAGGAATTTAAAAATCTGATTCAGGTGCCGGTTCCGATCAATTCAGTTGAAAATGTCGCCTTTACAAAAAATTTGCAGTTCACAATTGATGGATGGGAGAGTCTGCGGCCGTATTCTTTGGCCATAAAGAGAGGCATTAAAATCGTGGAGAGAGGAACACAGGGAATGAAAAGGACTGTGGTTCCCAAGTCTGAACAGGGATTTTTCATGCTGAACAAAGGGCGGGTTGATATTGTTATAAATTCCAGAATTCTGGGGTTAATAACTTTAAATGAAATGAAGCTGAAAAATATCCGCATTCTTGAACCGCCGCTTATCAAAATCGACCTGTACCACTATTTGCACAAAAAGCATCAGCATATTGCAGAGCCTGTGACAAATATTTTGAGAAAGATGGAGCGGGAAGGCCGAATTGCCGAAATCAGAAAAAATGCCATTGACCACATAGAATAAGGAATGCGAATTAAATAACTTATCATCAGGAGTGCAAACTTCAGTTTGCTTTTCCTGTGACGCAAGCAAGCTGAAGCTTGCACTCCTCTTTGTTGATACGTATAAGTTATTTAATTTCTAAACCCAAGATTGTCCACAGATGCCGAAATTTTGCTTAAAACCTGTCAGATTAAAAAACAAATTGACTTTCCGCCTTGTTCTTTCCATTTTTCTATGCAGTATTGTTATTACAATCATCATAACCGCAATTCAGCTTTATTCGGATTATCGGCGGGAGATGAAATCAATCGAGCAAATCAAAGAACAAATCGGAACCAGCTATGTGCCTGCTTTGATCAATCAGTTATGGGTGGGTGATTTTGATATTATAAAAGTTCAACTCAAGGGTATCCTCCGATTTCCATATATCAGATATGCTGAAATCCGATCAGAAGACAATCAGTCACTTTTTGCCGGAACATCCAAAAAAAATCGTGTTATCATACATGATTTCCCGCTGCGTTATACTTATGAGAATACGGAATACTTTTTAGGCCGGCTTTATTTGGAAATGGATGTTGAAGACCTGTACAGAACATTGGCTGATAAATTGTTACTGATTCTTATCAATCAGTCTGTTGTCATATTTCTGATTTCGATTTTTATATTTATGATTTTTCAGAAAACCGTGATGCGCTATTTGCAGGCAATCGCAAAATATACACGCGCACTGGATATTGAAAATCTGACGTATCCGCTTGAACTTCAACGCACGGTTCGTTCCCAAGAACCTGATGAATTGGGAGATGTGGTAAACGGCATAAATGAAATGCGGCAGAATCTTTTGAACGAAACCCGCAAAATCATAACCATGAACCGGGCCTTTGTGAAATTTGTCCCGCAGGATTTTCTGAATCATCTGAATAAACAATCCATTGCGGATGTCAGCCTGGGTGACAGCACCGAAGGTTCCATGTCAATTCTTTTCACCGATATTCGTTCGTTCACTTCGCTTTCCGAATCAATGACACCTGAAGAAAGTTTTCAATTTCTGAATAATTTTTTCAGCCGCATGGGGCCGATTATCCGCGAACACAACGGGTTTATAGACAAATATATCGGTGACGCAATCATGGCGCTTTTTGACAGGGAACCTGATGATGCGGTAAAAACCGGAATCGAAATGCTGAATCAGCTTTTGCTGCATAACAAACATTCGACGTCATTCCCGATAAGTATGGGCCCGATAAATATGGGAATAGGAATACATAAAGGCAATCTGATACTCGGAACAATCGGAGAAATCAACAGGATGGAAACCACGGTGATCAGCGATGCGGTCAATCTTGCCTCAAGACTGGAAGGAATGACTAAAATATATGGAGTTCCTTTGATAATAAGCGGTTCCATATATGATAATCTGAAAAACCCCGAAAAGTTCGCCATCCGTCTGATTGACCGGGTACAGGCAAAAGGAAAAAAGGAGCCTGTCACAATTTACGAGGTTTATAATTCCGACACGCCTGAACATTACGATAAAAAAGCGGCAATCCAAGATGATTTTGAGCAAGCGGTCAAATATTATCAAAACAAGGAGTTTGAATATGCAAAAAATGTTTTTGAAAGATGTCGGGAAATATTTAATGAAGACAAAGTAACCCATATTTATCTGAAACGCTGTGATCATTTTATCAATGCAGGCGTTGATGATAACTGGGATGGGGTTACCAGATTGTATCAGAAATGAACCTTATGAGCGAAATATTTGCAGGAGAACAAGCCCCATGACAGTTATGACTGAATCCGGATTTATTCACGCCGGCTGGATTATTGACGGAACCGGCGGGCCTGTTCAACAAGATATGGCTGTGCAGATAGACAAGGGCTTCATCCGTTCCGTTGCGGTTTCCCAAGGATACCTTGTTAATAAGCCCGGAGCGGTTGATTTGTCAGACTGCACGATTTTGCCGGGACTGGTGGATGCGCATGTTCATTTATTCATGTCTGGTGTTAATGACCCGGCACTTCGGGCACTCCAGTTAAACGCTGACTATAATTTTATTAAGCCGGTTATTGCCAAGCATTTAAAACAGCTTCATACTTACGGTGTCAGGGCGGTTCGAGATGGCGGCGACTATGGCGGGTATGCTCTGCGTTATAAAAATGAATGCCCGGATGACACTCTTTGCCCTGTGCAAATTAAAACGGCTGGAAAAGCCTGGCGTAAACCGGGACGCTACGGTAAATTGATCGGAAGACCGCCCGCTGACGGACAAACGCTGGCGGGTGCGATAAAATCACAAAATATCTCCGCCGATCATGTGAAGATCGTTCAATCCGGATTAAACAGCCTCAGTCAGTTCGGACGTGAAACGCCACCCCAGTTCACATTGGAAGAATTATCGGAAGCTGTCAGCGCAGCGCACAAAAGGGGTTTGAAGGTCATGGTCCATTGCAATGGCGAACAGCCGGTTAAAACCGCCGTCCAAGCCGGTTGCGACTCTGTCGAACACGGCTTTTTCATGGGAACCGACAATCTTAAAAGAATGGCTGATACAGGCACAGTATGGGTTCCTACCGCGGTAACTATGAAAGCGTATGCCGAACATTTGAACCCCGACAGCACGGAAGCGGTTATGGCCCGTCGAAATTTGGATCATCAACTTGAGCAGATCGCAGAAGCTAAACGATTGGGCGTTGTCATCGCTCTAGGCACAGACGCAGGCAGCCTCGGCGTTCATCACGGTTCAGCCGTTTTTGAAGAGCTGAAACTATTGATCAGTGCCGGTTTTACATTGCCGGAAGCGATACAATGCGCCACTGGCAATGGTGCCGGGTTGTTAGGTATAAAAAGACAAGGGCAAATAACAAAGGGGATGGCGGCAACATTTATCATATTTAAAGGATCGCCAGAAAAACTATTGCAAAGCAGTGGCAAGTCAGGCTTTCTTACCGAATCGCAGGCTATCAAAAAAAATCGGGTTTCTGAAACAAGGAAAAGCCACGGGATTTACAATGGATGAGAAACCCGATTTTTAAGCTGCCCCGCCTTATGTTGGCAGCCCCAATTTACACATGCAACGATTTTACACACACAGGTTGTAAGTTTTTAGCTAAGATGTTACCGCTGAATCAACCGAGGTTTATCCCCTTCAGCCAGACCGGCAAGGTCAATCTGAATGCAACCCAGATCGAAAGCTGTCTTGATATTTTTGCCGTATGCCAGAGCCTGATAAAACGCAGACACAAAGTTGATGGCCGCCCGGTCGCCGATGGCATCCGACATCCCGATAACACAGTCGATATGTTCTGCTATGGATTTGGCTTGGTCTTCGGAATAGCAGGCATTTAGCACCACGCACCGGATATGCCCTCGCAAAACTGCAAAAAGTTTGCTTAAAGTTCGAGGGGGAACCGGCATACTTTGACCCAGAGAATTTTCCAGCATTATTTCGCTTTTGCTGCTTCCATGACCGCTAAAGTGAACAACATTCGGTTCATGGCGCATCAATATTCCCGGAAGGTCCGTTGTTTGTACGGCCCACTCTTGCAGAAAATCGAACCGGTCACGAAACCGGGCGCTGAGAAGCGCTTGATCAATGGATCGGACTTCCTCGTCCAGACGCAAGCGCATGTTATCCGTGGGATTGGCTCCCAGAAATAGAATCTTGATGCGTTCGGAAAGATCGAATTGCGGAGTCGCTGCACCTGGCTTTTTTCCACTATTCGGTGCATCATGGAGAGGCTGTGTCTCAGGTGGTTGCTCAGACGGTTGCAATCCTTTGGCTTGGATTGCCCGCACAATTTGGTTTAAACCGTTTTCATAATCAGGAAACAGATTGATATGATGAATATTTTGCAGGCGTTCATCAACAGGATTGCATTCGTCCAAGCGCACGGGTATGACAAAAATTTGATCCGGCGGAAATTCATCTAACAGGTTAAGTGCTATTTTCATCTCTTTTTGCACATAACCTCTTTTAGAAAGAGAGCGGGACGAGAGCAACACCAGGACATAAGAAGTCTTTTTTAACACTTGGTTGATGATTATTTTCCAGTTTTGGCCGGGAAGAAGGTCATATTCGTCCATCCACGGAACTGCGCCGACGTTTTTAATATCCTTATACAGTTTTTGGGCTGTGGCAAGGTCTTCTCTAGCGTAACTGATAAACACTTTCATTTTAGATTCTTCCATTTTAAATTCTTCCTCCGGTTGTGTTTGAAAATCGATATTTTCCATAAACAAGTTCATAAAAAGCGTGCCGGAGCTTTTCCTAATTTTAGAAACCCGATTTTTTTAACACATTAAATCCCTACGGGACTTAATATATTGATATAACGTTTTTCTATAGATATTCTGTCCCTGACGGGACTGATGACGTTTAAACTTTATGCAAGTTGTTAATAATGCGGCATTTGGGGCATCGTATCGCAAAATGCGAACCCGTTTCCAGATCATGAGATAGCAGGGTGATCTCTTTCTGAGGCAAAAGTTCATTACAATAAACACATGGCTCGCCAATCTTTTCAATCTGATGCTTTTCATCACATAAAGCGCATTTGACGCTGAATTTTTGACCAACCGCCACTGTTTTAGCTGTTTTATCTATTTTTTTGCGGGGGATTTCACTGCGGCATTTATTACAATAGAGGTTCTTAAATTTATCCAACGTGCCGCTATATTTAAGACCCAAATAGGTGCATTCACCAATTGCCAGCGCAATCCCTAATGGGCCTAAAATTCTGGAAAACACTTTACCAAACAGTCTGCCGCCAATGCGTGTCGCTATTCCGATTGCACCCATTTTGTTTCTCCGTTTTAATTTTTATATCGTTGATCAGCACCCTTAAATTTTACGGTTAACAATTCGAAGGTGTGCTGAACATTATGAAAAAATAAAAAGCTTTACTGCTACTTTGCCAGATTAAATATAACCGATAGAGGAAATCAGATAAAGAATAAACACCTTATTTCAGTTTTTTGAAACCTTAGTAGAATATGATAATCTGATAGATTGAAACCTTATTACCTTATCAGATAAACCAATTTTATTATGAAACAGGATACTTTGCACAAAAATAAGGTAATAAGGTAAAGGATAGGACAGTTTTCAGCTACTAAGGTTTAAAATTCAAAATAAGGTTTGACAGTTACCGGTAATCTAACAAAGTAGTGTTGTGTCAAGTTTAAAGTGATAGGTGAAAATCAGGAGTGCAAACTTCAGTTTGCCGCTTTTGGAGCGTTTTGGCAAACTGAAGTTTGCACTCCTACCCATCAGCTAAATGTTGACACAACAGTAGTATTACATTGTCGATGTTATAAACATTCAGTAATTTTGCCGGCGGTTTTCTGAATCGCTTCCATATCCCCGGGGATTATTTCCCAGTTTGTAATTGGCAAACCCGGACCGCCTTTGATATGAGGAACCAGATGTAAATGAAAGTGCATAACCACCTGATTAACGCCGTGTCCGTTTAATTGAAGAAGGGCGACGCCGTCCGGATTGAGTGCCTTTTGGATGGCGGAGGCGACTTTTTTTGATGCGACGTGAACAGCGGACAGGTCTTCCGGCGTAATTTCCCAAATATCAGCGGCGTGGTTTTTGGGAATAATCAATGTGTGACCATCTAAAATGGGGTTGATGTCAGCAAATGCGAATACCTTGTCATCTTCGAATATTTTAATGCTGGGAATTTCATTTTTGATAATTTTACAAAAAATGCAGTCTTCCATCTTTCTCTCCTTTGCTCTCATAAATTAATTTTTCAAATCATGCCAAGCCACTCGTACTTATTTCGAACATAAACTTGGACATATATTTTCAGGTTACAAATTCTGCTGGAAATCGGATTTTTCTAAAAAATCCGATTTCTAATACTACTTTGTTAGATTACCGGCTGACATCAAACCTTATTTTAGAATTTTAAACCTTAGTAGCTGCAATACTGTCCTATCCTTTACCTTATTACCTTATTTTTGTGCAAAATGACGGTATCTGATAAGGTAATAAGGTTTCAGTTTATCAGATTTTCATATTCTACTAAGGTTTTAAAAACTGAAATAAGGTTTTTATTATTTGTCCGACTACATATAACATTATGTATTTATTGCGTTTTTATAAATTGTGTCGAGCGCCGTCTGATTATTTAGATCGGTTATGTTTAATCTAACAAAGTAGTACTAAAATACCGGAAAACTTTTGTTCAGGTACTTATTGTACAATCAAGGAGTGCGAGTTAATCCTAAATATTTCAAAATTTAACACGCAAAAAGAATTAAAACAACTGAAAAAAAGCGGCCTTGATCATCATTTTGGCCATTTTAAGTACTTGGACATATATTTTCAGGTTGCAAATTCTGCTGGAAATCGGAAAACTTTAAAAAAATCGGCTACCAACATAAGCTGGGACACTAAATGTAGTCGTAGGTTGGGTTGAGGAACGAAACCCAACATCAGCCTGAATTTGTTGGGTTTCGTTCCTCAACCCAACCTACGTCTGTCCCGCCTTATATGGGTAGCCAAAAAATCAAAAAAAGTTTGCATAATGATAGTTCGCGGGTTGCAATGGCATCTTCATTGATATACCTCTTTTGTTTAGAGTTTTTTACCAATATCATTGAAATTTAACTGAGGTAACCCATGCCCAAAATTTTCGATAACATTGAAAACTATCTCGATACCGGTTTGAACAGAACCCTGGCCACCGCAAAACGCGCCGATTTTTGTATCGGCTATTTCAATCTGCGCGGCTGGCGGAAATTGTATGATCAGGTTGAAAAACTGCCCGGCGATTATCTGCCTGAAGAAGCGGACGATGACAATCGCTATTATTGCCGGGTGCTTATCGGAATGCAGCGATTGGCCCAAGAACAGTTGCGCGAACATTTTTCAGCAAGCTCGGACTCGGATATTGACAACGCCCAAGCGCTTAAACTGAAAAAATTGCTGGCTCAAAACCTTCGTGAGCAACTGACCATCGGCATTCCTGATAATGCGGATGAAAAAGCGCTTCGTATGCTGGCGGCCCAATTAAAAAACGGCAAAGTGATTGTCAAACTGCATCTGCGCCACACCTTGCACGCCAAATTGTATCTGGCCTTTCGGGATGATTACAACAGCCCGGTGATCGGTTTTGTAGGCAGCAGCAACCTGACGCTGGCCGGTATCGCCCGGCAAGGCGAGTTGAATGTGGATGTGGTTGAGCTGGACGCCGCTAATAAATTGGCCGTTTGGTTTCAGGATCGCTGGGAAGACCGCTGGTGCATCGACATCACCAAAGAACTGGCCGCCATTATTGACACCAGTTGGGCTTCTGAAAAACCGCTCCCGCCGTATCATATCTACTTGAAAATCGCCTATCATCTGTCCCAAGAAGCCCGCGCCGGCATTTCCGAATTTAACCTGACGCGCCAGTTTAAAGATGCGCTGCTGGAATTTCAAGCCAATGCCGTTAAAGTGGCTGCCCATCACCTGTATAAAAGAGGCGGCGTGATTATCGGGGATGTGGTCGGATTGGGCAAAACCATCACCGCGGCCGCTCTTGCCAAAATTTTTGAAGAAGATTTTTTCCTTGAAACCCTGATCATTTGTCCTAAAAACTTAGTGGAGATGTGGGAGGATTACAAGTACCGGTATGCGCTCAATGCCAAAGTGATGTCGATTTCTCAGGTGCAGTCCCGATTGCCGGATGAACGCCGCTTTCGTTTGATGATTATCGACGAAAGCCACAATTTAAGAAATCGCAAAGGCAAAAGATACCGCGCGATTTATGAATATATTCACCTGAACGACAGCAAGGTGATTTTGCTCACGGCCACGCCCTACAACAAATCATATAACGACCTTTACAATCAATTAAGGCTGTTTTGCGATGAAAATCAAAACCTGGGCATTCGACCGGAACGCTTTATTGACGAAATCGGCGGCAATATTCAATTTCGGGCCGCTTTTCAAAAATCGGAATACAGTTTGGCAGCATTTGAAAAAAGCACGTATGCCGATGACTGGAACGAGCTGATGCGTCTGTTTTTGGTTCGTCGAACGCGCAGTTTCATCAAGAAATATTACACCAAAACAGATAAGACTGATGGTCGTAAATATTTTAAGTTTCCCAATGGCGTCAAGTCCTATTTTCCCAAGCGTATCCCCAAAAAGATGGTCTATGATTTTGACCCGGATGATCCGCGTGACCAGTACGCCCGGCTCTATTCGGCGGATATTGTCAAACGAATCGACACGCTCTGTCTGCCGCGCTATGGTCTGGGGCAGAAGCAATATCAGGCTGAAAAGGCAAACGTGACGCCAACGCCGCAAGAGATGAAAATATGGGATAATTTGGGCCGCGCAGGCACGCGCTTAAAAGGCTTTGCGCGTACCAATCTTTTCAAACGTTTGGAAAGCAGCGGTTATGCCTTTCTACTCTCTGTCAGCCGCCATATTTTGCGCAATTGCCTGTTTCTGCATGCCCTTGACCTGCGCCTGCCATTGCCTATCGGGCAACAGGAAGCCGGTTTGACAGATGATTTTTTATGGTCTGATGAAGATTCCGATGGCGTGGGCGCGGCTGATTTTTTGCTCACCGCAGCGGAATACATGGACAGCGCCGCCAAACTCTACACTTTCATGTCAGAGCGGCAAAGCCGGAAATATGACTGGATTCGGAGCGACCTGTTTTCCGTCAAATTGAAGCGCCATCTTACACAAGACCGCGATGCTTTGCTATCAATCATGCGTGCCGGTAAAAACTGGAATGCCGGAATGGACCGCCAGTTGAACGCCCTTTATCAACTTTGCGCCCAAACCCATAAAAACGACAAATTGCTGCTGTTCACGCAATATGCGGACACAGCCCGCTACCTGTTCAAAGCATTCCAAGAGCGAGGGTTGGACGCTGTGGCCTGCGTTACCGGAAACACCGAAAATCCCACCGCCTCAGCCCATCGCTTCAGCCCGCGCAGCAATGAAATGACCCATAAAATTAAAACGGCTGATGAAATCCGCGTGTTGATAACCACGGATGTGCTGAGTGAAGGCCAGAATTTGCAAGATGCCCATATTGTGCTGAATTACGACCTGCCCTGGGCGATTATCCGTCTGATTCAACGTGCCGGCCGCGTGGACCGTATCGGCCAGCAAGCCCCTGAAATTCTGTGTTACTCGTTCCTGCCCGAAGACGGCATTGAAAACATTATCAATTTGCGCGCCCGTCTGCGCCAAAGAATCCGCGAAAACGCCGAAACGGTCGGCTCGGATGAAACTTTTTTCGATGGCGATCCGGTGAACATCAAAGATTTATACAATGAAAAAGCCGGTGTTTACGACGATGACGAAGGGATTGAAATCGATCTGGCCTCTCAAGCGTATCAGATATGGAAAAACGCCATTGATCAAGACCCCGGACTGCAAAGCATTATCCCGGCCATCCCTGATGTCAGCTATTCCGCCAAAAAAATCGCGCCCCGAATCGCAACTGGACCCGGGCCGGGCGGAGCCATTGTTTACACCAAAACGACCAACGCCAATGATATGTTGGCCTGGGTCGATAACCAAAAGCGAATCGTCACCCAATCGCAATTTGAAATCTTAAAAGCGGTTAAATGCGGCCCGGCTGACAAGGCTCTGCCTCGCCCCGATAACCATCATCGCTTAGTGGCCGCCGGCGTTCTTCATATCCGTAAAATTGAAAGTCGCATCGGCGGGCAACTGGGCCATAAAACCGGAGCCCGCTATCGCGCTTACATGCGCCTTTCCGCTTATGCTGAAAAAACCGCGGATCCCCTGTTTGTCACCCAATCGCTCAAAAAAGCGGTTGAGGCGATTTACAAACATCCTTTGCGCGAATACGCCAAAGAAACGATCAACCGGCAATTGAAAATGGGTGCATCCGATATTGAATTGGCTAATTTGGTAATTCACTTGCATGAAGACGGCAAATTGAGTATCATCAGCACCGATGAAACCGAATCCCAAGACCCGCAAATAATATGTTCTTTGGGTTTGGTGCGTTAGGCAGAACGGTAAACGGGAAAACCTTATTTCAGTTTTTAAACCTTAGTAGAATATGAAAATTTAATAAACTGAAACCTTATTACCTTATCAGATACCGTCATTTTGTTATGAAACAAGATATTTCGCACAAAAATAAGGTAATAAGGTAAAGGACAGGACAGTATTTCAGCTACTAAGGTTTAAAATTTTAAAATAAGGTTTGATGTCAGCCGGTAATCCGACAAAGTAGTATTATAATCAAACCCAAACGGTGAATAATGAAAAAACTGAAATTCTCACGCTATCTTAAAGCCTTTGATTTTAAAACCCTTTTCAACGAATTGGGCTGGGACCATTTTGACAATACGCTGCCCGTTGCGATTAATGACACTGTTTTCCAACTTCAGGGAATCGTACAGAAAAAAGGCTTTGTCATTTTGCATTGCCTGCCGGATCAAAACGGCGCTGTTCCTTTGAGCGGCTGGCGTAAAAAGATCGAACATAAAGTGACCCAAGCCTATTTTGAGCATCTGATCATTTACACGGATGCGGCGCAATCCCGGCAGGTGTGGCAACTGGCGCTTGTTCAAGAGGGGCAACCCAAACGCATCCGCGAAATTTCATATTACATCCATCAGGACAGCGAAGCGCTTTTCCAACGTCTGAAAGGGCTTCTGTTCACCCTTGACGAGGAAGAGCGCATCACGCTGGTGGATGTCAAAGCGCGGGTCATGGCCAATCTGGCCCGCAATGTGGAAAAAATCACCAAAAAATTCTACAACGAATTTAAAAAACAACACGCCGCTTTTCTTGAGTTTATTGAAGGCATTGACGATGCGCTTCCGACACAGGACAATAAAAACAAGCAGTGGTACGCTTCATTGATGCTCAACCGCCTGATGTTCTGCTATTTCATTCAGAAAAAGGGGTATCTTGATCAGGATTTGAATTACCTTCAAAATAAACTGCTGGAAACCCGCGAAAAAACGGGCCGGAACCGCTTTCACAATTTTTACCGCCGGTTTCTGCTTCAACTGTTTCATGAAGGACTGGGCAAACCGGATGCAAAACGTCAGGTCACAGTGTCCCTGGGGCGTATCCCTTTTTTAAACGGCGGACTTTTTGAGGTGCATGAACTGGAAAAACAGTTCACTCAAATCCGCATCCAAGATGCGGCCTTTGAACGTATTTTCACTTTTTTCGACCAATGGAACTGGCATTTGGACACCCGCATCCAAGCGGCCGGCAAAGATATCAACCCGGATGTGATCGGCTATATTTTTGAAAAATACATCAATGACCGCGCGTCTATGGGAGCCTATTACACCAAAGAGGATATCACCGAATATATCAGCAAAAACTGCATTATTCCGTTTCTTTGCGACCATGTCAAACGCAGTTACGCCAAACCGTTCAAACCGGATGGCGAAATCTGGAAAATGTTGCGTGACAGCGGCGATGCCTATATTTATGACGCGGTGAAAAAAGGCGCGCCCCTGCCGTTGCCTGACGCTGTTGCCCAAGGGCTTGACACTTCCGCGCCTCATCTGGCCGAACGCCGCTGTCACTGGAACACGCCCGCGCCCGAAGAATTCGCCCTGCCTACCGAAATCTGGCGCGAAACGGTTGAACGCCGGCAGCGCTATGCCGATGTGCGCGCGAAAATTGACCAGGGCGCTGTCACAACGATCAATGATTTTATCACCTATAACCTGAATATCCGCCAATTTGTTCAGGATATCATCGAAAACACCCAAGACGCGGCCCTGATTCGCCATTTTTACAAAGCGCTTTGTTCAATCACGGTGCTGGACCCGACCTGCGGTTCCGGCGCGTTTCTATTCGCCGCTTTGAATATTTTAGAGCCGCTTTATGAAGGCTGTTTGCAGCGTATGGAGCAGTTTACAGAAGAAGCCCCTAAGAAACACCGCTTTTTTGAAAATACCCTTGAAACGGTCAACGCGCCTGACCATCCCAACCGCGAATATTTTATTTACAAATCCGTTATCCTGAATAACCTGTATGGCGTGGATATCATGAAAGAAGCCGCCGAAATCGCCAAACTGAGGCTGTTTCTCAAAATGGTCGCATCCGTTGATATGAATCCGCGCCTGCCCAACTACGGTTTGGAACCCCTGCCGGACATCGATTTCAATATCCGCTCCGGCAATACGCTGGTCGGTTTTGCCACTGAAAAGGAGCTGACTGAGGGAATTAAGATTAAAGATCCCCTTTTTGCCGATAAAACGATAGATGCGTTTAAGGAGCGGTTCGGTCTGGTCGCCCAGGCGTTTGAGCGGTTTAAAGACGCTCAACTGATTGAAGATGCTCACAGCGACAATTTCAAAGCGGCCAAACAGGAAGTGTCTGAACGGCTGCATAAACTCAATGCCAGGTTAAACACCTATCTGGCTTCGGTTTACAATATTGATCCCCAAAGACAGCCGAAAAAATACCGCCAATGGCTTGAATCGCATCAGCCCTTTCATTGGTTTGCTGAGTTTTATAGCATTGTGGCGGATAGGGGTGGGTTTGATGTGATTATTGGGAATCCGCCTTATGTTGAGTATAAAAACATTAAATCTTATTATCAAATTGTAAATTATTTAACACATAAATGCGGTAATCTTTTTGCTTATGTTTTAGAGCGAAATAAAAAATATTTACACAAACATTCATATAGCGGAATGATTATTCCACTTAGCGCATTTAGTACAGATAGGATGATTCCGTTGATTGAATTTATGACTAAATCGTCATCCTTTCTACACATATCAAATTTTAGCTGGCGACCAGGTAAGCTGTTTGAAGGAGTTAATTTACAATTGTCTATTCTTCTTCAAAAAATTGGAAATACAAATAATAAATTTAAAGCGGCAACATCGAACTATCTTCTTTGGGATTCCGAAGCACGCGAGGAACTCTTTTCAAAAATTAAATATGTAATCAATCATGATTCTCGTTTACCTGGATCAATACCAAAGCTTGGTTTTGAAGTTTTTTCTTCCGTACTTAGTAAAATTCGTTCTCAGCCTGAAGAAATTGGCAAATATTTTTTAAGATCGTCGTCAAATAAAATCTATTATCGTCGTGGCGGATTGTATTGGAAGGTTTTTGTTGATTTTGCAACTGGTTCTAGCGAAGAAAAAATCATTAGCCTTAGCCAAGATGTTGATAAGTATGTAGTTATTGCGAGTTTGAGTAGCAATCTATGGTTTTGGTATTTGATCAGTACGTCAGACTGTCGTCATCTTGGTAATCGTGATATAGCTACTTTTCCTTTATCATTAAAAAACATGGATTTAGCCCACTATCGTTCCTTATCAAATCTTGGAAAAGAGTATGTTGAGGATTTAAAAAAAAATGCACAGCATACTGTGCGTCGATATAAAAAAACTTTTGATGTAGAATGTTTATCCTTTCGTGTTAAGGAATCAAAAAAAATTATTAATCAGATAGATGCAATTTTAGCAAAACACTACGATTTCACCCAAGAAGAACTCGATTTCATCATCAACTACGACATCAAATATCGCATGGGCAAGGAGCTGAACGGCTAAGGAATGGGGACGAAATAACTTCCCCATTTGTATTTTGATTTTGAATTCATAATCCTAATCGTACTCTTAATCTTAATCGTTCAGATTAAGATTAAGATTATGAAATGGGGAAGTTATTTCATCCCCGATCCTAACGGAGAAATCGAACGGAATGTCTGATGGAAACGCATGAACTGACCTATCGCGGCAACCGGGAAATTTTAAAAGCGCCTAAAACCGCTTTTTTTTGCTCCCGTCAATGTCCGGCGGATATTGTTGTCAAAAGTTACGACTGGTCGCTCGAACAACGCCAAAAGGCCAATTGCGTGATTTCCTGTTTTCATTCCCAGATCGAAAAAGATGTGTTTCAAATCCTGCTCAAAGGCTCCCAACCGATCATTTTGGTGCTGGCACGGGGCATGCAAAAACGATGGTCTGCACAAATAAAAACCGCGCTGGCGCAAAACCGAATATTGATCATATCTCCTTTTGATGAATCCGTGAAATGGATCAACGCGCAACGCGCTGACATACGCAACCGCTTAATGCTGGATATGGCTGATAAAATCAGTATCGCTCATGCGCGCAGCGGGGGAGTTTGGAAGTGTTATTGTCTTTTTATCGGGATAAGGAGGTTATGATCGGGTTTGAATGACTTAATCTGCTTGATTTTAACGAAATCAGCGTGGATGTTATATACGAACTGCTAAAAACTACATGGAAAAGGGAGATGCAATTAAGCATCTCCCTTTTTTATTTTACATTCTGATTGTTATTAAATCAGACAATCCGAAAATTAACTGCCCATAGCCGCCTTGTGTGTTTTAATTTCAACTTTTTCAGTCAGGCTGGCATAGTATTCGCGGAGAATTTCCAAAACTTCATCGCGCCCAAAGTGATCCGGAATCTCGGTGCCTTCGGACAAGCCTTTGCGCAGCATGGTGCCGGAAAGAAGTACGCGGTCATCTTTGCCATGCGGGCAGGTGCGTAATGATGCCATGCCGTCACACTTGTAGCAGTAGAACGTCCAGTCGATTTTCAGCGGCGCACACAGCAACGCTTTGCCGTCTTCGGCCGGGGTCGGGATTTTGTCAAAAATGGTCTGAGCTTCAAACATGCCGTAAAAATCGCCTACACCGGCATGGTCGCGGCCGATAATCATGCGTGAGCAGCCATAGTTTTGGCGGAAGGTCGCATGTAAAAGGCCTTCACGCGGGCCGGCATAACGCATATCCAGCGGATAGCCGCCCTGTACGACATTGTCTTCCACAAAATAATTTTTAACCAACGCATCAATACATTTAACGCGTGTATCCGCCGGAATATCACCCGGTTTCAGGTTGCCGACCAGAGAATGAATGTAAACACCGTCACATACTTCCACAGCGATTTTGCAGAGGTATTCGTGGGAACGGTGCATGGGGTTGCGGAGCTGTAACGCGGCCACTTCGCTCCAACCTCTATCTTCAAATATTTTACGGGATTCGGCCGGTCGCATATAAACGCCCGGGTATTTTTCCGGATATTCGCCTTCGGTCAGAACCTTGACAGGGCCGGCCAGACTGACATCTTTCTGGCCCATCACCATTTGAACGCCCGGATGGTCATCTTTGGCAATTTTCCAAAATTCCTCAGCGGTAGGGGTGCCTTCGCCCATGTAAACTTTTTCACATTCATAGACTTTATCGGCTTCGGTCATCTCAAATTTCTCGGTGACTTCCATAGTGGCCATGAGTTCGCCGTTTGCAGCCGCCAGTGTGATTTCGTCGCCTACATTTATTGCATCGGCATCAGCTTTATCAGCCGAAAGTGTTACCGGAATGGGCCAGAAGGTTCCGTCGGCCATCAGGAAATCATCACATACGCCTTTCCAATCCGCTTGAGTCATAAAACCGGTCAGAGGGCTGAAACCGCCGATTCCCATCATAATGAGATCACCCTCTTCACGCGCTGAAATGGTTATTTTCTTCAACCCTTCCGCTTTTTTCTTTTCCGCATCCAATTCCGCGCCTTCAAGCAGGCAGCAGGTTAAGCCTTTTCCTCCGTGAGGCGCAACTAAATTTGCCATCAGTTCATGTCTCCTTTTCAATGTTAATTGCTTAAAATGAGTTCCTATCATTAAATTTTTTCTTTACAAAACTTATAAATATATTAAGGAAACAATTCTTTGTCAAGCTTAAAAAAGTATGCAGCCTAACCATTTTTACTTTCAAAGTGTAGGGTTGTTCACTTTTCAAGATGATATTATTCAGTAATTCAAGATTATTAGCCATGTTTGACAGGTATTTCAAGGCATAATCGGTGTTAAATCATATAAAATCACAGCTATGGTTTTGGCCAAATATAACAACGGATATTAGTTTAAAAAAAGTTGTTGCCCACTACTGATCTAAATTATTATAAACATCATATAAAATTTATACCGTTCAGCATGGATAATGACAAAAAACAAATAAATCACAATATCCAAATGACAAAAAATTGAATGTTCCACCTTCAAGGAGCGGGGATGATATAACGTCCCCAATTTCTTAATCTGAACGATTAAGAATTAAAAATCAAAATATAAATGGAGTGGTTATTTCGCCCCCTTTTTCTAAGCATATACACGGGAATGATCCGGAATACACTTATATTCATTCTGTCAGTCTTTTACTGCTCTCCCTGATAATCGGTATTATCCTAGGCGACGTGTATCCGGGATTTGGCAAATGGGCCTTATGGGGTGCCGGTATCAGCGCCCTTTTTATTTTATATCATATTATCAAAGACAACGCGGCCGGTATAGCACCGCTTATATTGTTTATCGCCCTCGGCTATCTTTCCATCCAATATCTGACCGCACCGTCTTTGCCTGCGAACGATATAAGCCATTTCGCCGATAGACACCGCCGGATAATCACCGGTGTTATCACAGACGATCCGATCATCTATCCCCATCGCATTAAATTGAATCTGCGTGTTCTGACGCTCCAATATCAGAACCATACTGATTCGGTTACCGGAATTATATATGTTACAGTTGCACATAATCCGCCTCAATTAAAAAAAGGCGACCGCATCAAATTCAACGGTAAAATGCGCCTGATACGCAACTTCCATAATCCGGGAGGCTTTGATTACGAACGCTATATGGCATATAAAGGCATTCGCGTAAGCACTTATGTTTATGGTGAAAACGTCACATTATTGGGCCATAACACTGACGGAGGAATTTCTGCATCAATTAGCGCGATGCGACAAAACATCATCCACTTTATCAACACATATACAAAGGGACAGCCTCGCGCCGTATTAAAAGCCCTGATTGTAGGGGAGCGAAATGAAATCCGAGGGCCGTTGCGTGATGCGTTTCAACGCGCCGGAGTTTCCCATATTTTGGCTATTTCCGGGCTTCATATCGGTATTATCGCAACAGTGTGTTTTTTTCTGTTACAAAAAGTGCTTCACTTAATGACACCACTGTTGTGGTATGCCGCATCCGATAAAGTTTGCGCCATTTTGACGATTATGCCGGTGATATTTTATGGACTGATAGCGGGCATGTCGCCATCCACTCAGCGGGCGGTTGTGATGATCACACTATTTTTGATTGCCATTGTAAAGAACAATGAATATGATTCCTTGAGTACGCTTTTATGGGCGGCGTTCCTCATTCTTAGCGTTACGCCTGCGTTGCTTTTTTCAATTTCATTCCAACTCTCATTTGCCGCTGTTTTTTCTATTTTATTTGGCTTTCGGCAATTTGAACCGCGACGCGCAACCGAGCTATATGCGAATTTTTTTAACCGATTTCAGTACAAGGTCGCAAACCTTATTTTAGTATCTTTATTGGCTATTTTGGGTGTTTTGCCGTTAACTATGCTATACTTCAATCAGATATCAATCGTCGGGATTTGGATGAATCTTATAATAATCCCGTTAATCGGTTTTATAACTATCCCGTTGGGGTTGCTCGCTGTATTTTTGCTGCCATTTTTACCGCAGGTAGCGGAAATAAGCCTTCAGGCAAGTGCGGCCATACTTTCTGTGGCACTCAATATCATTCTCGGTTTGGCATCATTTCCGTGGGTGGCGATGAAAACATTTACCCCTACGCATATAGAAATCGCCTGTTACTATTTATTACTTGGCGCTGTGATAAAAATCATCGCCTGGCGTTATAACCTTACTGACAATGAACGGAATGTGTCCGAACTAAAACCGGCGATCACTGTGATCATAGCGGTTTTGATAATTTTGAGCATTGATACACTTTATTGGCTTAACGATCGTTTCTGGCGTGATGATCTGCGCGTTACGATGATTGATGTGGGGCAAGGCAGTTCTTATCTGGCCGAGTTACCCGGAGGCGATTGCTTTCTTATTGACGGTGGTGGTTTTTCGGATAGTTCGCATTTTGATATCGGTGCCCGTATGATAGCGCCGCTGTTGTGGCGTAAAAAAATTATGACGGTTGATACGGTCGTCTTAACCCATCCGGAAAGGGATCATTTAAACGGCTTGGTGTTTATTATTGATCATTTTAATGTCAAAAATATCTGGCGCACAGATGATACATCTGATACCAAGGGCTGGAAACGGTTTGCTCAAATGATGAATAAAAAGCGTCTGCCTCTGCAAAAATTTCAAGATTTGCCAAAATGGCAATTTAATAACGGAGTAACGTTTAAAATTCTTTACCCTCCCGATGATTATTTTCGCAAAAGCCGGTATGAAAAGTGGCGTCGTAAAAATAACAATTCCATAGTATTCAAAATGGAATTTGGTAAGGTCAATTTTCTTTTCACCGGCGATATTATGGAACGCGGCGAAAAGGAACTCATCCGTTCAGCAGGAAGCGAACTACGCAGTTCTGTGCTTTTTGCACCCCATCACGGCAGCCGTTCTTCAAGCACAGAACCTTTTATTGACAAAGTACGCCCTGCTGTTGCGCTTATTTCCTGTGGTTTTCAGAATAAATTCGGTTTTCCGCATCCTGAAGTACTGAAGCGTTATTATCGCAAAGGGTGTAAAGTGATGCGCACTGACCTTCACGGAGCCGTCCAGGTGATTACGAATGGCCAATCGCTTAAGATCAGCCCCTTGGTAAGCGATTTTTCTATGCAAGAGATGCAAAAATAATAATCATATTATCTATATTCTTGACACAACCATCGTTTTCAGCCATAATATGAAGTATAACATTTCAATTCTATATTAAATTCATGGCATACTTCATCTCCTATTTAACACTTTTATAAATGCAGAAAGTGCAAATTTTTCATGTTCCGGCCTCTTGTCCCTGTTACAGATCGAATACGAAAAATTTTGCGAACCGCTTAGAAGCTGGAAAGTGTAAACCGCTTTTAGCTTCGTATAAAGGATTCCAAATTCATAATGGTAAGAAATAGGAACAAGCTATTATATTCCGTTGTCTCTAAACTAGGGGATTGATGCTTTCTACGCCAACCGATGTTATGCTGCGATTGAATGGATTATGCTAAAATGAAAAACGTTCTGATCGTCGATGATGAAACCCGGCTTACATCCACACTGATTTCAGGTCTTGAAACCTTTTATGCTAAGGATTACGCTTTTTTATCCGCTCAAAATGGCCAGGAAGCCGTTCAGCTATTAAAATCACACCCTATAGACTTGGTGGTCACTGATCTGAAAATGCCAGTAATGAATGGTTTTCAACTTCTTGCTTATATGCGTTCCCACTATGTTTCCACACCTGTGATTGTATTGAGCGCTTACGGAACCAAAGATATTGAAGCACGTCTGAAAAGATTAGGTTGCTTAAATTTTATGGCCAAACCTGTAGGCTTTAAAGATTTGGCTGATGCGATCAGGGATAATTTAAGGAACACCTCCACTGCCGGTGTTGTTAAAAATATATCGGTTGCCGGTTTTTTACAGCTTATCGAAATGGAATATAAAACATGTATGGTTGATGTCCGAAATCGAAATACCGATCATACCGGTTGTTTCTACTTTGAAAAAGGCACTCTTTATGAAGCGGTTTGCGGTGACTATAAAGGCACATCAGCAGCTCGCATGATTATCGGTTGGGATGATGTTGAAATTAAATTTGACGACAGACCCAATTTCAAGTTTAAAAAACGCATCCAAACTCAACTGATAACGCTGCTTTTGGATGCAATGAAAGAAAAGGATGAATCTTCAGAGGAGCCGCAAGAACAAGAATCGGAAAAATCTGTTAAACTTAAGAATGAATTTTCAGAGGTTCGGCAAAGCTCGGGAAAACCTGTTGCATTTGATGAAATTGCAGATGAAATATCTAAAAAGTATAATCATTCCGATGACAGCCTCAGTCGGGATACTCAATCAAGGGTGACTGAAACAGAATCAAAATCAAGTAATACAGGAACATATAAAAATAATACAGCAGAAGTCAAGAAGGAGCCAGATATGAACGTACAAAAGTTAAATCAAGCGGTTGAAATGATGAAAAAAGACTTGGGGGACGGGCTGTTAGCGACCGATATTTTCATGGTTGCTGATGGTGTGTCAATTGCCGCTTATAATCCGCAGCCCAAAGCCACCGCTCTCTTTAACCAACTGACCACTTATATTGCGGAGACACTACGGGACAGCGGCTTTCCCAGTTTAGGTAAATATTATCTTTTAGATTTGGTGGATGATCAGATGGTAATTATTCTGCCCATGGGGGAATACCGCTGGGGCATACTGATCGACAGTTCGAAAATTCAGTTGGGACTGATGCTGAATATTGTTATCCCTAAAATTATCGATGCTTTTGAAGATGCTGTGACGGACTGATGATTAAGCCATAAGAAAATGTTAAAACAATATGCCTTGTTGCCTATAAATTCAATAGGTTATGTTACGCATTTATTTTTACTTAACATGTTGTTTTTATTTAAAATAATCGCAATTGTTTTAACATCCTTATTAAGGAGAAGCTAAAATGGGTGTTAAACTGGGGAAAATATATGATATTGTAACAAACAAAAAGGGATACGGGGGCCGGATGCAATTTGCTCAAAAAATCGGCGTATCCAAAAATAAAGCTCTGAAAATAAAAGATACTGATGAAATTGTGCGTAAATTCAAAGCCGTGGCTGCTGATTTTATCGGCGAAAATATAGATAAGTTTCTTTAATTTCAGGTTCTGTTGACATTTGATGAAATGATTTTAATTTTCAGCCAATTAGCAACCATAGCACCTTCAAGCCGTTTTCGCCGCAACTCCTCGCGAATACCGGCCTCTGGTGAAAATAAAATTTGAAAATGTCAACAGAACTTATTGTTGTGTTTTTCATGTCAGCCTCCTTAACCCGCAACATACCGAGGCAGAAAAGTTACCAGTTCAGGGAAAAATACCAGTATCAAAATAACCGCCAAAATCGGTATAAAAAATGGTAAAATCGCTTTGACAACTTCCTCAAACGATAAATTCGCAATTCCCACCATAACATAGATCACATTGCCAAATGGCGGTGTGATAACGCCCACCGACAAAGATATCACCGTTAAGACACCAAAAAAAAGCGGGTCAATTCCCAGCATCTTAACCATCGGAACCATCACAGGTGTAAAGATCAGAACCGATTCGATTACAGACATAAAACATCCCACGATAAGAAAAAAGATGACAATCAGAATAAGCAATACTGTATTATTGGTGGAAATCCGCACCACAAGTTCGGCCAATGTCAGTGGAATTTGCAGGCGCACCAGAAGCCATCCGTAAAGCACCGCCAAAGAGATAATGAAGAGAACGATAGCTGTAAACGCAATCGTGGTTTGAAACACTTTTAACAAGTCTGACCATGTAATATCCCTATAAACGACCATCCCCAAAACAATGGCATACACGCTGGCCACCACTCCGGATTCGGTCGCTGTAAACACACCCGACCAGATTCCGCCGACAATAATAACCGGAGCCATCAGCGATAGAAGCGCCCGTTTTGAGAGCCGCAGCACTTCGATGATTGGCGGACGGGGTTGAAGCGGCATTTTAATCCGGTACGAAAGAATGAGGGTCATCGCCATGAGACTAAGCCCCATTAGAATACCGGGAATCAAGCCGCCCATGAAAAGCGCTCCCACACTGACATCTCCAAGCCAGCCATAGATCACCATCGCCACGCTCGGAGGTATGATCGGACCGATGACTGATGAAGCGCTGGTGATGCCGACGCTATAAGAGAGCGGATATCCCTGATCGCGCATTGCTTTTATTTCCAGGCTTCCCAAACCGGCGGCATCAGCCACGGCGGTTCCGGACATACCTGCAAAAATCATGCTGGCGATGACATTAACATGGCCTAAACCACCTCGCACATGTCCCACCAAAGCATTGGCCAGATTAAAAATTCGCGGCGTAACGCTGCCGGCATTCATCACATTGGCGGCTAAAATGAAAAAAGGAATGGCTAAAAGAGGAAAGTTATTGATGCCGTGCATCATTTTCAAAGGGAAAAGGTCTAACGGGATGCTTTCAAAATCATTTTGCGCCCACAATACAGCCATGCAGGTCAGCCCGATAGCAACACCCACAGGAACGCCCAAAATAAAAAGAATAATCAGCAGACCGATAAAAACAACCAGCATTTCCATTAATGCGATTCCTTAGCCTGCTCCGGCGTTCCCGTCAAATACAGCTTTTTAATCATACCAATCATCGCATCTATCTGGAAAATGACCATTCCGGTAAGCCCCAGAAAAAGCCCCAGATAAAAATAGCTGATGCTGATTTCTAAAGCTGTCGTCTTAGATGGATAGCTGGTTTGCATGATCGATAGAGTGCCAAACCATACGGCACCAAAAAATACCAAGCAGAGGATGTTGATTGACATTTGAAGTGTGGTTTTACTGAAACCGCTGATTCTTGTACTCAAAACATCAATAGCGATATGCGCACCACGGTGCCAGGCGGATGCCGAACCTAAAAAAACGCTCCACACACAGAAAAGGCGCGAAGCTTCTTCCGCCCAAGTGGTGGGCATAAATAAAAGGTTACGGCATATCACTTCTATAATTATGCATGCAAACATAGCCATAAAACAGATCAATGCCGTATAATCATAAAAGCTGACAATGTATTTCATAATCTTAATTTTGCTTTTAATCTTAATCCTAATCGTTCCGATTAGGATTAAGAATTAAAAACCAAAGTATGCTCAATCAAAACTACTATTTAGAAACCCGCTCCACTTCTTCGGCAACGCCAGGGGCTAACGCTTTGATCGCTTTTTCAATCGCAGGCATGGCTTTGGCGCGAATGGCCGCTACATCCGGAGTGATAAATTCCATGCCTTTCTTTTTCAACTCATCCGTATAAAAAGCGTCTTTTTTATCTTCCATTGCAGTGCCGTATTTGCGAGCTTCGGCGATTGCGTTTTTGATAATTTCCTGATTCTTGGGATCAAGTTTATTAAACCAGGTCTTACTTACCACCCAGTGCCATGGGAAATATACATGGCTTGTCAGGATAATATATTTTTGAACTTCCCACAGTTTACGCGAAAAGGGTGAAACAAGCGAATTTTCATGGGCTTCAACCTGGCCCGTTTTCATTGCCAGATATATTTCCGGAGCCGGAATGACGGTAGGCAGCGCGCCAACCTCTTTCCATACATCCACCCAGATCGGAATCGCGGGAAGACGCAATTTTAACCCTTTAATATCATCCGGCCCTGTTATTTTACGATTGGAAGTCATGTGTCGCGGTGCGCGTTTCTGCGGACCGAAATCCAAAACGCCGCCTTTTTCTTCTGCCAGCTCCCCAATTTTTTTACCCATAGGGCCATCCAGATAGGCAACGATACTTTTCCATGTCGGCATATAAAACGGTATGGTAATCGGGTCGTATTCCTTAGCGAACATGGTGCGAAACAGGCCGCCGGTCAAAGCCATCTGGGTTTGACCGATTTTCATCAATTCCAACACCGCCTTTTCTTTGCCTAATTGGCCGCTCATAAAAATTTTGACTTTCATCGTGCCGCCGGAATTTTTATCAACTAACTCCTGAAATTTTTTAATGGCGTCTTCTTCGGAGCCGCCGGGTTTCATTGTACAGTTAATATCAATGTTAATTGTTTTTGCCATAACATCGGCACCCATCAGAATAATGGCCAATGTCCCCACGATTGCGAATACTTTTTTACAATGCCTCATGTTCTCTCCTCCTTTTGTAAATTATAAATTAAAAGTGTTTAAATTACGCTATAATTTCAAGGCGATCAACTCAGCCCGTATTAACTCGAAAACGTATCTTAATTATAATTAAAAGCGACTCTGGAGCGCAAAAGTCAAGTATGCGGAGGAACGGAGTTAAACAGCCTTTTGCTGCGTATTTTTTGCACAAAACCGCTTTACTTGGCTTTATATAGCGAAAACCGGATTTGTATTTAACCCTAACTTTTGAATGCGACAGATGTAAACCATTTTGAATATAAAATCAAGGATACTCTGGATTTAAATTTGATGGTCTCGTAAAAAGTCAGAAGCGGTTATACAGTCTCTAAGGAGAATGGCAAGTATTTTTTCATGCAATTGCCCTGGCAATAAATGAACAATGGTTGACAATATTTATCCATAAGGTTATAGAGTTGCTAATATAAGGCGGGGCAGCTATAAAAAATCGGGTTTTTCAGCGATGCATGCCCATGTTGTTTTTTTCGCTTGATAAACCCGATTTTTGTCTCACATTAAAGTTGATAGTCCTAAATAACCATGGAAATAAGGGCATAAAAGTACCGCCTGAAAGGAGGTGATATAGTCATATTGGGAATGATGCTCAAACAGCTTCCCTAACTATCTGAATTTACAATTTTATGAACTTTTAATTTTTAAAAAAAAGGAGTTTTAGATGAAAACAACTAAATTGTCCAAAGGTTTAATTTTTATCAGTATCTTGCTAATCCCCATGATTCTGATGATTTTCAGCAATGCCTACGCCGAGGAACTTCGCGTGGGTGTGGATACGGCATTTGTCCCGTTTGAATTTAAAGGCAAAGATGGCAAATATACAGGCTTTGACGTTGATTTATGGGCTGCCATCGCCAAACGCTTAAAGCTTGAATATAAACTTGTTCCCATGGATTTCAACGGACTTATTCCCGGCCTGACCACCGGAAATCTTGATGTGGCCTTAGCAGCTATTTTCATTAAATCCTCAAGGGAAAAAGCGATTGATTTTTCCCACGCTTATTTTAGAGCCGGCTTGAAGGTAATGGTGCTGGCCGACAATAAGGATATTAACGGCCCGCCAGACCTTAAAGGAAAGGTGGTTGCGGTTAAGACCGGAACGGCGACAGTGGATTACGTTAAAACACTGGGTGCCAAAAAATTGGTTCAATTCCCCAATATTGATCAGGCTTATCTGGAGGTTATGACAGGCGGTGCGGATGCGGCTGTTCATGATACTCCCAACGTGCTTTATTTTATCAAAAACGCAAGCAAGGGCAAAGCCAAAGCTGTCGGCCCTGATATCAAAGCCGCTTACTACGGCATCGCTTTTCAGCAAGGCAGCGCATTGCGCGATAAAGTCAACGTGGCGCTTCTGGAAACTATCGAGCAGGGCGAATACGATAAAATTTACAAAAAATGGTTCGGTACTGCGCCGGAATAAAAAACAGCGCATGAAAAATACTTGTCAGTTAGAAGTTTGAAGTTACAAGTTTGAAGTTTCAAGTTATTCTTTAACTTCTTGCTCATTATATACTTGATTGGATATGGGCATAAACTTACAAAATCTTATGACTGACGAGAAAAATATACTCTGAATTAAACAAGACCTTCGACCGAAACCCAGCCAAAACGAATATCGTTTAACAGGGTTTCGGTCGTTATGCTTGACCACTGGCAACGCAAGTTGAAACATGCACTAAGCATGGGAATTATTTCGTCCCTCATTCTAAGGGATTGATTCTGTCAGTTTCCTTACAACTTGTAAGTACTTGGACATATATTTTCAGGTTACAAATTCTGCTGGAAATCGGATTTTTCTAAAAAATCCGATTTCTAAAATACCGGAAAACTTTTGTCCAGGTACTTAACTCTAAACTTATAACTTGGGAGAAAATTATGGATTTTGAATTTAGTGTTATTATTGAATCAATCCCGTCTCTGCTGGCCGGTTCCAAATTAACCTGGTATATTGCGATTATAGGAATTCTCGGCGGGCTGGTTTTGGGAACGGTTGCCGGTCTGTTACGAATTTCCGGAACACACGCAGTCGGCGGAGAATTTTATGGTTTTTCGCAGGTTCTTAGCAAAATCGCACAAAAACTGGCTGTTGCTTATATTGAATTGATTCGCGGTACGCCAATCCTGGTTCAGGCAATGTTTATCTATTTTGCCTTGCCAATGTTAATCACGGGCGTAACCGGCATAAAAGGTATCCGCTTTGAGGCGCTTACGGCCGCAATCATAACCATTATGATCAATGCAGGCGCTTATATGGCCGAAATCGTGCGCGGCGCGGTGCTGTCAATCGACAAAGGACTGATTGAGGCCGGGATGGCCATGGGAATCAGCCGTCTGCAACTGATCGCCAATATCATCGCTCCGCTTGCTTTCAGGCGCGCAATACCGCCGTTAGGCAACCAGTTTATTATCAGCTTGAAAGACACATCGTTATTTATTGTAATCGGTGTCGGCGAACTGACCCGCCAGGGTCAGGAAATTATGGCGAGCAATTTCAGAGCGCTTGAAATCTGGTCGGCCGTGGCGTTTTGCTACTTGATCATGACATCAGCCTTGGCTCTAACGCTTAAATACATCGAAAAAAGGATGAAAATAATATGAACAGCATCATCGAATTTAAAAACGTTGACAAGAGCTATGGCGATCTACAGGTATTGTACGACATAGACCTGACCATCGAAAAAAATGAAGTTGTCGTATTGATCGGACCCTCCGGTTCAGGCAAATCGACTTTATTACGCTGTATTAACGGGCTTGAGATGATCACAGGAGGGGAGTTGATTGTTGACAAAATCAAACTTCCCGAACAAAAACAACATATCCGTGAAATTCGTAAAGAAGTCGGCATGGTTTTCCAGCAATTCAATCTTTTCCCGCACATGTCGGCTCTGGACAATGTCGCTTTCGGCCCCCGCAAAACGCGTGGTTTATCCAAGACCGAATCCTATGAGATCGCCCATGATCTTCTGAAGAAAGTGGGTCTTGGCGACCGCAGCGATCATTTCCCCGCAGAATTGTCCGGCGGCCAGCAGCAAAGGGTTGCGATTGCCAGAGCGTTGGCGATCAAACCTAAAGTCATGTTGTTTGATGAACCGACTTCAGCGCTTGACCCTGAACTGATCGAAGAGGTGGTCAACGTGATGATCGCCGTAGCCAAAGAGGGTATGACGATGGTGGTTGTCACCCATGAAATGAACTTTGCCACCAAGGCGGGAACGAGACTTTTATTCATGGATGAAGGCAGGATTGCAGAAGACGGCGATCCCGTGAAACTCATTAAAACACCGGAATCAGACCGCCTGAAAAGCTTTCTGAGGCATGTTGTGGAAGAATAGGATACTTTTCTTACTCTTAATCTTGCTCTTAATCTTAATCTGAAGGAGCAAGATTAAGATTAAGAGCAAGAACAAGAGAGAGTATGCGATCATACCGTTATTAAATTTTATGAGGTATGTTGTGGAAAAATAGGATACTTAAACCGATTTCATAATCGTAATCGTAATCGTAATCTTAATCATAATCGTTCAGATTAAGATTAAGATTATGATTAAGAGCAATAACAAGAGCAAGAGTATGCGATCATACCGTTATTAAATTTTATGAAGTATGTTGTGGAAAAATAGGATACTTAAACCCATTTCATAATCATAATCATAATCTTACTCTTACTCTTGCTCTTACTCTTGCTCTTACTCGTTCTGATTAAGAGCAAGAGCGAGAGTATGCGATCATACCATTATTAAATTTTATGAAGTATGTTGTAAAAAAATAAGATACTTAAACCCATTTCATAATCATAATCGTACTCTTAATCTTGCTCTTACTCGTTCAGAAAGATTAAGAGTAAGAGCAAGAACAAGAGCGAAAATATGCGATCATACCGTTATTAACATGAAAATCCTTACTGTTTCCGATAAAGTCGAACCGTTTCTTGACCGATATTTCGATTCCGCCAAAGTGCCTCAAGCTGATATGATTTTATCATGCGGCGATCTTCCGCCGGAATATCTCACATCTTTAAGCACGTCCATGAAAGCTGTCGTTTATTATGTTCGCGGCAACCATGATATTCGTTACGCTGCCAAGCCTCCACGCGGGTGCGTCAACCTTGATGGCCGATTGATTCGCTACCGCGGCGTGAATATTTTGGGGTTGGAAGGTTCACGCTGGTATAATGGCGGGCCTTACCAGTATCATGAACGCCAGATGCGTCATAAAATCAATTGCTTGCGGTTTCAACTCTGGCGACGGGGCGGTATTGATATAGTCATTACGCATGCGCCGCCGCGGCATGTGCATGATGCCGAAGACAGGTGCCACAAAGGCTTTAACAGCTATATGAAGCTGATTAAACGCTACGCTCCCGCCTATTTTATTCATGGGCATATCCATAAACACTTTTCAAATCCTGATGAACGTATTACAATAGTGAATCAAACCAAGGTGATCAACACCTGCGGTTACACTTCTTTTGAGATTGACGATGACAAATTTGATAGATAAAATTCTGGTTGCCGGAGACAAAAACAATTCCCGCAAAACGATCAAAAGTTTTGCCCAAGAACAAAAAAAAGAGGACGCTTTCAGCAGAAGAGACCACGGCGTTCATTCAGTGCCGCTGGCGCAAATCATGGGAAGCGTGGGACGCTATCGCGATTTTGACGGCAAGTTTCGCTTAGTCAAGGGCCGCCCTTCGGAACGCCTGCAAAATATCAGGAAACTGATGCGCCAGGGAACCCCTTTACCGCCTATAAAACTATACCAGATCAAAAATGAGTATTTTGTTTTGGATGGCAATCATCGTGTGGCTGTGGCCAAGGAGAGAGACTTTAAAACGATTGATGCCCATATTCTGGAGTTTCTGCCTTCCAGAAACAGTCTGGAAAACATCTTATACCGGGAAAAGGTCAAATTCAAAGATAAAACGGGGCTGCATGATTTTATCGAAGTGAGCAAAGTGGGCAAATATGGCTATCTTTTGCAGCAAATAACAGAACACCGCAAACATCTTGAGGATTCCCAGTCTGAAAAATATTCTTTTGCAGATGCGGCCCGAGATTGGCACAAAACGATTTACACTCCCCTGGCTGCGATTATTGAAAACAGCCATCTCACCCGAGTTTTCCCCCAACGCACGGTCGCCGATTTTTACACCTATATCACGTATCATCATTGGGAAGAGGGCTATGAACGTAAATACGGTATCGGTGTTGAACAGCTTATCCCCGCGAATATGGAGGCGTTCAGAACTGAAATGGCCGATAAAAAAGATATTGAAATGCCGGAAATGAAACGCAGCATTACGGCATTTATCCTGATAACGGTTAAAGTCGGGCATGAATACCGTGTCATGGAAAAATTGTTTAAAACGGAAACGATGCGTGAAATCCACTATGTAAACGGCGAGTTTGATTTAATCGCCAAAATCGTGATGCAAAGCGATTTATTCGAATCCGATTCGGCGATCATCGGCGAATTCGTCCATGAGCGAATTCGAAGCATTTCGGCTGTCACCCGCACACAGACGATTATTCCGGTGCATTCAAAGCGGAAAAAGGATGACTCATTTTTTAACAAAAGAGGATAACAATGACAACTTTGGATTATGACATAAAAAAATGCTTTGTGTGTAAAGCGGAAAACGAATATACTTTTATCGGCAGCACCAATCGCTTTGGTGTTCCGGACTTGGATACCCGTCCGCCGGAAATGGTCAGATCAACCATTAAATACCAGGTTGAACGTTGCCCATCGTGTCTTTACTGTGCCGGCGACATTTCCAAAGGTGACGCCAGTATCGTCAGAATTGTGAAAAGTGATGAATACCGGCACCAAATTGAAAAGCGGATTTATCCCGAATGGAGCAGCTCATTTATATGCACCGCTTATATCGAACAGATGCAAGGCCAATATGATTCCGCCGCCTGGTCAGCCATCCATGCCGCCTGGGGGTGCGATGATTATGGCGAATCGGATGACGCCCGAAAATGCCGCCTGCGTGCAATTGAATTGATCGAACAAGGTGAAAAATATGGCAAGACTGTTGCCACTGAAGACGGTTCCTGTGATTTAATCAAAATTGATCTGTTGCGCCGGGCCGGTGAATTTGATCGCGCTTTGGCCGTTGTCGAAAAGACGCTGCAAACCGATGTTATCGCATTTATTGAAAAAATCCTGCGGTTTCAGAAGCAGCTTATAGAAAAGAAGGATGCGGCATGTTACGATATGGATTTTGAAAAAATCGAAAATCAACGCAAGGGTTGGTGAGCGTTTTTCAAAATTATATCGCCCGTTCAAGATTGTCTTTAAACTCCCTTGCGCTCCGGAAGCGCAGGCCGATCTCTTTTTGAATTGCCTTATCAACAACGCGGCCTAACGGCAAAGGGACCGCAGGATTGTTTTCCCGAATCGGTTTGGGGTCATCTTCCAATATCATCCGCAGAGGCGATTTAAAAGTTGTGTCTTGAATTACCAGACGCGATGAGTCTGCGGAAGTTTCCGCTTGCGGCATCGAAAAGTCGAACGGATATTTTCCGGTTAAAAGATAATAAAGAGTTATCCCCATAGCGTAAATATCGGCCGGTTCCTTGACGTTGTGGGCATCCCGAATCTGTTCCGGCGGCATATATAAAGGCGCGCCCAGCATGGTTCCCCGTCGGGTTAAAACCGAGCCGCCGGCCTTTGAAAATTCCCGGGACAAACCGAAATCGCTGATTAAAGGGCGCATCGCACCGTTTTCAGCATGCTTGTTCAGGACATTTTCCGGTTTTATATCCCGATGAACAATCCCCTGAGCGTGTAAATATTCCAAGCCATTCAAGGCACCGATGATCTGTTCTGCCGCAATTTTAGGATTAAGCGGTTCGCCGGTTTTCATAAAAACATGCTCCATACTGCCCGGAGCGGTATATTCCATAACGAGAAAAGGTTTACCACTGCTTTTATCCAGTTCGGAATCAGAAAAGAACGGAATGATTATTGCAAATGCAATTATCATGCCTGATTATATCTGACAATTTCATAAAAAATTGAAAAGTTCTTGACACTCCCCTCATGATCTGTATATCCTAATCCGTAAAGAAGGATTACAGAGCATGATAAATGATATAAATGAAAACGATACGGTTTTTGAAAAAATTTTAGAACCTGCTATGCCTTCAGTCGAAGAGGAGAGCCTGAAGCTTACACCGCATCATAATGAAAAACTC
>JAUCGF010000126.1 GCA_030378005.1 Desulfococcaceae bacterium HSG9 | reverse complement strand
CTTATTACCTTATCAGATACTCCCATTTCGTTATAAAACATGATACTTTGCACAAAAATAAGGTAATAAGGTAAAGTATAGGACAGTGTTTCAGCTACTAAGGTTTGAAATTCTAAAATAAGGTCAGATGTCAGTCGGTAATCTAACAAAGTAGTACTAAGGAAGGATGAAAAAAAATGGATCTTTTTTCAGTATTAAAATCGAAAACCGGAAATGAAACTAAGCTATATTACAATTTTAATACTAATGATGTTGAGTTATTTACGAAAAATATAGCCGACGTTTATTTAGTTGCAACTGAAGATGGTTTTTCACCACTTGGGGCTTCAAAGGAATTCCTTGAAAATGACACCGGATGGACAGGGAGAGAAATTGAAAAATTAGCATATTGGAACAGATTCAGGAACCGCAACGTAACTTTAGTGGCTTGCGGTTCAAAAAAGAAAAACAGTATTTTGCGCGGTTTTATTCTCTGCCCATGCGAAAATTCCGTTTGCTACCAGCAATTCGCAACGCCGAAATATGGGAAACCATACCGTGATTTTTATTATAACATAACCTATGAAGCGATTTCTTATGCTTTCAACTCATGGAATGCACGAAAATTTGCAATATCACATTTGTCATCAAGTCAAAATTATCATCAGGATATTGCAACGTGTCATGCCGAAGCACTTGCACACTTTTGTGATGAACAAACCGCTCCTTCAATTGAATCATTTTCATTCATAGGTTGCTGCATATCCCCTAATCATTTAGAAGGAATCAAGCGATTAAACCAAGAAGGTAATATAACTCATCACATACCCATATCGGTGAAAACAGAAAATAAAGATAATGTAATTTTGATTCATCTTTCATGGGAAAGCTAACAACATATTTTTAAAAATATCTGCTGTCTTTATTTGGAGCTTCAATATGAACATTTTTGTCTATGGAACGCTGTTAAAAGGACTTGAAAGAGAATCAGCTTTGATGAAAAGTGAATATTCAGGGCCGGCGATGATTCAATCTCAACTTTTTGACACAGGTTATTTTCCGGGCGTAAAAGAAGGTGCGAATACAATTGTCGGCGAATTATATAAGGCTGACTCCGAAACAATCGATGTTTTGGATCGAATAGAAGGATATGATGAAAAAAACATGCGTGATTCGCTTTTCATCCGCAAACAAATCCAAGCGCGTTTATTTGCAAACGGCCGGTATGTCACATCATTTTGCTACTTTTTCAACCGTGCGGAAGTGAAACATGAAATCCCTCATGGCGATTATCGCCGGTACATACTTGAAAAAGAAACTGATAAGCAATGGATTCTGGCGTATGGGTCAAATATGAACAGCGCCCGTCTGGTTCAAAGAATCGGCCCGCCGGATTCGCTTCGGAAAGGATATGTCGAAGGGTTTCGGCTGGTTTTCAATAAAAAGGCGCAAAAAGCGCAGGCGGCTTATGCCAATATCGCCTTTAGCGGTGATAACGTAAAATGCCCGGCTGTTGCTTACCGGATCACATCGCATCAATTGAATTTATTGGATCAATATGAGGGGACGTCTGACCACTATTTGCGTATCAGTTTGCCATTTCATGCGATTGATGGTAACGACACTATCGTACAAGCGTATATTGCGCATCCGGATCAATTGGTTGATGGGCAAAAACCCGAGTCTGAGTACCTTGAACATATTCAAAAGGGGTATGAGGAACATGGGTTTGAGCTTGGTTATCTGATTTGTTAAATTTTTACAGTAGGCTGTTCGCTCATCCACACATTAGGCTCATAAAGTGAAAGAACATCACAAGATAATAAGAGCAGGTTTACGTAAACAAAATACAAGTGAGGAAAAAAGATGGGAACAAATGAAGTGTCACCAACAGAATTTAAAACACTTTTATCTACAGTGTTAGAAAACAGTGATGCAATACAACGGTTTCATTTAGATTGCCAATTTATAAAAGGTGAAAGAAAAGCATTGGGACTACCAAAGCGTCTAAAAGAATTGTCTCTCAATGATTTTGCTAACCTTTTTCTTCAATCAGAAGAGTCGCTTGATAGGATTAAGATTTGGCGGAAGGATCGAACTGAAAGAGGATATTACCGATACAAAATTGCTGTTTTAGGTAAAACTGGTAAATGGTGTTACCCGTTTGAAATTACAGAGGATGTTGAAGATACCTAATTTCTTTTAATCAAATAAACATTAGCTATTGGAGAGCTTTATGAAAGTGAATATGTGGGAACAAACATTGAATGAAATGAGTGAATTGTTGAATTTGCATAAAGATGATACAGAGCCAGCCACTCGAGGAATTTTGGGCATTTTAAAATCTTCAATTGAATTAGCCCATTTGGCAGATGAACCCAAAGAGTTTCTAAAAAATGTTAAACCATATTTGGATATCCTGATACCCGATTCTGATGAGGGGCTTTTGGAAAGCATATTCAATGAATACCCTGAAGAAATCAAAGACCGGCAATGGATAACGGAATATCCTGATGATATGAATAATGATTTCCCTAAACCTCTTTTTTTGTGGGGTTTAGCTAAAATTATTCCTATCAGTTCTAATCAAGTTAGGTCTTGGGCGTATATAGATAAATCAGTTGAATATTTAAAAATTGATCATGAGTTTCTTTCAAATTTCAGTGGCTGGCTTACCGGCGCGGCCGACCAGGACACTACTGAAAGCGTAAAGAGATTTCTTGATATTTATTCGAAAACAAATAGCACCTGTTTTAAACTTGTTGAAATTTTAAAATCAAACGCCGGTGAAGAAAATTTAAACACGGATTTTATTAGTATCCGCGAAAAGGTTCAAAATAAATTAGATAAAATCAAAACATGCCTTGCCTTTTTTAATTTAGAGGATTCTGTATCGTTGAAAAAAATAGAGGATTATTTGGCAAATGATAGTTTTAGACTGGCAGTTTTAGGGGAATTTAAAAGAGGCAAATCAACCTTAATTAACGCCATTGTCGATACCCCAGGGCTGATGCCAGCGGATTTCTTGCCCTGCACCTCCGCGTTGACTGAAATTAAATACGGGGACAAGACCTTATATAAAGTGAATAATGATGGCCCTTTTGGGTCGTTTATACCTTCTGATATTGGTGAGTTCCATAAAAAAGCAGCGGCGGCGGCAGAGTTAAAAACGATTCAAGCCGAAGCTGAAAGGCAAGCGGAGCAAGTGCCCCGCTGGCGGGTGGATATCCCCAGCCCCTTCTTGAAGGGGTCTTTTATTTCCATTATTGATTCCCCTGGTATTGGGGAAGATTATGCCAGGGATAGAATTTCACGAGCTGAAGCAGAAAGGGCAGACGCTGCAATTATTGTGTTCAATGCTGACCAACCGGTCAGTCTTCAAGAACTTGAACTTATTGAGAAGATGAGAAGTAAAGCATCTCATCTTATTATTGCAATAAATCGAGTTGATAATGTCCCCGAATCACAATGGAAACGATTAAAGGGCCATGTGGTTGACAGAATCAGTAGCGTAACTGATGGGATACCAAAAGAAAACATAGTTTTAATATCCGCACTTAAGGCAGAAGAGGCTATAAAACAAAATTTTACTTCCGATGATCCCTGGCTGATTCGAATAAATAATATGAAAGACATTATACAAAATCATCTGATAAAAAAAGCAGGGCCAATAAAACAGGGTATGCTTAAAGATAAAGTGATTAATTTTGTAAAAAGTTGTCAGGGACAAATTTATGGGCATTGCCGTCTGAAGGAAAATGGCTTTAAGAGACTTCAAGAACTGGAAAAAAACAAAGAAAATGCAAAAAAATCTTATGATCGGGCACAGCTTGCGATTGAAATAGGTGTAAAGAAATTAGAAAATTCAGAGGATGAAAAAAATCAATTTATTAAATTCTTTGAGAGCAAATTACCAGAAATTTTAGAAAGCACCAAAGAAAAAGAAGCAAACTGGACATCTCAATATAGTTTATTCAAGCCTAGAAAGCATGTTGAAGAGGTTGCAAAAAAGGCCCAGAAAGATTTGCTTATTGAGGTTGAAAATATGATTAAAGAAGAAGGCGGACCTAAGATAGCGAAATTGGTGGAACAAAAATATGAAGAAACCGAGAACAAGCTTTCGGCATTGAAGGAATATTTAAAACAAACCACAGGCGTTGATGGAGCCACACAACTCAAAGAGATAAAAAAACAGGTTTTTATTGATACTTTTGGTGATATTGACTTTGGAATGACTGGTGGCATTGTAGGAAGATTAGCCTTGGCTGGAGCATTATCTGCAGTATTCGGGTACGCCATAGCAGATATAGTTCTTTACTATTTGTTAAGTATTATCGCTGGTTTCTTGAATCCATTGCTTATTGTAGCCGCTCTTATTCTGGCCCTTCTCGCTGCTACCAGTATAGGAAAAGCATGGGCAAAAGCCAAGGTTAGAGAGAAGGTTTTTTCTAAAATAAAAGAAGGGCTGGAGTCTGATAAAAATAAAAAAAAGATTAATGAGGCGCTTGGAAAAGCAATCGCTGATATTTTTAATTCAATGGCTAAAGCTTTTAAAGATAATGCAAACGGTGTACTTTGGGAGGCAAATTTTCAGCAAAATAAAAGGGAAGAAGAAATGGAAAATTTTATTGCTTCACAAGGGGGAACACCTGAATCCATCGAAAAAGAATTGTCCGAAATAAAGATGAATGCTGATAAGGCTGAACAAGCGCTTAGTGAGCTTAAAATATGTGTTGAACGTGATACAAATACGGATGTAGTTTAAAAAAATTAAATGGAAAATTTTACCAAACATATTGAAACATTGGGTAAATTGTTATCTGAAGCCGCTTCTGACCTTCATGATTTAAAGCTTGGGAAACATATTATTTCACTTAAAGAAGCCGCCCATAACCAGGAATTCAGGGTTTCTGTTTTAGGACGATTCAAACACGGGAAATCCTCGGTGATTAATGCACTATTGGACCAACCAATCTCACCAGCAGATACATTGCCTTGTACATCTCGGATCATTGAGTTCAAATACGGTAAGAATCCATGCTTTTATCGCTGCAATAGCAGGGGGGTGAAAATAAAATCCACAATAGCCAAATTTAAAAAGGATTCTACTATTAATGGATCATATTCCTCTCCCACAAATTTTTGGCAAATTCTGTTGCCTGTCGCATGGTTGGGTTCCTCCATAACACTGGTGGACACTCCGGGAACGGATGAAGATAAAAAACGGCTTGAAATATCAGAGAACGAACTGAAACGATCCGATGCTGCGCTCGTTGTTCTGAAAGCGGATCAGTTGGGAAGTCTTGAGGATTTGGAATTAATTGAAGATTTGCAATTACGCATTGGCTGCGTAATCGTTCTGGTGAATCGTATTGATTTAATCAGCCTAGATCAGAGGGATAGAATAATGGCGTACGCCGCGAATTTACTAAAGCCCATAGGCATTCATCAATCAAAAATATTACCATTTTCCGCAAAAAAGGCGTCTGAGAAGAACCCAGAATTTTTAGAAATGTTGAAAAATACACACAAGTGTATTTCTCAAACTCTTTTAAAAGATGTCGGGGGAGCCAAACTATTAGGTTTAATGATGCGTACTGAGCTATTAGTAAAAGAGATTACCCCTCTTATCGAAGGGGTGATACATACTTCTCAAAAAAATTTAAAGGCATCCGAAAAATCCAATAATGAAGCAAAAAAGAACCATCAAGATTACAAATCTTTGATGGAAAATGTTCATAAAACCATACAATTATCTGGAAAAGGGACTGCAAATAGTGCAAGTCGTATTTTCCAAAAACAATGGAAACTGATTGTACATCGTCTTAAAAACAAAAAAGACAGTTGGTATAGCGTTAGAAATCCCCTATTCAGCCCTAGAGCGTATGCTATTGAAATTGGAGAAGATGCAAAAAGAAGCTTGGAAAAAATGGTTGAACAGTCCGTCAAGATACACCTTCAGCCAACCATAGAAGCCAAAGTTGCAAATATGCAGAAAAGAATTAGAACCGACCTTGATGAATTATATATTATTGCGGCAAGTGTCGGTTTAGGTGATATTGAAGATATTGAGCGCCAACTTCTATCTGGAGTAACAAAAGATGCCTTTGGAGATGCCATTGACGATGCTGCATTGAATGCTACAACTGGTGCTGCAATTATTGCTGTTGTAAGTGGTATTATTGGCTATATCATTGCGGATATAATCTTGTTTTATATTCTTGGCATCATAAGCGGTTTTTTGAATCCGATTTTACTTGCGGTCGCTGCCTCTTTAGGGCTTCTCACTTATATTTTTAAGGGAAAAAACGCTGTAGGAAAATGGATAAAAAGGAAGATTGCGAAAAAATTGTCAAGCAAACTTTCTTCTGATGAGGTGATAAATCAACTAGTCTCATCAGTGAAGGATTCGACCATCGAATTATTTAAAAAATTATCTAAAGGTTATGAAAACCAGATATCTCTTCTTATAAAAACAACCAAAGAAAAAGTTAAAGCAACTGAAACAAAAAGAATTCGGCATCAGAAAAAACTGAAGCGGAACCTTAGAAAGCAAAAAGAGGCTCAGAAGAATCTTAATAAAATTATTACTTTTCTAAAAAAAGAAATTACAAATCTCGAAAAGGAAAGGATGGCATGAATTGAAAACTGAATTTATCAAATCAATTAACAAGTTCATCAAATATGCCAAACAAATTGATGATGATACGTTTCAAAAAGTCAAGACGACAGCATTAAATATTGAGTCTCACCGTGACCAATCCTTTATGAAAGTTGGAATGGTTGGCTCACCAGGCAGAGGCAAAAAAAATATTGTAGAAAAATTACCACAGGATATTGTGGAAAACATTTTACTGGACATTGTGTCATTAGAAAAAGGAACTAATTTATTCCTTAATTATGACGCATGGATTCTTGTCCTTACTGCTGATCAATTGGGTAGCCTTAAGGAAAAAGAGTTTGTAAGTCGCCTTGGTTCTTTAGCAAAAAGTAATTTAATAATTTTTATTAATAATATGGAAAAGACACCAGATGAAAAAATTGATGAAATAATGAATTTTTCATTTTCACTTTTCCAAAAACAGGGCGTTTCAAAGCAAGCCATTTTCCCATTTTATGAAAATGCAGTTCCGACAGATACATATAATGTCATAAGGAATAAGATATTGTTCTGGAGTAATAAACTTGAGGAAATACGAACAGATGCAATAAAAGCTCAAGTGTTAAAAAATAATGTATTATTAAAGGAAATATATTCATCTTCATCAAAAATTATCAAAGATACAAATTCTTCCGAATCGCTTAAAGAAACACTGGAAGATTTAGTAAAAACGATGCAAGTCGTTAAAAATTATATAGAAGCATCTTCAAATGAAATTGTTTCTTTAATTAATAGAAAATTTGAGATGTCCTGGTCAGCATGGTGCGACAAAATGACGGGTACAAACCAAGAGAAAGCCGAATTTATTTCAAAGTATGCGGACCAATGGATACAAATTGAATTTAAAGATGAACTGAAAAATGTATTAAACCATAATCTGAATAAAATGTCAGAGATTCTTCCTTCAACTTCTGAAATGATTGATGCAACAGAAAAAAATACCTACATAAACGATATACAACCAAATGTTTATATTCAAACCGAAATTGTCGACGCAGAAGAAAAGAAAACGAAAAGCCAAAAAAATATTATTAATTTTACTATTTCAATTGCCGTTGCAGGCATAGGGATGCTTATCGGCAAGCCTGTTTGGGGTCTAAGTGGTGCCGTTGCATTTGCGTTTGGAGGTAAAAAAATTATAAATTCATTTCCCAAACTACAGCACAATGATCTATCATTTTTTGAGAAATGGCTTGAGAATGTCAGCTTGCAGATAAAAAAGGAAAATGAAAAAGTATGCCGAATGATCATTGATTCTATTGTAGATGATTTTCAAAAAATTACTGGAAAAAATTCAATGGAATTAAAACTAAAAATCACAGAAGCGGAATCAACAGGGCAACTACGAGAAGATGCCCTTATAAAATATCAACAATCCTCAGGATTGTTAGATATATTACAAGAATTAGATACATGAGAATTGGATAAAAGGAGAAATAGGTATGGTATATGAGGCGTATGTGGGGTTGACTGAAGATGAAATTATCAAAGGGCTTATGGCCGGGCTTTATAACCGTTACGGTGGCGTCATTCGAGTCGCGAAAGGTAATCCTGATGCTGGACAAATAGTCTCTATACTTCAAGATGTCCCTGAAAAATCAAATTCAATAGTTCAGCAAGTGCAAAAGTTAAATATGGTTCAAATGCAAAATTTCAAAGCAATTAAAACTTCTTTGAATGTCAGCAATCAATTACTTGGTTTAACTTCTGTCGGAGCTTTATCAAGCGTTGTCAACTTGGGCGTTTGTGCAGCCGGTTTTTATATTATGAATAAAAAGCTAAATGAGCTTCAATCTGCCATGCATCAATTTCAAAACATTATGGAAAATAAATTAGACGGTATCACACATGGCTTGCAGAATCTTCAATTTCAATTAGTTGAGCTGAAAATAATTGCATTAGAAAACAAAGAACTACTAAGGTATATCCTTGAAGGGCTTTTTGATATTCAGAGTTCATTATACTATAAAGATGTGGGATCCGTTTTGGTTGCGCTACAAGGCTTGGATAGAATTCAAAGCACTGAAAATACAAACGAGCGACAAAAATATATTGATGATTTGAGCCGTGTTAGAATTACTATTCAAAATGAATTGGATGCAAAAACATTGAGTTTAACTGATCATTCTCATCGTCTTTTAAGTATCATGATGTCATACCGGCTCTGGGCCATATCAGGTTCAGGAGAAATTCATGCCAAACGTAGACAGGGCGATATGGAAAGGTCTGCTGAACTGTCGTATGAATTGGCTGGCAAATCAAGGGAATGGTCTGGAAGATGGTCCAAGGAACTCATCCTTTCAAATGAGTATGCTGGAATTGGCCGATATGGATATTCAAAACTACGCAAACAGACCACTGAAGATCAACGTAGAAGACTGGCAAGACTTTTTAATAACGGGGATGAAGTTCCAAGTGAAACAATTGGGGCATTAGAAACAAAAGGCGCTAATTTAGTTGCTCAAAAATTTCCGGTATTGGGTAAAGATTGGATTCAGCAACAATCAGGAATAGCCAATATATTGGATATGTTAGAAGAAAGTACGGAACGGTTGGAATCAACAGCGGATATTACCAAGTTTTGCCTGTCCAAACGGTTAAATTATGATAGATGGGAACAGTTGTTGTTGAAGTGAAAGGCCAAACGAAAATATCACGGCGATGCCCTATGCCTATCATCAAGCCCTTTCAAGTGGTTTTTATAAAAATGTGAAATGGTAAGATTGAAATGGGGTTGGACAAGTTAACGCATTTAATGAATATGGATGTATAATTTAATTGCACCTGATTATCCCTTAAAAGCACAATATACCAATCAATTGTAGATTTGATGACTTTCAGTAGATCGAAAAGTTCCTTAAAAGTTCCGTAGGAACGGCATGTTTGTAGCAGATGTCAGCCCCCTACCCCTTGAGTCCCGTAGGGACGGCATGTCTTCATCAGAATATGCCGTCCCTACGGGACTCAGCGGACACGGGGGATTCGGATTCTACAAATATGCCGCTCCTACGGAGCTGAAAACAGACATGCCGTTCGTCACCTTTCAAAAACTTTTCGATCTACTGACTTTATGAAAAACAGCAACAGAATCAGGAAATATTTTAGAAAAACATCAGATAAAATAAGATGTTATAAAGGCGCGGGTATTTTATTTTATCATCGCAACCAAGCTGAAACCAAAATATTGTTAGGAAAACGAAAAAGCAAAATTTGGAGCATATCGGGTGGCCAGATGGCGTGTTGTGATGACGGTGACTATTTTCATTGCGCGTTGAGGGAAACTGCGGAAGAATTTGGATGCCATAAACTTGTTGACGATTCAATTCATCAGTATTTGAACAATGACAACACAATACGAAGGTATCCTATGAAAATAATTTTTCCCTTTATCATTTTCAACTGGAAAACCTATTTTATCGAACTGGCTAAAATACCTGCTAAATATGAATTTCCTGACATCAATGCGCAAGACTATCAGATAGAATTTAGTGATCATCATTGGTTTTCAATTAAAGATACGCTCAGATCAAAGCGACACTGTAAAATTCATTTTCTGATTTTTCCATCTCTTCTTTGGTTATGGATAAGGCTTACTTGAAATAACAACTGACATTTTAAACGGAGACATTCAATGAAACGCGATCCCATATTTGATATTCTTTTTGAACCGGTCAAAATCGGCCCGGTCACTGCAAAGAACCGCTTTTATCAGGTGCCGCACTGCACCGGCATGGGCTACATGATGCCTAAAACTCTTGCGGCCATGCGGGAGGTGAAAGCGGAAGGCGGCTGGGGCGTGGTATGCACTGAGTACTGCTCGATACATGCGACATCTGATGACACTCCCTTTCCTTACGCAACCCTATGGGATAACGAGGACATCAAGGCCCAGGCGCTTATGGCAGACAAAATCCATGGTTACGGGGCTTTGGCCGGTGTGCAACTGTGGTACGGAGGCGGGCACATGCCTAACCTGCTGACCCGTGAGATTTCTCTTGACACAGCCAGCAGTATGTCAAGGGGCAGAATTGACCCTGTTCAAAGCCAGGCGATGGACAAAGCGGACATCCGCCGATTAAGGCGCTGGCATAGGGATGCCGCCCTAAGGGCGATGCAGGCCGGATTTGACATCGTATATGTTTACGCCACCCATGATTATCTGCTCTCGAATTTTCTGTCCCGTGAATGGAATCAGCGCATAGACGAATACGGCGGCTCGCTGGAAAACAGAGTCAGGCTGGTCCGCGAATTGATTGAAGATACCAAAGAGGCGGTCGGTCATCGGTGTGCGGTCGCGGTAAGGTTTTCAGCAGATGGCGCGGGTAGTGCGAACGGCACAATCGATAATGCCGAACAGCGTGATATGCTGGAAATGTTGACTGATCTGCCTGACCTTTGGGACATTAACATCACCGATTATTCAAGGGAGATGGGAAGTTCGCGCTATGTCAAAGAGGCGGCTTTGGAAGCATACGTTTCTTATGTGAAAAAAATTACCGGCAAGCCGGTCGCAGGGGTCGGTCGCTTTACGTCGCCCGACACAATGGTGATGCAAGTTAAAAAAGGAATTCTTGATTTTGTCGGTGCCGCGCGGCCTTCGATTGCAGACCCTTTTCTGCCCCAAAAAATCGAAAAAGGATGTTTTGAAGACATTCGTGAGTGCATCGGTTGCAATATCTGTTATGCCTACGATGCGCGCGGAGTTCCTATCCGATGCACCCAGAACCCGACCATGGGAGAGGAGTGGCGACGGGGCTGGCATCCTGAAAAAATACCTGAAAAGCAATCAGATGACACGATTCTTGTGGTCGGCGCGGGGCCGGCCGGAATGGAGGCTGCGCGTGCTTTGGGACAACGCGGCTACCGGGTCACGCTGACGGAAGCGGCGATGGAACCGGGCGGACGTGTCGCGCTTGAAAGCCATCTTCCGGGGCTTGCGGAGTGGCGGCGGGTGATAGAGTACCGCGATCAGCAAATTGAACGAATGCCGAACGTGGAAATGTATTTAAACAGCCGCTTGACGGCCAAGCATATTCTCAGCTTTGACTTTGACCGGGTTGTGATTGCAACAGGCTCTCATTGGCGGCGAGACGGAGCTATCCGCTGGTCTCCTCCTTTGCCTGTCTCGGGATTTGACAATGAACAGGTCTTTACGCCGGATGACATCATGGCCGGGGCGGATGTGAGCGGACCCGTAGCGCTTTTTGATGATGATTACTACTACATGGGCGCTGTGCTGGCTGAAAAAATGATGACCGCCGGCCTCAAAGTCTCATATATCACGACCGAGGCGATGATAGGTGCATGGAGCCGATATACCGAAGAGCAGGAGCGCACTCAGACACGCCTTTTGAACTTGGGGATAAACCTTTTCACAGGAAAAACCGTCACCGGTTTTGATGGCGACAGCGTTGAGCTTACATGTGTTTATACCGAAAAAACCTTGCGGCTGTCCACGTCGTCGATTATAACGGTGACATCGCGCCAGCCGAATGATGCGCTCTACCGGCAGCTCTGTTCTGATCCGGAGGCTCTGAATAAAAGCGGTATAAAATCGGTTGATCGTATCGGCGATTGCCGAGCGCCCGGTATCATCGCGGCGGCCGTTTACGCCGGCCATCGACTGGCGCGTGAGATGGATGCCCCTGATTCGGGCGATCTTTCTTTTCGTCGCGAACGTGTGACTGTCTAAGCCCCATCGGGGCGGTATATTTGTAGCAAAATCGTTAAAAACCGAAATAGCCCCGTGGGGGCGGTATGTTTGTAGCAAAGTCGGCGTATCAACCGAAACAGTCATGCGAGGACACCAATTTTACTGATATGCCGCCCCGATGGGGCTCAATAAAGGAGCAAACAATGAAAACCCATTTACAGGTATTATCTCAAAACGAGAAGGACCAGGTGCATGAGCGCAGTCTCGGAATTCTGTCCCGGACCGGTGTGCGGGTAGACACCGCCAAAGGACGCCGGATTCTCAAAGAGGCCGGAGCGCAGGTTGATGAAAATACTCGGATTGTTCGTTTCCCGAATCATCTTGTGGAAGATGCGCTGCGTCTGGCGACTAAAAGCTTTTCGCTCGGGGCGCGGCGGCCTGGCTGGGACCTTCAGATGAACCAAGGCGACTGCACTCTCCTTTTGTCCGGTGAAGGCACGCGCACACTGGATCTTAAAACAGGAGTGCATCGGGATTCCACATTTAATGACTGGTTGAAAGCGACCCGGCTGGCTGATGCCTTGGACGACATCAGTATTTATTGGCGCATTGTGCAGGCTACTGACAGGGATAACAATATTCCGCATTATATTGAATACATAACAAACCTGTTTCGCAATTTTTCCAAACATGTTCAAGACCCGATCTACTCAAAAGAAGAGGCTCCCTGGTTTCTGGAGGTGTTGCAAACTGTTTTCGGTTCCAAAGAGAATATCCGTGAAAAGCACCCGGTATCGTTTGTGCTTTGTCCTCAGTCGCCTCTGACGATTGACGAACATTATACCGATGCCTATTTGGAGCTGTTGGGATGGGATATTCCGGTAGCTGTTATGCCCATGCCCTTGATGGGCGCCACCGCCCCGGCAACCCAGATAGCCACCGTTGTGCTTGCCAACTGTGAAGTGCTGGCCACCCTATGTTTGGTGCAGGCGGCCGAACCGGGTGCGCCGTTTATCTACGCTCCTGTGCCGGCTCTCATGGATCCGCGCTCCGGGATGCTGAAAAGCGGTGCTATCGAACGCGCTGCCATGAGTGCTGCCGCCACCGAAATGGCCCGTTACTACGGATTTCCGGCTGAAACTTCGGGTTTCAGCACCGGTCAGTTCACACCCAATATGCAGGCCGCGAGTGAAAGTGCCTTAAACACTCTGCCGGCGATGCTGTCATGGCCGGATATTCTGGTGGGTGTCGGATTGCTGGGGAGTTCAATGATTCTCTGTCTTGAACAGATGTTGATTGATACTGAAGTTTTCCGTATGTGCAAGCAGGCGCACAGAGGAATCGTGACTGGAAAAGACAAATGGTTAGATGATGTCATCGACCGGGTCGGCCCCGGAGGCCATTTTCTGGATCTGGCCTCTACGGCGCGTGCGGTTCGCGGTGATGAATGGTATATCGGTCAACTGGGAAGAAACACTTCATTTGAAGAATGGGAAGCCGCCGGAAAGCCGGGCCTTTTGGAAGAAGCTCGTGAAAAGGTAGAACAGATATTGTCGTCACACCGGCCTTTGCCGCTTGATGAGGAAATTGAACGTGAATTGAACCGTATCTTGAAAAAAGCTCAAGATGGGGTGTTAAAATAATTCCCATGACAATTACGATATTGCAGCTAAAAACGACAACACCGAATATCAGGCTGATGATAACCTTGATATAGATGAATCAGAACGTCTCCGACTTTCGGATTTTTCCCGGACAATTGAGGAATATCATTGCGATCTTAAACAGTTCTGCGGTATAGAATGATATCAGTGCGGAGTTGCAAAAGCCTGGAGAAATCATCTCTGTCTTACTGTAAGAACTTTTCTACGGTTTGAAATTTTCAGCCTGAAAAGCGGTTAAAGTCAGTTCGAAGCTGAAACACGTATTATATGGGATGCTGTCAGAGCTTATCTGTCTGCTCCTGTTTATACATTTTAATCAACTGCGTAACTTCTACTAAATCCAACAAAGTAGTAATAGGAGATCAAATGAAACCTGAAATTATAGAATCATTACCGAAGTTTCTTGAAGTTTTAAGGCTTGACGAAGAGCCAATGGGCGTTTTTTACACAGACAACAAGCCTGCTGACGGCTTTTCACCAAAACCTATGGATCTGCCTACATGTGAAAAAGAGATGCAAAATGAAATTGACTGGCAGGCGGTATTTGCTAACTTCTCGTGTGTGATTAGTAAAATCTGGCTTGCCCGTAAAAAGAAAACGGCGGCATATTTTTCCGCAGAACAATTCGGATGTGCCGGCGGCGCTTTCTGGCTTGGCTTTCTCAAACCTCAAACTGAAACCATCATTCATTACGTTTCCACTGGTGTCCCTGATAGAATGCAAGGCGAATTTTACTGTGATTCACCGGACAATCTAAGAAAGATATTTGAGTACGTCAATCCAAAACCGGCGTCTCACAAATTTTGCGTTTTCAAACCGTTAAGCAGTTTTACAGAGGATGAAAATCCGGAGCTGGTCTCTTTTTTTATAAGACCTGAAGCTTTGAGCGGTCTTCACCAATTGGCGACATTTGTGACAAATGATCCTGAAGTTGTCGCATCACCGTGGAGTGCTGCGTGCGGCAGTCTTGTTGTATGGCCATTACATTATCTTTCCAAAGGACTTAACAAAGCGGTTATTGGCGGATGGGACGTTTCAGCAAGGAAATATTTCAAGACGGATGAGTTATCCTTCACAGTGCCTTTCAGTATGTTTACTGAAATGACAAATCGTTTTGATGAATCTTTTTTGAAAACTGAAACCTGGGCAAATGTGCAAAACAAAATCATGCGAAGCAAAAAAGCCTGGGGTGAAACCGTATGCTAACGGATGAGACTGCTTGTTTCGAACTCGGTTATTTTAATGTGAACACTAAACAAATTATATGGGAGGATCAAACATGGCACGAACAAAGATCAGTTTCGCTACATGCAATCTTTATAATCTCAATGAACCGGGACTACGAATCTATCGAGACTCGGATGGTTGGAGCCAAGCGGAATACAACAGAAAACTACGCTGGACAGCTCAGACAATGATTAGTGCCCGGGCAGATGTGTGGGCGTTTCAGGAGCTTTGGCATGCCGACTCCTTGGAACATGTGTTTTCAACTGCCAACCTTTTGAATGAATACACGCTCTTGATCCCTCCAAATCACTCAGGACAGCGAATCGTTTGCGCAGGTGCGGTACGCTCGAAAATCCTCGTTGGAGAACCGGAATGGATTGACGCCTTCCCAGATTACCTGCGGTTGAGAAGCGGTGGTGATGATGATCAAACCCCTGAAATAGCCGTTCAGATCGACAGCTTCTCTCGTCCTGTCTTGCATTTCGAAGTCAAACCGAGATCAAAAGGCAAGCGTATTCACGTGTATGTCTGCCATTTCAAATCAAAAGGCCCGACAAAGATCACCAAAGAACCGTGGTACTCACGACAGATCTATTCAAAACATCAAGAGGCAATCGGTGCCGCTATCTCCACCATTCGACGTACAGCCGAGGCGACAGCATTGCGGCTTATTTTAACCGAAAGAATGAAAGGAACAAATACTCCGGTGGTAGTCATGGGAGACTTGAACGATGGTCAACACAGCAACACCTTGAACATCATTACCGGGCAGCCGAATTACCTTTTGTCAGGGCTATCCACAGGTGGCAGTGATGTCGATTTGTATTCCGCAGGAACACTCCAGGAGTACCGAAGCCAACGAGATGTGTACTACACGCACGTTTACAACAAAACACGTGAATCATTGGATCATATTTTGGTCAGCCAAGAGTTCTATGACAACAGCCGTAAGCGAATTTGGGCGTTCAAAGGTATGGAGATTACCAATGATCATTTGAATTGTGATAATCACAAAGAAACAGGGTCTTCTGACCACGGCGTTGTCCGCGCGCTCTTTGAATACCGCCCTGCTTGACGAAAATCCGTGACTGTAATTGACTCTCAGCACATAATTACTTGGTCATAAGTTTTCAGGCGTTAGCCCTCCGAGCTTTCTAAAACCTCGGAGGGCTGCGGCATGAAACCTTTCGTCCGGGGGATTTAAGATGGCAATTGTTCCCCGGCTTTTTCCATCCGCAACCGATGAGTGACACTCGAAGGTATTTCATCTTCATAATGGGTCACATACAGAAACCAGGTGTCTGTGTTTGCGCCGATATGGTCGATCAATTTCAGGATCATCTGACGGTTGGTGCGGTCCAGCCCCTGACAAGGCTCATCCAAAATCAAAAGTCGGGGCGCTTTCACCAGAGACCGCGCCAGTAAAACCATCCGTTTTTCGCCATAAGATAATTGATCAAACGGTTTGTGCGCTATATTTTCAATACCTAAAAATTCAATCTGCTGCGATGTGCGAATTCGCTGCTGGGCATTCGCTCTGCGGTACAAACCGACAGAATCGAAAAAACCGGACAACACCACGTCATATCCCCGCATCTGTTTACGATAACGAACCTGTAGTTCCGATGAAACCAAGCCGATTCTTTTTTTCAACTCCCATAAGGTTTCGCCGCTTCCGCGTCTTTTGCCAAACAGATAGATCTCATTGGCATACGCCTGGAGGTTGTCACCCGTAATCAGGCTCAGAAGCGTTGATTTGCCCGAACCGTTCGGACCGGTAACTGCCCAGTTTTGGCCTCGTCGCACTGTCCAGCAGAAGTTGTCCAACACCTTGATGCCGTTGTACGCAACAGTCACATTTTTCATTTTCACAAATATTTCGGTGTCTGCCATTCGTTCATGGGTGTTTTTGGGTGAAATTTCAGGAATATTGTAATGAAAGTGCGTTTTGGGTTGATAGAGCGCTTTAATTCGCTCGGATTTCAAAACATCGCTGCGTTCACCCTGACAAAACACCTGGCAATTTTTAAGGCAAAGAACATGGGAAATAGCGGGCGTTATTTCATCAAATCGGTGTGTTATCAGAATTAACCGCACGCCCTGACAGGTCAATGTGCGGATCGTCTGTTTCAACTGTTTTTTGGAACGAGCGTCAAGTCCTTCAAACGGTTCATCAAGAATCAGAAACCCGGACGTTTTCATCAATGCCCGTGCGATGATGACCTTGCGCATCTCCCCGCCAGACAGAAACCTGATTCCCCGGTCAAGCAGATAACGGATTTCCAAAAGGTCTGCAATCCGATCAAATTCTGTAAATTCATCAGTACTGGCAGTCGGTTGCAATCCTGTCAGTATGGTTTGTCTGGCGGTTTCAAAAGAATCCCATTTACCGCTGAAATCACGGGAATAATCTTGGTATTTTTCACGCGCAATCAAGCGTTCATGAATTTCAAACGAAACGTTGCCGATGTGTTTTGGGGCGGCGCAGGCAGAATGGCGTATGATTTTGCCCTTCACATAAGGCAAGTCGCCGCAGAGAACGCGTGCCAGCGAAGATTTGCCTGATCCGTTGGGGCCTAAAATCGCCCAATTCTGATCGGCTTTGATTTCCCAGCAAGTTTGGGCAAGAATATGCCGGTCCCTTACTCGGACAGTGATATTGTCAAGGGTGATAAAGCGTTTTTCGGAGATGGAAACAGATTGCATTTTAAGTTGCTCATCTCATTCGATTAAGAGTAAGAATAAAACCAAAATTACGGAAATATAACGGTAATCCATATTCTGGCTGCCGCAAGGCCGATTAACACAGCCAACGTGCGTTTGAGGTGGTAAGTCGATATCCGTCGGCTTACTATGCTTCCCAGAAAAGCGGCCGGCACGACGGTGAGCAAAAGAGGAACCGTCATGAGCCATTCAATTTGTCCGGTTGCCGCTTTGCCGAGAAAACCGGCCAAAGATGATAGCAGAACAATGGCAAGGTTGGTTCCAATGGCAATTCGGGTGGGAATATGAACAAATGAGACCATTAGCGGAATAAGAATAAATGATCCGCCCTGGCCTACCAAGCCTCCGAGAAATCCCACCCCTGAAGCGGCGGCTATCGCACGTAAGCGGCTGAACGAAAGATGTGTGACATCCGGATTTTCAGTGTCATGCTTGACAGGAATGAGTATGAGGACAGTTGCGATCAATGCCAAACACGCAAACAGAAAAAGGAGTACATTGTTTGAAACATAGCGTGAACCGGCCCCTCCGATTAGAGCGGTGATAAAAATACTTGCTCCCATATAGACGGACAATCGAGCTGATACGAAATTAAACCGCCAATGAGAAACCGATCCGGCGAGGCCCGCTACAAATCCCTGTACGATTGTCAAACCTGCCACCGTCCGCATAGCGAAAGGCTCAAATTCCAAAAAAGGCGGTGCGTAAAGAAGCAATGGAGCCAGAACAATTCCTCCGCCTATACCGAGAAGGCCTGATAGAAAACCGGTAACAAGACCGATACCTCCCAATAGAATGTAGATTTCCATAAGCTTATACCATTTGCGTTAAATAATCGCCCAATCTAAAAAATCGTATCCTATTCAAATTTTGGGTATAGTTTATAATCTTTCCGTTGCTCCTGTCATTCGAGCAAGATTAAGAGCAAGAGCAAGATTAAGATTAAGAGAAAATATTTGGGAGTTTAATTTTCGCAAATGGTATTACACGATGACAACCCCTGGCGGGCCGTCCACCACTTCACCTATCTCAGCGGGATATGGCACTCCGGCACGTTGGAGCGCCTTCAACATGTCTTTTGCCTGATCGCTTGGAACAGATAACAGCAAACCGCCAGACGTTTGAGGATCGAAGAGAAGTTCTTCTTCAGCGTCAGAGAGTGACAGCCGAATGTCTAAATGCTCTTTGGTCATCTGCCGGTTTGGCTTGTTGCTTCCGGTGGTTTCACCCTTCCGATACATCTCAAGCGCACCTGGATAAAAGGGTAAACGCGTATATGTTAAGATAATTCTTGAGTTGCTGCCTGACGCCATTTCGAGCGTATGCCCTGCGATTCCGAAACCCGTAATATCTGTACAGGCATGAAGTTCATAATCATGCGCGACTTCCATAGCCGGGCCATTGAGTTCCGCTAACATAGGCAGGACATCCAGTTCGATGTCTTTAAAAGCCATTTTGCCTGAACGGACTGCATTAAATAACACACCGGAACCGATCATTTTTGTTAATATGAGGGTGTCACCGGGACGCGCTCCACTATTTGCAATGATTTTGTCAGGATGAACAACGCCGTTCACACAGAGTCCGTATTTGGGTTCTTCGTCGTCCACAGTATGTCCGCCGACAAGAACAGCCCCGGCTTCGACCACCTTATCGTGGCCACCACGAAGGATGTCTTTGAGTATCCCCATGTCCAATTGTTTTGCTGGAAACATCACGACATTGAGGGCCGTCACAGGCCGACCTCCCATTGAATAGATATCAGAGATCGAATTTGCGGCAGATATCAGACCGAACCAATACGGATCGTCCACAGGCGGCGTGATGAAATCAATGGTATTGATCATGGCGATTTCTTCTGAAAGCCGATATACAGAAGCATCGTCCGAAGTTTCAAAGCCCACCATCAGGTTTGGATCATCCGGCGGAGTAAGACCAGAGAGTGCGTCCGACAGAACTGTCGGACCTATTTTGGCAGCTCAACCACATGTCCTGGCCAGTCCCGTAAGCGTTTTCTTTTTAAAAAATTCCATACACAAATCCTCCGATTTTTTCGAAATTCATTGTTACTATTTAAGGTGTTATTCATTCTTTAATATTCGCTTCAGTCGTTCAGCTAATTTCGCTTTTGAACTCGGTTTTTGAATAAACCCCTGGGCGCCGGCCTCCAAAATTTTTTTCACCGGCCCGTCGATGGCAAAACCGCTGATCACAAGTACTTTCAAATCAGGACGCGCTTCCATGAGAAGCGGATATACCTCATCACCGTTTATATCGGGCAAAAGAAAATCAAGCAGGACCAGATCAATGCGGCCATCAAAGGTTTTCACAATATCAATGGCTTCTAGCCCTGTATTAGCCTCCAGGACGCGGTACCCCAAATTTTCCAGCATTACCCGATTGACAGCCATAACTATCTCTTCATCTTCGATAACCAGTATGGTTCCCCTGCCTTTTAACGATTCGAGCGATGGTGGAGCCTGTTTTGGGGCAGGCGGTGCCACCGTGGGAAGATATATTTTTACAGTTGTCCCCTGGCCTGATTCAGAAGCGACAGTTATCTGTCCATCATGGTTGTTGATGATGCCATGCACTGCGGCCATGCCCAAACCGCGGCCTTGGAATTTTGTTGTGAAAAAAGGTTCGAATACTCTGACTCTTGTTTTTTCATCCATGCCGCGGCCATCATCGGTAATCGTCAGGCAGGCATAGTCTCCGAGGCGTAAGTTGGGAAAATCGCCGGCATCTTTTTCCGTTAGCGTAAATTTGCGGCAATCAACCCGAATATGGCCTTTCTCACCCCTCCTCATGGCCTCCGACGCATTCGTCAGAACAGCGGACAACGCCAACTGTATCTGAGTCGGGTAAACTTCTAAATGAAGTTTGACACAATTATCGGTATCCGCACTGACCGTTGAATCAAGCGAATATTTGACCAAAGGCATTGCTTCTTTTAGCAAAGTACTCAATGACATGATTTGCGTCCGGTATTTCCCGCCTCCGGAATATGCCAGCAATTGACGGGTCAGATGAGCCATCCGGTCAGCGGAATCTTTTATTATGCGTAATTTTTCTGCCGTGTTATCATCAAACGGGTTATCCTCTTCCATCAATTCGATATTTCCTGTAATTACAAATAAGGCATTGTTGAACTGATGTGCGATACCGCCCGCCAGGGTTGCCACGGTTTCCATTTTCTGAGCGCGCTGCGTTTGTCTTTCCAGATTAAGCCGGTCCTTTTCAGCCTGCTTTTGTGCGGTAATATCTTCGTGCATTAAAACTGCTTTATGCACCTTATGATCGACATCTTTGACCGGAAAAATGACGCATTTCAAAAAACGTTGGTTGCCGTCCTCGCCCTTGATGCCTGATTCGTATTCGAATACCGGTGAAAAATCAGATTCACCGTCCAACACAGCGGTAATAAAATCGGACAGCTCGGTTTTACGAGCTTCACCTTCCAAAATATTATATTTGCCGATAACCTCATCAGGTGATTGCTGCCATAATTCACTCCAGGCGCGGTTCACATTTATTGTCAGGCCGTTTTTATCAAACACCTGGATACTGAGCGGCGACTGCTCAAAAATCGCACGGGAATATTTTTCAGTCTCTTCAAGTTTTTTCTCCATTCGGGCTTTATACACCGCCATTTCAATACAGGCATATAATTCACGTTTCTCGTAAGGTTTCACGAGATAACCGAATGACCCCACATTTTTAGCACGCTGGATTAAGGTATCATCCGTGAATGCGCTGATAAAAATAACCGGTATTTTGAAGCGGGTAAAAATTTGTGAGGCCGCTTCGATGCCATCCATTTCAGTGCGCAAACGGATATCCATCAAAACAAGATCGGGCTTTTTTTCCAGCGCATGTTGAATCGCCTTTTCACCTGAATTGACTATGCCGGTAACGGCATAACCCATTTCTTCCAGATCGGTCTGTAATTCGCGGGCAATGATGCGTTCATCTTCGACAATCAGTATGTTTACACCTGGCATAGCTTATTACTCCTTTCCGCCTGTTTTTTGCGGTTTAAATTTGATTACAAAACGAGTCCCGTTTACGTGTTCAATCTGCAAGCTTCCTTCAAGCTGGTCTTCGGCAAGATCGGAGACCAACTGAAGCCCCAAAGTTTCTGAATGATGAATATCAATGTCAGCCGGTAAACCGATGCCGTTATCGCTGATACTCAGTTCCATCACTTGCGGACCTGATTTTTTAAGGGTTATTTCAACTTTTCCGCGACGGTTTGCGGGAAAGGCATATTTATAAATATTGGTCAGTAATTCATTGATAATCAAGGCGATTGGCACAGCGTCATCAATGGAGAGGCGAATTTGGGTAACTTTGACGGAATAGCTGATATTGCCTCCGCTTCCAGTAAAAGCACGGACAATCGCTTTTATTAATCTGTTAATATAAGTTTCAAAATCAATTTTGGCAAGGTCGTCGGATTGGTAAAGAATCTCATGGATAAGACTCATTGCGCGTATGCGGTTATTACTTTCCGTAAGGGACTCCAGCGCAATTTTATTAGTGATTTCTTTCGATTGCAGATTCAACAGACTGATAATAATCTGGAGATTGTTTTTTACACGATGATGAATTTCCCGTAAAAGCACCTCCTTTTCTTCAAGTGCGGCTTTAATCGTATGTTCTGAGCGCTTCCTGTCAGTAATATCATTATAAATAGCCACTAAATATTCCGGTTCGCCGGTTTCAGTGCAAATAACAGAACAATTCATATCCGTAGGGAACAAAGTGCCATCTTTTCTTTTGAGACTAATTTCCCCTTGCCATGCACCCTCAGATAACAGCGTCGGCATAATTTCTTCGTGGAACAGTTTTGCGCCTTCTTCATCGCTGAAGCGTAATACCGGCTTTCCAATCAGTTCATCATTTTCAAAACTGCTGTTTTTCAGAAGCCCCTGATTAACATACACGATCCTCGTTTCAAGGTCGATGATGGCCACCGCCTGGCTGGAAGTTTCAACAACTTTGGATAATTTGCGTATCTCTTGCTCTTTTTTTTTCTGCTCGCTTATATTTATACCGACCGCCCACGAATACCATCCCGGTATAGGGTGCGTTTCGGAAATATTCGACCATAAAATTGTTTTTTTGTTGCCGTCTTTACAGGTAATATCCCATTCAAGATTTCTGAATTTATTACCGTATTCAATTGATTTTTCCAATAGGAAGGTTCGATAACTTTCATCAGGGTAAAGTAATTTGGCAGCATCGGGGTTGCCGATGATTTCCTTTTTACTGAATCCGGTTACATGTTCACACTCCCGGTTCCAGGCAATAATAAGGCCTTTATCATCAAACGCATCCATCATCACCGGCATATTTTCGATTATATTCCGCATGTGCTCTTCACTTTTCCGCAGAGCTTGCTCGGCCTGCTTACGTTCGGTGATATCCGTCAATGATCCGACCATAGAGACCGTTTTGCCGTTTTTGACAACAGGCGCTTCATTAACGGCCACCCATACTTTACGGCTATTTTTATGCACCAGTTCCAGTTCGTAGGGGGCTTGCGCCTGGCTAGTGGCTATGGCTTTTTGGGTGAGTGCGAAGCCTTTTTTATTTACCGGATGATCCGACACGAACTCTGTCCATTTTATCATTGCTTCACTTGGCTTGTAACCGAGAATGGATTCTATCTGCGGACTGATGTAGGTCATCTCGTGTTCAAGTGTATGGGCATAAAATAAATTGGTACTGTTTTCAATAATCAGACGCAATTTCTCTTCATTTAACCGCAATTTCGCAGTCATTCGATCTGTTTCACGGGTGACCAGTGCTGCCACCCAAGCGGCTAATAATAAGCCGATTCCTAATATCAGTAAACTGATCAAAATTATTTTGCTAATTGGTAAATAAAGTTGACGGTCTATTTTTTTCTGTGACATGCCGATATGTAAAACCGCCTTGGAATTATTTATCAAAATGGCAACATCGTACATTATTTCATTATTTTCGTTACGTAAACAGACAACATCGGGAATGCTTTTGGCGTTCGCATTTATTTGTAGCAATAATTTGGGAAAGCCCTTGTCAAATGTGTAAATATAAGGTTTACCCTGTTTTATAATAAAGGCGTAATCAATCACATTATCATTTCGGACAACCTCATTCAGGAGCGTTTTGATTCCGAGACGATCATCCCACATCAGGAATTTTTCACACTGCTGAGATATGAAAACCACATTATTTTTTAATATTTGTTGTTCATGCAGTCGGTGTTCTTTGAAGTTGAAAAGCAAAATTGAGATCGTAACAGATAGTATCAGGACGAAAAGCAATCCGGTAACTTGATAAAATATTTTTCTTTTAAGGTTCATTTTTTTGCGCCTCGTTTTTTTTCAACTGATTTTGCATTTCTCTTACCGTGTCATACAAGGCATCGTCGCCTTTTTCAAAGCGGGATATATGCAGTTTTTGCATAAATTTCCATGCATCCTCATCTTGGTGAAGTTGCGTAAATATCACACGCAAACGGTTTTTCAATGATGGCTTCAGATCGGGATGCACAACAATTGGCGGCATTCCGTAAGGTGGGGATTGTGCTATAATTTTCGTCTGCCGGGTGAATTCAGGTTCTTCTGCATTTAAAAATTCCCAAATCAGGCAGTTAACCGCGGCACCGTCAGCCAGCCCTTCAGCCACAGCTTGAATCGAATTATCATGACTGTTGGTGTAAAAAGTTTCGCTGAAAAATGAATCCGGTGTAAAACCCTGTTGTACCAACATATAGCGTGGCACAAGGCAGCCAGTGTGCGAGTACGTATCCGTGAAAGCGAATTTTTTACCTTTCAAATCATTAAATGTTCGCACCGCACTTGCTTTATTCGCGATGATATAAGCATAATATCTTTTTTCTTCACAAACGACCGGAACCGCTAATATTTCCATGCCAAACTTATCCTTGCCGGAAATATATGGGCCTGAGCAGACAAAGGCGCAATCAATCTCTTTACACTCAAGCAGGTTATTCACTTCCGCATAAGTCTTGCGCTGTAAGAAAACGACTCTTCGATTCAGTTTATTTCCGATGATTTGCAGCAAATCTTCATAATATTTTTTTGTTATTCGAGGGGAAATCATTGAGGCAATGGCGATTCTTAAAAGCGGGCGCTTATCATGCTTTACATTCCTAATGTCTTTATCATCAGTGATGACATCGTTGAAATCCACTTGTTTGATATCACCGTCAACGAATAAACCGCTATGCCATCCTACGACTATGATAATTAAAACGAAGCCTGCACCGATAAGCCATAAAGTTTGTTTGCCATTTTTAATGATCTTCATAATACACTTTAACGTTTAGATTTAAATTTTTTCGAAGTAACAATCGTATAGCCACGCTGTTTACTCCTAAAAATTATTGACAGAAAATATCTTTATGTGATAAACGAATCGAACAATATGTGATCAGCCTGTAATTATAAAAAATTATTGCTTTGGAAGTATCAAAACCATCATTAAGATGCTCAGATATTCATACAATTAAATATTTTATGATATGAAAGATGGGTTAAAATGACCCAATGAATAAACCTTATAATGGAAGGAGGAAAAAATGGAAAGAAGAAAATTACGAAAACTGGTTGTTCCTATTTTGCTATTCGCTATGTTGGCATTTGCTTTACCAACAGCAGCGATGTCCGGGACAGCTAAACTGAGTTCGGACGAAACCGTTCTATTAAGCCACCTGCCTGACCAGCAGATAGGAAAAAAATTTCCCCAAGGAGACACGATTAATATTGGCTTTCTTGCCGCGTTGTCGGGACCTGATGCTGGGTGGGGACTCCCTGGACTTACCGGGAATAATATCTGGGTTGACGCAGTGAATAAAACCGGTGGCCTCCTGGTCGGCGGGAAAAGATACCCGTTGAAGATGCACAAATTTGACGATGAGGCGAATGCTTCAAAGGCGCTTCAGGGCGCCAGACAATTGGTGATGGAACATGATGTTAAATTCATCAGCGCCATTGGCGGTGATGCTGCTAACGCCACTGCTCCTTTTCTCACCAAGAATAAAGTGGTCTATGCTTCCCTGGTTCCCACCGACTGCGATCCTAACAGGCCTTATGTCGTTGCCGGCGGGGATATAACTCCTCAGTGCAACATGTTCAACGCCCTAATGGCCAAGATGATTTTGCCCCCAAAGAAGGATGGCAAACCGTTGAAATATGCGTTAGCCACTCAGGACTGCATCATGTCCCGCCAAGTAGGGGCATGGGAGATCGGCGCCGCTAAGGCCATGGGGTTCGATATCGTTTACGAGAAGTTTTTCAGCGTTGATACAACTGATTTCGCTCCGATAATCACCGCTATAATGGCGACCGACCCTGACGTTATCAGCCTATGTGAGGCTTGGCCCGAATACCAGACCATGATGTGGGAGCAATTGTACTTGCAGGGATATAAGGGGATGGTTGTCCAGAACTACGCTGACTGGGAAAGCAACTTGACGAAAGTCCCGGCAGAGTATGCTGCCGCTCGTAATGCCATAGACAGTTTCCCCTTGATGGATGACCCGTGGTGGGGTGAAACTTCATGGCAGATGTCTTTCACTCGCGTGTGGAACAAAAGATATGGTACTGGAGCGCCGGAGGATGTTAAACGCCGCATGACCGGTATTGATTGGGACCACATGATATGGCTCATACCGTGGTGCATCGGCGCGCAGACTGCCGGCAAAGACACGCCGGGTCAGTGGCCTTCTAACGATGCCATTCTGGCGGCTCTGAGAAAATTGCCGTCATTCCCCACCGTTCTCGGTCCAGGAAAAATGAGCGGTAAGGAGATGTTCGGTATAGATAACATGATTGAAGAGCCTGTCCCCATGTGTAAGTTTGACCTTGGAGCCAAAGACAAACGCATCATCGCACACTTGAATTTCGAGCCTTGGTATGCGTCCATAAAGGATATCGTTATTAAAGCAGTAAGAGAACGCGGGCAGATGTGGGATCAGCGCAAATAACAAGTTCATGGTGTGTGTAATTCACGATCGTCGGTTAATGCACTAAAGTAGGTCGGGTTAGCGATAGCGTAACCCGACATCAACAGGCAATATTGTCGGGTTACGCTATCGCTAACCCGACCTACTGAGTTTCTGCTAACCGACGGTCTTGAATTACATGTTCACGGGGGCGGTGTTAAACATCGGCCCTTGTGGCAACGAGTTTATTGATTCCAAACGAATGTTGGGTATCCTTCAGTTGTCCGTTTACACTTTGTCCCGTTAGGGACATAATATCTATAGAAAAAGCGTAAACTACTTTTATATTATTTAAAAGGATGCCGAATGTTGCAATAAACTTCATTTTATTTTGTATTTGTATTAACCTACTCTCAAACTATTAATGAGGTAAACAATGAATAGCCAACTTTTGATACAAACCATAGCGAATGCGATAGCGGCCAGTAGTATGTATGCTTTGATAGCTGTGGGGCTGACTTTGGCCTTTGGCGTAATGCAGATGGCAAATTTGGCTCATGGTCATTTCTTTATGCTAGGCGCCTATACCGTATATGCCCTCTATGCCAAGGGAGGTTGGCCATTCTGGTGGGCGGTGGCAGCGGCCATGGGGGTAGGCATTGTTATCGGGCTAATCGTTGAGCGATGCATTTTCCGGCCATTGCGGGGAGATGTGGTCGCCGGTTTTATAGCAACCGCCGGGTTGATGTTTGTGATTGAGGTTTTTGCGGGTGAGATGTGGGGATGGGGACACATGCGAACCATCCCCAGTCCCTATATGCACCCTTTTAAGATTATGGGCGCCTCGGTGGCTTTCCAAAGGGTTCTTGTAATACCTTTTGCCATTGTTTGCATAGGAGGGGTCATGATTTTTATGCGCTACTTCAGGTTGGGACGCGCGCTTCGTGCTGTGGCGCAAGACCCGGAAACCGCCTCACTTCAGGGAATCAATATCAACATGATGACAGCCATGGCTCTGGCCATTGCCGGTGGTTTAGCCGGAATAGCCGGGGGGTTGATGTCAACAATATATGCGGTAACTCCCGCGCTGGGAGGCCATGTTATCCTGCCTGCCCTCATCGTGGTGATTGTAGGAGGCATGGGAAGCATTGAGGGTGTCACTCTCGCCGCTATTATTATGGGCTTTGTCATGACCTTTGTCACAACTCTGGTTGATGGCGTCACCGCCTTAATGGTTTCTGTTGCCGTTATGGCTCTCATATTACCAATAAGACCACAGGGGTTAATGGGCCATGTTACAGACTGACACAGGAAAATTCGGTATTGGGGTGCTGGTGTCCGTAATTATAGGGCTTTGTGTTTTTCCCTTTTTTGTCAGGCCATATCTAATTGAACTTGCCATGATTTACTTTCTGTGGATCATCCTTGCCCAAAGTTATCGTCTGATAGTCACAATACATGACTGGCAACTCTATCATGTTGTACTGTACGGCGTTGGTGCCTACGCCAGCGGCATGTTAGCCAAAAACCTCGATATTTCGGTATTCATAGCCATCCCCCTCGGCGGATTGATGGCAAGTCTGTTTGGCGTGTTGATTACCTTGATTCTGCTTAGATCCACGGGATGGGGTTTTTATATCGCCACTTATGGACTGGCTGAATTAATCAGGTTGACCTGGCTGAAATTTCGCTACCCTTTCGGAGGTTCTACGGGAATAATAAACATCCCCTACACTCCGGTAGTGGGAGGAATAGATTTTAGCGATTCCATACCGTACTACTTCTTCAGTCTGGGAGTATTGCTCGTTATCATGTATCTGCTGTATCGTGTGGAAAAGTCGCATTTGGGAGATGCCTTTAAAGCTATCTCTATGGACCCTGCGCTTGCAGAATCCACCGGAATCAACATCCCCCGACACAGACTCATGGCTTGTGCCATTGGCAGCTTCTTTGCCGGCATTGCCGGTGGCCTGCTTGTTCACCGTCTCGGCGCGGTTGACCCTAAAACATTCAACATCACCACCATGCTATATCTCCTCATCTGGGTGGTGGTTGGCGGAACCAACACCTTCTGGGGGCCTGTAATCGGTGTGACTGTGATGTACACTCTTTTCGAACTCTCACGCCCGCTAATACAGTTAAGGCCCATGTTCTTTGGCCTTACCATCATATTTGTTTTACTCTTTATGCCTGGGGGGATTGAGAGTTTGATCTCTAAGGTTACCGCTCAATGGCGAAGGCTGCGTGATGGGCCTGCAGCAGAATCAGGCTGACCGCCATTTAAAAATCAGGTTTCTTGAAGCAAAAGACCCGCTTAGTCGAAAGACTAGCCGGGTCTTTTTGATCTCTGTGCGGACAACCTCTCAGCCGCCCAGAACGGATGCCGCCGCTGCCTGTCTGCATTCTGACAGCAACAGCCAATACGAAGCGGTTTTAAGTGTGATTTTCAGGAATGTCATCGAATTATCAAAAATGATAACGGAAGACTGATTTTCACTTTCCATCACCAGAACCCCAAGGGATGGGCTAAATTGACTGTCGCTCTTAAAAACGCACGCTTTTTTTTAATCAACAGGTATGTTATCCACTCTGAAAATCAATCATCCGTACATATCAGCAACCTGAATGCTTTGGTTCATTCCGATCAAGGGGATTTGAATAGACCTTTGACGGATATGGCTGCGGTCTGTGCCTAACCGGGGTTCCTTGCAAATCTGAAATTCCTGAAAATGCCGATATTTGATGAAAAATGACGGTTTTGATTTTTGTTCAGACCATTTGTCTGAACCATGATTTCCTTGATTAAAGGATTCACTTGGTGTAAATAAAGATAATTTGTCATTATTAAAGAGCCGTGTTCAGATAATAAACCGCTAAACCGGATATTTTTCCTTCATGCCGGCACCGTATAAAGGATAACAAAAATGCCTAAAAGTGATTTGCCTTTTGGCAGCGAATTTTCTCCAAACCAAATTGATTTGCCTGCCGTACTGAAATTAATTGTTCAGTATTCGGGAAATAAAAACAGTTTTGAAAAGGCTGTCAAAGAGACCTTCTTCAAAGATAACAAAACCAGTGAACGGAATAAGCAAAAACTGGCGATGAATCTCAGACTCAGCTTGAAAGCCTACCAAATTATAGATGACGATATGCGATTTACCGATTTTGGCGAGTTGTTGGATCAACTCAGGGATTCGGGTAAGAAGCTATATGCTGAACTTGCCAAACACATTCTGCTTAATCTGCACGGTCTGACATTGGTGCAATGCGTACAGGATATGGAAGCATCCGGTGAAAAAGTCAATCTCGTAAAACTGCGTGCGTGGTTGCAAGAGCGCGGCATTCACTTTCCGCGTGGCGGCAAGCATCCAAGCATGATGAGATTGTGGTTAGAAAAGGCGGGGGTATTTGCCAAAAGATGGCGTGTTAATGAAGCAAAGCTGACAGAGCTTGCAGGAATAGCTTCTGAAGAACTTGATGCTCTGGCTCAATTGACGCCTGAACAGAAAGCGTTTGTTAAAGCGCTGGTAAATCAGGGGGAACAGGCATCGTACTTTTCAAATGACATTGAACGACTGGCCGCCGCCGCTTATGGCGTCAAATTTAATGAAAAAATGCTTCCAAAGACCGTTTTGTATCCGCTCCGAGATGCCGGTTATATAACTTTGAAACGGGGTTCAAAAGCCCCCGGACGAGGCGCAAAACCATTCCTCGTTTATCCTGCAAAAAAGCTAAGGCGAGAAGTTATCTTACCCGTTTTGAAGCAGCTTGAAGCACAAGTTCATTCAGATTTGAGACCGTTATTGCGTAAGCCCTTGTCAGAGATTCTTGATGAACTGAATGACAAGAATACTCATATTCGAGGTTTGGCATTGGAGGCTTTGGCTTTTAAACTGATGCGTATCATCGACCTTGATTATGTGGCAACGCGGCTGCGCGGCGCTATGACAGGCGGCGCTGAAGTAGATTTGATATTTGAGTCTGACAGATTGGTATTTTCCAGATGGCAAATACAATGTAAGAATACTTCCAGCGTTCGGTTAGATGACGTTGCCAAAGAAGTTGGCCTGACTCATATTTTAAAAAGCAACGTTATCGTTATGGTCAGCACGGGTGAGATCGGGCCGGCAGCCAGAGAATACGCAAATAAAATTATGGCTGACACCAATTTGGCTGTCATTATGATAGATCGCACTGATATTGAAAGTATCGTCAAGAATCCATCCTTTATTATTCACGCACTTAACCGTGAAGCGAAATGGGCAATGCTGCTCAAAAAACTGGAACTTCAGGCAAAACGATGACAAAAACATATTTTAGTACGAAGCAGGGAAAAATAATTCACGGAGATTCTTTAAAAGCAATTAAAGAAAACGTTGAGCCGAATTCTGTCAATCTGATTATGACAAGCCCGCCATTTGGTTTGGTTCGTAAAAAGGCTTACGGAAATGTCGATGCAGCGGATTATATTGATTGGTTCAAAGATTTTGGGCGACTTTTTAAACGTATTTTGAAAAAAGATGGCAGTTTGGTTATCGATATCGGCGGTTCTTGGGTAAAAGGGCAGCCGACTAGGAGTCTGTATCACTTCAAACTCCTGATAATGCTCTGTGAAGAAATCGGATTTCATTTAGCCCAGGAATTTTATTGGTGGAATCCGTCTAAGTTGCCGACTCCCGCCGAGTGGGTGACTGTGCGGCGTATAAGAGTCAAAGATGCCATAAATTGTATTTGGTGGCTATCGCCTTCTCCTTATCCTAAAGCCAGTAACCGCCGAGTGCTGCAACCTTATAGTGACAGCATGAAAGATTTGCTTAAAAATGGTTACAAATGTAAAAAGCGACCTTCCGGCCATGACATCAGCGAGAATTTCCTTGTCAATAATAAAGCCGCTATCCCTCCCAATATGATAGCTTTAGCAAACACCGAAAGTAACAGCTATTATTTAAAATACTGTGCCGCCTGCGATATTAAACCGCATCCGGCACGGTATCCGGCCGGACTGCCGGAGTATTTTATTCGTATGCTTACCGAAAAAGGTGATTTGATTGTCGATCCTTTTGCCGGCAGTTGTGTGACTGGTGAAGTGGCGGAAAAACTTGAACGTAAATGGATGTGTGTCGATACTGTTGAAGAATATTTGGAGGGCGCATTGGGGCGATTTGACAAAGAGAATCGTAAAACTGACAGATCGCATGAAGAAGTATATTATAAAATCCCGCGTCCCGGTTTATTATGGAATGAGGATGAAGATGACGAGCCATTGCCGGCGGATGGGGGGCGTAAACGACCGGAAAAACGCAAAAAAATAATATCATCGCCGCCGGATCCTGCGGTTAAGAAAAAAAATAGAGAAACACTAATTCAATATAAATTATTTGAAAAACCAATTCCACATACAATGAATAAAGGTCGGCGTTAATCAGGTTAAAAGAGAGTAATAATCTAATAGCCATTGGAATATAGAAAAAGGTAAAAGGAATTAATAAAAATGAGATTAATAGAGATTCAGAAACTTATTAAGGAAAACAAACAGAAAATATTCAATGTTACCTGTCGTACCCACCAAAAAAATCTCAAATTTACAAGTTTTAAAGCATTTGTTGAAGGCATGCATAACCTTAAGGTGATAAAAGCATTTGAGCCGTATGTTGAAAAAATATTAGCGACTGAACCTGGGAAGTATCTCATTGATGAATTTACGGTTGACCAAGAGCAAGCGAATGCACTTAACGCAATATTGAAGGATTTTAAAGATGATGTAAAATACATAGATAAATTTCTGAACACATTCTTGGAATCTGAAAAAAATGAAACAATTATATTGCTTAAATTATATGAGTTTAAATCATTCGATAAATATTGTAAGTTTATTGATAGCTTGAATAAAAAAATACTACTGCCACTAAATCGAATAAACGAACCTATTTACTTTGAAGGATTCGATATTGGCTCAAATTGGCAAAAAATACTCATTGGGAGTTTATTAGGTGTAAGTTTAATATCCCATATAACTCGGACATCTTTTGACATATTAATTCACGATTATCAGAAATATAAAGTAGTTAGTGAGTTGGTAGACCAATATAAAAAACAAAATAGCGAAGTAGAAGAGATTAGGAAGTTTGTTAAATTTGTAGATAACAAAAAAGAAGAGATTAACAATCAAAAAGCTAAAGAAATACTCAAAAAAATCAGAAATGATAAAAAAATTACTACCGAGGATAAAAAACGCATTCCTACCAATGATAGTGAATTGTTAAATGCTATAAGTAAATCAATTGAAGAAACATCAAAACAAATTGAAAAAGGATTGGAAATATATCAAGCCATAGATGTTCCTCCTGAAAAGAGGTATAGCTTCCCAAACTTCCAAGAAATTTTAAAAATAAAAAATTCAACTCAAAAACTAATTGAAAAAAAACCTGTTTCTTCAACTGCCTTAAAATAGCTTTTCTGTCCTTTTGTTAAAGTGTGGAGGATAATTTTTGTGTTTTTCTAACAATGTTAGATCTTTATAAATTTATAAAGGGGCGGCGATAAGAAATTCATGCTATTCTTGAAACGTTGCTAAGTGCGGAACAACGAAAGTGAAAATCACACAGCGTTCAGACTATACCTTCAAATACAATAAAAAACTCGGCAGACATGGATGGTTGCGCTTGACTCCCGCATATTCTGTCAAACTGGTGACCGAAATTATTGATAACATTCCTGAAGATGCATTCATCTTACGAGGCACATCATATCGTTACCGGTGGGCAAAATGCCGACGAAGGTTGGTGATGATATGAACATCGCGGACGGCATTTTACCCACCCTGCCAAGCCATTTACGAGCATCATCATTGTCAGAACCGCTGATTCACACAGATTTCGCGGATTACACGGATTTTTGGCAAAGTTTTTTCAACAACTCAATAATAAGGTCAAATCAATAAATTTGTAGAAATTTGGTATTCAGATGCTACATGGGTGAATCTTAAAGATATTAAAATTCGTTGAGAGAATAATCAGACATGAAATTACTTAAATATACTTATAAGTTAACTGACATTCCCGGACGTGATGACTGGATTATGGATGCGATTGATCTACAGAAACTCAATCTTATTGTTGGGAAAAATGCCAGTGGAAAATCACGCGTATTAATCGTGCCCACAGCCTTTTCAGAAATGATAACGCAGTATAAGCCTGTTCTTTTTGGCAATTGGGAATTTACATTTATTACCGATGATAATAGAAAAATATTTTATAACGTAGTGAACAATAAGAATACTGAAATTAAAGAAAAATTGGTTGTCCAAGAACAAATTGTTCTTGAAAGAAAGGATGGAATAACCAATCTGTATTCTGAAACTGAAAGAGTTTTCGAGAAGATCAGTCCTCCTGATGATAAATTGGCTCTCCATGTGAGAAGAGATAAAAAAGAATACCCTTTTTTTGAAAATATTGTAGAATGGGCCGAACATACGCACGCCTTTAAATTCGGACTGGTTCATTCAAATATGCTTTTAGAAAATATTATAACCGCGGATGATATTCCTACGCTTATAAAAAAGTTAGACGAAGGTTTAAAAAATAATATTATTCATAAGTTTAATAAATTGGGTTATGATATTGAAAAAATTTATGCCAAACTTGCAGGAAAAAAAGAGGCTTTATATATCAAGGAGAAGAATTTAGAAAATGATCTGATACAAAGCCAATTATCTCAGGGGATGTTCAGAGCGCTCTCTTTGATAGTGTTCATCTATTATCTTATCAATAAAAACAAGGTTCGGACAATCATTGTAGATGATCTTTGTGAAGGGCTTGACTATGATCGCGCTACAAAATTAGGCAAGCTGCTTTTTGAAGAACTTCAAAATAGAAATATTCAATTCATCGCTTCTTCAAATGACAGCTTTTTAATGGATGTTGTCAATATTAGATATTGGAATATTTTGGCAAGGGAAAATAATGTCATCAAAGTATATAACTATAAAAACTCCCAGGATAAATTTGATCGTTTTAAGTATTCGGGTTTAAGTAATTTCGATCTGTTTTCTTCCGACTACTTGGAGTGATAAGCAGATGAGAAAATTTGCCATATTTGTAGAAGGCCAGACTGAATTGATCACTGTAAGAGAGTTTTTGTTAAGAGCATATAATTATGAAGTGACAATAGAATGCAGAACATTGTTTAAACCTGGCGCATTAAGAAAAGCAGAGTATGATTTTTCAAATCCTGATGCCCGATTTTATTTCCAAATTATAAATATTGGTAATGATAAGGCGGTTCTCAAAAGAATCCTTGAGCGTGAAAGAAGAATGTGGGAATCCGGATATGAAAAAATAATAGGGTTGCGTGATATGTACTCTGAAGCTTATAAAGAGGACTCTCAATCGATTGATAATGATGTGACCCAAAAATTTATTGATGGAGCCAATGAAACTGTAAAAAACAAAGCTTTGTCCCCCGCAAAAATTGTGATGTGTTTTGCAATAATGGAAGTGGAAGCTTGGTTTATAGCAATGTATAAACTATTTGAACTGTTAGATAATCGGCTAACATCCGATTATATTAAAGACCGGCTTGGGATTGATTTGGAAACTGTTAATCCTGAAACAGAATTTTTCCATCCGACGAATCAAATGGAAGAAATTTACGGATTGGCAGAGATGAGTTACGATAAACACAAGGGGGATATAGAAGCAATAGCCAATTGTCTCACAGTACAAGGTTATTCCGATTTACTTAAAAGTGATAATTGCAATAGTTTTAATCATTTTTATGGTGCATTAGAGATCAAGGAATAAATCTTAGAAAAATCAGGTTTTTTGAAGCAAAAGATCCGTCTGGTCATCGACTATACGGGTCTTTTTGATCTCTGTGCGGACAGCCTCTCAGCCGCCCAGATAGGCCTTTTTCACATCATCATTTTTAAGCAGTTCTTTAGCCGGGCCGGTTAGAGCAATATTGCCGGTTTCAATAACATAAGCATGATGGGATAGTGCCAGAGCCATTCGAGCGTTTTGTTCAACCAGGATGACTGTCTTTCCACCGGCATGGATGTCCCTGATAATTTTACCAATTTCCATACACATGATAGGCGACAGTCCCAGCGAAGGTTCATCTAGAAGAAGCAGTTTGGGCGCAGACATGAGCGCACGTCCCATTGCCAGCATCTGCTGCTCGCCTCCGCTCAAGGTACCGGCTGCTTGGCTCGTTCTTTCTTTAAGACGTGGGAAATGTTTGAAAACGACTTCCTCCATGTCTTTTTGAACAACGTCCTTATCCTTACGCAGAAAGGCGCCTAATAAAAGGTTTTCCAGCACTGTCATTTGAGGAAAAACCCGTCTTCCTTCGGGAACCATGGCAATCCCCAGGGCATTTATTTTGTGAGGAGGCAGTTTGTCGATCCTCTGTCCCTTGTAAATGATTTCTCCCGTAGTGGGGTGTTTCAAACCACTGATAGCTCGTAATGTAGTGGTTTTGCCAGCACCGTTAGATCCGACAAGAGCGACGATTTCACCATCTTCAACATTTATTGAAATGTTTCTGACAGCGGATACTTTGTAGTAGTGAACAGTGATATCTTTAACCTCAAGCAGCAACTTTTTCACCTCCCAGAGATGTTATATCTTCAGTTCCCAGATATGCAGTAATTACATCTTCATTGTTCTGTATTTCAGCAGGGGTTCCTTCAACGAGCAGTTTTCCAAAATCAAGTACGCTGATATAATCACACAGTTCCATAACAGATTTCATATCATGCTCCACCATCAGGATCGTAATGCCTTGCTGGTGTACCTTTTTGATCATCTCTATCATTTGTGCTTTTTCTGTGGGGGTCATACCGGCCAAGGGTTCATCAAGCAATAGCACCTTGGGTTCACAGGCCAGTGCAATGGCAACCCCCAGCACTCTCTGATGACCGTGAGGCAGGTTTTCCGCCAGCTCATTTTGAAGGTGTCCCAGCCCCATGAACTCGGTTATTTCCATAGCCTTTTTAATATTTGCCTCTTCCCTTTTTTTACCCGTGCCTGCAAAGATGCTCAAGATACTTTCCTTGGCATGAAGATGGCGGGCAACGATGACATTTTTGAGGACGGTAAAGTTATGATAGATTGCAGTACGTTGGAAAGTCCGCACGATTCCGATTTTTGCTATTTTGCTTGAGGCAAGACCATCAATACGCTTATTCTTGAGATAGAATATTTTTCCTGATGTGGGCCGGTAAACCCCGCTGATAACATTGAAAAGGGTGGTCTTACCCGCTCCATTCGGGCCGATTATTCCTCGTATTTCGCCTTCCCGGATAGTGAGATCAAGATTACTTAGTGCGGCAAGACCGCCGAAGTGCTTGCTCATTCCTTTCACTTCTATTATTGACACAATCTCTACCTCTCTTTTATGTGCGGTGCAGGTAAATAGAAATGGTAATGTCTTTGCTAAACAGGCAAGAACGTAGTGGAAATCGTAACATGTGTCAAGGGAAATTATTCCTGGTGCAGGGACATATTTGCGAAAAATATACCTATTTTTTGGGCGTGATTTTTCTAACAAGCAGGTGACGGCAACTTGACTATGCCAGATTCCTCTGCTATTATTCTTTTAGCTGTTGTTGAAAAACGGATGTTTCGATATGTTGCGTTTTGGCTGATTATGGCACATAATTCATAATTTTTTTTACCCACATTTTATCAAAAGAAGTTTTTATCATTTCAATTATTTTTTAACCTGAATTATTCATAAACACATTATGAGATCAATTTTAATTATGCTGCCATTAAAAATTGAAAAAATCGTAACTCGACAGTGGTTATCCGGAGGGTGGCCGGCGCTCCCTGTCGGTATCGGTGACTTTTCTCATAATATTCAGAGCGGCACAGACGTTTTTGCGACCTCGGAGCGCATCGGTCCTGTCAGTCGTCACAGTTACCGGATATTGTCTTTTTTCAGCAGGACATCTGTTTAGCCCGGAGACCGCAGGAGGCCGAAAATCTGAACACTCCGTATCACGATATTTTTCAGCGGGTGTGATGAGGGCTGTTCGATTTCAATGCGGGTTTTCAGCTCCCGAACTCTCGCTCCGACCTTTGATAAACGCAGTCGGATCGTCTCGAAAGTCGCGTTCACGAAAGAAGTCCTCCGAGGATTTCGGTTTTCAGCGTATGAATAAAAACATAAGCCGCCGAATGTGGGAAGAGTCTGAACTGATTCGCCGCGAATTTATGACATGAGGTGCGGTCGGATTTCAGATATGGTTTATGATCTCAATTGAGTTGCCGATTCCCGTGCCCCCTGTCTTCGGTGTCGTCGAAATCCGGTACGATCACGGTGGGAGGGGTTGAATAAGAGGCGACTGAAGCGTCAACGAAAACAACAGCGAGACGGTAAAGCGTCGTTCGCGAGACAGAGTTCTCAAAACAGCTCACAGTCGGCTGACTTGAAAGGGCGTCGCCGATTTCAGGATGGCGGCCCGCGAGTATTTTGAATACCGGATCATTCCGCAGGCCGTCACAGTCATTCGCGTCTTCGTATCCGCTGGCGATCTGCGCGACCCTTTGCATCAGAAGGTCGGTGAGCGTGTGCCTGACGTAACGCGCGTCCCGGCAGTCGGGAATGACACCGGCCATGGATTTTATCAGCCCGATCCGCTCCTCGATTTCCCGGATAAGCAGGGCGCCTGCATCCGAGCTTATATCACCACCGTCGAAATTGAGTATTAAAGATTTATCTCCGATATCACCGATTGTGATTTCATTTTTCGGCTGAGGATAAGTAAATTCAGGGGTGATATCTTTGTGTGCGGCGGTGGAATTATTCATCCGGCTCTCCTTTATCAGCGGGGAAGCTGAAGATTTTCCAGGAAAAACTCTGAACACCTCCTTTATTGAGAGATTGAATCTTACTTTGAGGTGGCACGTAAGCTATCTTCAAAGAAAAACTTCAGGATATTGTAAAAGTAAGATAAATTTCTCAATAATAATGTGGATAAACCAGTTTAACTATAATTATATCCAATTTCATAAAAGTCTCCGGGTGAGAATAAATGATAATGATGAGAGATTTGTAAGTACGTTTGAACATAATACTCCCGCAATGAAGATAGGACTCACAAATTCTCAGATAAATCAGAGATATTTGATAACAGCCCTGATACCGCGTGAATAGGTGATTCTATTTAACCTGCACTGTTTTGCAGGGACTACCCAAAAAATCATTAGGGAGAGAATAAAAATGCATTGTCTGACATGTAATTCAGAAAATGTTAAAAAGAATGGAAGTATTCATAATAAAAAAAACAAAAATATGCTTGTAAAGATTGTAAACGGCAATTTATTTTAAATCCGGAAAATTGTATTTCACAAGAAAAAAAAGATATTATCGATAAATTATTATCAGAAAAAATTCCACTGGCTGGTATTGCAAGAGTGATGGGTGTTTCTGAATGTCAGTAGATCGAAAAGTTCCTTAAAAGTTCCGTAGGAACGGCATATTTGTAGCAGATGTCAGCCCTCTACCCCTTGAGTCCCGTAGGGATGGCATGTCTTCATCGGAATATACCGTCCCTACGGGACTCAGCGGACACGGGGGATTCGGATTCTACAAATATGCCGCTCCTACGGAGCTGAAAACAGATAGACCGTCGTCACCGGGAGCATTCCCAAATTCCTGGTCAAGCAACTTAATTTTTTTTAATCTTGAAAAAATGCCCGAATTTATACCATAATCACCTTAACAAATGAAACAACAAATAAGAGGTGAAAAAAATGGAGCTAAA
>JAUCGF010000125.1 GCA_030378005.1 Desulfococcaceae bacterium HSG9 | reverse complement strand
TTTCCGGAAAAAGAAAAATTCTGCGAAATGGCAAAAAAAAATAATGTTGTGCCGGTTTGCACTGAAATTCTTGCCGACACGGAAACACCGGTTTCAATTCTAAAGAAACTATACCGGAAGGACAAGCCTGTCTTTCTTTTTGAAAGCGCTGAGGGTGGGGAGCGTTGGGGAAGATACAGTTTTCTTGGAGCTTCTGCCAGGACCCGGATTCGTGTTTTTCGCGAAAAGATAGAAATTGAGGAAGAGGGTGTCGTTGAGGTCCGACCGCATCAAGGAGATCCGTTGGGCGTGCTACGGGAGCTCATGGAAAAATATACTCCCGCAGAAATACCCGAATTGCCGCGCTTTTGGGGTGGACTGGTTGGATATTTCACTTATGAAACAGTCTCTTTTTTTGAAAAAATTGAGAATCTGCTTCCAAAAGACAGTCCTGTGGCTGATTTTATAATACCAGACGAACTGATCATTTTTGATAATATCAGGCATTCTCTTTTTGCGGTGGTCATCATGTTTACGGACGGGCTTGAAGAAGACCAAGAATGCCTTGGCCGGGCCTTTGACGCGGCCAAGCAAAGAGTCAATGCTCTTCTATCGACGGCTTCAGGGCCGATGCCGGAAAATGACTCGGCGGAACTATCTGTTCCGGGTGCCCTCTGCGAGGAAGATGAAGACGAAGTTTATCGTGAAAAAGTCAGGATAGCCAAAGAGTTTATCCGACAGGGAGAGATTATTCAGGCGGTCATTTCACAGCCGTTTTCGTGTACGCCGGCACCCGATTTATGGGCATTATATCGGGCCCAGCGCTATATCAATCCATCTCCTTATTTATATTTTTTGCAGCTCGGTAAAACCGCCCTGGTGGGTTCTTCACCGGAAACCATGGTGCGCCTTGAAAACCGGGTTGCGACTGTAAGGCCAATCGCCGGCACTCGTCCCAGAGGGCGTAACGAACAGGAAGACCGAGCCTTGGCAGACGAAATGTTGAAAGATGAAAAAGAGCGCGCCGAACACCTGATGTTGGTTGATCTGGGCCGAAATGACCTGGGTCGGGTGGCGATTACCGGAACCGTTCAGGTGACCGATCTGATGTTCGTGGAGCGGTATTCCCACGTTATGCACCTGGTATCAAACATCAGTTGTGATCTGCGGAAGGAACTTGATGCCTGGGATCTTCTGGCGGCAACTTTTCCAGCGGGAACTTTGTCCGGCGCCCCAAAAATACGTGCTATGGAGATAATCGGGGAGCTTGAAAAAGAACCGCGCGGTCCCTATGGCGGGGCTGTGGGATATATTTCTTTTAACGGTAACATGGATCTGGCCATTACTATCCGCACCGCAAGTATTGAAAACGATACTCTCACTGTTCGGGCCGGAGCCGGAATCGTTGCGGATTCCGATCCGGAAGCGGAAAGAGTGGAAACCGTGAACAAAGCTATGGCGATTCAAAAGGCACTGCGTCTGGCGGGCAATGAACAGCAACTAAAAGAAGAAGGAAGCTGACTATGATAATTATGATCGATAACTATGATTCTTTCACATATAACCTGGTTCAGTATCTGCGGATGCTGACCGCGGAAGTGCGAGTCATCAGAAACGACGCCGCGACTGTTTCGGAAATCGAAAAAATGAAGCCAACGCGCCTTGTCCTCTCTCCAGGGCCGGGACGTCCTTCCGGAGCGGGCATTTCACTTGCTTTAGTAAAACATTTTTCAGGGAAAATTCCTGTTTTGGGCGTTTGTTTGGGGCATCAGACGATTGCCGAAGCTTTTGGAAGCAGAATTGTCCATGCCAAAAAAATTATGCACGGAAAGACTTCCGCTATAACAACAGACGGCAAAACAATTTTTTCAAAAATTCCGTCACCCTTTGACGCCATGCGTTACCACTCCCTTGCGGTAGAAAAGCAAAGCCTGTCGGAATGTTTTGAAATCAGCGCAACCACCGAAGATGGTGAAATAATGGGAATCCGCCACCGGGAGCATCCCACCGAAGGAATCCAATTTCACCCGGAGTCCATTATGACTCCCAAAGGTAAGAGAATATTAAAAAATTTTATGAAATATCAAAATTAAAATTGGGGATAAAATAATTTCCTCAGCATTAAATTCTTGCTTTTAATCTAATCAAATGAGCAAAATTAAATGAAAAAATGGGAAGTTATTTCGCCCTGATTCTTTGCGAAAATAAAAAAAGGAGAAAATATGTTTACCCAGGCACTTTCTAAAATTATCAGCAAAAAAGACCTTACTAACGAAGAAATATCAAAAGTCATGCTTGAAATTTTTTCCGGAAGCCTGACCGACGCTCAGATCGGCGCTTTTATGGCGTCCCTGGCGACCAAGGGAGAAACTTTTGAAGAACTCGCCGGCGCGGCTGGGGCTATGCGCCAGAAAGCTGCCAGAATACAGGCGGCCGCACCGATTATTGTTGATACCTGCGGAACCGGTGGGGATGGCGCTCAAACTTTCAATATTTCAACCACCTCGGCTTTTGTCGTGGCTGGTGCCGGAATTACTGTGGCCAAGCATGGCAATCGGTCGATTTCCAGCCAGTGCGGCAGCGCCGATGTGCTTGAATCTCTGGGAGTCAAACTTGACACCGAACCTGAAATTGCCGAGGAGGCGGTTAACGAGATTAATATCGGATTTCTTTTTGCCCCGCTGTTTCACGGAGCCATGAAATATGCCGCCGGGCCGCGCAAAGAACTGGGCGTCAGAAGTATTTTTAACATGCTTGGCCCCCTGACCAACCCGGCGGCCGCCAACTGTCAGGTTGTAGGGGTATTTGCTCCTGAACTTACGGAAATGTTTGCCAATGCTTTAAGCCTGCTCGGAGTTAAAAGAGCCTTTGTGGTTCACGGGCATGATGGTCTTGATGAAATATCAGTTTGTGCCTCAACCCGAATTTCCGAGTTAAACGACAAAACCGTCCGAACTTACGACATTTCACCGGAACATTATTTTGAAGACCGGGCCCGGCCGGAGGAGATGGCAGGAGGCCATCCCCAAGAAAATGCACTGATAACGAAAAATATTCTAAATGGCGAGGACCGGGGCCCTAAAAAGAACGTTGTGGCCATAAATGCAGGAGCCGCTCTAGTGGCCGCCCAAAAAGCCTCGGATTTGGCCGAGGGAATAAAGCTGGCCAATGACATTATAGAAAGCGGCCAGGCCATTAAAAAATTGGAAGAGCTTATTGAATTTACTAACGCAAACGGATAAATCAATGGTAAAAAATATTCTTCAGAAAATTGTTGAAACCAAGAAAGTTGAGATCGCTGAGGCCAAAAAGCGTGTTCCTGAAGCAAAATTACGCGAACAGGTTGAAGGCAGGGATAACCGGCGGCCATTCACGGAACACCTGCGTCGGACACATCAGACGGGAACCGGAATAATTGCCGAAATAAAACGGGCTTCACCATCACGAGGTGTGATTCGCCAAGGCATTGATGCCGCCAAACAAGCTGAAAAATACGAACTGGGCGGTGCCACAGCGATTTCTGTGCTTACCGACCGTCAATATTTTCAAGGATCGTTTGAAGATTTGAAAAATGCGCGTGCCAATTCATCTTTACCTGTGCTTAGGAAAGATTTTCTGATAGACGCGTATCAGGTGTATGAATCCGCGGCTATGGGTGCTGACGCGATTCTTCTGATAGTCAGAATTCTATCGGAGAGCCGACTGACCAAATTGACAGCCCTGAGCCGGAAACTGAAATTGGACGCGCTGGTTGAGATACATGACACCGTGGACCTGGAAAAAGCGACCGCAGCCGGAGCCGAACTTATCGGGATAAATAACCGGGATTTGCGTACTTTTAAAACCGACCTGACGGTGGCTACCGGGCTGGTATCACGATTTAAAGAAAACCAGATTCCAATAGCGGCCAGTGGAATCAGTTCAAGGGAAGATATTGTAAATACAAAAAAAGCGGGCATAAACAATTTTTTAATCGGAGAAAGTCTTGTCAGGGCTGAAGATACGGTCGCTTTTCTTAAAAGTCTTGTCAACGCCCCTGACTGACCAGCCTGAAAGAAGAAAAAATTTATGAAACAGCAGGAACAATTCCCACAGATTAAAATTTGCGGCCTGACAACACCGGAGGATGCTTTGGCGTGTGCAGAGTCAGGTGCTGACGCCATCGGATGCGTGTTTTTTCCTCCCAGCCCTCGCCATGTGAGCGATGACCAAGCCAGGGAAATTTGCGCGGCTGTGGCAGGGAAAGTACAAACTGTGGGAGTTTTTGTTAATGAAACATCAGAGGCCATCATAGACAAGGCCGAATACTGCGGTCTTTCCGTTGTTCAGCTTCATGGAACAGAAAGCCCTGAGTTTGTCTCGCAGTTACGGAAGCGAGGACAGACTGTTATTAAAGCCCTGTTTTCTGAAAAAAATCCGAGTATCAAGAATATCGACGAATATGATGCTTCCGCCTATCTGGTTGAGTGCGGCAAGGGTGTTCTTCCCGGCGGCAACGCCCTGACGTGGGACTGGGGCAGCGTTAGAAATATATGTCTTAAGAACCCTTTTCTTCTGGCCGGAGGGCTTTCTCCAGATAATATTCCAGATGCTGTGGCCGCGGCCGGGCCGGATGCTGTTGATGTCAGCTCCGGCGTTGAAGCCTCCCCCGGAAAAAAAAATATCAATAAAGTACGGTCATTTATTAATAAAATACGTCAAAGAAAACCTGACAAAACCCCTCAAAGAAAGTTAAGGAGGATTTTTTAATGCTTTCTGAAAACAGTGAAAATCAAGCCGGGATAAAAGAATACCCGGATGCAAACGGACATTTTGAACGGTACGGAGGCCGCTATATCGCGGAAATCCTTATGCCGGCGGTGCTGGAACTGGATGAGCAACGACAGAAAATAATGCCTGATCCGGATTTTAATAAAGAGTTGATCGATCTTCTGGAAAAATACGTGGGACGCCCCACACCGTTGTATTTCGCAAAACGGTTGACTGAGCATTTACAGGGCGCGAAGATTTATTTAAAACGTGAAGACTTGGCCCATACCGGGGCGCACAAAATTAACAATACTATCGGCCAGGCGTTACTTGCCCATAGAATGGGTAAAACCAGGGTTATAGCGGAAACCGGTGCCGGCCAACATGGGGTTGCCACGGCCACCGCGGCCGCCCTGCTGGGTATGAAGTGCCGGATTTTCATGGGGGTTGAAGATATTGAACGACAGGCCCCGAATGTGAAAAGAATGGAGTTATTGGGGGCCGGCATCACGCCGGTGGATTCCGGGTCCGGAACTTTGAAGGATGCTATGAACGAAGCTATGCGCCATTGGGTTGCGACTGTCAGCGACACGTTTTATATCATTGGCTCGGTGGCCGGGCCGCATCCTTATCCGGTCATGGTCCGTGATTTTCAAAAAATAATCGGGGTGGAAACCAAAAAGCAGATCCTCAAAGCCGCCGGCCGACTTCCGGATATTCTAATCGCGTGTGTTGGCGGAGGAAGCAATGCCATGGGCCTTTTTTATCCCTTTCTTGATGATTCGACCACCTTGATCGGAGTCGAAGCCGGCGGTAAAGGCCTGGATACCGACGAACATGCGGCCACTCTCACTTGCGGTTCGCCGGGCGTTCTCCACGGGTCAAAGTCATACGTTCTGCAAGATGAACACGGACAGATAGCGCCGGTTCACTCAATTTCGGCCGGACTTGATTATCCGGGAGTGGGGCCGGAACATTCTTTGTTGAAGGATATAAAAAGAGTCATTTATACAACCGCGGATGACTGCGAAGCACTCGCCGCCTTTAAGATGCTGTGCCTCCATGAAGGCATCATTCCCGCTCTGGAAAGTTCGCACGCACTTGCATACGCTATAAAAGAAGCGCCTAAAAGAGCAAAAGATGAGATCATGATCGTGAATCTTTCAGGGAGGGGAGATAAAGACCTGGATATGGTCGTTTTGGCACTGGAAAAGGAGAAATAAAAAATGAATCGTTTATCTAAAGCTTTTAAAAACGCGGCTGAAAAAAAAGAAAAAGCTCTGGTAGGGTTTGTAACCGCAGGCGACCCCACTCTTGATGAGTCTAAAAAAATAATCAAAAAAATGTGTGAATCCGGTGTAGATATTTTGGAGCTGGGAGTCCCATTTTCAGACCCTACGGCTGACGGCCCGGTAATTCAGCGTTCATCAGAAAGAGCGCTGAAAAACAAGATTACTTTGGAAACTGTTTTGAAAATAACGGCTGAATTAAGACAAGATATCGAGGTGCCGATCATTTTGTTTTCATATTACAACCCGATTTTCGCTTTTGGGCCGCAAAAATTTTATGAAAAAGCCAGAGCGGCCGGTGCGGACGGAGTTCTGGTTGTGGACCTGCCGCCTGAAGAATCAGATGAGCTGACCGGCGGATGGAACGATGGCGATTTTTCTCTGATCCGGCTGGTGGCTCCGACGACGCCATCGGAAAGAATTGCTAAAATTGCCGCCTCAGCCTCCGGTTTTCTTTATCTTGTTTCCATGACAGGCGTTACCGGAAGCGGTGGATTGAACACTTCCCTGATAGCTGATCTTGTCCGAGAAGTGCGGATTTATTCCGACCTTCCCCTGTGTGTGGGGTTTGGTATTTCCACCGTGGATGATGTTGCCAATGTAGCGCAGGTTGCCGACGGGGTGGTGATCGGAAGTGCCTTTGAAAGGCTGATAGAAGAAAATATAGATAAGCCCGATCTGGCAGAGCGCCTCGCTGAAAGAACTGAAGAATATAAGGAAGCTACAAAAATTTAACTGCGTTCAGAGCGCCGTTTTCTTTGAAAAACCGAATTTTTTATGACAACGATTTCGAGGAGTATTGACACCCACTGCTGGAAAAGGTACATAAGATGAATGTGACATGTCAATGCATAATTACCATTTGGGAAAATATGTACAAAAATGAAAAAACTCGATTTAAGAAAGGAGAGTGAACCATGAAAAGGCTGAAAATTGTGTTTCTGATTTGTTCTTTGGTTTGGTGGCGGCTACCGGTTCATACATGGATTCGGCGCAAAAGGTAAAGATTGGCATCATTCATATCCTGGGTAAGCATCCGGACCATATTACATTGCGACAGGGTTTTCTTAAATTGGACTTTAGACAATCTATCGCATAAACTTGGCCGCGTCAATATGCTTGCGATAAAGTCGTTGCCAAGCCTTTTAGACAGATGAAATGCAAAATCAGATTTCCTGTGGAGGAAGACTATGACCCTTGAGCAGAGTAACCCCAAAGGCGACATTCTGATCGTCGATGACACCTTGCCCAACCTGGAACTTTTGTTCAGTATGTTGACGAAAGAGGGGTATGCAGTGCGGGGCGCCCCGAATGGCCATACAGCATTGCTTTTGATCAGCCAACAGATGCCAGACCTGATTTTATTGGATGTTCGTATGCCGGATATGGACGGTTATGAAGTTTGCCGCCGAATCAAATCAGGCAAAGATACACATGGCATCCCGGTGATATTCATCAGCGCTCTGGATGAACTGGGCGACAAGGTTGAAGGCTTTGCCGTCGGGGGACTCGATTATATCACCAAACCATTTCAAGCCGAAGAGGTGTCAGCAAGAATAGAAACGCATCTGAGTCGGCGGCGCCTCCGAATAGAACTTGAAGACCGCAACATACAACTCAAACAGGAAATTTCAGAGCGGAAGCGTGCTGAAACGGCGCTTCAGCAAGTCCTTGATCAACAAGAGCAACGTATTCAGGAGCGCACCTCTGAACTCAGGGAGCGTGAATCACAGTTAGAGCATATTATTGAAGCATCGGACGGGTTTATCTTTACGTGTGATGCGGCTCACCGGATTGAATTCATGAACAACGCCTTGATAAAACACCTGGGCTACGACGCCACCGGTCAATCTTGCCATAGAGCGCTTTTCAAGTCTGATGAACTCTGCCCGCGGCGCCTGTCGGACGGGTTGTCTTCCGGAAAAACGGCCAAAGTGGAAATACAGGACCCGAATGACGGGAAATGGTATTATTCGATTATTTCACCTCTGACAGACAGTAGCGGGGTTATTCTGAAAACCCAAGTCATGATGCTTGATATCACGGAACGCAAAAAAGAGGAAGATGCGCTTCGGAAAAAAGAAAAATATCTGCGGCAGGAAAACATACGTCTGAAAACTTCCATGAAAGATAGATATAAATTCGGGGATATTATCGGTAAAAGTTCGGCAATGCAGAAAATCTATAAGATCATTATTCAGGCGGCCGCATCGGATGCCAACATGATTCTTTACGGCGAATCCGGAACCGGGAAGGAGTTGTTGGCCGAAACCATCCACGGCATGAGTGAACGAAGCAAGTATCATTTGGTCCCTGTCAATTGCGCGGCCATCCCTGGAGAGCTGATTGAGCGCGAATTTTTCGGTCATGTGAAGGGCGCCTTTACGGGAGCCGAGCATTCATCTCCCGGTTATCTCGATAAAGCCGATAAAGGCACGCTGTTTCTTGATGAAATCGGAGACATTCCATTGAATATGCAGGTCAAGCTTCTGAGGGTCATTGATGGAGGCGGGTATTCACCCCTGGGAAGCACGATGAATAAAAAGCCGAATCTGCGAATTATCGCAGCTACGCATAAAGATTTAAAGCAGCTTGTCAGAACAGGGCTGATGAGGGAAGATTTTTTTTACAGAATCCACATTATTCCCATCAAGGTTCCGCCGTTAAGAGACCGCAAGGAGGATATTCCTCTTTTAATCGACCATTTTATGCGGACTGGCACCTATGAAAACCGTCTTCCTGTGAGCGGCAAAATCCTTGCGCAACTGATAAACTATAACTGGCCCGGTAATGTGCGCGAACTCCAAAACACTCTTCACCGTTACCATATCGTGAAACGAATTGATTTTGTGAGCGATCTGTCCGAAACGGATATGGACGTGACCGATGAGATGATTAATCTGGAAACGCCAACACTGAAGGCGATGGCCCGAAATTTTGAAAAAAAGATTCTTCTCCAGATGTTAGAGCGGCACCGGTGGCAGAAAAAAGCTGTCGCTAAAATTCTTGGTATTGATCGCAGGACGCTTTTTAATAAAATTAAGTATCATGGTTTGGAACAAGACTGATGGCATTGTAGGAATATTTTTTCACGTTTTGGGAATTTTGTTTCCTGACCTAATTATTTGCAATTAAACCAAATAAATACGCTTTCCATCACATTATGACGGGAATAAACTTTCCTATCACCTCTCCTCTTTTGGCTTTCATATCAACCTTCCTTGTGTAGTTAATCGTAACATATCAGATAGTTATAAAAACATTGCGCATCTGGCACATTTATTGCAACACATTAAGATATATATAGTCAGTAGATGAAAAGTCCAGGAGCGCAAAAATTAAGCATAGCGATTTTTTGCATCCGGTGATAGAAAAGGCTGGCGGATTCAGGCTCCGGCAAAAAACCGTTTCAATTAATTTTTGCGCTCCATGCCGTATTTTCAAGCATTTTCCATCTACTGATAGTGTTTGGCCGATGAAGCCAAATCGCGCCTTAGGAATGGGGATGAAATAATTTCCCCCATCATGGTTATATGGCAGCGCTGTTTTTTCTAGGCGGTGCATGTGGAAATCTCCAAGTTAATTTGAATGTCGGGTTACGCTTCGCCAACCTGACTTACCGGCGATAATACCAATTTCGGCTACCAACATAGGCTGGACAGCTAACAATCGGGTTTTTTGGTAATTGCAACTCCCGTAGCTTTTCCTCGCTTCAGAAACCCGATTTTTGACCCACGTTAAGTCGGTATTCCTAGTCTCAATTGGTTTAAAGTATGGAGGAAGGTAAATGAACACCATTTTTATTGTAGATGATAAACTGGAAAACCTGCTGCTTCTGTCTGAGATGCTGGAAAAGGATGGATATGCTGTACGTGGCGCACCTGACGGCCAGACTGCATTGACGATGATCAATACAGAATTGCCGGATTTGTTGCTACTGGATATACGCATGCCTGATATGAATGGCTATGAGATGTGCCGTCGTTTAAAAGCGGATGAAAAAACCAAGGATATCCCGGTCATCTTTATCAGCGCTTTGAGTGAATCTTCTAATAAAGTCACAGCCTTTAATCGCGGTGGCGTGGACTATATCACCAAACCGTTTCAGGTTGAAGAGGTCCTGGCAAGGGTGAAAACCCATCTGTCCATCCGAAAAATTCAGTCAGATATCGAAGAGAAGAACAAACAACTTCGGCACGCCAAAGAGGCCGCCGAAGCCGCCAATCAAGCAAAAAGCACGTTTCTGGCTAACATGAGCCAGGAAATCCGCACACCTATGAACGCCATCATCGGCTTGATGGATTTGACCCTGCAAACCGCTCTCAACGCGGAACAGAGAGATAATCTGCAAATCGTCAAGGATTCGACTGATCACCTGCTGAATATCATCAACACTATTCTCGATCTGTCCAAGATAGAAACCGGGAAGGTCGCACCGGAGCATATTGATTTCAACCTTAAAAGGACCCTGACCAGAGGCCGTCTCTACGCTGAGAAAAGAAAACCCGCAACCGAAGGAGCGTCGCAAAGCATTCTGGATCACAAAAGAATGCTGCGACGCATAAGAGATAATCAGAAATTGCTACTCGAACTATATGATGTTTTTCTTGGTGAACAACCGAAAGTAATGGAAACACTTCGAAGGATGGTAATAAAAAATAACCCCAAAGCCATTGCTTTTCATGCGCATTCTCTGAAAGACGCCTACAGTAATGTTAACGCTGAATCCTGTTCCCTTATCTGCGAACAAATCGAACATCTCGCAAAGGAGGAGAAAACCGGCCGGATCGAACCGCTGGTAAAAAAACTCGAACTGGAATTTGCAAAGGTGTTCGAACACATGTAACCATTACTTTAGAAATAGGGATGGAAATAACTTCCCCATTATAATAAACAGTAACGCTGTCCTTCCAATCAGCCCATTTGGAAATTTGGAAATGATCACATGTCTTTGTGAAATCAGTTCCTCTAACCCAACCCAAGGTAACCAATCCAAAGGGTATTTATATTTTGAGCGAGGTGAATTGTATCAGGCGTATTATGAGCGCTTGAAAGGGAACAAGGCGGCGTTAAAAATATTTCGGATGAACGATGTCACAGCCAAATTCAAAAAACCATCTGGTAAAGGCCATATTGCCAGAACAATAACCCAAAACACTGAAAGCTTGATGCTGGAAGCGATGAGACAGAAGGATGAAATCAAAACGCCGGAGGTAAAACGAGCGATTGAAAAAATGCAGGCAAAAAAAAAGGAAAATGAAAAGTCTGTAAGTTATTTTGTCCCCATTACTTAGTAAAAGCCATGAACAAGTTTGTTCGGTAATGTATAATAAATTTTACAACCTGAAGGCGTCTTTGTAATCTGAGCGAGTCAGATAAATGGAATGCTCCAATAGATTAAATCTTACACAGACGTGTGAATCCACTATTTTAACAAAGAGAAAGGAGATTTAAAAATGTTAAAAAATTTTACAATAGGGGCCAAACTGGCTGTTGGATTTGGAATCGTTATTGTCCTTCTAATTGGCGTTTTGCTTCTCGATCGGTATGTCACCAATTTCATGACTCGCGGTTTTACGGGCCTCATGGATACCGAAATTACTATGGCAAATCAGGCTAGGGAAACCGAAGCATTGATGCTCCAATGCCGTCGGGACGAAAAGGATTTTCTGTTAAGAAAGGATATGAAGTACCTGGAAAAGTTCGAATCAAATGTTGGGAAACTGATGAAGACCGCCCAGGCGATTGCCAAGTTAGAAGAGAAATCCGGTTATGAAGAACAATCCCAACAAGCTGAAAACATCGCATCTCATGCCCAACTCTATGCCGATACATTCAGAAAAGTGGTAAACGCATGGGTGACAAAAGGGCTCGACCATCAATCGGGACTTCAGGCCAAGTTCCGAAAAACCGCCCATGACTTGGAAGATGATATAGCAACCCATGAGGTTGAGGATCTGAATAAGGCTCATTTGCAGGTTCGCCGGTACGAAAAAGATTATATACAGACCGGGTCAGTATCTTATAAAGAAAAATTCTTAACAGCCATCGAAACTTATCAAAAACAGCTTGAAAAAAGTAGCTGTGATTCCGCAGTAAAACAGGTCCAAGAGAAAGCGCTAGCGAAATATCAGAGTCAAGTGAAAATCCTGCTGAATTCTATCGAAGGTGATTCATCCCGGGATAAGATTTATCAGTCTGTAAAAGCTGCGGCGCACCAGATCGAAGATGCTATAAAAAGCGTCCACGTCCTGGCGGTTCGAGCGCTTATGCTCCGGATCCGAAGAGATGAAAAGGATTATCTGCTCAGAGAAGATAAAAAGTACGTCAAAAAAACCAACGAATCAGTGGCGGCTTTATTGGATGCATTCATGACTTCGGGCATCCGGGATGACCACAAAGAAGCAGTGGCAAAACAACTGGCTGCTTATCTGGAAGACTTTAATGCCCTTGTGGCTGAAAATGATAACATAAACAAACTTATCGGGGCAATGCGTAATGCGGTTCACAAAATAGAGCCCGAAGTTCAGACAATTCATGAAAACGCTTTGAAAATTGCAGACGCCAAGACACAATCAATGGGTAAAGTTGCTAAGTCCAAATCGAATCTCGCTGCCGGTCTTGGTGGCGTTGCCATAATCATCGCCGTTATTCTTGCTTTTGTAGTGATCCGTGATATAAAACAGCAAGTCGGCGGCGAGCCTTCCGTGATTGCAGGAATCGCCAAGGAAGTGGCTAAAGGCAATCTGAATATTATCACTGATGAAACCAAAAAAACCGGAATTTTGGCCGCTTTGATTGAGATGGCGGAACAGTTGAAAACCATCGTATCCAACGTTCGATCCAGGGCTGACGAAGTGAAAGAGATGGCCGTAACCGTGAAGAACGGATCTGACCAGGTGGCATCCATCAGTGAACAGACCAGCTCGAGTGCGGAAGAGATGTCCCAGGGTTCCAGCGAGCAGGCGGCGGCGTCTGAAGAGGCCTCGGCGTCAATGGAACAGATGGTGTCCAATATCCGGCAAAACTCGGATAATGCCAAACGGACCGAGGCCATCGCTGTTCAATCCGCCGAAAACGCCATTGAAAGCGGTAAGGCTGTTGAAGCCGGGGTATCGGCCATGAAAGAGATCGCTGCTAAAATTTCGATTATCGGTGAAATTGCCAGACAGACCGACCTTTTGGCCCTGAATGCGGCCATCGAAGCGGCCAGGGCCGGTGAACACGGCAGAGGCTTCGCCGTGGTGGCATTGGAAGTGCGCAAGCTTTCCGAACGTAGCCAAACCTCAGCCAGCGAAATCGATACGCTGTCGCATTCCAGCGTCGCTACAGCTGAAAAAACAGGCGAAATGCTAAAAAAAGTGGTCCCGGAAATCCAAAAAACCGCCCAACTTGTCCAGGAAATATCAGCCGCCAGCGGCGAACAAAGCACCGGTGCGGAACAGATTAACGGGGCTATCCTCCAACTCGATCAGGTCACCCAGCAAAACTCCGCAGCAGCCGAGGAACTGTCTTCCACATCCGAAGAGATGAACGCAACGGCCGAGACCATGTCAGCAAGTGCCGCAAGCATGGTAAACCAGGCTGATGCTTTGAAAAACATAATTTCGTTTTTCAAAATCAGTGATGAAATCATGCCGGCTTCCGTGAAAAGACGAACCGAATATGCATACCGGCAAGCCTCTTTACGAAAAATGGAAGATACAAGATTGACAGATTATCTGGCCCGAACTGACACCGACCCATCCGGCGCTCTCATAGGCGGAAGACAACACCCGAACGGCATGGAAAAGACCCACTACGAAGCAGGCGGTTCGGAGTATAAACACGAAGTGGAAAATACAAAACGAAGAAATGATGACATTGACGATCAGATTGAGAAATATTAAGCTCTTGCAGTCCGACTTTGTCGGACAAAATCCGATTTTTCAATAATCAGCACGATTTGGGGCATCATTTTTACAGAAACCGGACAGTAAAAACTGTCAAGTAAAAGATGCCCAAAGTCTTTTTTATCAAAAATTTGTGTGAATGACGTTGTAAAAGCCGAAGACGCTAACTTACTCACGTTCATTCCACCCAGCTAAAAAATGTTTTCCCTATCTGATCCTCAACGATCTTTTTGGCACGGAAATTGCTTTAATTAGTTGTCAAATGCCATAATGGGGATAATATTAAATGCTCAACAGATAAAAATACAGGAGGAGTTATTATGTCTTTTATCAGAGAAGAAAAAAATGGAAATGCCATCTTTCACATGAAAGGTGCCATGACGGTTTACGAAGCTGTATCCATTCGCGATGCGTTTATAGAAGGCTTGGAAGCCTTTAATGGCGTGATACTTGATCTCAAGAAAGTCACGAAGCTTGATATTCCCGGGATTCAGCTCATTGTCTCGGCAAAGAAAACTGCGGAAAAAAGAAAAAAGGCATTTACCGTTTCCGGTTTTTCAGATTCGGTTGCCGAAACGGTATTTCGGACAGGTTTTGAACAGTATGCGATTTTTGAAAAAGACAATCAAATTTAAAAAATAGGGCTACCCACATAAGACGGGACAGATGTAGAGCGGAAAGCTGTTCCGCTTTTCGCACTGCGGCTATTAACCAACGCGGGACGGCTTCCCGCGCTACATAAGTGTCCGGCCTTATGCTGGTAGCCAACAATAGCATACAAAACCGGAATCAGAGACCAAGTATCAGTTTGCTCACTCTGGCTTCAGGTTTCAACACAAAGAAAAAATCATCATGGAAAAACAAATCAATGTTTACAGGGAAGAGACCCATGAGCTGCTGGCCGAGCTGGAATCATCAATACTCGAACTCGAAGAGAGTTCCGGCGATGCGGAGCTGATCGACCGGGTATTCCGGCCCATGCACACGATCAAAGGGTCTGCGGCCATGTTCGGTTTTGAAAACATATCCGATTTCACCCATCATATCGAAACGGTATTTGACTTGGTTCGTGATAGGAAGGTTATTGTAGATAAGAAGCTTGTTGATCTGACCCTGGCTGCATGTGACCAGATTAAACGGATGATCAATAAAAAAGAAATTGATCAGGAGGAGGTCGATGAGATTAAAGACGCCTTCAGACAGATGATTCCACACGAAGATTTACCGGAGAAAACGTCGTTTGTTTCGGCGCATAGGCATACAGGTGAAGAGTTGAGCAAGGTCAGCTATAGAATCCGTTTCCGTCCCCACCCCTCGATTTTGAAGTCCGGCGCAAACCCGATGCTTCTGTTAGATGAACTCAGAGAACTCGGCGATTGCAGTGTCATTGTTCAAGTTCCCAAAGTTCCGGATTTGGAATCCTTAAATCCTGAAAACTGTCAGATTTACTGGGATGTCATTCTGACGACAGCCTGTGATATGAACGCTATAAAGGACATCTTCATCTTCGTGGAAGACCAATGCGAGTTAACCATCGATGTCATTGACGAGGAGGGCGGACTCGAATATGAGGATGATTATAAGAGACTCGGCGAAATTCTCAGCGAAAGAGGCGATATAAACACGCATGACCTGAAAACCGCCTTGGGTTCCCAAAAACGCGTCGGCCAGTTACTGGTGGAAACCAAGATGGTTGCCCCGGACGCTATCGAATCCGCGCTTGTCGAGCAGCAACATATCAAACGGATGCGCAGAGCCCGCTATGAAGCGGCAACGGAATCAAGCATACGGGTTGCTTCGGAAAAGCTCGACGGGCTTGTTGACCTGGTTGGTGAACTGGTTACGGTTCAGGCTCACCTTATGCAAAAAGCCGCTATTCAGGAAGATGCCGAATTGCTTTCCATCGCAGAGGAAGTGGAAAGACTGACTGGCGCCCTTCGCGAGAACACCATGGGAATCCGTATGCTCCCCGTCGGCACTACGTTCAATAAATTCAAGCGGGTTGTGCGTGATCTTTCAGCCGAATTAGGTAAAGATGTGGCGCTGGTCACTGAAGGTGGCGAGACCGAACTTGATAAAACGGTCATCGAACGCTTGGGCGATCCCCTCGTCCATATCATTCGTAACTGTATCGACCATGGCATAGAGACCCATGAATTGAGAAGACAGGCGGGGAAACCGTCCCGGGGCACCGTAACTCTGTCCGCCGAACATTCCGGCGCCCATGTGCTGATCAGCATATCCGATGACGGAAAGGGGTTGGATACTCAAGCCATTCGGATAAAGGCCGTTGAAAAAGGACTGATTTCACCGGACGCCGATATGTCCGACAGCGATATTTTCCCCTTTATATTTACGCCGGGATTCTCAACCGTTGAAAACGTTTCCGACCTATCCGGACGGGGCGTGGGCATGGATGTGGTCAAACGTGGTATTGACGGGCTTCGGGGCTCGGTGGAAATCAGAAGTGAAAAGGGAAAAGGGACAGCCATCATACTCAAGCTCCCCCTCACCCTTGCAATCATCGACGGATTGATGGTAAAGATCAGCTCTGACCATTATGTCATACCGCTGTCGGCCGTGGAAGAATGTATCGAACTGACCCAGCAGGATGTACAAAACGATCATGGCCGGCATATAGTCAATCTCAGGGGAAAAATCGTCCCCTACCTGCGGCTGCGAGAATTATTCATGTCAGAAGGCGAATCCCCGGCCATTGAAATGATCGTTATCACGGAAGTTAACGGGGACCGCATCGGGTTTGTGGCAGACCGCGTATTGGGTGAACACCAGACCGTCATCAAAGGGCTTGGCCGGGCATACAAGAATGCCAAAGGAGTATCCGGCGCGACAATCCTGGGAGACGGCACGGTTGCACTGATACTGGATCTCCCCGATCTGGTTCACTTGAGCGAGTCAGACAACCGCAAACTCTAATCTGTGTACGATGCTTTACGGGTTATATTAGCGCTATTAATAAGTGGTTGCAGAATGAAAAAAAAGATCAGAGTGCTTGTTGTGGACGATTCCGCCGTTGTGCGGCAAGTGATGAACGAAATCCTGAGTTCGGATCCGAAAATCGAAGTGATCGGAACCGCCGCAGACCCCTACTTTGCCGTCAAGAAAATTAATCGCGAAGTACCGGATGTGATTTTATTGGATGTGGAAATGCCCCGGATGGACGGCATTACGTTTTTAAAAAAAATCATGACCCAATATCCCATACCTGTTGTTATATGTTCGAGCATGGCCGCAAGAAGATCGGAAAACGCCTTACAGGCCATGGAATCCGGCGCTATCGAAATCATTGAAAAACCTCGCCTGGGAACCAAACAGTTCCTTCAGGAATCCAAAATCCGTATCTGCGACGCTGTCCGGGCTGCATCAATCGCCAGGCTCAAACCCATCCCCCCTATTCGACCAGTGAAACCCAAACTCACTGCCGACGCGGTACTCCGCAAGCCCCGGGCAAAGGCTGTGGTTCGCACAACAGAAAAGGTTGTGGTTGTAGGCGCTTCAACAGGGGGAACCGAGGCTTTACGAATATTTTTGGAATCCCTTCCACGAGACAGCCCGGGAGTTGTGATTGTTCAGCACATGCCGGAACATTTTACCACATCGTTCTCAAAGCGGTTGGACAGCCTATGTAGGATCGACGTTAAAGAAGCCGATGATAACGATACTGTGCTTAGGGGAAGGGCCCTGATTTGCCCGGGCAATCGCCATGTCCTTTTAAAACGCAGCGGAACCCGATATTATGTCCAGGTCAAGGACGGCCCGCTGGTCCGAAGACACAGGCCTTCGGTGGATGTCCTGTTTCGTTCAGCCGCCCGATACGCCGGAGCCAACTGTGTCGGTGTTATCATGACAGGCATGGGTGATGACGGTGCCCAGGGAATGCTTGAAATGAAAAATGCCGGCGCATTCAATATCGCTCAGAACGAAGCCAGTTGCGTGGTATTCGGTATGCCCCAGGTGGCGATTAACAAAGGAGGCGTGGATAAGGTGCTCCCGCTGACAAATATCGCAGGAGCCGTTTTGCGCGCCTGCTCGAAATACTAAGGAACGGGGACGAAATAGCATCACTTAAAATTCGTTTCTTGCTCCCGATGAGATATCGGGATTCCCCTTCTGGCCTTAATATATGGAGAATACAAGCTTGATGGAACATCAAGCCCAAACAGAAATCGACAAAGCCGGTGTTCCCGCAGGTGGAAAACAAGATCCGAATGGTATGGAGATCCATCCGAAAGCAGCAAATTCGGAGTATAAAATAAAATTGGAAAATGAAAAACGAAGAAATGGTAAGGTTGACGGCGAGTTTGAGGGATATTAATATAAGGTAAGAAGGCATCCTTCTTTTTGGGAATGCGCCCTCCTTCATTCCTTCATTCGTTGTTTTATACTTTGTCCTGTTAGGGACATAATATCTATAGCAAAGGGCTTACTAACACGGCAAGTCCCGTAGGGACGAAATATAAAAGTGTAAACTACTTTTAGCCTTCTATGAAGGATGCCGGTAAGAATCTAAAAAAAATAACCCAAATTTAAAAGGTGAACATGATGAGTTTTGAAGATTTAAAATTAAAAACAAAAATTTCCATAGGCATAGGCGGGCCGATCGTGTTTATGATCGCTCTTGGCGTCATCGCTATAGTCAATATTCAAGCAATGATACGAACTCAGGAATGGGTGGAACATACTTATGAGGTGATTGCGGAAGGCATGGATATTATCGCATCATCCGCTGATATGGAAACCGGGATGAGGGGATATCTGCTTGCAGGTTCGGAAGAATTTCTGGATCCGTATAAAAAGGGTGAACAAAAGGCTTATGAACAGATCAAGTCCTTAAAAGAAATAGTCACCGATAACCCCAAACAAGTGGAACGGCTCGAAAATGTGGAAACCATTTTAAAAGAATGGCAGAAAAAGGTCACAAAACCCAATATTGCGCTTCGCCAAGAAATCGGCCATGCTGAAACCATGAATGACATCGCCCGATTGGTAGGCAAGGCTGAAGGCAAACAATACTTTGATAAGTTGAGAGATCAGATTAAAATATTCATAGAGAGGGAAGACTCCTTGATCACAACCCGTAAACAGGACAGTGACAAATCATACACCCAGATGATAGATAATATGAAAAAGCTCAATGAAACAGCCACATGGGTGGATCATACCACCGAAGCAATGGCCCATGCCGATGAACTTCTATCTGATGCGATTGATATGGAGACAGGCATGCGGGGTTATCTTTTGGTCGTTGAAGATGAATTCCTTGAACCTTATGCACAAAGCAAAGATGCTTTTTTTAATAAAGTCCGTGATCTGCAAAAACTTGTCAAAGATAATCCGCCACAAGTCCAAAGATTGGATGATCTGAAAAAAATCATGGAAGACTGGGTTAAAAAAGTTTCCGAACCGGCGATTAGTTTAAGAAAAGAAGTAAATAATGGAACCAAATCAATGGAAACCGTAACATCTTTCGTATCCAGGAAAGAAGGCAAAGCCTACATGGATTCAATTAGAAGAAAAATTAAAAATTTTAAGGATGTTGAAAATGAGTTAATGGCAAATCGTAAAAAGGAGTCGGAAAAACAAAGAAGTTTAAACTTTGCTCATATTAACAACATGAAAGAGTCAAATTCGTGGGTGGATCACACTCATATAGTTATCCGTCAGGCTATAAACCTCTTCGCCTCCGCCGTGAATACGGAAACCGGTATGCGCGGTTATCTTCTGGCAGGCAAAAAAGATTTTTTGGCTCCGTATAACGAAGGCCAAACGGCTTTTTTCCAAATAATCGTGGATTTAAAGAAAACGGTTGCAGACAACCCCGAACAAGTAGTCTTATTGGGTGAAATTGAAAAAACTTATAATTCATGGATTAAAAATATCGTGAAGCCTAGTATTGAGCTTCGCAGAAAAATCGGTTTTGCCAAAACAATGGATGACATGGCAGCGATTATTGGCAAAGCCGAGGGGAAACAATATTTTGACCGTTTTCGTCAGATTATGGGTGACTTTGAATCTGATGAAAGGGGATTGATGGAAAAACGGCGCGCGGCAAATGTGAATACAGTGAGTAATACCAAGCAACTTATCTTCGGCTCTATTATCATTGCCTTCTTCATCGGCGGTATTCTTGGTTATGTGGTGATCCGCGATGTGCAAAAGCAAGTGGGCGGCGAACCTGCCGTGATTGCCGGAATCGCTAAGGAAGTGGCCCAAGGCAATTTAGAAATTACCGCTGATGAAAAGAAAAAATCCGGAATTTCAGCCGCTTTGATCGAAATGACGGAACAGTTGAAAACTATCGTTACCAGCGTTCGGACAGGAGCGAACAAAACAAAAAAGATGGCCGTAACCGTGAAAAACGGGTCGGATCAAGTGGCATCAATCTGTGAACAGACCAGCTCAAGTGCGGAAGAGATGTCCCAGGGGGCCAACCAGCAAGCGGCGTCGGCCGAAGAGGCTTCAGCGTCCATGGAACAGATGGTGTCCAATATCCGGCAAAACTCGGATAATGCCAAACAGACCGAGGCTATCGCCGTTCAATCTGCGGAAAACGCCATCGAAAGCGGCAAGGCCGTTGATACCGTGGTTTCGGCCATGAAGGAAATCGCCGGTAAAATTTCTATTATCGGGGAAATCGCCCGACAGACCGATCTTCTGGCTCTGAATGCGGCCATTGAAGCGGCCAGGGCAGGAGAACATGGCAAAGGCTTCGCCGTGGTGGCATCGGAAGTGCGCAAGCTTGCTGAACGCAGCCAGATCGCGGCAGGCGAGATCGACACACTGTCGCATTCCAGCGTTGACATGGCGGAAAAAACCGGTACGATGCTGAAAAATCTGGTTCCGGAAATCCAAAAAACAGCTCAACTCGTTCAGGAAATTTCAGCCGCCAGCGACGAACAAAACACCGGCGCGGAACAGATCAACCGGGCGATTCTTCAGCTAGATCAGGTCATCCAGCAAAACTCCGGCGCATCTGAGGAACTGTCTTCCACATCCGAAGAAATGAGCGCAACGGCCGAGACCATGGCAGATAGTGCCAAGAAAATGGTAAGTCAGGCCGATGATTTGACGGACATCATCGCGTTTTTCAAAATTGGAAATGAAAGCACGCCGGTTGCCGGGAAAAGACAGGCCGAATATGCCTACCATGAAGCCCCTTTCCAAAAAATGGCGAATTCAAGATTGGCGGAACATCATGCCCAAACAGAAATTGACAAAACCGGCGTTCCCATACAACAATACCCGAATGGTACGAAAGACATCTACCGCAAAGCGGGAGATTCAGAGTATAAAATCAGATTGGAAAATGAAAAACAAAGAGATGATAGAATCGACGACGAGTTTGAAGAATATTAATCGTGGAGCAGAATCTGAAAAAGGAGAATCAACCTTGGAAAAAGAAAATAAAACCGTAATGAGCAATAGGTTTGGAAGTATATTTCATAACGACGGATGGGGCATATCATGATAAAAAAGGCCTCCGAATAGAACTTGAAGTCCGCAACATGCAACTCACTTGAGCGAGTCAGACAACCGCAAACGCTAATCTGTGTACGATGCTTTGCCAGTCGAAATCGAGTATTGCAGGCGTGGAGTGATTAAGGAATGAAACACCAAAATTCATAACTAACTAAAGTGGAAATATCGAAATTGTCAGACTTGTTTCCAATTTTCACAAACAGGAGGGCCATTTAATGAAACGTTTTAAGGATATCAGTGTGGGAGGAAAGATTTTTTCCGGTTTTGCAGTAATGATTGTGTTCATGGTGTTGATCGGAATTACCGGATACTGGAGTACGAAACACATACAGCAGAACCTTGAAGAAATATTCACCGTCAGTTTGCCGAGTCTGGATTATCTGCTAGAAGCAGATCGGGACCTTCAGCAGCTTCTCGTAGCCGAACGTTCCATGGTATTTACCGACGAACAATCAGATGCGTTTCAAAAGTTTTTGGAAGATTACCACGAAAACTTTAAACAGTCCCAAGTGCGTTGGGGAAAATACAAAGCTCTGGCGTCAACAGATCAGGAAAAGTCCCTTTTCACAAAATATGAGAATGCCAGGGAAGAATGGGAAAAGCTATCCCTTCAGGTTGTCGATAGCCGCAAAGAGGATACAAGTGAGGGAGGCCTGACAACAATTGATCTGACCTTAGGGAAAGCTGCAATAAAATTCGAACAGATGCGCGATGTGCTTGATCGGCTTGAGGAGATCAACCTGAGTTTAGCGGAAAAATCCAGCAAAGATGCTTCAGCCATTTATAAGACTGCACTGGGTGTTTTATCCATTATCACAGGAATCGGACTTTTTATCGGAATTATCTTTACATTGATCATCAGCCGGGGAATTACACGGCCCCTGGGAAGGGCCGTGGATATCACCAATCAGCTCGCCCAAGGTGTATTGACCACGGATATCGAAATCAAAGGGAAAGATGAAACCGCCCAGCTACTCATGGCTATGCGCGATATGGTGGATAAACTGAAAACTGTCGTATCCAGCGTTCGATCGGGAGCCGGCCAAGTAAAAGAGATGGCCTTGACGGTGAAAAGCGGCGCGGACCAGGTGACATCTATCAGTCTGCAAACCAGCACAAGTGCGGAAGAGATGTCCCAGGGTACCAGCCAGCAAGCGGCGGCAGCCGAGGAAGCTTCGGCGTCCATGGAACAGATGGTGTCCAACATCCGGCAAAACTCGGATAATGCCAAACAGACCGATGCCATCGCCACTCAGTCCGCTGAAAACGCCATTGAAAGCGGCAAAGCCGTTGAAACCGGGGTGTCAGCCATGAAGGAGATCGCCGACAAAATTTTGATTATCGGAGAAATCGCTCGGCAGACCGATCTTTTGGCTCTGAATGCAGCTATCGAGGCTGCCAGAGCCGGGGAACACGGCAGAGGCTTCGCCGTGGTGGCATCGGAAGTGCGCAAACTTTCCGAACGTAGCCAAACCGCAGCCGGTGAAATCGATACGCTTTCGCATTCCAGCGTGGATACGGCTGAAAAAACCGGCCAAATGCTGAAAAAACTGGTTCCGGAAATTCAAAAAACCGCTCAACTCGTGCAGGAAATTTCAGCCGCCAGCAACGAACAGAATACCGGCGCGGAACAAATCAACCGCTCAATTCTCGAACTCGATCAGGTTATCCAGCAAAACTCCGCCGCATCCGAAGAAATGTCTTCCACATCCGAAGAAATGAACGCGACGGCCGAAGCCATGGCCGCGAGTTCGGAAAGCATGGTAAACCAAGCCGATCATTTGATGGATGTAATCGCATTCTTCAAAATCGGTGATGAAAATATGCCGGTTTCCGGGAAAAGGCAAGTCAAACATGCCTACCGTGAAGCCCCTTTCCAAAAAATGGAGAATACAAGATTGATGGAGCATCAAGCCCACACAGAAATTGACAAACCCGGCGTTCCCATACAACAATACCCGAATGGTACGAAAGACATCTACCGCAAAGCGGGAGATTCGGAGTATAAAATCAGATTGGAAAATGAAAAACAAAGAGATGATAAAATCGACGACGAGTTTGAAGAATATTAATCGCAGAGCAGAATCTGAAAAAGGAGAATCAACCTTGGAAAAAGAAAATAAAACCGTGGTGAGCAAGACGAACCAGTATCTGACTTTCAAACTGGGAGATGAAATTTTTGCCATTGATGTGCTTCAGGTCCGCGAAGTCTTGGACTTGAGCGACATCACGAAAGTGCCCCGTGCGCCGGAATTCATGCTAGGCGTGCTCAATGTGCGTGGCAGCGTTGTACCGGTCATTGATCTGCGGTTGAAATTCGGTTTGCCGAAAACGGAAAACACCATCAATACCCGTATTGTTGTCTTGGAACTGGCCCTGGAAGGCGAACAGGCACAGCTCGGCGCCATGGCCGATTCAGTTCACGAGGTGATAGATATGGATCCCGGCCAGATCGAAGACCCGCCGAAAATCGGGTCCCGATGGCGAACCGAGTTCATCAAAGGAATCGGTAAACATGACGACCAATTCCTCATTCTTCTGGATATAGACCGAGTGTTTTCAAGTGATGAACTTGCCCTTGTGGACGAAACCGGAGCGACTGTGGATGAAGAGACTCCTGATTTCTAATTTTGCATGCATCCATGTTAAAACGACAAAAGACGCTGCATGTGGGTGAATACCACGCCAGTAAAGCCCCCTTGATTTTGAATACAATTTTAGGTTCCTGTGTTGCAGTCTGCCTGTTCGACCCGGTACAGCGAATTGGGGGAATGAACCATATCCTCATGCCCGGCACCCTGAACCTTAAAAATTTTGATATGTCGGCCAGATATGGTATCAACGCCATGGAACTTTTGATCAATAGAATCATGAATCTGGGTGGAGACCGCTGCCGCCTTCAGGCAAAACTATTCGGCGGAGCCCACCTTATCCCCTCCATACCCGAAAATGACAGCATCGGGAAACGAAACGCTGATTTTTCAAAGAAATTTTTAAATAAAGAGGGAATCAAAATTATCAACGCTGATCTGGGAGGCCATGCCACAAGGAAAATTTATTTCCATACCGATACAGGAAAAGTCTTTTTGAAACGAACTTACAGCGACCATTACAAAGAAATCGCCAAAGTAGAAATGAGACAGCTTGACAGGATGCGCAAAAAGTTTAAAAGGCTGTCTGATGTGACGCTGTTTAAATAAAATGGGTCATCACGACCCCTGTGGACGGAACGGCCGCGATCTCAGATAAAGAGATTCCAGAAGAAGTGACAGACTGATTATTCCTTTAATTTTTGGTAGGGTTCAGAGTTGAACGCTCGGTAAAATAACAGGATCTGAAAATGACAGAGCAAACTACAAAGATAAAACACGGCGATATCAGGATCAGCACCCGTATTATGGCCATTACAAGCTTGATATTCGCCCTTGCGGCCATTGTCATGATCTGTTTGGTGAATTATGGAATGAAACAGGCGGCTTTAAATAACGCCAGATTGAAAGCACGGATCATACTTGACCAAAATCTGGCGATCCACACCTATTTTTCCCGGAACCTGAAGCCCATTCTCTTAAAGCATAACGACGTTTGCATGGCGGATGGCTATTTCGAACCGGTCTGGATGTCGTCCACATTCGCTGTCTGTGAAATCAATAAATACTTCCGATCGTCGGCAACTGATGAATATTATTACAAAGCAGGGCATTTCTGGCTCAGTTGCTGCAATCGGTAGGTTTCGCTGTCCAAGAAGCCGTTAACGGTCAAGAAGCGATTGAAATGATTGCCAAAGAGCGACCCCATCTAATATTTATGGACATGCGGATGCCGGTGACAGACGGGTTTGAAGCCACCTGAAAAATCAAGGCAACTCCGCAAGGCCTGGAAATACCGGTGATCGCTCTGACGGCCTCGGCTTTTGAGGAAGATAAGTCGGCTATCCTGGCAGCCGGTTGCGATGAAATTATCCGCAAACCGGCCAATGAGGCGGAGATATTCGATGCCCTGAAACGCCATCTGAGAGTTCGTTATATTTATGAAGAATCTGGCGAACAGAAAGATGTTCGGAAGGTTCACACTGAGCTTACTCCTGCTGATTTGGACTGCCTGAACGCTGAATGGATGGCCGAATTCACCCAAGCCGTCATACGAGGGTACCGAAAACCGGTTATTGAGCTTGTCGAACAGATTCGATCTGAAGAGCTAGCCATAGCCGAAGCTCTGGTGAAATTGACCAATGATTTCAGATTCGATAGATTAATCGCTCTGACGCAAACGGGAAAAGGGGCCAAAAATGATAAAAAGTCACAATTGCTATAATTGGGGACGTTAGCAATGGGGATAAAATAACTTACTCATTTTCAGAAGAGGAGTGCTGACTTCAGTTTGCGCCGCAGCATCGCAAACTGAAGTCAGCACTCCAGAATAAGGAAGTTATTTCGTCCTTATTTTTTAAATTAAGGAGGGAAGTGAATGAATACTATTATTATAGTAGATGATAAACTGGAAAACCTCCGGGTTCTATCCGAAATGCTTGAATCAGATGGATATAATATACGTGGCGCACCTGACGGCCCCACGGCATTGACAATGAGCAACGCAGATTTGCCGGATTTAATTCTACTGGATATACGCATGCCTGATATGAATGGGTATGAGGTATGCCGCCGTTTAAAAGCGGATGAAAAAACGAAGGCTATCCCGATCATCTTTATCAGTGCTTTGAGTCAATCTTCTGATAAGATCAGAGCCTTTAATAGCGGTGGCGTGGACTATATCACCAAACCGTTTCAGGTTGAAGAGGTCCTGGCCCGCGTCAAAACCCATCTTTCCCTTCGGGATATGAATACCCGCCTTCGACATGAAATCACGCAGCGCCAAAAGGCGGAGGAGGCATTACAAAAAGTGAATGAAGAACTGGAAATGCGTGTTCACCAGCGAACAGCCATGTTTACAGAGGCCAACGAAGAATTGAAATCCGAAATTGTATTAAGAAAACAGGCCGAGATGTCGCTGCGGGAAAGTGAATCCCAACTCCGCTCCGTGCAGAAATTGGAATCCGTCGGAACTCTGGCCGGCGGTATTGCCCACGACTTCAATAATATTCTATCTGTTATCAGCGGATACGCGGAGTTTACGAAAGTTGGCCAACTTTCAGAAAACCACCCGGCCTTAGACAGCATGAATCAGATCAAGAAAGCAGTGAGAAGGGCCGCAGCTCTGGTAAGGCAAATTATGACCTTTAGCCGTCAAAGAGGAAGCGCCCTGATGGCAATCAATATTCATCCGATTGTTAAAGAAACTACAAAATTCCTCAAGGCCTCCTTGCCTCCTGCCATTGAGATTCGCCAGAATTTACAAGGCAATTCAGATACCATTATGGGTGATCCGGGCTTTATCCAACAGATACTGATGAACCTTTGCACCAATGCCCTCCATGCGATGAAAACGGACGGGGGCATCCTTGCCGTGAGTACGAAAAACATCCGTCTAAATGACCAATCAGTCACTGCATATCAAAACTTGAAAACCGGCCCTTATATAAAACTGACGGTAAGTGACACCGGAAAAGGTATGACCGGTTTGATAAAGGAGCGTATTTTCGATCCGTACTTTACCACGAAAAAAGTAGGGGAAGGTACCGGTTTAGGGCTTTCCGTTGTTCACGGTATCGTCAAAAGCCTGAACGGAGACATCACGGTAGAAAGTGAACCGGAAAAAGGCAATATGTTCTGCGTTGTTCTCCCAAAAATAAAAAAAGATGCCAAAACAGAAATCAAAAAAGAGTTTGAACAGCCACCCGGAGGCCAGGAGACCATATTGGTGGTCGATGATGAGGAACTGATAAAGGAGCTACTTCATCAGAATTTGGAAACACTGGGTTATACGGTCTTCGCACACAATGACGCGCTTGCGGCTCTGAAGTCGTTTCGGCAAAATCCGGATCAATACGACCTGATAATCACCGATTTGCGCATGCCTGGTATGAACGGGGACAAATTGGCCATTGAAGCCATGAAAATCAGACCGGCCATGCCCGTTATATTGTGTACCGGTTTCAGTGAACTGACAGATGAAAAGCGTGCTAAGGAAATCGGTATCAAAGAGTTGGTCATGAAACCGATTATTCGAAATCAAATTGCAAGGACTATACGGCATGTGTTGGATGGATGATTTTAAGCAAGCCGCAAAATATTTTAAAATACTCGGCTGATAAGATTGTGGCGGCCCTGGCAAGTGTGTCTCGGCATACCGCTTTGATACCCTGAAATCACTTATGAAGGATAGAGAGACATGAATACATTCAAGCAACCCGTAGCGAACATTTTGATCGTTGATGATCGACGAGAAAATATACACCTGCTGTCTCATATTTTGAGAGAACAAGGGTATCGGGTTCGACAAGCGATTACCGCTGAACTAGCGTTAAGTACCATCCGAGAAAAGCTGCCGGATCTGATCCTGTTGGATGTTATGCTACCCGACATGAATGGCTATGATTTGTGTAAACAGCTAAAAGCTGATGAGCGGACATGTGAGATTCCGGTGTTGTTTATGAGCGTGTTAGATGACACGAAAGATAAGCTCAAAGCCTTTGATGTCGGCGGTGCAGACTACCTGAGCAAACCGTTTGAAGAACAGGAGGTGCTCGCGCATGTGAAGACGCATTTGGCCCTGCGTCACACCCAGAAGCAACTTGAGCGGAAAATCGTCGAACTTAAACAAACCAAAAATGCTTTGCGGGAGAGCGAGAAAATATATCGTGATCTCGTTGAAACCATCAATGACGCCATTTATCAGACAGACGCAGACGGTATCATCGAATATATCAGCCCCGCAATCACAGTGATGTTTGGCTATGATCCGAAAGCGATGGTCGGACAATGCTTTACTCAATTTTTGTATGACGATGATATTGGAATGTACAAAGAATACTTTGATATTGCCCGTTCAGGTTTTTCCGGGACAATAGAAATGCAAATAATAACATCATCTTTAGATATCAAGTGGATTCGCTTTTCATACCACTCCATTCTTGCTAAAGGGCGATTTATCGGAACTCGCGGTGTAATTACGGATATCACCAAGCGCAAGCAGGTGGAGGAAATGCTGCGGAAAAGTGAAGAAAGATTAAGCAGCTTTATGGACTCCGCAACCGATGGATTCATCTTGTTTGATTCGGAATTAAATTACATTAAGATCAACAGCGCTGCTTTGGAAATGACCGGTTTGGATCGGGAAGATGTCATCGGTAAGAACATATTAGATATTGTTCCAAATCTCAAAGAAACGGGTCGCTATGATAAATACAAAAATGTCATCGAAACAGGCGAGCCATTTTTTATATCTAACTTAATGCCGCATCCCAAATTCGGCCTGAAGCATATAGAGATTAAGGCATTTAAAATCAGTGGCGGACTTGGATATATTTTCACGGACATTACCGAGCGCAAGCGGGCGGAGGAAGCGCTACGGGAAAGCGAGCAACGTTTGCGCTCCATTGGTGACAATTTGCCATCCGTACAAATCTACCAGCTAATGGTGCGGCCAGACGGGACAATCAGGTTCACGTATGTCAGCAGTGCGGTGGAAAAACTGCACGAATGCACGGCAGAACAGGTTATTGCCGATGCTTCTCTGCTCTACGACCGTGTAGTTGAAGAAGATCGCGAAGGGATGAGGTTGGCTAGCGAAAAATCAATCCGTGAGATGGATGTTTTCGATCAAGAAATTAGGATTCGCCGAAAATCCGGAGAAATCCGGTGGCATCGGATGACATCACGCCCTCGACTGACAACGGGTAATGTTATTCTTTTTGATGGTATTGATATGGACATCACCGAACGTAAGAAAACCGAGATCGCGGTTTTAGAGCAAAAAGAAAGCTATGAGCGATTGACGGATAATGCGGATGAGGCCTTAGTCAGAGTAAAGGCGGATGGAGGAGAGGTGATTTTTGTAAATCCTGCCACAGAGCGAATATTCGGATATTCACTGAAAGAGTGGCTAGCTGATAAAGCCCATGCCTTTAAAATAATCCACCCGGATTTCATGGAGAAACAACAGCGCGTTATTGAAAAAATAAATACAACTAAAAGACCATTTAAAGACGTTGAATTAGGCTGGATTGCCAAGGATGGCCGTACAATCTTTATGGAGCACACCATAATCCCGGTGCTCGACAAAGAAGGCAAAATAATCTATTTTGAAGCATTAGGCAGGGACATTACCGAGCGCAAGCAGGCGAAGCAGGTGCTAATAGAGAGTGAAGTGAAACATCGAACTCTATTTGAATCTATGTCACAGGGAGTGGTTTATCAGAATGCTGACGGGCATATTATATCGGCAAATTCTTCTGCTGAGAATATACTGGGAGTGTCTTTAGAACAAATGACAGGCCGAACTTCCCTTGACCCCCGATGGCGGGCTATCCATGAAGACGGCTCGGAATTTCCGGGGAAAACCCATCCTGGTCATGTTGCAATGAGAACAGGTAAGAGTGTACACAATGAAATAATGGGTGTATTTCACCCTAAAGCGAATCGATATAAATGGATAAGCATTGATGCGATTCCGCAATTTAAAAAGGGAAACAAAAAACCATACCAGGTCTATGCTACTTTTACGGACATCACTGAACGTAAGCAGGCGGAGGAAGCAATCTGCAAACTCAATAAGGAACTTGAGCAAAAGGTAATTCAGCGAACCCATGATCTCGGCCAACGAGTCAAAGAACTGAATTGTTTGTATAGTATTTCAAAACTTGTTGAAACGCCAGATGCTTCCTTGGAAGAAATACTTCAAGGCACTGTAAATCTCATTTCCCCCTTCTGGCAATATTCGGACATCACCTGCGCCCGAATCATTATCGAAGGACGGATGTTTCAAACGGATAACTTTAAGGAAACGATTTGGAAACTCGCAAGTGACATTTTGGATAAAGGCGAACCCATCGGAAGTCTGGATGTATATTACCTGGAGGAAAGACAGGTCAGTGATGAAGGGCCTTTCCTGAAAGAAGAACGAAATATGATCGACGCTATTACCGAACGGCTTGGGAAGGTTGTCGAGCGTAAGTATGCGGAAGAAGCCTTACTGAAGAGTGAAAAACGTTTAAGGACAATGATTGAAAACTCACCCTTGCCAATGGTCATTACGGATGCCAACCAGGATATGGAATATTTCAACGACAAGTTTACTGAACTTTTCGGTTATACATTGAATGATGTATCCACAGCGGAACAGTGGTGGCAAATAGCTTATCCTGATGAAAATTATAGAAGATCAGTGCAAAAATCATGGATGGATGCGATTGAGTACGCAATAGCTCACGATGAAGATATTGAAATGCAGGAATGGGATCTCACGATAAAAGATCGAACGAAACGGCGCTGCGAATTCTATATGGTTCCGTTTGAGGAATTTTCTTTGATAATTATGAACGATATTACAGAAAATATTAACATCCAAACGGAGCTTAAAGAAGCCAAGAAAGCCGCCGAAACCGCCAATAAAGCCAAAAGTGCGTTTCTGGCAAATATGAGCCATGAACTGCGAACTCCCTTGAACGCGATTCTCGGATTCGCCCAATTGATGTTGCGCGATTCCGATCTTTTACCCTCCCAACGGAAAAATATGGAAATTGTAAATCGCAGCGGAGAGCATTTGCTCATGCTGATCAACGATATCCTGGATATGTCGAAAATTGAGGCGGGGCGTTCAATTTTGAGAAACAGAAATTTCGATCTCTTTCAAACGCTCACGAACATTGAAGAAATGATACGCGTCAGAGCCGACGCCGCGAATCTGAAATTCAACGTCTTTCGCGACAACGGCGTCCCTCAATATATCCAAGGTGATGATCGCAAACTCCGCCAGGTCTTGATCAACCTGCTGAACAATGCCATCAAGTTTACTGAAAAAGGCAGTGTGACACTTCAAATTTGGGGTTCCGGGTTTAAAATCCATTTTAAAATTGAAGACACGGGCGTGGGCATTGCCTCTTCGGATTTAAAAGCTGTTTTTGATGTCTTTAAGCGCACTCAAAGCGGACTGCGAAACGACGAGGGCACTGGCCTGGGGCTGGCCATCAGCCGTAAACTGGTTCGTCTTATGGGCGGCGATATCACAGTTGCCAGTGAAGTCGGCAAAGGTTCCGTATTTACATTCCATATTCCGGCCGAACCGGCGGATGCGGCCGAAATCGAAGTAGAACCGTCTGTCCGCAAAGTTATCGGCCTTGAACCGAATCAGGAGACCTATCTGATTCTGATTGTTGAAGATAAATGGGAAAACCGGAAATTTCTGGCTCAGTTGCTTCAATCGGCAGGTTTCGCTGTCCAAGAAGCCGTTAACGGTCAAGAAGCGATTGAGATGATTGCCAAAGAAAGGCCCCATCTGATATTTATGGACATGCGGATGCCGGTAAAAGACGGGTTTGAAGCCACCCGGATAATCAAGGCAACGCCGCAAGGCCAAAAAATACCGGTGATCGCTATGACGGCCTCGGTTTTTGAGGAAGAAAGGACGGCTATCCTGGCAGCCGGTTGCGATGAATTTATCTGCAAACCGGCCCATGAGTCGGAGATATTCGAGGCCGTGAAACGCCATCTGAGAGTTCGCTATATTTATGAGGAACCTGCCGAACAGGATGATGTTCGGAAGGCCCGAACAGACCTCACCCTTGCTGATTTGGACTGCCTGCCTGCTGAATGGATAGCCGAATTCAGGCAGGCCGTCAAACGAGGGTATCGGAAACCGGTTCTCAAGCTTATCGAGCAGATTCGACCTGAAAAGCCTGACATAGCCGAAGCTCTGGTTAAATTAACGCGTGACTTCAGATTCGATAAATTAATCGCTCTGACGAGTAGCCCTGCTAAACAATACAGGTAGTATAAAATCTAAGAAACCACTAAGCCTTTCATCGTCTAATTTATATCGAACTCACGTTATAGTAGGGCAGATGTTCCTGAATCTTCTGTGTTCGCTCGGTCAAAAACTTAGGCATTGATTTAAAGAATATTTATTGTTATTATAGGTTTTAAGATAAAGTTATTGGGAATAAACTGGTGGGCATCGACAAATAAAATTATGCGTAATACCAAATTGTTAGCGGGCGATGCCCACCTGCATTAAACCCAAAAGATTTTTCTTAAAGCCTATATAAGGGAGCGAAGTTATACGATACCGTAAATTAATATCTGTCATAAAAAAATAATTCAATCATGCCCCATTCAACTCTAAAAAAAAATCGCTGGCAGGATCATTATACCCGCAAAGCCCAGAAAGAACATTATCCCGCGCGCTCGGTTTATAAGCTCAAAGAGATTCAGCGTAAATATCGTTTGATTCGACAAGGCGACCATATTCTTGATTTAGGTTGCGCCCCCGGTGCATGGCTTCTTTATGCGGCGGAACAGACGGGCGAGCAAGGATGTGTTTTGGGAATTGATTTGAAAGCCGTCACCATTTCTGTGCCATCTCATGTAAGGGCAATAACCGGCGATATTTTTAATTCAGAAGAAGCCCTGTCAGCGACGGTCGATTATCAATTTAATGTCGTTTTAAGTGACATGGCACCGGCCACCACCGGTAATAAACATATTGATGCAGCCCGGTCGCAGAATTTGGCTGATGAAGCGCTGAATTTGGCGCAACGTTTTCTGAAACCGGGCGGCAATTTTGCATGTAAAATTTTTCAAAGCGGTGATTTCCAAAATTTTACCGGCGAGGTACGACGCTGTTTCAAAACATGTAAAACATTCAAGCCCCAAAGCAGCCGTAAAGCCAGCCGGGAAATTTATGTTATCGGAATGAAAAAACTTTGAATAACGAGCAGCAAATTCTAAATTCTAACAGGAGGAAAATAAAATGTCAGGACATAGCAAATGGTCAACCATTAAGCACAAAAAAGGCGCTGCTGACGCCAAAAGAGGCAAGATTTTCACCAAATTAATCAAAGAAATTACCGTAGCGGCACGTATGGGCGGCGGCGATCTTGATTCCAATCCACGCCTGCGCACTGCTGTTCAGGCCGCTAAAAGTGAAAATATGCCCAAAGATAATATTGAGCGAGGTATTAAAAAAGGCACGGGTGAGTTGGAAGGCGTGAATTATGAAGAGGCTACTTTCGAAGGTTACGGGCCTGGCGGCGCGGCCGTTCTGGTCGAATCTCTATCCGATAACCGCAACCGCACCGTTGCAGATATTCGCCATATATTCGCCAAATGCGGCGGTAATCTGGGTGAAAATGGATGCGTTTCCTATCTTTTTGACCAAAAAGGTTATATTGTTGTGGAACAAAGTGCGGTCGATGAAGATACGCTCATGGAAATCACGCTTGACGCCGGTGCCGAAGATATGCGCGAAGATGGCGACAATTTTGAAATCATCACCGCTCCGGCCGATTTTGAAGCGGTCAAAACGGCTGTTGATAATGCATCCATTGCTTGTATTGCCGGTGAAGTAACGATGCTGCCACACACCAATACAGATTTGCAAGGCAAAGAGGCCGACCAAATGGTACGTCTCATGGATATGCTTGACGATTGTGACGATGTGCAGAAAGTTTACACCAATGCTGATATTCCCGATGAGTTTATTTAAATGACCGCTATTGTAAAATATTTTTTGACGCCCCAAAAATTGGGGCGTATGCTTATGCTGCTGCTGGCGGCGTTTTTTTTTGCTGTCTATCCGGCTGATTCGTCAGCCGGTCGGCTTAAAAATGCGGGCAAACAGCTTGATAGCCTGATCGCACAAAATGATGCGGCGCTTCTAACCGATGCTCAGGGAAATATTCTCTACCAAAAAAATGCGACTAAAGCGCTGGTTCCGGCATCTGTTCTCAAGATATTTACCGCACTTACCGCACTTTACTATTTAAAACCGGATTATCATTTTGTAACGGATTTTTATCAAGACAGCCAAGGAAATCTGAAGGTCAAAGGGCATGGCGATCCCAGTTTTACTTCCGAAGACCTGTTAGAGATTTCCGAAACCATGAAAGGTCGCTTTCGTCATTTTAATGATCTGATTTTAGATGCGGCTTATTTTCAAACACCGATAGTTATCCCCGGCCGCACACTTTCCAATAATCCTTATGATGCGCCTAACGGAGCGTTGTGCGTCAATTTTAATACGGTTTTTTTTAAACAACGTAACGGTGTTACGGTTAGCTCCGAAACGCAAACGCCTCTTTTGCCCATTGCGTTGAAACGTATCCGCCAATCCGGGTTGAAAGCCGGCCGCATCACCTTTTCCCATGATCATAACGAGATTACGTTATACACCGGCCTTATGTTACGTTTCTTTTTGTCCAAAAAAAACATCAAAATAAAGGGTGCTGTTAAAATCGGCCGAATCGATCCGGAGCGTGATACGCTAATTTTAAGACGTCGTTCCAAATTTAAACTTACGCAGGTAATTTCCAGGCTACTCGAATATTCTAACAATTTCACGGCCAACCAGTTGTTGATTGCCTGCGGTGCAAAAGCGTATGGCGCTCCCGGTGATTTGACCAAGGGTCTTAAAGCGGCCAGAGTATTTGCCCGCGATGTGTTGAAATTGAAAAACCTCCAAATAGCGGAAGGCTCCGGCATTTCGAGAAAAAACCATGTCACAGCCATGACTATGCTGAAAATTCTTAACGCCTTTGAACCGTATCGTAATTTGATGCGCCATCGGGGACGTGAATTTTATAAAACCGGTTCACTCACGGGCGTCAAAACCCGTGCCGGTTATTTAAAAGCCGATAATGGTCAATTGTATCGCTTTGTTGTTATGCTGAACACGCCGGGGAAGTCTGCCGGTGCGGCCATAAAAAAATTCAAAAATGGTTGGCTTTAAAAGAAAAATTGCGTATGAGTCGATTACACATCAAAGCACTTTGCTACCAAGGCCGCGGGCCTTTTAATTTGACCGTCCAAGCCGGCCAATGCGTCGGACTGTCAGGCATTTCCGGTTCGGGCAAAACTTTAATGTTGCGCGCAATTGCCGACTTAGACACCCATAGCGGTCATGTTTTTTTAGATGATGCCGAATGTCAGACAATGCAGGCTCCCCAATGGCGTAAGCAAGTCGGCTTGCTACCCACGGAAAGTCAGTGGTGGCATGATACGGCAGGTGAAAATTTCACATCAGCGGTTGAGCTGACCTTACTGAAACGGCTTGGTTTTGATGAAGATGCATTATCATGGCAGGTCAGCCGGCTGTCATCAGGTGAGCGTCAACGTCTTGCGCTGGCAAGGCTATTGAGCAGCCGGCCGCAAGCGCTTTTATTAGACGAACCCACGGCCAGTCTGGATTCTGCCAACATTCAGAATGCAGAAACTTTGATCGTCGAATATCGACGCGATACCGGTGCGGCAGTGCTATGGGTCAGCCATGACATGGAGCAAATCGCACGGGTGGCGGAGCGGCATTTTCAAATTCATCATGAAGCATTGAAGGAGCAAATCATCTGATGGGTGTGATTCCGCTTTCTCCGACCGATTTGGCACTGGCATCGTTTTTAATTCTGGCGTTGGCCTGGATGAGTTATCGTCTTCACCTGGGACTGGAAAAACGAATACTGATTTCGGCACTGCGCACTACGGTTCAACTGCTGCTCATCGGTTTTGTTCTGCGAATTGTGTTTGACCTGGCGCATCCGGCTTGGATAGCGTTGATGGCGTTTATCATGCTCATGGCGGCCGGCCGGGAAGTGTTGGCACGGCAAAAACGCAGATTCAAGGGATGGCAGGGATTCGGACTGGGCGTCACCGCAATGTTCACTTCCTCTTTTACAATCACACTGTTCGCCTTATCAGCAGTTATCAAAATCGAACCCTGGTACACGCCGCAGTACGCCATACCGCTTTTGGGAATGTTGTTAGGCAATACAATGAACGGCATCTCAATTTGTCTGGATCGTCTGACGAACACCGCCTGGCAGCAACGCGCGGTGATTGAACAGCGACTCATGCTCGGCCAGACCAGTGTTGAAGCGCTTCTTGATATTCGCCGCGATAGTATGCGCGCCGGTATGATTCCGATTATCAACTCAATGGCCGGTGCAGGACTGGTCAGCTTGCCGGGCATGATGACCGGCCAGATTTTGGGCGGCAATTCACCGATTGATGCCGTCAAGTATCAGATTTTGATTATGTTTTTAATTGCCGCGGGAACCGGTTTCGGTGTTATGATAGCACTGCGGCTGGCATCACGCCGTCTGTTTGATGAGCGGCATCGGCTGCGGCTGGATTGTTTGGTTAGCAAAAAATGAATTTGAGTTCAGATTAGGGTGAAAAGGGGATTGATAATTATCATGCCAAAAAGGAAAATCAAAATGAAAAAACAGATCATACCAATTGCTCTTGGCATTGTTTATGCGTTTGCCGTCCTGACTCCTTGCAGCGCCTCCGAACCGGAGCAATACGGCGCCTGGTGGGTTAAAAATCATGGCGGCGCGCTGACTCCCCAAGATCATCCTCTGGTAGCAAGGGCTGAAACCGTTTTTGAGCGTGTGCTGGCCGTGGCTGATAAAAAAGCCAGCCGCTATCCTAATCTGGTGATAATCCCCCAGTCCAAGGATCCGTGGGCGATCAGCCTGAAAGATGGCACAATTATTCTGACCCAAAAAGGGCTGGAAATATGTTATCTCGATAAAGATAAAAAAGCCGGTGACGCCCGTTTGGCTTTCGTCTTGGGGCATGAACTGGCGCATCTGGCCAAAGATGACTTCTTGCATCTCGCGGCCTTTGAAGCCGTCAAAAAATTCGGAGTCGGGCGCAAAGCGGAAGAGGAAATTCTTTGTCTTTTTCTGAAAACCGAAGATATCGATCCTTCCTTGGATGAAAATTGCGTTTCGGACCTTGCTGATAGAAATAAATTGCTGGCCCATGCTCAAGAAGTCGCTCGCAAAAAAGAACTTCAGGCCGACGGCTACAGTTTGCTTTACGCTCAATGGCCGGTTTTGACCTCACATACATCGCCGATGCCATGGCAAGAATTTTATCCAGGAATGGGTGAACCTGACCACCGGCGGCGCGGCCTTTAACGATACGCTTCATCCTACGCCGGAAAAGCGATGCGCCTTTTTACGGACGAATATGAAGGCGGTCAAACATGACATCGATCTGTTTTATATCGGTGTGCGGCTGTATCAACTGGGGCGCCATGAAGACGCGCTGGCTTTTATTGAGGATTTCCGCAAAAAATATCCCTGCCGGGAAGCCTTTAACAATCTGGGTCTGATTCACTATCAAATGGCGGTGCACGCGCTGGCAAAATGCGACTATGATAGGGCCTGTCGGTTTAAACTGGCAACCATGCCAGACACCGAAACCCGCGCCGCCACCCTCAGATCAAAAGGAGGTGCTGGTGATAAGAATGACGAATGCCCGTATATGGCGCAGTTTGAATATCATATCAAATACGCGCTGCGTGATTTAAAGACCGCCTGCGAAAAAGATGATGCGTATATTCCAGCGCGTGTGAATCTTGCCTCCGTTGCTTGCGATGGAATGGGTGGTTGAGTTTGCAGAATGCCCGGTGAAACAAAAATTAAGCGCCACCCAATTGAAATCCGCTTACGGTCGGCCCCGCAAGATGTTTGACAGTCCGTCCGGTGTGAAAACGTGGGTGTATGAGAAGTTTGCCGTGGATGTGAAAGAAGAATCGGTTACAACTGTGGTTCATTTTGAAAAGGATTTTTTTTGACCTCGCTTATTTATATGTATATTTAGCGGATTATAAAGAGTTTTGACATTCTGCCCTCGGTTTAAAAAGCGTAAACTGAAACTTGAGATCCTAAAAAAATGAAGGGTATTGGTCAATTATAAAATCGCTAATTATTGTCTTCGAAAGTATATCAATTCCGGAAATATTTTCTTCAAAATCAAATAGGTAACTTATGAAAAAAAAGACCATTGCCCCCATATTACTTATATTTTTTTTCTAACTTTTTCCGTATTTGCACAATCTGAGCTTCCGGTAAAAGAATTTTTAAGGCAACTCATTGAAGCAAAAAACAGAAAAGATATTGATAAAATTACTCAGCTTATTATTGAGAATCAAGAAATCTCCAAACAGGCTTTACTATTATTGATGCGAATTAAGAGTTGAAAGCCAGCATCAGCATTGCTGCGGCCGGCTTACCGAAGATATGTACTGTCAAACCGTTATAGGAACGCACTTTGGAAGCTGTCTCGATACCGGTTTTTTCCTGGAGCCATGAAAACAGAGACTCTATCGGTTGTCTGACACGACTGACTGCGGTTGAAAACAGCTGTTCAGGAAGAAAAAGTTTTTTCTGACCTTTTTTCAATTTAACAGGTGTCATCAGGTCAGTATCCTGTTCTTCCATAAGCTTTTGTTTTAATAATGCATCCGCGTAAGCTTTATCGGCATAAACCTCTTTGCCCTGCAGCAGAGGCGCTATCAGTCGAAAAACAGGTGAATCGTGCGCGCCGGCTCCGGAGACACCGATATATTCAGGCTGAGGCGGCGTTCCTTTACGTTCAGCGCCGAGGACATGTGGTTTCACGCCATAATACCATATGCCTTTGGAACCGCAGTGACCTTTTTCGGCTATCTCTTGGTAAGCGACCTTTGCCCGGGAGCCACTCTTTGCGTCAGCCATAATCACGGGCATGGCATCGATAAGACGACAGACGGATTCTGTCATACCGTATAAACAATTGAAATCATACAATATTTTTTCTACAAAAGCAGGAATCAAAGTGTCTGATCGGTTCAGGCGCTGAACAAAAGCGGTATACGAGGGCGGCATCGGAAAAAATCACCAGAGATATTTTTTGGCATGCCCATAAATTTTTTTTATTTGAGAACACCCTTCTGTCACACCAAAAAGATATATCGCAATCACCTCTTCGTCGGTGAACAAAGGGAGGACATTATTGCTGAATCGTTGACAATAAGGCCTGAGAGCTTCAGAATATGTGTCTGATACATAAACATAGAGCCTGGTTAAATTGAATTCCCAGTCATAAAGCCTTGTCACATCGACTTCGTAATCCATGACACCTCCTGATTTATGGGTTAAATTTAACATAAAATCAGTCATAATCATGGAAATGTCAACCCTTAATTCGCATTCTCATTTTTTAAGCAATCATTGGAAATATTAAGAAAATTAGGTGATCGACTAGGAGAGGCCGCAGTTATAGGAAATATTGGCCTTGTATTTGATTATTTGGGTAAGTATGAAAAATCAATATCGTATCATACGCAAGCTCTGAGAATTGATAGGGAAATTGGAAACATCAACGGTGAAAGTGAAGATATTATAAACCTTGGCGTTATATATGACTATTTGGGCCAACCTAAAAAGGCAATTGAATATTATCAAGAAGCTTTAACCTGAATTATTCATAAACGCATTATGAGATCAATTTTCAACCCGCTGCCGTTAAAAAATCTAACTGATCGCAACTCTGCGGTGGTTATCGGGAGAGTGCCCGGCACTTCCTGTCGGTATCGCT
>JAUCGF010000124.1 GCA_030378005.1 Desulfococcaceae bacterium HSG9 | reverse complement strand
TATTATGCCCGAAAAGAGCTTATCGAAAAAACGATAAAAACTGTGTTTGGCAAAGTAACATATTATCGAACCTATTTGGTCAGGAAAAGTAAGAATAACAAAAAGGGAGGTTTCTATCCTTTAGATACGATCTTGGGATTAACCAGAGACGGATTCTCGCCTTGGGTAATAAGTCAGGCAACGCGTTTGTCTGCCAGAGTGAGTTTTTCAGCATCCGTAAAAATATTCAGCTATTTTTACGGATGGTCGCCGTCTGCGGAGTCGGTTGAAACTTTGGTATTGGGATTAGGTCGCCAGGCAGGCGAATATATGGAAGCGGCGGAAGCGCCTGAAGGTGATGGCGTGGTTTTAATCATCGAAGTGGACGGCAAAGCGACACCTACGGCGACAAAAGAGGAATTGGAAAAGCGAAGAAAAAAAAGAGGAAAGAATAAAAAGGGTTGTTGCCAACGACATCGCGGCAAGGCAAAAAGGAAGGGAAAAAAGCGGTGGCGACGCTGGAAGGGTGACAAAAGCCGGAATGGTCGCAGCATTACCATTGTTGTCATGTATACGCTCCGGCGGGGAGCTGACGGGCTGTTGCATGGGCCGGTCAATAAAATAATATGGGCTTCATATGCTCCTCGAAGGGTAATCCTCGAACAGGCTCGCAGACAAGCTGCAAAACGCGGTTTTCCTCCGGGATCAGGCTGACGCATTCACATTGCGATTGACGGCGAAGTCTGTCTTAAGAAAGGATTGGCCGAACTTTTTACCGAAGCGACTTCAGCTTTAGATATAATACATGTCGTGGAAAAGCTGTGGAAAACAGGCCGGGCATATTATGGGGGGGTTCTGAAGTGACAGAAGAATGGATGGTGGAAATGAAAAATCTGCTCTATGGAGGCCATATCAAAGTGCTTCTTTCTCAATTGCGAGAGAAGTTGAAACAGCTATCCAAACGAGCTGAACGTGAGAAAGGCAAGAGAGTGATTTTATCCGAAGTGATAAAATACATGGAACCTCGCTTGGATATGATGAATTACAAGCAATACATAGAGGAAGACCAGCCGACAGCTTCCAGGATAGTTGAAGGCGCTGCTCGTTATGTTATCGGTGAACGTATGGACTGTTCAGGAATGCGATGGGTTCCTGAACGGGCAGAAGCGCCACTCCATCTCAGATGTCTTGAACTGAATGGAGATTGGGATAGATTTTTTGATTGGGCATATAAGGATTGGAGAGATAAATTGTTAAAAGAAGAGAAGGTTATAGTGAGGACTGATGAACCGATGAAATTACTCAAGGCAGTATAATTTGATGATTTGGACAAAAAAAACTGCACCCAATTTCTTTCAGACTCATCGGAGGCCAGCATAAGGCATAGGCTGGGTATTCGATCCCGTGTCACCCGTACCGCCTTTGCCGTATGTGCAGACTGCCCGAACATCGAACGTGACGGCACCATATTTCAGACTGTGCATTGTATAAACGGTTTTATAGCTTCAGCCTCCTTTGAGCAATTGCCGGGCACCGCCCTTTTTCCCGCGAATGATAACCGGTGTCACGAACGGAATGCCTGGGGCTTTCTGCCGGCGAATGACAGGGACGCTGAAAAAACCCCTGTCGATGTAAAGGCAGGCTGTCTTGAGATTCAGACAGCTTATTCAGTCCGGGAGGCGGGTGATAATCGAAACGGAGGTCTCATCATGCCGGACAGCGATTATCGCTATTGTGACCCGCTTGTTCTTTCGGATAACGTAAACGTCAGCGTATGCATAAAAGGCGCATGCACCCGCCTCAGCCTGACTCCTGACAATGTACGGCTCTTCCTCAGGATTCGGACTGCCGTAATAAGGGACGAGATTCAAGTCGATGGCAACACTTTGTTCACCATTGACAATGCGGGGGGTGGACGTACCTGCATCGCCCTGTTTATAAGGCTTTCCAACTCATTCATATCATCCCTGATGATAATGAATGTTTTCACCGCACGGTACCCCCGCATTGTCCTGCCGGTATTTTCCACGCTGTCACCCGCGGCGGCAGACCTGATCAGGATATCAAAAACAGTCCTCTGCTCACAGGCACCCTGAGTTTCCAGGGGAATATTTTTTTCCAGGCAGGCTGTCACCACTTCCAAAGCTGTCACATCGGTAAGCACGGGGGCTTGATTTTTCATTTTTTGACATCCTCGGTTTTTTGGGGTTCCATATTCCGATACAAGTTAAAATCAGCGGCGTTAAAAATCAAGATTTTAATAATTTTCGATCTACTGAGACTGGGTAAAATGACGTCTGCGCTTGGCGAGGATACGGATAAAAAGCCGCCGGTTTCAATTTGAGAGCGGTAAGCGAATCATCAGCGCTTATGAATTGCTGACAAATATAGGCAGCTATGATACAACCGGTTTCAATGTGCACCATCGATCGGGCGATTCCGCTAAAAATCTTTTGAACTTCGGTCACAGCAAAAACCACCGCCCGGGCCTTCTTCAGTTTAAGCGGGGTTCAGGTATTTCAGACCCTGCCGGAGTGCCATTGATTACAGAAACGCCGCCTGGGAATCGAGCCGATGATCGATGCTATGTGCCTGCATGGCGGTAGATGACTCAAATCATCGGCAACCTGCGATTTTTGTATATTGCTGACTGTAAGGCGGCTTCCCTGGAAACCGGAGCGACGATCGACCATGAACAAGGCCGGTATCTGTTTCCTTTGCCGATGGCTGGTGACACACCAAAGATTTTGAAAAAACCGGTTCTGAATCCGCCGGAAGAGTCCCTGGATATTATTTTGGAACCGAAGGCGGGACATAAGGATGAGAAGCGCAAGATCGGCAAAGGCTTTGCAGTCAATAAAACAATGGAATCGACGCTTGAAAATGATATTGTTCATGAATGGCGAGAACGCCGGTTTATCACTTAAAGTGACGGCTGCGCCGCCAGACAGAAAAAGGCTTTTAAGGCGCGTCTGGCTAAAGCGGATCAAAAACTGAAAACCCTTAAACCTGAAAAAGTGGAAAACGCTCAAGCGTTTTCAGATAGAGCTGACAACATATTGAAAGCTGGGAAACTTCAGGATTACATCAGCCTTGAAGTTAACGAATCTGTAGAGATTGAGAAAAAATATAAGGGTGGAGGTCGTCCTGCCCCGAACGCTCCTTTTGATATCATCGAAATTCATAAACTTTCGCTTTCGGCAACCAATGATACCGAGGCTGTCGATCAGTACTTGTTATCAGCCGGATGGCGTATTTATGTCACTGATACACCGGCTGACATGATGACGCTCCTTACCATCACTCTACAAGTATTGACAACTATTGAGTTCGTTTCTCGTAAAGAACCGGAAAAGACTGATGAATCAATATCCGGTCCCGGGAAATCCTAAAATGAAAACTGACCGACTGACAGCAGAACGACTGTTATCCTGATTTGACAACATTCATTTGCTCATCTGTTCAAACGGTAAAAATGTTATAGGATCGGTTGTTGAAAGCCTGCCCCCTTTACAAAAGCGCATCTTGTCACTTCTGAAGTTGCCGGAAAAAATATATGACCTCGGCTTTGAAAATCCAAAAATAATGAACTCAACCTAAAACTAGCGAAATCTAAGTAGTGCCTTGTCAAATTTGATTTCAAGAGTTGAATGATTACATTCCTCTGTCAGAATTGTAAAAAATGGAAATTATAGGACGGAGGGAATACATGAACAAGAAATATATTGTACGACTGACAGATGAGGAACGTGAATATCTTAACGGACTGGTGAGGAAAGGGAAATCCGCCGCATATAAGATCAGACATGCTGATATGCTCATGAAAGCCGATGCGGATGCCGCGACAAAGGCCGCAGAGGCATGAACCTTTGAACAAACCCGGTTTTGGGCATCCTGCGTCTGATTTGCAACCGGGACTACGATAAATTAACTAAAGTATTCTTGATTTTTCATTTTTATCTTTTATTATCAAATAGTTATAAAACATATTCAGGACAAAATCAATGCCGGTTATTGAAAATAAAAGATCATCAGTCATAAAGCTCCCGCCGAATCAGTTTTACCGCTTTGAGTGAGCTTATCTTCCGAGGTGACTGACGACGGAAGATGCCTGTGATCAAAGCTGCTATCGCAACGCAGGACAGATGAGTACGAATCGCCCCGAGTTTTTTGAACCGGGCTTTGCCGAGCGACAGATATTGCCGGTGATATTTGAAATGCATTTCGATTTTCCCGTTCTTCAGCCGGCGACGGCGTACTACGAGGACCACCTCGCCGTAAATGTGGTGATGCGCTATAACTCTTTGATAATAATGATTTTTTCCAGATATCACCATTGACACAGCGCGATTTTTTCTATGATTTCCGACGGCTTGAGAAGCGCTCCCTCATATTCGAACTTATATCTGTTATCAGCTTTGCTGACAACACGGAGTCCGGCGGTGTCAGCGGTGTTCATGACCTTCTGCATACGACAGGCGCTGTCGTGGAGCGGTTCGACCGCTCCGAGATCGCACCTCCTCGAAAAAAAGCAATTCTGCCAGTTACACTTAACACATTTTTATGATTTTCCACTAACCTATTAATTTCAATAGATTAAAAGACTATCACATCTGAACATTATTTTTGTCTAAAATCTTTAAATCCGCAATCTGTACAGCTCAGAGCAGAGTCACAGCTTTTCAGGCACTGCGCGACCGCCAGTCAGCTGATATTTGAAAAATATGAAATCGTAATCATATTATCATTTTGTCGCTTCAAACATTATAAGGAGATTGAAAATGATAACCGATTTGCATATCGTATCACCCGCCGTCCTTCATACATTGCATGTATCAGCGGAATATCAGACGATTATCGACACTTATCTGTTGAAAATTTTTAAGTTTTTCAGCATAGTCAGCCCTGTGAGAATGTTCCGGTCTGTAATTCTTCAGCATCTCACAGGTGTCGAATATCAGCATCATTATCGTCAGTTCTATCCTGAAATCAAAAATTATCACACATCATATCACACTCTTTACGGTGCAGACAGAATCATGGAAGCCGTCGGCGAATTGACGAATTCAACATCTGCATGGAAACTTATCATGATTCGAAACGGTCTGATAAAGACTCGCTGTCCTCAGCTGTTATCCTGTCCCGGCGCGGTGGGAAAGAGAGTCGCGGACATCGATGTGACTGCGCAACTGTCATCATCTTTCGTAAAAGAGGGCGCGGTGGCGGGATATAACTGAAAAAAGAAAAGCAGACCCTGGCACCGGCTTTCAGCCGCTTTTATCGGTGGAGTTTTCGTTGATGCGAAGTTATCACCGGGTGGCGCTGAACCGAAAGATCACTTTCAAAAGGCTGTTAAAAGGCAGATATCCTTAGGTTTACGCATAGATATCGTCTGGGCGGACAGCGCGTAAGTACATGCGCAAAAGTTATTGCACATTTGTATTCCCTAAGCTATTGTTTCTATTCAGTTTATTTTTCGAAAATAAATGCACTGGTACTTATATGACGCATGAGTGCCTGTTTTTTCTGAAAAAACTTTCTCCAGGGTACGCCATCGGAGCTCCCGCGACTTTTAATGCGGTCTGAGCCGGGAAAAAACTCTTCAGAAAGCCGGCCGGACAGAGAACCGCCGCAATTATCACCGTAGGCTGAGGCGTCGCCTTGTATGACATGAAAAAGGTCACATTAGACAGCGGTGTCTGAACGAGAATTATCATTGTCCGTCGAACAAACCGGACGAAGTGAAAAGGCGGACAGCATGTAAATACCTATTATTATGGTATTCTGGCAACCTGGTGCTTTCGGCGGTATGGCTATACAGGTTTTACCATAAAAGGTGATACATCGAAGCCGGGTTTCGGGAGCTGAAAAATCACTGTCATCAGGAACGCCGGCCTTTCCAAGGTCTGAAGGCGAATGAGTTCCAGGTTATCAGCAAGATTACAACGATGACCCTTATAAAGATTTTCCAGGCCGAAATGCCACCTGAAGCGCTTCAGACCCTGCTGCGAAAAACTCTTTTTCGCAGAATTTTTCAGAAAGGGCTGCGCCTGGAAAAAACCGGAAAAGCACAAGCTCGTCGCAGAAATAAGTATACATGGCATCTGCGACGGCAGCTCTGTAAAACCGAACGAATGAGATTGGAAGTAATTGCATGATTTTCAATATGTCAAAAGGAAATCGTTAAAATGTGTTAACACGCTCTCAGAACTGCGCCTGCAATTTTTTCCAAAGGGAGAATTTTATCCACCGCGCCTATTTTTATCGCCATCTTAGGCATTCCGAACACCACACAGGTTGCTTCATCCTGCGCAATATTGGTAGCACCGGAATTTTTCATTTCCAACATTCCGCGTGAGCCGTCATCGCCCATGCCTGTCATAATGACACCAATGACGTTGGGGCCTCCATAACGTGCGGCGGAACGGAAAAGCACGTCGGCTGAAGGGCGGTGTCGGCACACCAGAGGGCCGTTTTTTACCTGGACATAGTATCGCGCCCCACTCCTTTTTAACAAAATATGCTGATTGCCGGGACAGATTAACGCTCGGCCGCGCTGAACGCTGTCATTATCAGCGGCTTCTTTGACTTGGATACCGCACAGAGTGTTGAGGCGTTGGGCAAAAGCAGCCGTGAATTTTTCCGGCATGTGTTGAACAATGACGACCCCCGGGCAGTCTTGGGGTAAAGCTTGCAGAAAAATCCTCAAGGCCTCGGTACCGCCGGTGGATGCACCTACGGCCACCACTTTTTCCGATGTACGAATTACCGTTCGGCCGCCAGGTTTAGCCAAAACGGCGTCGGCGGTCAGTTTAGGCGCGATTTTGCGGAACTTGATGAGTGTTTTCAAGCGGGCGGCCGAGGCGGCTTTAATAGCATCCATTATTCGAATTTCTGATTCACGCAGGAATTCTTTGACACCCAAACGAGGTTTTGCGATAATTTCAACCGCCCCGTATTCCATCGCTTTCAGGGCGTTTACAGATCCTATGTTAGCCACCGAGGAACAGATAATCACAGGCATCGGATGCTGGGTCATTATTTTGCGTAAAAAAGTGATACCATCCATACGCGGCATTTCAATATCTAAAATAATCACATCGGGAACTTCGCGTCGGATTTTATTGGCGGCAATATAAGGATCAACGGCCACACCCATAACTTCCATATCAGGCTGTGAATTAATAATATCTGTCAGCGTCTGGCGCACTACTGCAGAATCATCGACGACCAGTACTCTGATTTTTTTTTTCATAGCGCCCTCTTTTGATAAATTGTTGACGAAACCTGGGTCAAAGGAACGTTCATGCCGCTTAATGTTTCAGAATGCCCAATAAAAAGGAATCCTCCAGGAACCAGATGACGATAAAGCCGGTTTAACACTTTTTCCTGAATCGGTCGCGCAAAGTAGATAATCACATTGCGGCAAAAGATAATATCCATAAATTCTTTTGCTCCCAGAGCCTCTTTCATAAGATTGGCCTGACGAAACTTTACGTATGCCCTGAGTTGCGGCGTTATCCGAATAAGATCTTTTTTCCGGTCCTTGCTTCTTAAGAGATATTTTTTGCGTAATTGTATGGGTATCGGCTCCGCTTTTTCATGATCGTAAATGCCGGTTATCGCCGTTTGTAATACTCCGGCTGAGATGTCCGTCGCCAGAATGGAATAATGCAATTCATTAAATCGCGCTCTAACCTCGTTTAAAACCATAGCCAGTGTATATGGCTCTTCGCCAGTGGAGCAACCGGCACTCCAGACTTTGATTGTTTTGAGGTTATTTGAGGAACATGACTTGATTATCCGTGGTAACAGAGTCATGGACAGGTAATCAAAATGTTGCGGTTCACGGAAAAAATCGGTTTTATTTGTGGTTATCGCATCAACCATCGCATCAAGTTCGTTCAGTCTTCCCGCTGTACTGAAAACGTAATCACAATAGTCATCAAAGTAATTAATCTCTAACAGGCGTAATCGTTTCTGCAAACGGGATTGAAGCATTGACATTTTGGTTTCCGGCATTCGAATTCCCAACTCTGACTGAATATAAGTGCTGAAACGCAGAAAAGTTTTACGGGACAGAGTGTCGGTATGCTGGTTCAGGTCGTAGTCAGGAATTTTCATAATGGTGTCTGATTTCAGTGATCAACGTTCGATGTTTATTGGTTCATCAACTTCCGTATCGTTTTCAATTTCCTGAACTGACAAGAGTTCATCGGTGGAGAAAATCTTTTCAATATCAATAATGATGACAAATTCGTCATTATGTTTGCCGATGCCCATGATAAATTCTGTGCGCCAGCGCTTTCCGATGTGAGGTGCGTCTTCGATCTGTTCCGGTTTGAATTCGAGCACTTCATGCACCGCATCAACCACTGCCCCCAGCACTGTGGTTTCATCATCAGCTTCAATTTCAATGATAACAATACGTGTATCTGGCGAATCTTCGGCCTCCGGCAAACCGAATTTCAGCCGTAAGTCTATAACCGGTACAGCACTGCCGCGGACATTGATTACGCCTCGCATAAAAGCGGGCAACTGCGGCATTTTAGTAATCGGAAGCAAATCCAGAATTTCGCGCGCTTGATTCACATGGATGGCAAACATCTCATTTTCCAATTTGAATGTAAGGTATTGCGCCGTTACAGTGCTATCCTCATTTTTCATTGAATTAACTCCTTTTTCGTCATTTTGTTGTAGTATGTCACGCCCGATACCAGCAGTTATAAATTTCAAATCGCTTTCCATTCAGCTACATTCCGCTTTGTTTGAATTTCAGATCATACTGATATTATGGAAATATTTAATTGAGGTTTTGGATAATACCGGTTGCACTCAAAGCAGAACGGATGAAACACCTTCAATCAACACGCTTTGACCTGTTCTAAAAATAGGCAATTCCACTATGAATGTGGTCCCTTTGCCAGTTTTTGAATCAACTTGAATGTTGCCCTTGTAGGACTCAATCATCTCCTTGCATGATGCCAGTCCCAATCCGGTACCCGTGGGCCGATTATCATCGGCTGTCAAAGGCTTAGTTGTAAAAAACGGATCGAAAATCATAACGATCTTGTCGGTGTCAATTCCGGTTCCTGTATCCGATATTTTTATGCGGATCAGCCGGTCTGTCACACTGCTTTGAATAGTTAAAACGCCTTTGTTTTGATAATACATGGCATCTGTGGCGTTATCAATTAAATTGCCCAAGCTTTGGCTGAAATGGGCGTAAACACCGCGAAATATCGGCAAAGGCTGCAATTCCATTTTTGTGTGGATACTATATTTGAAAAAATGGTCAGCTTGCTTCAGTTCAACAATATCCCGCAACACTTCATTGAGATCAACATCCACCGAAGCAAGCTCGCTTTCTCTTTTGCCAGTGTTAAGTATAGTGGCGATGATTTCATACATTCGGTCACATGCTTTTCGAAGGTCTTTGATTTGGGAGATATTCGGATGCCTTAGCGCCAAAATTTGGGAAATCGACATCATGGCTTGAAGCGGATTATTCAGATTGTGAACGATTCCGGCAGTAAGCCTTCCAACAGTAGCCATTTTTTCAGCGTCTGAAAGTTGTTGGGTGCGTATCTGAACCTGTTGATTAAGTTTGTCGTTCAGGTTGACAAGCTCATCTTCGACACGTTTTAAACGCAGAAAAACCCGCACTTTGGCGAGAAGTTCATGCTCCTCAAAGGGTTTGCCGATATAATCATCAGCACCGACCTTATAACCCCTAAGGCGCTCTTCCAATTTAGATTCGGAGGACAGCATAATAATTTTGATATGGTTATCAGCCGGGTTTTGTCGAATTTTGCGGCAGACTTCATATCCATCCATTCCGGGCATAATAATATCGAGAAGGATTAAATCCGGTTTAAAATTTTTTAACCGTGCCAACGCCTGTTCACCATCAGCGATGGTAATCACATCATAGCCAGCATCGGTCAAAACATTTTTTAGAAAAGTGAGAATTGACAGGGCGTCATCAACGACCATTATTTTTTTTGATAGATTCATAAAATTACCTTGTCAGCCGATTAGTTTGTTCAGTTCATTTCGATTTTAATACAAATATGTCGCCCTGGCGGGACTCTGAATGAATTTTGCACAACATGCTCCTTTTATGCTCGTAATTCTTAAAAAGAGGGATTTCCTAACCAAGCACTTTTTTAACCACCGCAACAAGCTGTTCCGGTCTGAATGGTTTGACGATCCAGCCGGTGGCTCCCGCATTTTTGCCCTCCTGTTTTTTTGAGGCCTGCGATTCGGTGGTAAGCATAATAATTGGGATAAACCTGATACTGGGGATGGCCCGCACCTTACGAATCAGTTCAATGCCGTCCATTCTTGGCATATTCAAATCGGTTATCAGCATGTCGATAGCTTTGTTGTTAATTTTTTTCAAAGCGTCCAGACCATCGACCGCCTCTGTCACCTCATATCCCGCTTCCTCCAGTGTAAAGCTCACCATCTGCCTTACGCTGGCCGCGTCGTCTGCCGTCATAATGACTTTGGCCATTTCATATCTCCACTAATAAAATTTCGGAATAAAGCTAATTAAGCCGCTGTAAACAGCTCATCAGGTTCCAGACCTGCGTCAGACACGGCCTTTATTACCGTTTTTGACGCTTCTGAAACTATCAATATTTTATGATTAAGATCAGCCGTTTTACGAGCGGAGCACAGCAATTGGACTCCGGTAATGTCGCAGTCGCTGACGTTTTTCAGATCAAGGCATACGCCAGTGCAGGCATCCCCTTTTTTTAGATAAGAGGCCCACTCCTTGCACAGCTTTTCGGCTTCGTAAACCGTCATAGAACTTTGCACAACAACACGGGCGCATTCGTCACTATTTTTTTCCGCTATTAACATGATTTTTATCTCTTCTGTATTTTTTTATAATCTGGAAAATCAAAAAAGCTCAATATTATCTCCCCAATCATCTTCATCCACATTCCGAATTTCGACCTCCGAACTCGGAACAGGCTGGCTGATATAATTTTGCTTGGGTTGCGTTTGGCATTGACGTGTAATCGTTTCAATTTCGACGGAAGTCAATTCATTGCCTTTGTCCATCGAGGCTGTTACAATCTGACTGAACAATTCTGTCTGAAGTTTATAGGTCATCAGTTCATCGGCCAGCGCCGATAGAAAAAAAAGATTGGTCTTCACATGAGTTACTTTTTGACGCAATATTCCGACAATTTTGTAAGCTTCCGAGGATTTTTTTTTCAACTGATGAAAGGCATCGGAAACGGCCTGAATATGATTATCAAGTATCGTAATGGCACCCGTTTGATCCGGCGCGGCCAATTCCGGTGAATTTTCAGGCATCCGTTCCCGTTTTTTTAAGATCGAGTCTGCCATGGTCATTTTGGTAGCTTGGGCCGGATTAAGCGTTGCGACCGATTTAAGAACGGCTTCGATGTCGGCAACAAATTCTTGAGACTGTCTGGCGATGCTCGTAATTTCCTGGGCCATCACTGTGAACGTTTGTCTCTGCTTGCCCAATTTTGATGCTTTCACACCGGCATTAAGTGCCATGATGTGCGTTTCGTGGCTGATACGCCGCACTTTGCGGGCCTGTTTGGCAAAACGGGTTGTTTGGGTTGCTGCGTAAACAACGGATCTTTCTATCCGTTCAGTCAGTTTTTGTCCTTTAAGCAGCACCTGATGCAAGCTCTGCAAGGCTGTTTGCAAAGCGTTGAACGGATCATTCGGTGCGGTTCTATCAGGGGAGTCATCATAATCATGAATGCTTGCCTTTGAATAAGAATTATCATAAACGTCAAAACTTTGCACTAACCGTTCCGCTTCTGTGTCGATCTTCTCGAATGCCTGAATATTTTTATGATAAAGCTCACTTGATTCTGTGATTACCAGTTGTAAGCGTGCCGCTTGACTGCCAAGAAACGAGTCCGCACGATTGAGCTTATCCACTTTGCCATTTTCAGATTCATCATTACAGCGTATCATAATTTCACGAAGATTTTCACTGATATGCGCGATTTCCTGACTCATACTGTCATGGAATTGGACACTCACCACAATTTCACTGACCTGTTGCGCAATTGCCCGGGAATGAACAGCGGCATTTTGTAAAACGTTGCGGGAATGCGTTATCAGTTGATCTGTTGCATCCACGGCATTTTGCAACGCGTTGTCGGCCGCGCGGGCCAGGTCTTGCAGACGAACCGAATCAGCCGTTATTTCCGCATGAGCTGAAATCTGTGCCGCTTGTACGGTTTGGGAATCATCGCCCAGCAGACCTGTAATTGCTGAAATGCTTGCAGCCACCTTTTTAGCTTCTTCCGCAAAACCTTGAAACATTTCTTGAGCGTTGCGGTTATGAGCGCTTTTGACAGCCATATTAAAACCGATTACCCGCAGAAAAGCGGTAATTCTCTCAGTTCCGGCGCATAAACGGTTAATCGCTCCCATATTTTCAGCCACTTCCGGCATACGCTTCAAATTCCGGTCAGCTTCATCCTGGATGATTTGAACCTCGGCAAGTGATTTTTTGGCGAGTTCTCCCACTCGTTGCATCGCTTTGCGCTCAATCGCATCTTCGATTAAATCAACGGCAGTGTAGATTTGTTGGGTCATAGAAGTCGTATCCGCGTTCACGGCTCTGAGTTCATCACCCAGTTGTAAAAAATCAGGCTCGGCATTCCGGCAGGCCGCTTCCAAGGCATCAATCAACTCAGCCAACCGCACTGGTATTTCTTTAACAGAATGGATCATCTTGAGAGTAGGCATAATTTATTCAGTCTTCAGTCAGTAGCTTCGCTAACCCGACCTGCTGACTTGAAATGGTCACTCAATGTTCGATATTCGATATTCATTACCTTTTTCCTCTTCCCGGCGGGCGCAACGGATTAGCCCCGGAACATCAATTATCAGCGATACAGCGCCATCGCCCATAATCGTGGCACCGGAGATTCCTTCCACATGTTGATAGATACGGTCAAGCGGTTTGATTACGGTTTGAACGTTGCCGAGGATTTCATCCACAATAATGCCGGCGCGATAATGTTCGGCTTGCACAACGGCAATTTGTTCAATCGCCCGGGAGTTTCCATTTATTTCGAAGATGTCACGCAGGCGGATGAAAGGCAACAGTTCATCCTCTATCCGGATCATGTTGCGGCCTTGAGCGGAGGCCATAAGTTCGGGAATTAATTCTGCACAACTCTCTACTTGTTCAAGCGGAAAAACGAACCGCCGGTCGCCGGCCGCGACAAGCAGACCATCAATAATAGCCAATGTAAGCGGCATAGTCAGACGAATCGAAGTTCCCTCACCTTTTTCACTGATGATTCGTATTTCTCCGCCCAGGGTGTTGATTTCGCGTTTGACAACGTCCATGCCCACGCCCCGCCCCGAAACACGGGTAACCTGATGAGCGGTTGAAAAACCCGGTGCAAAAATCAGTGAGTATGTTTCATCTGGTGAAAGCTCGGTATCAGATGTAATCAACCCTTTGGCAACAGCTTTGTCCCGGATGAGGCCGGTATCCAATCCCTCACCATCATCGCTGATAGTGATAACCACTTTGGTACCTAGATGAACGGCACTCAGGCGTATTGTTCCTTTGCGGGGTTTGCCGTTTTTTTCACGTTCTTCGGGGGTATGGATACCATGATCAATACTGTTACGAATAAGATGAAGCAACGGATCGCTTAACCGTTCGATAATGGCTTTATCCAACTTGGTATCGGCACCTTGGATGATCAATTCGACTTCTTTTCCTAATTCAACTGCCAGGTCACGAATCAGACGCCTGAATTTGCCGAAGATAGTTCCGATGGGCATCATGCGCATATCAAGAGTGCAATCACGCAGCTCACTCGTCAACGATTCTAACGCTTCAACGGGTTCAGCCAGTTCAGCTTCATCTGAAGTGCTGGCGATTTCGGTCAACCGGGCTTGGGTGATCACCAGTTCACCAACCAAATTGACCAAATTATCTAGTTTGGCGGACGAGACTCGGATGCTATCCGCAATAGTGGCAAACTTGCGTTTATGGAATTTTTTTTGCTCGTTCCATGCTGAGTCAGGTTCTTCTTGTGGCAGAGTATCCGATGCAATCAGTAATTCACCGATTTTTTGCTGACTATACCTTGTTTTGGGTGTTTCATCCGGTTTTTCAGACACAGATTCATTTATATCCACACTGGCGAAATTTTTTTCCAATCGCGGAATTAGCCGCACCTCGTGGCTTTCAAAGGGTGTATCCGAAATGTCGCGGATGCTGATCAGACTATCTTCTTCAACAAAAATAAAAACATCTTTCACAGCATTTATATCGACATGCGTTTTTAAGCTGATATCCCAGCTAAAGTGGCATTTTTCGGCCTCGAGTTCGTCCAACGTCGGAATAGCATCGGTATTTGCCACAATACGACATTCGCCTAAGTCACGCAATTCATTCAGCAGCAAGGTCGGGTCCATGCCATTCGTTATAATATCGGCATGCGGCCCGAAGCTGATATTATAAACGGTTTCTTTATCTTGATCCTCAATCCGGTTTGGCAATTGCAACATTACTCCGATATCCGTGTCTGTGATTTTGTCAACCGGTTCAGGCAGTAATTTTTGCAAGGCGGCAATAATTTTTGCATCTGCTTCCGCATCCGCATCATCAATATCATCCGAGGCATCCAGCATCACTTTGATTCGGTCGCACACCATGAGAATCAAATCGATCAATTGGCGTGTTACAGGAATTTTTCCTTCGCGGACATGATCAAGCACAGTTTCAACATGATGCGAGAACGCAGCGATGTCATCAAAGCCGAACATCGATCCGGAGCCTTTGATCGTATGAATTGCGCGAAATAAGCGGTCAAGGCCGTCTTTATCATCCGGATTATCTTCAATATCCAGAATAACCTCTTCGATAGCCTCTAGATGTTCCTCGGTTTCCTGACGATATATTTCAGCGTATTGTTGTTTTTTATCCATTTTTCGCCCTTCTCCTTATTCGTCAGTCATAAGTCCTTATAAATTATTGAAGCTTTTAGTAAAAAATGTGGCTATGATTTTATCAATTCGAAATGCGAAAATCTGGCGAAGCGATTTTTTGCAAAAATGTTCCGCTCCGTTCTTCCGTCCCATGTTCCTCTTAACCTACGCATTCCATAATTACAATAATTACCATTGCATTTGAATAAAATACCTTAAAATTTCAACTTGTAGCTTCAGAATCCGGCTTTTCATAATTACTGATTCTAAAAACCGAAATATCATGTTTCAATTGTTCAACCTGGGGTGATAAGTCTTCTGATACTCCTTATGTGTGATGCAATCCGATTTAAGCAGCAGTCACGACATCCGCTTCAACAACGGCAAGCACTTTTTCAATATTCAAAATCATGACATATTGATCATTCTTACTGACAATCCCCAACATAAAGGCCGGATTGATTTTGGTTCCGAGCGCGGGCGGAAGTTCGATCTCATCCGGCTGATAATAAATCACTTCCCGTACGGAATCCGCTATCAGACCCATTTTAAGAGAATCATAATCGGTTGCCACTTCAACAATAATTATGCATGTATCCTCGGTTTGAGCGATAACATCAGCGGCTAACATTAAATGCAAATCAATAATTGAAACAATGCCACCGCGAAGATTGGTTACACCGGTGAGGTATTGCGGCAACCGCGGTACTTTTGTTATCGGGGGATATTCCAAAACTTCGCGCACCAAGTCCGTTTCAATCGCAAATGTGCTCTGACCCAATGTAAACGTCAGATATTGTTTGGCTTGAGGTGTCTGTTCTTTGGAGTTCATCAGTTTTCCTTTCTAAAATTATATGTCTAAAGCTACATGGATTGTGGGAAGTTGAGGTAAAACATTACATAAGGGCTTGGTTTCGGCTTTGGCCATTTTTATCGCTCTGAATCCATACACTGAATTTTTTAAAACTATTATCTTCTGATAATTTTGGATTCAAGTCTGTGGTGTACTCTGAACTTCGTTCCTGGTGTATCTTTTTTAAAGATTATTTTTTTCCAGACAACGGGGGAAGAGAAACTTCGTTATCTTTAACAGCATCAACTGATTATCAAACAGTTTATTGCATAAGGTCAGCTACGTCAAGGTTCAACTTTATGTTTTTCACATCCAAGGTTTGATAAAATACTTGATCATTAAGTTATATTTGTTTATGGTTAGCAATCTATTGTAGGTTGATTTTAATGGTAACAAAAAAACAGTACACATTATTATGATGCCTACCCTGCTTTTCAAAGGTTGCATAAACCAATGTTTGCCTAATCTGACAATTTGACTCTTAGTACTATTTATACTACACGAAATCAGGCTCTGTTGGCATTTGATAAAATCATAATAATTTTCAATTTGTCAGCAACCATGTATTTATCATTTACAGTATGCGATTATTTATAAAGACTGATTTAAATAAATTCTTCTTTTTTATTACGATGTTAATCGCCTCTGGGTTAGCGGTGGCTGCCGGTTCGGATGAACAAAAATTACAAATTGATACGCCCGATAATCAAATTATTGAAATGCAGGGAAAAGCCTGTGATCGTTGCCTGGAAGTATTATCAAAATTAAAAAATAACGAACAACGTATTTGGGAGATTTGCGATTTTTGTCTGATACTAACCGAATTGGGAGCAAAGCATCAATACGCCCCAAATAAGATTAGATTGGTAAAAAAGAAATTACTTCTTTTGCTAAAACTTAATTTTAAGGCCCTCTCTGAAGAAACAACGGATAAAGAAAGCATACGGTTATTAAATAATATTATTGCTATTTTGGAATATTTGAGAAAAAATAATGCGAAATTTTCACCGGGAAATTCGGTAGAAGTGCAAACGCTTAGTAAAAATATAAGTATTTATAAAAAAAAACGAAGTATTATTGAAGCTGAAATGCGTTAAGATTTAATTCGTAAAAAATCAATATTCCAAAAATTCGGGATTTTTTACGAATCCATTATCATTACAACAAAAATAAATTTGGAGGACGATTATGATTTTTTTAAAAGGTGCGGTTAGCAATGTAATAATAAAATTTTCTATTTTATCCATTTTACTTTTAATTTTATCCGGATGCGCCATTAATGCAAAATTATTAGGGGAAGTGCAAGATACAGTTCAACAATCTAAAGAACTTTTACGGGCTGTTGAAGAATTAAAAATAGAAACAAAATATCCTGAACTTTATGCTGAAGCTAAAAAAGAGTTTAAACAGGCAGAAGAGCTTATGCAAGCTGGAAAATCTATTTTTAAAAAGAAAGCTTTAAACGCGCAGTTAGCTGCTAAAAAGAGTATAAATGCCTCGCAAAAAATCCTCAAGCAATACTATTTTGATGAAATTATGCCTAAAGCAAAGGCACTTATACAAAAAATAAAAGAGAAAGTAGGTCAAGATACCGACAATCCGTTGAATGAAAATATTCCTGAACTCCAAGCGATCTTAGACTATGGCAAGGATTTAGAAAATGAGAAAATAAAGAATTTAATTAACAGGGTAGTTGGCAGTGATAATAAGATAAAAGAGAAAGAATCCATCATTAAATCATTTGTTATTGAGAAATTTAAAAGTGAGGAACTTAAAATTAATGTACTCTTTAAACTGGGCGATTATATTTTATCAGAAGACGGAATAAATTTACTTAATAAAGAGCTTGTTCAGAAAATTATTATAAATATAGATAACTATAAGAGAAAATATCAGAGTAGTACAATGGTTATAAAAATGGAAGTAAAAGGGTTTGCTGACCGAGTAGGGGTCAATGAAAAAAAGCCTTTATTCATAGAACTCAAAAAAAATAATAAAGATCTGCTTCCGCCAAGTAATCAACCTGAAAAACGCAGAAAATTTCTAAATCAACTGCTTTCCAAACTCAGAGCGAAATCAATTGTAAATTATATCTCCCAACAAATATCAGATTCAGAAACGGATAATACAAAAATTAAAATTGAACAAAAATCTATAGGAATGGGTGAAGCGATACCGGCGGGTGTTAAACCCTTAAAGTCAACCCGTGATCCTAACCGGAGAATTTGTAAAATTTATTGCTACATTTCGTATATATCACAGTAGTGTTCGATTAGAAAATTGCATACGTATGTTTTGATCCCCAATCAGGGTGAAAAAATGATCATTTTTTCACCCTGATTTCCCTTGCACAGCCCAATTCACGACGAAGTCTGATAAAATTTGAATACATTAATCCAGACAAACGGTTTGATACGCTATGGTCATTACAGCAATCCTGTTGATCTAATCAACTACGAGGATTTTGATCTGAAAACATCATCCGGGATTTCCGTCCATAAGCTGGTTAAAAAATTGCTGTTCAAACAATTTATATTTGTCGGCATTACCGGGCCGGAATTGATTGCGGGTCTGGCGGTGGTCGATCTGAAATATATAACCAATGGATTTTTCTATGTTTACAATCGCCGCACCGGCAAACTTTGGGAAACAAAACATCTTGGGCCGGGCAGTGCTGATGTTTATATTCGCCCTCTGCCTGAAAAAATTGATAGCCGTTATCAATCCCGTAAATTGTCGATATGCCTTAAGAACGATAAAATCAGCGCCAGAGGTGACGGAGTCACGCTTAACGCAACATTGAATTTGAATAAACCGAGACCATTGAGGCTTTGTACCCGAACCGGCTACCGGGGCTGGAGCTACACCCAAAAAACAGCACCAATTGAAATATCCGGTGAAATCAGATTTAAAAATACACGCATTTCTGTCTCATCGCCTGACTGCCTAGCGCTGATCGATTGGACGGCCGGGTATATGCGCCGCAATACGTTTTGGAACTGGGCAGCGGCCGCAAGTTCACTGCCGGATAATCGGACATTGGGCCTTAATCTGGCTTGCGGCGTTAATGAAACCGGCTTTACGGAAAATACGTTCTGGTTGGATAATCGCATAACCCGCACAGGTCCGGTTAATTTTGTTTTCAACAAAGATGATCTTTACAGCGATTGGCGCATCACTTCCGGTGACCGCAAAATAAATTTGGTCTTTACACCGGAATCCGGACGCAAAGAAAAAGTGAACGCCTTGGTGGTGGCATCCGATTTCACCCAGTTGATGGGCGTTTTTAAGGGAAACCTGACCGCTGATGACGGCGAGGTCATAACCATTAGCGGCTGTTCGGGATGGGTAGAGGATCATTTTGCCAAATGGTGACATTTTCGGGAAATTATATTTTGAAAATCGGTTTATTTATCAGTTTTATGCTTGCGAGAGGCGGCTCACTTCTCAAACTTACGTCCGAACGGACATACTTTGACACATATCCCGCATATCTGCACGCTGATGTTCTGAGGAAATTTAATGTCGAAGAATAAGATCACATCGCTGTATCAAATTCTGAGTCAGTTTTTTTTCACGTCGTGTTAGTGCCGAATCACCGAACCGTTCGCCCTTATATGCATTGATAATGGCTGTATCAACTTGGCCCAGCACCTTTTCAAAGTTTTCAAAAATGCCGGCTTGCAAATAAAGCGTCGCATCGTTGACAAACAAAATTTTTCTTTTTGCTTCCGCCAATTGCTTAAACTGGCGCTCAATTGCCCTGGCATTGGCTTGCGCTAGTAGCCAAGTATGTTCATCGTTTTCCCCTTGCAGACGCGGTGCCGCAATCTGAGTGCTCAGATATAGAATTTCCATAATGGGTTCAATCGGCATTTTACCGCCGACGCCCATAATTTCATCCGGTGCCAGATCAAGAATCGCAATTTCGGACGCATATCCGGCCTTAATAAACATTTCCAGCAATTGAACGGTTCGGGTGGTTTTGCCTGAACCTGTTTCACCGATAATCAATGTACGTTGATGAAGATAGGTTTCACAATGTCCGGCTGTTATTTTCATATTCAAAATCTCAATAAACGTATGAGGATAAATCCTGCCAAAATAATGAAGCCCGCACTTATCACCAGCCAATCATGGAATCTGAGCTGATAGGTTTTCAGGAATGTGCGTCCCGGATATCCGAATCCACGCGTTTCCATGGCTTCAGCCAAATCTTCAGCCAGTTGAAAAGCCTGAATCAAAAGCGGCCCTAAAAAAGCCGGGTAATGACGCAGAGCGCGCCATCCCGGTTCCAAAGGAATTCCGCGGGCGCGCTGGGCGTCAAGCACATCCCGCGCTTTGCGGCCGATAACCGGAACAAAGTTCAGACCGGCGCTCAATACAAAAGCAACTGTAAAAGGAACGCCTGTTTTGACCAGAGAATTAGCCAAGTCTTCGGGAACCGTGCATGCGAAAAAACTGAAAAAAACGGTTGTCAGGATCAACAGCCTGAGTGCCGCGACAGCCCCGGCATCAGCATTGACCGACCACCAGGTGACAGCGCCAAAGAAAAGGGACATGGGAATTACCAGGCGCAGCCATCGCAGATAATTTTTAAATTCGCCGATGCTGATGATAAACAGTAACAACGCGCCTCCTTCTGTTCCCAGAATGGTTAGACGATGCGAAACGACAATCAGAATAGTGCAATAGAAGGTTAATATCAATTTGGTGCGAGGATCAAACATAGGTGATAAATGCCAAGCTGCAAATTGAAGTCAGCACTCCTCTTTTAAAAATGTTTGCGATGCTATGTTGCAAACTAAAGTTTGCACTCCTCTTGCATCTAATATCTGTTCAGATAGCATTATATTTACGTTTTAGCAAGTATCGTATGGCGAGAAACGATATCTTGAAAGAAAGGGTTGAGCAACTGTCATTTCGTCTTGCTTTTTGGATAAAAAGCTGATAATGGCGCTGATAATCAACCAGCATCTGATACCTATATTTTTTAACATTTAAACGTTAAAAAACCTGACATCTATTTTATAAAAAAACGCATTTAAAAATCACCAATTATGAGCGTGCCAGATATAACTTCCTCATTTTGTTAGTACCAAACTCTTGCTTTTAATCCGGGCATTTGAAAAGACATGACTAAAAATAATCTTCAGCGCACGATGATCATCTATTTTTTATTGATCGGTTTTGCTTCGTTGCTGGTGGGCATCGAATTTATTGTCGATACGCAATCCAGTGCATTAAAAGAAACACTTTTGGATAATTTTTCCAAATATGCCAACCAGGAGATCGGTGCTGATGCTGTTTTCGCTCCGATTGTCAAACTGCGCAACAAAGCGATCCTGATGGTGGCAATCATTCTGGTCGTGATGATTATAATTTTAACCATGTTTATTAAAAATATAACCGAGCCGTTGCAGCACATGATTGAAATTTCCCGTAACATTTCCAGGGGCGATCTGAGTCAGACGGTCACAATTGATTCTCAAAATGAATTGGCGCAGCTCGGTAATGTGATTAATGAAATGTCCAGCAATCTACAGGAAATCACGCTGCTTTCCCAGAATTTGTGTGAATCCGGCCAGACCTTTACGACTCAGGCATCAAACCTGTTGAACGAAACGGATATTGATGCTGAAAGTATCACACTGTTAAAAGAAAAAGTTTCGCGGTTTGAAAGTGAGATGGATATGCTCACCGAAGTCATTGACTATTTTAATTTTTATACGGTTGAAAGATCAGATGATGAATGAAAGCCATCTGGCATTCCCCATCGGAATTTTAATCGCTACGGCTGTATCTTCGGTCGGTTTAGGCGGCGGTGTCTTATGGATGCCGTTTTTCCTGATTATACTTAAGCTGAGTCCGGAAACAGCGGTAGTGACCTCTTTGCTGATTCAAATCGCCGGAATGGGCTCGGCCAGTCAGGCTTTTGCCAGGCAAAAACGGATAGATTACAAACTGGCCTTGTGGCTGCTGCTTATCGCTATCCCGGGTATTGCTGTCGGCGCTTTGATTGTCGGGAAGTTAAAACCCGCTTATATGGAATTGATCATCGGCGTTTTGGTGATGACCACGGCCTTTTTATTTGTGTCATCCAATCAAAAATACGATGATTTAGGTAAAGCCCGTGCCGACTTGGCCGGGGCATGGCCTTATTTATGGGTGTCAGCACCGGCGTCGGTCATCAGCGGTATGTTGAGCATCAGTATGAGTGAGTGGCTGATTCCGATGATGCGCAGCAAATTGGCGTTAAAAATGAGTTGCGCTATTGGCACTTGTATTTTTATCGCTTTTGGCGTTTGCTTGTTCGGCGCTTTGATTCATCTTATCATGGGAAGCCGGCCCAATTTTGAAACCGTATTATGGGCTGTGCCGGGAGTTATTATCGGCGGGCAGATCGGCCCTCTGATCACTCAGCGCATTGATGAACGTTTACTCAAAGAAATTTTTATTTTTCTTTTGACATTGATAGGGATTCATCTGATTTACAATGCGTATTAAAGCAATCGAACAGAAACACTGATTTCAACCCAATACCGGAGGTATTTAAAATGTCTGATTTCTTTACAAATCAGAAACCGATGGCTGCACGCGGCCTCAATATGCTCAACAGAAAAGATTATAGTGATATTCATCAGGCCACATTGCAGGTTTTAGGCAAAACAGGAATTTTTGTGGAGGATCCGCAAGTTCTGGAAATTCTCGGCAGTTGTGGAGCAACAGTAGATAAAAAAAGTAAAATCGTCAAACTGCCTTCGGTCATGGTTGAGGATGCCATCCGTTCGGCACCTGAGCGGGTGTTGTTGGCTGGTCGAAATCCTGACTTCGACATCCTCCTCGAAGAAAACAAAAATGCCTATGCATGCTTCCCAAGTAACATTAATGTGGTCGATCCATATACCGGAAAAGTCAGACAAACCACTAAGAAAGATGTTGCCGCCTGCGCTCGTTTCTGTGACAGCTTAAAGGAGTTAAACGTATATTCACGGGCAGTCTATGCGCTCGACCAGACGCCGGAACTCATGCACCTGCACACCGCCGAGGCGTGTTTCAACAATACCGCCAAACACAATTCACACACTGCCGGCAGCCAATGGGAGGCTGAAAAAATTATCGAAATGGCAGCGGAGGCAATGGGGGGTGCAGAAAATTTGAAAAAACGTAAAACCATCTCGTTTGCCGCGGCAGTGACCAGCCCTCTCAAATTGACTCGTAAATGTTCCGGAGTGATTATGGCATCTGCAAACGCTGATTTTCCTATCTCTGTCGCATCTATGGTCATGGCAGGCGGTACAGGTCCGGTGAATCTTGCAGGAACACTGGTGCAAACCAATGCTGAAATTCTGTCCGGTATTGTTCTTGCGCAATGTATTCGTAAAGGCGTTCCGGTCATTTACGGCAGTTTTTCCACCGGAATGGATTTGCGATTAGGCGCATCCCCCTTGGGTTCACCCGAAATTGCTATGATTGCCGCATCAGCAGCGGGGCTATGCCGATATTATCAATTACCTTGTGCGGCTCCCGGAATTTCGTCGGACAGCAAACGAGCTGGTGCCCAAGCCGCTTATGAAAAGGCTTTTACTGGTGTATCAGCGGCCATGTCCGGGGTTAATCTCATCTATGGTATCGGAGGCGTAGAGACCGGGCTTACTTTTGATTATGGCCAGGCGGTTTTGGATGACGAAATCATCCGTATGATCAAACATCTCAAGCAGGGGATTGAAGTAAACGATGAAACGCTTTCAGTCGATTTGATTCATGAGATCGGTCCCTTTGGTGAGTTTCTGAGCCACGATACAACCCTGTTAAAAATGAAATCCATGTCGCAAACAAAACTGTTTGACAGAGATAACAGGGAAATTTGGGATAAGAAAGGCCGGCAACGAAGTTATACCAAGGCGCTGTCTTTAGCCATTGATATATTAGAAAATCACGAACCGGAGCCATTACCCGAAGCGACTGTAAAGCAGATGTCTGCCATTGTAGAAGAGGCTGAAAAGGAGGTGAGGAGTAAGAATCGGTGCTAATTGTGTCATAGGCATTGCAAGCTGAAGCCGGCACTCCAAATTTAGATTTTGGGATCGGGATTTTCTGTATGCCCGTCAACAGCAATTATCTGACCAGAGACCATGCGTGCCTCCGGGCTGCTCAGGAACACAGCCATAGACGCGATGTCCCGCGCAGTTACAAAAGAGCGCATCGAAGTTCCCGCGGCATACCCCGCATACACCTGATCCCGTGTCATCCCTTTGGCGGCGGCTTCGCGTTCAAGGACACCTTCCATGCGCTGCCCCTCTACGGCACCGGGACATATTGCATTGGCACGGATGCCAAATGGCCCCAATTCCACGGCCAGCGTTTTCATCAACCCAATCACTCCCCATTTGGCCGACACATAAGGGGCGCGGTGCGGATACCCAAAAATACCGGCTGTCGAGGATGTCAGGATGATTGAGCCGCTTTTTTGAGCTTTCATCAAAGGGGCTGTATATTTAGCCGCCAGAAAAGCGCCTTCCAGATTGACCGACACACATTTACGCCATTCGGTCAGTTCCACATCTTCGATCATGGCTGTCGGGCCGGCACTTCCGGCATTGGCACAGAGCGTATCCAACCCGCCCCATTGGGTACCGATATTTTCAAACAGAGTGGCAACCGTCGCTTCATCGGAAGCGTCCACATGACTGCTTTTCCATCCATCCGGCAGGTTCGACAGCGCGTCGGTATCCACGTCCGTCACCCAAACGGATGCACCCCGGGCGGCAAAGGCTTCCCCCATGACGTACCCGATGCCGGATGCGCCAGCCGTGATCAATACCCGTTGTGCGGTCACCGCGGAACTCCGATATAACGCCCGATATTTTCGGAGCGTGGCAGTTTGGCATGCAATGCTGCAACCATTTTGAGTTTTTCAGCAACTTGCCGTGTGGGCAGTGACGAGCGGCGAGTTTCCAGATTGACATGAATCAGCAGATGTTCGCCTGTCGCCAGCAAGCCGCCATCCTCATGGCAGAGGGAGTTGAAGACATGCAATTTTTTTCCTTCTCCGGAAAGACACTGGGTTTCTACATAAACACGCGCACCCGTGTTTACTTCATCCAAATGCCGAATGTGGGTTTCAGCGGTGAAATAACTGTTGCCATCAGCGATGTAGTCCTTGTCACAACCAACAATTTCCATGAAACGATCTGTGGCTTCGCTGAAGGCTTGCAAATAACGTGCTTCGTTCATGTGCTCGTTATAGTCAGTCCAGTCCGACGGTATCGCACGGGCCAGTGTACGAATGGGTTTTGAAAAATCGATCTCTTCGGTACGGGCGGCGATCATCGCCTCATCGTGTTTCTGTGGCGAGCGTTTAGTCAGATGAAGGCGCTTACGTACTTCATCCGGTCCGATCACCTTTGCACCCAATCCTTCAATCATACGGACCGCTTTTTCCACCAGTTGGGCATTGGTTGCCAAAACGCCCTTATCAAGGAACAGATTGTCTTCCAATCCGACCCGTACATTGCCGCCTGCCAGAACCGAGGCCGCCACATAAGGCATTTCATTACGCCCCAGTGAAAACGCTGACCAGTCCCAGTCCGCAGGCACATTATTCACCATCGCCATAAAGGTATTCAGATCATCCGGCGCGCCCCAGGGTACGCCCATACATAACTGAATCAACGCGGGACTGTGCAAAATACCCTCGTTCACCAATTGCTTGGCAAACCAAAGGTGACCGGTATCAAATGCTTCAATCTCGGGTTTCACCCCCAAATCTGTCATCATTTGTCCCATGGCACGCAACATGCCGGGCGTATTGGTCATCACATAATCGGCCTCGGCAAAATTCATAGTTCCGCAATCCAGAGAACATATTTCCGGTAAGCATTCAGCCACATGGGCCATACGCTCGCTCGCACCGGCCATATCGCTTCCCGCTTCATTCAACGGAAGTGGGTTTTCCACTCCGCCAAACACCATATCGCCCCCCATCCCGGCCGTCAGGTTCAGCACGCAATCCACATCCGCATTCCGAATGTACTCCGTCATTTCACGGTAAAGCTTAGGATCACGGGACGGCGCACCGGTTTCAGGGTTGCGTACATGACAGTGAACGATGGCGGCACCGGCTTTAGCGGCGTCAATCGCGCTATCGGCAATCGCTTTGGGGGATCGGGGTACATGGGGGGACTTATCTTGCGTACTGCCCGATCCGGTCACCGCGCAAGTGATGAAAACATTTCGATTTATAGTAAGTGGCATCTGTCAGGCTCCTCCAAGCCATGATAAAGCTTGGATTAAATTGCAAGCATCCGAATCTTCGCCTTGCTACATTGATTCAATCAAACTGCGAATATAATCGAGCCGGATTCTGGCATCCTCTTCCAATCGCTTCATCTCATCAAAAATAATTTTTAAATTTTCTTTTTTAGAGAGTTCGGTTGAAAGAATCTGATCCAGTTCAGAGATTGCCTTTTGCAGAAATGGAGATATTTCCCACCTTATGTCCATTTTGCGTGTGCCGCTATCCTCAATCGCTGTTTTTTTGACTCGGGGAAAACGAAACCGCTTGCTCTGAGGCAAGAAAGAGCCCTTTTTGCGTTTGTAAACAATACGCAGAACATCAGTGTGGTAATCCGCGTGTTCAACTGTTTGCACGGAATAACGCGCGATTTCATAGGGATTTTTGATTTTCATCTCATCCAGTGTTTTGTATTTAGCCATGAAAAATCTCCTATCAGGGTTAGATATTGTAGAAACTGCAAAAATTGAGCATCCCTCAAAATAACATCAGGATTTACACTTTTTCGATTTGTTCATTTACAAATTTTTGATATGATTCTTAGGCTCTGGTGAGATTTCAAATTTGACTTTCACCAGAGGTTGGTATTCACAAGGGTTTGATACGGAAACAATTTGAATGTACTATGGTTGTTAATTCGTGAAAACTAAGATGATTTTATCAAATGTCAATAGAGTCTAAAGAAATCAGGTTTTTTGAAAAACCTGACTTCTAAAAAGTCAAAAAGCACTAGGGTTTACGGCGAAAACAATTTGAATCTGCTATGGTTATTAATGCTTGAAAACCAAGATGATTTTATCAAATGCCAACAGAGCTTGAAGAAATCAGGTTTTTTGAAAAAACCTGATTTCTAAAAAACCAAAATTGAATCAGTATAGTTGTGACTCTCTCCCAACCTTGTCATAGCCTTTAAGAATCATCTGCGGCTTTTCTTCGCTCTCTATCACATTCTCAAGTTCTTGATGACATGCAATGACATGCCCTTGGGCAGGCTGGCGGTATGCCGGAGTCTCCTTTTCGCAGGTGCCGTCTTCGATTCCAAGCGGACAGCGGTTGAAGAAGGGGCAACCCACGGCGGTAAGCTCCACGCCCCGCGCAATTCCGACAGCAGCCTCGCGGGTCTGCATGGTGTCCTCAAGCCAGCCGATCCGAAGTTCAGGAACCGAGGTGATCAGAAGCCGCGTATAGGGATGGTAAGGCGGATTCAGCACCTGATCGGTCGTGCCTTGTTCAACCACGCGCCCGGCATAGAGTACCACGATTCTGTCGGAAAAGGAAGCCACCGTAGAGAGGTCGTGGGTGATAAATACGATAGAAACACCTGTTTTCTTGCGCAATCTTGTCAGTAATTTTATGACATTGTCTCCTACAATACTGTCAAGCGCCGATGTAACCTCATCGCACAAAAGAATATCCGGTTTTGCGGCAAGATGACGTGCGAGATTGACCCGTTGTTTCTGACCGCCGGAAAGCTCCATCTGGTAGCGATTGGCAAATTCCTGGGGCAGCTCCACCATGTCCAATAATTCGGCAACCCGTTCCCGTTTTTGCTTGCCCGTAAGGCCAAGGTAAAACTCAAGCGGCCGGCCGATGATGTCTCCAATAAGTTGCTTGGGATTTAAAGCTGTATCAGCCATCTGATATACGAACTGCACCTTGCGCAAATCATCTTTGCTACGCTTCAGCATACTTGGCTGCAAGGTCTTGCCTTCCATCACAACCTTGCCTTTTGCCGCTCCCAACAATCCGGCCGCCACCCGTGCAAGGGTTGATTTCCCACACCCCGATTCGCCGATGACGCCGACAACCTGGGCTTTATCGACCTGAACGTCAATGTTGCGTAAAATGGTGAACTGCGGTTCGTCACCCACTATCTTGCCATAACCGGCGGTAACGTCATCCATCACGATTGCCGGCTTTTCACGGTCATCTTTATCCGTGTATTCTTCATGCGTTACGGAAGTCGGCGGAGGGCGCACGGCCTCCATCAAACGGTGCGTATAATTATGCGCCGGTCGAGTGATAATTTGTTCCGCAGAGCCCTGTTCCTGCACCCTGCCAGAGTAAAGAACAACAATGTGATCGGCGATCTGAGCGACTATCGCGAGGTCATGCGTAACATAAATAGCGGCAGATTGCTCTTCCCGAATCACTTTTTTAAACGCTTTAAGCACTTCGATTTGAGTGGTAACATCCAACGCGGTGGTCGGCTCGTCAAGAATCATCAGATCAGGCTTGCCGCACAGCGCCATAGCGGCCATCAGCCGCTGAAGCTGACCGCCGGACACCTGATGCGGATAGCGCCGGCCCATACGATCCGGATCGGGCAGTTCCAAGGCGCGGTAGAGTCTTTCCGCGCGCTTGTTAGCCCCTTCCTGCGTAAGGATGCCATGCAAGACGGAAGATTCGGTAACTTGCTCGCCGATGGTGATTGCCGGATTAAACGTAGCCGCCGCACTTTGGGCCAGATAGGCCACCCGGCGACCGCGTATATCGCGGTGTTGTACATCGGACATCTGCAACAGGTCTTGGCCGTCTAACCGCACTTCACCGCCTGAGAATTCAAGGCCGGGTTTGCAATAGGCCAATGACGAAAGTGCGATGGTCGTCTTACCGGAGCCGGATTCGCCTATCAATGCAACCACTTGACCCCTTTTGACGTTAAAACTGACACCTTTGACGATGGGGATCGGTGGGGCGTTTTCTTTGGGAGCCTGTATTTTTAAGTCTTTTACTTCGAGTAGCATCTCAGTCATAGTTACACCATTTTCCCTGCTAGTTTGCCGCCGGCTGACGCGGAGATATCGTCAACGACCAAGTTAACGGAAATAGTAAGCGTGGCGATTGCCAGTGCAGGCCATATAGCTGCAAAAGAGCCATAGCCCAGACCTTGCAAATTCTCCCTCACCATACTTCCCCAATCCGACATGGGCGGCTGGACACCCAAGCCCAGAAAACTGAGGCTGGAAATGAATAAAACGACAAAGACCAGCCTGAGGCCAAAGTCCGTGGCCAGCGGCATCGCGCAATTGGGTAGCACTTCACGGAAGATAATCCACCACACTCCTTCGCCGCGCGCCCGTGCGCATTCGACAAAATCAGCAACCATGATGTCCTGGCCCAATGCCCTGGCGATACGATACACACTTGCGGCATAGATCAGCCCGGCAGTCAGGATCAGAATCGGTATGGATGATCCCAGCGCAGCGATGATGATCAAACCCAGCATGATCGTCGGCAGTGATAAAATGGCATCGTTTACACGGCTGAGAATAGTATCCGTCCAACCCCCTTTTACGGCTGCGGCAATGCCGAGCGTGATACCAACGAAGTAGGCCGCCAGGGTCGATATGAATGAAATACCGATGGTCGTGCGTGCGCCCCACAGAATCCGTGAAAATGTATCGCGTCCCAGGTAGTCGGAACCGAGCCAGAACTGTTTGTCAGCAGGAAGAAAGCTGTCGTCGGCAATCATGTCGGCCTCGTGGAAAGGCGCGATATAAGGACCGGCAAATGCAATCACAATCCAGATAGCGATAATGACCACAGCTATTTTACCGACCCATGAAAGCTTGAGTTTTTGCTTGGGCGGTGCGGTTTGCAACTCTTCAAACTGATCAGAAGAGGATTCCTCTGCCTTTGGATCCGTATCAACTGATTGTTTTGCTTCAATATCAGATTTTTTTTCATCATTCATTTTTTATCCCCTATTTAGGTTGTCTGAGTCGTGGATTCGACAGAATCGAGGCGATGTCAGCCGTCAAAATCAGCACCACATAAGTACCACAGAAAATCATCGCACAGGCCTGCACCAATGGAAGGTCTCGCGTTTGCACCCCGTCAACCATCAGTTTAGCCAAACCGGGGTAGGCGAAAATCGTTTCAATGATGACCACACCGCTGACAAGATAAGCAAGATTCAGAGCGATGACATTCACAATGGGACCGATGGCGTTGAACAGCGCATGGCGAAGAATAATTCGTTTTCGCGGCACACCCTTGAGAATTGCCATCTCAATATAGGGTGAGTGCAGTACGTTGAGAATGCCGGCGCGTGTCATGCGGATCATCTGCGCTGATATAACGATAACGAGCGTAAGGATTGGCAGGAGCAACGCCCGCATCAACTGCAAGAAAGACTCGTCACCGCTCATATACGCAACTGCCGGAAGCCAGTGGAGTTGAACGGATAGAACCAGAACGCAGACAGTTGCGATAAAAAATTCCGGAACGGAAATCAGGCCGAGGGTGGCGAATGTTACGACGCGGTCAATCCAGGAACCCGGATACATGGCTGCCAGCAGTCCGAGAAAGATGGAAAGCGGAACCGCTATTACAGCGACAATGCCTCCCATAAAAAATGTATTATACAGCCGGCCGCCGATAAGATCTCCGATGCTCGCGCCGCCGGCTTTAGAAATGCCCAAGTCGAACGTTATCATATCGCCTAGCCATTCAAAGTATCTTATATAGGCGGGTTTATCAAGACCAAGCTCGGAGCGGAGTTTGGCCAGGTTTTCAGGGGTCGCACTTTGGCCGAGAACGATCTCGGCAACGTCTCCGGGCAGAATTTCGGTACCGGCAAATACCAGAACCGATACCACCAAAAGCGTGATCAGTCCGATTCCAAATCGCTGAAGGACCATTGTCTTCATAAGCTTAAGCCTCCTTAAAAAAGGTTGATAATCTATTTTAAGTACAGTTGAACAAAAGTTCTCCGGCGTTATATTTCTGAGGTTTTAAAAACCTCGGAGGGCTTCGATAGAAAAACTTTTGTTCAAGTACTTAGTCAGGTGTCACCGTAATCCGGCCAGAATAACAATATTCGGGCCGGATTCAATTTTTAAGCGAGCCAAACAAATTCAGGAAATTCGGAAGCACCTATATCGCCGAGCGGCACCCAGGGGATACCCTTAACCTTGTCTGATATACCATCTACGTAATTCAAATGTGCCGGTATAATCATACCGCACTCATTGCTTACAATCGTCTGCATTTCACAATACATCTCCTTACGTTTAACCGGGTCTTTCACCACGCGGACCGCGGTGAGCAGTTCGCCTAAGCGCGCGTTATTCCACAGCGTGTCATTCCACGGCGCGTCAGGTGCAAAGGCGATTGACAACATGGAGTTAGCCGTCGGGCGGCTGTTCCATGTGGTTACATTGAGAGGCGTTTTCATCCAGATCGCACCCCAATAGCCGTCATTGGGCACTCGCTTGATATCCAGTTTAAGGCCGATCTTGTCGGCTTCACGCTGCATCATAAGTACCGTATCGGTTATCCCAGGTGCAACTTCAGCAACCTGAATCTCGGCTTGAGTGATGCCCGATTTCTTCAGATGGAACTTGGCCTTGTCCGGATCGAATTGTCTCTGTGCCAGTGTGTCACAATGATCCGGGTAGGCAATGTTGATAGGGTGGTCGTTACCTAGCGTACCTTGTTTTTTGAGAATCGATTTCACGACTCTTTTGCGCCGTTGCAACAGTTTCAGTGCCATGACAAAATCAAGATTATTGCCTGGCGCTGTGTTCGTCATACAGCAGATTCCCATATATTTGCCGGAGGGAATTGAGGAGATGTGAACACCCTTCGTGCTTTCCACCTGTTTGATCGCTTTGGGATCGACGTTTATTATTAATTGAACATCGCCGGAAAGAAGGGCGTTCACGCGGGCGACCGAGTCAGTAATGCCCGTGGTCTCAAAGACATCAATATTGGGGCCCTCGCGCCAATAGTTTTTATTGCGTTCATGTAAAGCGCGTACACCCGGCTTGAATTCCTTAAGGGTAAATGGACCGGTTCCGGGCGGTTTTTGCCAGTCGGTCGTGTCCTTTTTCACGATTTTAAACTGAAACACTCCCAAAATCGTGGCTAAGTCGGCATTCGGTGATGAAAGAATCGCCTTAACAGTATGGCTGTCAACCTTTTTCCACTCTTTGACCCCCGCGACAAGTGGTTTCGCCACGGATTTCGATTCTTTGCCCAGGTGGCGCTGCATGGACCAGACAACATCGTCCGCAGTCAGTTTGCTACCATCGTGAAACACAACATCTTTACGAATTTTGAAGGTATATTCCGTTGCATCAGCATTGGATGAGAATTCTTCAGCCAGTTCCGGCTGAGGTATCACTTTTTCGTTAAGCTGAACCAAGCTGTTGTAGTGCGCCCTGTGACGTGTATAGTCGATTGAGGAGGTGGCCATCATCGGGTCCATCGTGTCGGTAGGCCCATGCAAATCCGCGGCCCACCTTAGTTTTCCGCCACGCTTAGGTGTCTCGGCCATAGCTGTTTTGGCCGATGTGAAGATACTGCCGGCGGAAGCCACTGTCACCCCCGTAGCCATCAGCCAAGTCATAAATTCACGACGTGTCACCCCCCGGTGCAATGCCTTCGTGATGGTATCTTTTTCTGTCTCGCTGAGGTCGTTATATTCGATCTCACCGGGAATCTCGACATCTGAAATGTTGCTGTACATTTTATCCTTCATACGCTTAAACCTCCTTATATAAGTTGATATTCGGTTTTAATCATGATTGCCGCCGGCATCCTACCCGAATTATGGCTTTCGGGCCGGTGTTGTCGCCGGATTCCAAGCTTAACCTTCGAGCCAGGCAAATTCCGGAAATTCGGAAGCGCCAACATTACCGAGCGGCACCCAGGGAATACCCTTAACCTTGTCTGATATACCATCTACGTAATTCAAATGTGCCGGTATAACCATGCCGCACTCATTGTGGGTGATCGTCTGCATTTCACAGTACATCTCCTTACGTTTAATCGGGTCTTTCTCTGCACGGGAGATGACAAGCAGTTCGCCTAAGCGCTCGTTCTTCCACAGCGTGTCGTTCCACGGAGCATCAGGTGCAAAGGCAATGGACAACATGGAGTTGGCTGTCGGGCGGTTGTTCCATGTGGTTACATTGAGAGGGGTTTTCATCCAGATCGCACCCCAATAGCCGTCATTGGGCACTCGCTTGATATCCAGTTTAAGGCCGATCTTGGCGGCTTCGCGCTGTGTCATGAGCACTGTATCGGTTATCCCGGGTGCAACTTCGGCAACCTGAATCTCAGCCTGGGTGATGCCCGATTTCTTCAGGTGAAACTTGGCCTTGTCCGGATCGAATTTTCTCTGTGCCAGTGTGTCACAATGATCCGGATATGCAATGTTAATGGGGTGGTCGTTACCGAGCGTGCCTTGTTTTTTAAGGATTGATTTCAAGATTCTTTCGCGCCGTTGCAGCAATTTCATTGCCATGACAAAGTCAGGATTATTGCCCGGTGCCGTGTTCGTCATACAGCAGATTCCCATATATTGACCAGAAGGAATCGATGAGATGTGAACGCCCGGCGTACCTTCCACCTGTCTGATAGCTTTGGGATCGACGAGTGCTGCTATCTGCATATCGCCGGAAAGAAGTGCGTTCACGCGGGCAACCGAGTCGGTAATGGCCGTGGTCTCAAATACATCAAGATTGGGGCCCTCGCGCCAATAGTTTTTATTGCGCTCATGTAAAGCGCGTACACCCGGCTTGAATTCTTTAAGGGTAAATGGGCCGGTTCCGGGTGATTTTTGCCAGTCTTTGGTATCCTTTTTAGCGATTTTAAACTGGAACACTCCCAAAACCGTCACTAAGTCGGCATCCGGTGATGAAAGAATCGCCTTAACTGTATGGCTGTCAACCTTTTTCCACTCTTTGACCCCCGCGACAAGTGGTTTCACCACGGATTTCGAATCTTTTCCCAGATGGCGCTGCATGGACCAGACAACATCGTCCGCTGTCAGCTTACTGCCGTCGTGAAACACGACATCCTTACGAATTTTGAAGGTGAACTCCGTGGCACTGTCATTCATTGAAAACTCTTCAGCCAGTTCCGGTTGGGGAATTACTTTCTCGTTAAGCTGAACCAAGCTGTTATAGTGCGCCCGGTGACGTGTATAGTCAATTGAGGAGGTGGCCATCATCGGGTCCATCGTGTCGGTAGGCCCATGCAAATCCGTGGCGAATTTTAGTTTTCCGCCGCGCTTGGGCGTTTCGGCCATAGCTGTTTTGGCCGATGTGAAGATACTGCCGGCGGAAGCCACTGTCACCCCCGTAGCCATCAGCCAAGTCATAAATTCACGACGTGTCACCCCCCGGTGCAATGCCTTCGTGATGGTATTTTTTTCTGTCTCGCTGAGGTCGTTATATTCGATCTCACCAGGAATATCGACACCTGTAATGTTGCTGTGCCTTTTCTCCTTCATACGCTTAAACCTCCTTATATAGGTTGATATTCGGTTTTAATCATGATTGCCGCCGGCATCCTGCCCGAATTATGGCTTTCGGGCCGGTGTTGTCGCCGGATTCCAAGCTTAACCTTCGAGCCAGGCAAATTCCGGCCATTCGCAACCGCCAAAAGCTTCGAGCGGCACCTTGGGGAAACCCTTAACCTTGTCTGATGCACCGTCAACGTAATTAATATGTGCCGGTATAACCATACCGCTTTCATTGTGGATGATTGTCTGCATTTCACAGTACATCTCCTTGCGTTTAACCGGGTCTTTGATTGCACGCGACGCTGCGAGCAATTCGCCCATCCGCTCGTTCTTCCACAGCGTGTCATTCCACGGCGCGTCAGGCGCAAAGGCAGAGGACATCATGGAGTTGGCCGTCGGGCGGGCGTTCCAGACGACGACATTGATCGGCGTTTTCATCCAGATCGCCCCCCAGTAGCCGTCGGCGGGTACTCTCTTGACATTCAGTGTAAGGCCGATCTTGGAGGCTTCACGCTGTGTCATAAGCACTATATCGGTTATCCCGGGTGTCACTTCGGCTACATGAAGCTCGGCCTGGGTAACGCCCGACTTCTTTAGGTGGAACTTGGCCTTGTCCGGGTCAAATGCTCTCTGTGCCAGTGTGTCACAATGATCCGGATATGCAATGTTAATGGGGTGGTCGTTACCGAGCGTGCCTTGTTTTTTGAGGATCGATTTCACGATTCTTTTTCGTCGTTGCAACAATTTCATTGCCATGACAAAGTCAGGATTATTGCCTGGCGCCGTATTCGTCATACAGCAGATCCCTGGATATTGACCGGAGGGAACCGATAAGACGCTGACGCCCGGCGTACTTTCCACCTGTTTGATAGCTTTGGGATCGACGGACGCTATTAATTGCATATCGCCGGAAAGAAGTGCGTTCACGCGGGCGACCGAGTCGGTAATGGCCGTAGTCTGAATTTGATCGAGATTGGGACCCTCTCGCCAATAGTTTTCATTGCGCAGATGGACAGCGCGCACACCCTGCTTGAACTCCTTGAGTGTAAATGGGCCCGTTCCGGGCGGGTTTTGCCAGTCGGCAGTATCCTTTTTCACGATTTTAAACTGGAACACTCCCAAAACCGTGGCAAAGTCGGCATCCGGTGATGAAAGAAGCGCCTTGACGGTATGGCTGTCGACCTTTTTCCACTCCTTGACCCCCGCCATAAGCGGTTTCGCCACGGATTTCGAATCTTTTCCCATGTGGCGCCGCATGGACCAGACAACATCGTCCGCGGTCAGCTTGCTGCCGTCGTGAAACACCACGTCCTTGCGGATTTTGAAGGTATGCTCCGTCGCACTGTCATTCATTGAAAATTCTTCGGCCAGCTCCGGTTGCGGTATCAATTTGTCGTTAAGCTGAACCAGACTGTTGTAGTGAATGCGGTGACGCGTATAGTCGATTGTCGAGGTGGCTAGTGACGGGTCCATCGTGTCGTTAGGCCCATGCGTTGCCATTGCGCATTTTACTTTTCCGCCGCGCTTGGGCGTCGCGGCCATGGCCGTTTTGGCGGAGGTAAAGATACTGCCGGCAGAAGCCAGCGTCACACCCGTCGCTGTCAACCAAGTCATAAATTCACGGCGCGTCACCCCCCGGTGCAATGCATTCGTGATGGTATCTTTTTCTTTCGCACTGAGGTCGTTATATTCGATCTCACCGGGAATCTCGACACCTGAAATGTTGCTGTGCCTTTTCTCCTTCATCAAGCCCTCCTTTAATTTGGTTAATAATCTTAAACGATTAAATTCAATTCAATGAAAATATCTATCATTCGGAAGTATTCTGATGTGTATCTTTGGTAGCAAAATCGGCCAGAATTTTTTCAAGTGCCGCTAAATCAAATTGATTTCTTGGAATCGGCAATTCTTCCAAAGAAGAAACAAAACACAATGTCATAAAAATATACTTCTTGTCAAGAAGAAGATATTATTTATTAAGTGATTTTAAATTTTATGCTTTTCTTTATAAAATGAATTTCAGTCAGTATCATAAAAACAAATTGCTTGGCAAGAAATTTAAACGTTTCAGAAAACCGTCCCCCAAATCGCCATTTTCATTTATGGGGTTGGTCAGCTTCCCTCACAAAATCGCTAACTCTTCAGACAATTTATCAGTTACAAACATGTGCCCTGGATAATGGGAAATCATAAACGGCGTCTTGCTGCTTTGTGCAACTGTCTGCGGTGTCACCCCGCATGCCCAACTCATAATAATTTCATTTGGCTCTATGGGTTGAATCGGCTCATTAAAAGAAAACATATCGGGGTGATATAGGTCCTTTATGCCAATATCATTCGGGTTCCCGATATAAATCGGCGGGCCGTGGGCGGCCAAATTTCGAGATGTGATTTGGATTGCACGGACGGCATCATGGCTTGATTTGAAAAGGCGGGTTGATACGACCATGCACCCATGAAAATTGCCGGCCGGAACGCATTCGATGTTTGTGGTGTAATCTCCGATATAACGATATTGAACATTTGCCGCACGAAGACTCCAATCAAAATTGGTGCCGCAACCTAAAAGGAAGGCAACCGAATCCTCATCCCAGTATTGAATAATATCGAAAGGCTCATCAATAATCACGCCGTTTTTGAAAACCCGATATTTTGGCAAATCAGTTCGAATATCCGCATCCGGTGCTGAAAACCGAGGATGATAATCTCCGGGTTCGGTAACGTCAATAACCGGGCATGGATTTGGATTGCGATGACAAAACAGGAGAAATTCAAAGGCAAGCGATTTAGGAACAATAACCAAATTCGCCTGAGCGCGCCCTTGACAAACATTTGTATTCACATCGCTCCATTCTCCGTGTCTGACAATCTCTCGAAATTCGTGCGGCGTCATGTCCGCTAATTTACTTTCACTTAAACTCTGTTTATTCATTGTATTATCGGTATTGATCATTATTCCAACGCTTATAAAATAGCTAAATTGTAGGGTGAGTGCAGAGCAACGAAACTTACCCGATGATAGCTGATAGTTGGTGGGTTTCGTTGCTTGGCACCCACCTGTTATGAAACGAGTTTTTTGTCAAGAGCAAAAAGCACCGAATTAAGCTTTTTTCGGACAGTCTTTTTCCGATCGGATGACCGCATTTTTCCTGAACAGCGTTTGTGATGAGCGGATCGCAGCCGTTGTTCAGGCGTAAGTTGTCCATTACTTTCCGGGCCGTTTTTTGCTTCTCTCCGTTTGTTTTAATCAGATTGATATTGACTTCATGCCACAATCTGTTTAATATCTCAACCATAAAAAAAAGGAGGGGATATGAAAAAAATTATTTGGGCGGTGTTAATCTGTTGCATGATTGTCAGCATATCCGGTTGCGCCACGATGACAATTGAGGGCGATTGTCAAAAAACACCGAAATCAAAAACAGGCAAACATACCGTACATGGTTCGTTCTACGGCATCGTTTGGTCCGCACCACCGATCAAAAAGTGTGAAGAAGGCCGAGGCTTGTATCGTGTACGTTATCATACCAATGCGGTATATGTATTGGTGTCAGTCATTTCGATGGGGCTTTATGTGCCACAGACCGCTGAATGGTGGTGTGACGGAACGCCTCGACAAGAAGATAATGAAGAATTATATACCCCGACCCCTTAACCCGGATGTAAGGAGATAATAGAATGGCTAAAATTCGGAATTTAATCGTTGGATGCGACGGTACCTGGAATGACACCGATATGGGAGCGCTCACCAATGTCGCTAAAATATTGAATGCGTGCGCTTCAAAAAAACAAGTCACACATTATGAAGAGGGCGTCGGCACCGCACACTGGGAAGCGCTGCCCGGCGGAATTTACGGTAAAGGGCTTGATCGGCAGATTCTCGGAGCATATCGTTTTTTAAGAAAACGGTTTGCGGATGCGGACTGGAAAAGAGAGGCCAACAAAGTGTTTATGTTCGGCTTCAGCAGAGGCGCTTATGCCGCACGCCGATTGGCAGGGCTGATCTCGCAATGCGGTTTGCCGGTAGAAGCCGATGATATTGATCTGGCCTGGCAACTTTACTTAAAGCGTGACGCTGACAGTGTCAAAGTGTTAAAGGAGAAAGGCCGTTTATTCGATATTTCGGTAGAAATGCTGGGTGTTTGGGACACCGTAAAAACCACAACCGATGACGATTTTAACGACAATAAACTGCCTAAGTGTGTGGTAGCAGGCTGCCACGCAATATCGATTGATGAAAAACGCAAATTTTTTCCGGAGTTGCAATGGGATAACGAGGCGCGAGTCCATCAGACATGGTTTTCCGGCGTACACTCCGATGTTGGAGGCGGATACAGCGAAAGCGGTTTGTCGGACATCGCATTGCAATGGATGATCGAGCATGCGTACAAACACGGTTTGAGAATTAAAGCCAGTGCAATGAAAAAATTGAAGAAAGACCCTTGCGGCGTTTTGCACGACTCATTCGGTGGTATATGGGAGGCTTTTGGCGCACACATACGTCCAATAGCCAAATCCGATACGGTACATGCTTCCACCAAAAAACGTGTGCAAAAATTAAAGGATTACACTCCTGCCAATCTACCGGCCAAACCGAATTATGAAGCATGAAAACGCACACATCCTTTGTTTGAGTGTTCCATACACATAGTTGTCATAAATAAAACAGCATAAAAGCTCTTTCCTCAGATATTCCCTCCCCCTTGACAGGGGAGGGTCAGGGAGGGGGTGATGGATTGATTTCAAATCAGATTTTATGACATTAATTATCTGAAAATGGGTAAGTTGTTTTGTCCCCATTCCTTAAAATGTTTCAAATGAAAATAATAATTGTATTGATTATAGCGACAATTCTTTGTACTATCGGCTGTTCTTCTACTGCAAAAAATAAAGCGGATAAATATGTTAAGCCATTAATTTCTAAATTAATAAAATATCATACCGCAAAAGAGGAATATCCGGAAGAGATGGATGAACTGTTCAAATTTGATCCAAGCGCTATGTCTTTAAAGTTATCTGAATCATCTGATGCGGGTCGGGTTTGGACTGTTCATTATAAAAAGGTAACAAAAAATGAATATATAATTTTTTTTAATCATGTTCATTACGATGTGAAATATAAAAATGGTCAGCATCAATTTACAAATGTTAACTACTTTAGATAAATATCCTGACAATCGGTTTCACCTGAAAAAAGAGGCATCCTTTGCCAAAGCCTTAAAAGAAACTTTATCGGAAATAAGAAAATCCCTGAAACCGCCTTAATAATTTCAGTAAGTCAGCATCTGAAAAAGCACCTGATAGCTTATTTCCGATAAAGTCTAAGAAATCAGCTACGACGGTCCTTACGGAACAGTGCATATCTCGGCCAAAAACAATTGCATGCGCAACGACGCCGTGCTGACCGAAACCATGGCCGCGCCGGATAATCCTTTTGGCGCCAAGGTTTATATGAAAGTTTTGGAAACGTTTAAGGCTGAAGATTTGGGGCCGGCTGAGTAATTTTTCGATATAAGCCGGCTGCTATCAGATGCTGGAAAGACAGTGTTCTATTTTTTTGGCAGCCGGCTTATGCGTTACTGTCTGCTTTTATGGAGATGTCATTTGAATATGCCTGAAAACCCCTTAAATATCATATTATCAGGGCAAAAGTACCTGATAATCATGGCTATCACGAGGGAACGCTTCCAGTGTATCGTTTTCACAGTAAGACTTCAATGATGCATCTCCATT
>JAUCGF010000123.1 GCA_030378005.1 Desulfococcaceae bacterium HSG9 | reverse complement strand
GATTCATGTCATGATCGCCCGCTTTTTTCGCATCCCGGTCCCGCGATTTCCCGTTTCGTGAAAATTCCCCTATCTTCACTTCAGCTTCAGCATCGATGGAAATGCGCCGAGATTCGGGATTCTCATCTACTGATAATTGATAATATCAATATGTTGTGATTTATGCGCTTAATTTTATAAAACTTTGGTATACATGCACTCAAAATGGCAAAACCTTATCAAATACGACTTAATGACAAAATCACAATCGATTTATTCAAAATGCTTTAGCTTCCTGAAACTGCTAATCACTTGTTTATTTTAACAAAAAATTGAACACTACCTGTTTACCACTACCATATTGTTTACTTTATTAAATTTTTGTTCATTAGGCAAAAGTGATTTTTGTGGTATTGCCAAAAAAGAAACAGTTGCATCCAACAAAATTATCTGTTACAATCAGATTTTAGATGGCAATTTGTCAGGCTTTGTTGACATTTGATAAAATCATCTTAATTTTCAAGCAATTAATCATCATACTACATTTGAGCTATTTTATCCGTAAGTAATTGTAAATACTGGGTTATGGTGAAAGTCGAATTTGAAATATCAACATATCCCGGCTGAAATCAAAGGTGATGCCATACCGCCAGAGACTGACTTTTGCCAGTTACTGTATTTATTTAAATACATCAATCAACAAAATGTCTTGGAACCAATAAACGTTTTACACTTGGAGATGCAATGCAAACAAAACAAATAATTAAAATTGTTTTAGTCATCTTTTTGCTGGGATTCCCCTGCCTGGCTCAGGCTGCCGGCGGTATTCACATTGTTGTCAAATCCGAAATTACAGATCGCAATCCTGTAGTCAATATTTGGCTAAATGAAGAATACAGAGGGGCGATAGAGGGGCGAGAAGGCATATACTTTGATCGTTTAAAAACCGGCCTTTATAATATCAAAGCCGTTACCAAAGGATTTGAACCATTTTATACTGATGTGCGTGTATTTGATGATCAGGTTATTAAGCTCCGGATCAGTTTTATTTTTCCAAAGATGAGAATCGAAGATGTTGTCAGCATTGATAACAAATCGATGGTTAAACAAGTTGGCACGGTAATTATTAAAAGTGTTCCATTGCATGCCATTATCTATCTTGATGGCAAAAGAATTGGCGAAGCAGATAAAAAAATTGAGAATATTTTTGTCGGCAGCCATGCTATCGGATTTAATTTCAAAAATAAATCCGTGGGGGGGGGATTTGATCTCAAACCCAATGAAACTCTTATAATTTCAGGACTTTTGAAGGAAAATCGGATTACCAAAGAAGTGCTGATCGCCAGTACTGAAGAAGATCATGATTTTAGCCAAGGTAAAAACAATCAAGATTTTTCGGTTGCGGACACAAATTGGGAAGGTTCCGAATGCAACACTTATGGAGATTGTTGGAAACTCAAAGTGTCTTTCAATGCTGACGGATTTGTAAAAGTCAGTGGGGGAATGGCTGACAGGGCCGAATGGGTGCAAGACATTAAAATTGTAGAACTTTTTACATCGCGAGATAGTGAGAAAATAAAAGTGGGTGAATTTAGAATCAAATTCGGGAAAACGACTCAAATGGATGGTTGGGAAACATTGTCAAACCATACCGCAACATTAAAACTGGTCACACAGGAGATGTAATTAAGTAATTCACCCGGAACTAATCTCTTGCTCTTAAACTAATGAAAAGAGCAAGAAAAATGGGGAAGTTGTTTCGTTCTCATCCCCTAGGTTTACAGAGGTATAAATTTGGAAGGAAGAATTATCGTTATCACTTCGGGCAAGGGTGGTGTTGGAAAAACAACCGCTACGGCTTCAATTGGAACGGCTTTGGCCATGGAAGGACGACGCGTTGCTGTTGTTGATATGGATATAGGTCTTCGCAATCTTGATGTTATGATGGGGTTGGAAAATCGCATTGTCTTCAATATTGTCGATGCCGTGCATGGCAGATGCCAACTTAGGCAGGCGGCTATCAGAGACCGCCGTATCAAAAACCTTTTCCTTATCCCCGCTTCTCAGAGCGACAATAAAAACGTTCTTACACCGGAGGATATGATTCGGTTTTGCAAGAAATTACGTAGCGCATTTGACTTCGTTTTGATGGACTGCCCCGCCGGAATTGAACAGGGGTTTGAGAATACCGTCGCCGGTGCCGATGACGCAATCGTGATATGTACGCCCGAAGTTGCGTCCGTGCGTGATGCGGACCGCGTTATCGGCCTTCTATACGCCCGTTCAATTACGCCTCGTTTGGTTATCAATCGTATCATCCCTGATATGGTGGAAAATGGTGATATGTTAAGCCATGATGATGTCTTAGATGTGCTATCTATTGATTTGATTGGATTGGTTCAAATGGATGACCGGGTGATTGTCGCTACGAATACGGGAACCCCGCTTATTCTGCAAAAAGATTCCGCGGCCGGAGAGGCATTTCAGCGTATTGCCAAGCGTCTCAATGGTCAGTATGATCTTCCGATTATCGTTCCTATCCCATCCAAATCTATATGGAAAACAATAGGCACTAGGTTTGGCATCCGAAAATAAGGTAATGCCCATGATCAATGGAATTTTTCGCAAGCTGATGAAAAGCGGTGGTAAGAGCGGTAGTAAAAATGTCGCTAAACAACGGCTTAAATTTGCTCTGATTTATGACCGTCTGGAAGTGTCTGATGATACGCTTAACAATCTGAACAGAGATGTTATTGAAGTGATTTCACGTTATTTTGAAATTGACAAAGAAGCCTTTAAATTGGATATCCAGCGTTACGACGATGTTTCAGCACTGGTTGTCAATACACCTATTATAGCGACTAAACATAAAAACAAGCTTAATTTGTGAAATCTTCATTTTTCAAAATTGTATCAATGGCCATGAAAAAGACAAGTAAATCCGTATCGTTATACCGCATCGAACAAGCTGTGGCATTCATATAAAAAGATTCCAATCTGTTATGATGTCGGAGCTTACGCAATTCTACACAGTCGGAATTCTTATATCCGATTTCATCCAGCGTTGAACGTACATTCTCATTGTTGATATCACAGATATCGGCAAAATGACGGTCAATCAATTCTTCGTATGTGAAACCATAAACTTTTTCAGTCGCGGGGTTGCTTTCCATAATTTTTAATGTTGCCCGGTTAACGATTAAAATGGGATTTGGGGTGTTGACAAACAGAGAACGATATTTTTGCTCTGATTCATTTAAAGTCCGTAGTATCAACTTCTGCTGGGTAATATTGGTAAGTGTGCCGATAATAAATTGAATGTCGCCATGTTCATTAAAAACGACCTTTCCTCTGCCTTCAATCCAGAGAACATTTCCATTTTTTGATCTGATACGGTATTCGCGTTTGTAATATCCACCTGATTTCAGAGCCTGTCTCAAAGTCTCCTGGGTCGATTCGATCTCTTTTTCATCAATGAACAGATCAAACAGTTTGATTCGCCGGGAAAAAAAATCCTCTCTACTGTAACCTGTCAGCGTTTCAATGCGGTCATCAAAAAATTCCATAGAACCATCGGCATACCCCCGGCAGACAATACTGGGCATGTTTTCAATTAACGCCCAGTTTTCATTCTCTCTCCGCTGTAGATTTGCATAAGCTTTAGAGAGTTCTGATGTGCGTTCCCTGATTCGTTTTTCTAATCCCTGGTTCACGCTGCGCAAATCGCGCTCAACACGCCATTTAGCAGACAGCGCTGATGCCCATTGGCTGATTTCATGCAGGTGAAACGGTTTTTGCACGTAAAGCAATCTGTCTTTGGGAAGAATACTCTGAGAAAAATCCTGCGGATGAAAATCGGAAAAAGCGGTTGCAATTACAATTTGAATGAAAGGGTCTAATTGCCTGATTTGCAGAGCGGTCTGCATACCATCCGGCCCAGGGGGCATACGCACATCAATAAAAGCAACAGCAAAGGGTTGTCGTATTTCCATAGCGGACTGTACAACCCTGATGGCTTGATCACCTTGGTTACAGAGTGAAATCTCAAATTCATCTGAACACAGACGAATTGGTTCCAAGCAAGTATCGTTCTCTTTCACCGCAATCATTTCAGCGGGGTATTGTTCCGGACATAGAGCGGCCTGGTACAAGTCTAAAAAGATTGATTCATCATCAACAATAAGAATCCGCGCGGGATTTTTTTGAATTGTGTTCATAAAGGCTAATCCTTTCAACTCATCCTGTAACATACTGATTCGGTTTTGGTGGTTTCAGAATAGTGCGATTGATTATCCGAATATATAAGAATTTGGTAGTGGTAAACAGGTAGTGCCAGCTATTTATTCTATAATATCAATCCGTTTTAATTTATACGCTTAACTTTATAAAACTTGGTATAAATGCACTCAAAATGGCAAAACCTTATTAAATACGGCTTAATGACAAAATCACAATCAATTTATTGAAAATACTTTAGCTGATTGAAACTGGTAATCACTTGTTTATTTTAACAAAAAATTAAGCACTACCTGTTTACCACTACCAAGAATTTAAATATCCGGTGCTTGGGTTTCCACATATTCAGCGGCTTCACGCAGAAATGCCAAGGATTCCAAGGCGGTTTCCACATCAATTTTGTGAATCGCAAATCCGGCGTGGATAATCACATAATCGCCGACCTCAACATCTTCGAGCAACAGCAGACTGGCGTCTCTTTTGACGCCGTCAATTTCAACAGTTCCGATATTATTTTCAATTTTAACAACTTGTGAAGGAATGGCAAGACACATCAGCAAATACACCTTTCAGAAGCACAATTCGCTTTAATTTTTTCCGTTTTCAGGTGATAGGTTCCACCAAGACGTTCAATTTCGGCCAAGACTTTACAGATGGTAGGATCAATTTGTTTATCCAGCATAGGTGTGATCTCAATGCTGAGGGTGTCGATATCTTCCGGTTCAACACCCAAAATAACAGTTTCCGGCACATGATCAAGTGCTTGGCATAATGTAAGGGCTTCTAAGAAATCAATCTGATGCAGCGAATTTTTGGCGCGTATCCTTTCCGGTATCTGGCTGCCTTCCAGACGATACAAATCCCCCGGCGCACCATGATTGCGGATAATATCAACAACAATTAAATAATCCGCCTCCGCTATCACACCAAGAAGGTTCAAGCCAAGCACGCCGCCATCAGCCAACGCAACGTTGTCGGAAAAGTCGTACTGCTCCTGTATCCGCTCAACAACCCGTACGCCAAAGCCTTCATCGGTCATAAGGATAGAACCGATTCCTAATATTAATATTTGTGGTGATTTCATATTTACCCTTTAAAAAATGATACTAAATAACTTTAAACTTTCAATTGTTTAAGAAACCGGAAGTGTAAATTGCGGTTCGCCCAAGGTAAATTCGCCCGAAGCTATCTGTTTTTTCAAAATATCAGCAATTTCACGCGCTTTGACCATACTTGAGAGGGGAACAGTATGAACATCTCTGTCATTCAATTTAATATGACCGCTTTTCAATTCGGCATAGCTGACTTGCCCCAGGCTATTGTTGACCCCCAGGGGGTAATCATTTCCATAGTCAATAACCTGTGTAAAAATATCTTCATCCGCTATAGCTGTGTATCCAGCGATTTCCTCATTCAGAATCGGGATGGGAACGCCGATTCCTACGGACAGCGAACATCCGTATCCTTGAATGCTTACACCGACCAGCCATTGGGAACTCATCTGTTTTAAGTCACCCATTACCCATAAGGTTCCGGCCGGCGAAACAGGCACGCCTTCAGGTGTTCTGGGTTTGGACGGGTTGTGCTGCGTGCCGGGGAAAGTGACCCATCCGACACCGCCGCCAAGAAAAATGCGGGTTCCCAAACCGATGGTTTTGTAAAAAGGATCATTAAAGAGCGGGCTTAACTGTCCGGCTGAACAATAGTTGGCATTTGCGGCGTGAGGTTTCAAAGCACCCATATAAGTATATTTCGTTCTATCAGTAAGGTTCACCGCACAGTTGTAGTTTTGATAGGCGTTGCGAATATTGCACAAAGTCGCGCTGGGAACTGTCTCAAGCGCTATTTCTTTTTCAACCTGACGATTAGGGTAACAATCGGTTCCATAAGCGGTCGCTTTTAAATGGACATTCTGTCCGGCCAGCAGGTCTTGAATCACATGACCCCCGCCGTAGTTAAATTCTCCCGGATAAACTTTATTAAGCGGATCATCTTCACAAGGTTCGGTTGCTCCGATAAAGCAATCCACAGCCGCCACCCCCGTATAAGCGGGCACATTGTTCAGCCAAACTTTTGAAGCTTTAATACCTGGCTGGGTATGGCCGAAATTGATAAACGCGCCGGAAGAACACATGGGCGCAAATGTTCCCGTGGTCACCACGTCAACTTGTCTGGCGGCTTCCACAGTTCCGTGATCTTTGACAATATCAATTATTTCATCAGCCGTTACGACAACAACTTCGCCGCGTTTGATTTTGGCGTTAATTTCCTGATAGGTTTTATTTACTTTAAATGTACTCATAGTATGTAATTAGGCATCCTTCACAAGCCGTGTTTCAGTGTTCAGGTTTCAATGCCCTGACACCTGATTATTGATTGACTTCATTGTCAATCGCCTTGATTTTGTTCGTTATATTTTTTCGAATCCATGCGGCATCCCACCATTCAACAGGCGTGACAAAGGTATTATGGACCATCATGCCGAAATGAAGATGATCTCCACCTGCGAGTCCTGTCATTCCTGTATTTCCAATAATCGCACCTTTTGATACCAACTGTCCTTGCTTAGTGTTTATGCGGCTTAAATGCGAATATGTGCTGAATAGTCCAAACCCATGATCAATAACGACCGTTTTACCATAAATTCCAATCGTACCGGCAAAAGCCACTTTACCCTTATTCGCGGACGGTACGGGCGCATGTTTTAAGGATGCCAAATCGACACCAAGATGAACCTGATGATCTATGGTTTCATCTTTATAACGATATGCCCGATGATCAGCAAATTCGGCCCGGGTAGCTGAACGGGGAAATCTCATAAATTTACCAGACCAGAACAAGGTGTTATCCGTAGCAGCAGCGATTTTGATAAATTGTTTATAATTTTCCTGTCGCATCTTCCGGTTAATTTCAAGAAATTGTTCCGACAAAGACAGTTTTTCATTGGAGGATAAATATGTTTTAAATTCCGGCATTTTACGTTTGAAAAAACGGTCGCTTAATTTTATAGTGTCTTGTTTAAATTTTTTTCTACGGATATGAAACGGAAATTCAGCCTTGGAAATGTTGCCGGCTGAATCAGCGGCCTGTAGATAAAGATCGGTTTCAGTTCCCTGTTGATAATCCAATGCGAAAAAAGCCATGAAAACATAAGGGTCTTTAAAATTTCCTGAATGGCCCGGGAAAAAATTATCACCTACATAAACACCACTTGAGGAACATTTTTCAGATACTTTATAAATAATAACACCGCTACCGCCTTGTTCAATATTGTGTACACGGGTGACAACATTAATTTCTGGTGGCTGCGTATCTATTTGTATCTTTTGATCGAAATTATTTTGGTTTCCTTTTCCCCAGTTCCGCCAGGATTGATCGGAAGCGACAATATGTAACATCGCCTGGCCATCGGTGAGTGCAAGTTTTTCAGGGATGACTGTAATTGTAAACGTATTTCTCAACGTCCCGCCGCGGCCTAAAAAATTAACCTGTGCAAAATTGTTTTTATCTGTTAAAAGACGTTCTTTATCATTTTGAAGCAAACCGATCCGGACTTGCCTTAAACCGCTGTGTTCATCTGTCACCGTTACAGTAATTTTTTGAGAAGCACCAATTACTGCTGAATCCAAACTCGCGCTGATGGCTGGTTTTTTACTTTCCAACCGTTGTATTAATATCCATGAAAGTGCCGAGATAATTATCACAACGAAAAAAATCAAAAACAGAAGCAGAAAATTAAATTTGTTTGCACCGAATTTCAATTTTTCACCAACTCATAAAAATTTAAGTGTTCGTATAGGCTTTCTTTTTGCACTGCACTATCCATAATATAAAAGGTACTAAAAAATATTAATAACAATAAAAACAGCGCTTATCAAGACAAAGTTTAGTGCGATTCGACAGAATCTTGGCATGTAATTTAAAATTCAATTAATTCAATACGCTAAACGGTTGTATTGCAAATTTAAAAATCCCGAAAAATGTTTATAACTGTATAAAACCAAAGGTAAATGTTGGTTTGTAAAATGTTTCTTGATGAAAAACATTTCATTTATTGACTTTTAATATAACGCACGTTAAATATTAATTTATATATGTTAAGATTTTGAAGTGATAAGGCAACGCTCGCAAGCTGAAACTTGCACTCCGGCTATTTATTAAATCACCGGGGTTTCAGAATGGATCAGTATAAAAAAGGACTTGATATTATGGCAATTCCTGAAAATGGAGTTGAAATATTTTGGGAATCAAAAGCGCCGCTTGTGCTCATTGCCGGCCCGTGTGTGATTGAAAATTATGAGACGACATATAACATAGCGCGTTTTCTTAAAGAGCTGACGCAGCAGTTAGAAATACCCTTTATATTTAAGGCCTCTTATGATAAAGCGAATCGTACATCGCTTCAATCCTTCAGAGGTCCCGGATTTAAACAGGGAATTGATATTTTAAAGAAAATCAAAACATCATTGGATATTAATATTCTTTCGGATATCCATCAGGTTGATGAACTTGAAGCAGTTGCTGACGTATTGGATATTATTCAGATACCGGCTTTTTTATGCCGGCAAACAGATATTATTGTCGAAACAGCCAGGCTCGGAAAGCCTGTAAACATTAAGAAAGGCCAGTTTCTGGCTCCGTGGGATATGCGCAATGTCGTTGCTAAAGCCACCTCCACCGGTAATCAACGCATCATTATTACAGAACGCGGTGTGATGTTCGGTTACAATAATCTGGTGGTTGATTTCAGAGGGATAAAAATAATGCAGGCAACTGGATGCCCGGTCGTTTTTGACGCAACTCATAGCATCCAACTTCCCGGAGGTGCAGGTGATGCTTCCGACGGACAACGTGAATTTGCATCTGTTCTGGCCAAGGCCGCTGTCGCCGCCGGCGTAAACGGGATTTTTATGGAAGTTCATCCTGAACCCGATAAGGCACTTTGTGACGGACCGAATTCTCTGAGGCTGGATTCGCTTGAGCCATTGTTAAAGCAACTAAAAGCGATTTATCAGATTAACGCTGATTCTGAAAATCAAAATTATAGGAATCAAGATAAAGCTCAATGACTGAAATTCTAAAAATACCACAATTAAAAAATATCCGCCTGTTGCTTTTAGATGTTGATGGCGTCTTAACGGATGGTTCGATTATTTATAATGAAAACGGTGATGAAACGAAAGTGTTTAATGTCAAAGACGGTCTGGGCATAAGACTTTTGCAAGAAGCCGGAATTCATGTCGGCATTGTTACCGGACGATCTTCCCAAGCATTGTTGCACCGTTGCCGCAATCTGGGAATCAAACTTATTTATGACAATGTGCGTGATAAATCCGTTGTATTGGATGAAATTTTAGAGCAATTAAAAATCAGTCCGCAAAAAATCGCTTTTGTGGGCGACGACCTCATTGACCTACCTGTCATGCGGCGGGTCGAATTGCCCATTGCTGTTGCTGACGCTCATAAACTGGTCATGGAAACCGCATTATGGACGACATCAGCACGAGGCGGCCAGGGTGCTGTCAGAGAGGTTTGTGAAGCGCTTTTAAAAGCTCAGAAAAAATGGAGGCCTCTTTTAGAAGAGTTTAAATGGCTGGAAAAAGAAAAAAATTAAAACTGTTACTAATTGTTATTATTCTATTCGTTTTGGGAGTTACGGCCACCGTGTTTATCCATTATCGTCGATCAACCGAAAAATCTGAAAATATTATTTCTGATATTTCTGATGATGCGACACTCACCGTCGGCCGCGTTAAACAGACTCAGACCAAAGATGGGAAAAAAGAATGGTTTCTGGATGCTGAATCGGTAAAATATGTCAATGAAAGCAAAGAAGCGATATTCCAAAAATTGCTCGTCACTTTCTATCTTGAAGATGAAAAAGAGGTTTATATTTCCGCTAATAAAGGTATCATGAAAACTCAGAAGCATAATTTTGAAGTTACGGGAAATGTGATTGTGAAAAATGAACATTATGAACTCAAAACGGATAATTTGCATTATCATCACAAAAAACGTTTCTTTTTCACCAAGTTGCCCGTAGAAATTGTCGGAGCGTCCTTTAATCTTAGGGCGGACTCCATGTCTGTTGATTTAAATACTAAAAAATCTGAATTTAAAGGAAATGTAAGGGGGATTTTTTATGGTCAAACTTTGTTACATTAAAAAAATCGGATTGATTTCATTGTTGATAATTTACGTTGTGGTTGGGGTTTTTCTGACCGCTTGGCCTGGTTTTGCTGAAGAAAAAAAAAGTTCTAAAGAAAAAATTCAAACTACATCCGATAAAAAAGAGCAACCTAAAGAAAAAATTCATATCACATCCGATAAGCTCATTTCAGGGGGCGAGCAGAGATACGTTGAATTTATCGGGGATGTGAAAGCCACTCAAGGAGATTCGGTGATTTTATCTGATACGTTGAAAATTTACTACAAAAAAGACAGTGTCAAGCCTGATGGCTCTCCCGCCTCAGATGAACAATCACTTAAAAAAATTGTGGCAACCGGCAATGTCAAAATAAAGCTTGACGCTAAGGATGTGGAGACGCAAGAAGCGGTATATATGGTGGAGGAACGAATCATTATTTTAACCGGTGAAAATTCAAAAATTATCAGCGGCACGGATTCGGTTGCCGGTTCAAGAATTACCTTGTACCGTGATAGTGGCCGTATGAAGGTGGAAAGCACCACGAAAAAGCGAGTTGAAGCGATTTTTTATTCCGGTGAGCAGGGTTTGCAATAAAAATGCCGACCTTATTTTTAAAAGACTTGGTTAAAACTTACACAGGACGAAAGGTTGTTGACAGCGTTAGTTTAGACGTGAAAAATGGCTCCGTTGTCGGATTGTTAGGTCCCAACGGAGCCGGCAAAACAACCAGTTTCTATATGACAATTGGCCTGATACAGCCGGATGAAGGTCATATTTTTCTTGACGACACGGATATTACCGATTTACCGATGTATATGCGAGCGCGTAACGGAATCGGCTATCTTCCTCAGGAAGCGTCTATTTTTCGCAAATTGACCGTACTCCAAAATGTCATGGCAATATTGGAAGTGCTTCCTGACGCTAAATCCGGCCTCAAAGCACATGCGTATAATCTCTTGGATGAATTGGGAATCAAGCATCTGGCCGATCAAAAAGCCAATGTTCTTTCCGGCGGTGAACGCAGACGACTCGAAATAACACGCGCTCTGGCCACTAATCCTGCTTTTATTCTTCTTGATGAGCCGTTTGCGGGAATTGATCCGTTAGCCATTATTGATATTAAAAATATCATCAGACATCTGAAAAATCGAGATATCGGCATTCTCATTTCCGATCATAACGTAAGAGAAACACTGGGAGTTTGTGATAAAGCTTATATTGTTAATGATGGTAAAGTGATTGAATCCGGAGTTCCGGAGACTATTGTAGCCAGTGAAACCGCCCGACGGATTTATCTCGGAGATGAATTTACCTTGTAATTTATGGAATTACAACTAAACCTTAAATTATCGCAACAGCTTGTGATGACGCCTCAACTGCGGATGGCTATCAAGTTGTTACAGTTGAGCCGGATAGAATTGATAGAAACTATCCGTCTGGAAATGGAAGCAAATCCGGCTTTAGAAGATATTGCCGAAATTGTCACAGACGATATTCTGGAGGAACCGGAAGATATTGTTCCGGAAGATGAGACAAGGCTTAAAGAAGTTACGATAGATGAAAAATTTTCTGATGACGTCGATTGGAATAATTATCTGGATGAATACAATTCAGCTGGCAAAGTATATTTTGAGAGTGAAAAAAGAGACTCCTATAATTTCGAAACCTTTGTCGCTAGCAAGGGAACCCTGGAAGAACATCTTTTATGGCAGTTGCTGATGATTTCGCCGACGTCGGAAGATGAAGAAATCGGCAGTGTCATTATCGCCAGCTTGAACAATGAAGGCTATCTTGATATCTCTAATAATGAATTAGCCGCTCTTTGTAATACCACTCCCGAAAAAATCGACCAAGTAGTAACTCTTTTGCAAACATTTGATCCAATCGGTGTTTGCGCGCATAATATTATTGAATGTTTGTTGATTCAAATGCGCTATTTCGGGATTGACAACCCGATTATTATAAAAATTGTATCTGAACACCTTAACCATCTGGAAAACAAAAATTATCACGCCGTTGCCAATGACCTTATGGTCGGGGTTGACACTATCGTCGAAGCTGTGGAGGTTATCAAAAGACTTGAACCGCGTCCCGGATATAAATGGGATGATGAAGAGCCCCGATATATTAATCCTGATATTTTCGTGTATAAACTCGACGATGAACTGGTAATCATAGTCAATGACGACGGAATGCCAAAACTACGCGTAAATCCATATTATAAAAATAGTGTTAAAAATGACTCCAAACTCCCTCATGATGCTAAGGAATATGTTCAGGAAAAACTAAAGTCAGCTTCATGGTTAATCCGAAGTATTCGACAGCGTAATCAAACACTCTACAATGTGATGGCAAGTATTATCAAATTTCAAGGAGAGTTTTTCGAAAAAGGGCCGGGTCACTTAAAACCTCTGGTACTCAGGAATGTGGCTGAAGATATTGATATGCACGAATCAACCATCAGTCGTGTAACAAACAATAAATATGTGCATACACCTCAGGGTATTTTTGAATTGAGATATTTTTTTAATGCCTCAATCCGGCGTGATAATGGCGATGCGATGTCGGCTGCCAGTGTGCGAGAGAAGATTCGGGCTATTATCAGCAATGAAAATCCGTATAAACCTTACAGCGATGATAAAATATCAAAACTTTTAAAAAAAGAACAAATCAACATTGCGAGAAGAACAGTCGCCAAATATCGTGAAAAATTAGGTGTACTCTCATCAAGTAAACGGAAAATTTTTTCTGAGATATAAATTTGGCAGCCTTTGAAAAAATTATAGTATTCCAATTTTGGTTTTTCTTGGCATAAAACTTGCATAAGTATGTAAAAACCGTGGTTTAAAAAACCGGATACGCTGAATTATGCATGATTTTGGAAAAACCAAAATCGGAATACCATATTTTACCTTTGTTTTTATAAATGAAAATCGCTTGAATGATTACTTTCAGACGTATCTGAATCGTCTGATTCACCACACTAAAGGAGGTTCTTTATGCAAACATCCGTTACCTTTAAAAACCTTGACTCTTCTGATAACCTTAAAGATTATGTCAGTGAAAAATTAGATCGGTTTGATAAATTTCTTGACAATCCTGCCGAGGCCAATGTTGTGCTGACTGTTGAAAAATTTCGGCATATTGCTGAAGTTAATATCATTGGAGATCGACTCAGAATTAATGGTAAAGAAGAAACCAATGATATGTATTCAGCTATTGATATGGTAATGGATAAGCTTGGCAAACAGATAAAGAAAAGTAAACAAAAAATACGACAACGCAGGAGCAAGAAAAAAGGTCTTGTTCCTGAACAGACGAATTTTTATGAAGAGGAAGCCGATAGACGTGTAGTTGTCCAAAATCTGGATTATAAACCGATGAATGTTGATGAAGCGATTTTGCAAATTGATTTGGTCAAAAATGATTTTATCGTATTTACCAATTCACGAACGGATCGAATCAATGTACTCTATCATCGTAAAGATGGCAATTTAGGGTTAATCCAACCTACCGGTTAAGTATCGAAAATAAAATTTTAAACGTAAAATTGTAGTGTACAACTTTAAAATCTTTATTATTACAGGTCAGTCCGGTTCTGGTAAAAGCACGGCGTTGGCTGCTTTTGAGGATGCCGGCTTTTATTGTGTTGACAATATGCCGGTGGTTCTTTTACCGAAATTTTTAGAATTATTGGTACAAAATAATTCTGATAGTATCGGTTTGGCTTTTGTTATGGATTTACGTGAGAAAGAATTTCCGGCAAAATCTTCCAACGCTTTTAGCAGTCTTAGGAAAGAGGGATGGTGTCTGACGATTTTATTTCTTGAAACGGATGAAAACATTTTACTCCGACGGTATAGTCAAACACGGAGATATCATCCGTTGTCTCATGAAAAAACACTGCTGGAAAGCATCCGTATCGAAGTTGCTCAATTAAAGAAACTAAGAATTACAGCCGATAGAATAATTGATACATCGAACTATAATGTGCATGAATTTAAAGCGTCGATCACGGAGATAGCGCGAAGTGTCACTCTGCCGGCAGCAATGAAAATCAATGTAACGTCGTTTGGCTTTAAAAACGGCCCTCCGCGTGAGGCCGATTTGATTATTGATGTACGTTTTTTGCCTAATCCATACTTTGTTCCTGATTTAAAAGATTTAGACGGGGAATCCAAAGCAATTCAAAAATATCTTATGGGAAAACCTGAAACTCAAATTTTTCTGAAAAAATATTTGGATTTGCTTGACTATTTGATTCCTTTGTATAAAAAGGAAGGCAAATCTTATCTTACCTTGGGAATTGGTTGTACTGGCGGACGGCATCGTTCCGTCACCATTGCCATAGCGGTGTCGGATCATATTGAAATGAAGCAAAATTATTTGGTTACAGTTTCACATCGTGATATTAACCGATAAAAAGTTTTAAGTTATTTATATGTTGTAAATATTTTGCGATGAAACCATTATATTATCATAATTTGGATATATGATGAAATAACTTTACACTTGCAACTTAAAACTTTTTTCAAAGGAATAGTATGATAGGTATCGTTATTGTAACACATACTCAACTAGGTGAGGCGCTGATTGAAGCGGCGGTAGCTATTTTGGGCAAAAGGCCCCGAGCGCTTGTTGCTATTTCTATTGACATCAATGAAAATGCCGGGCGATTGCAAAAAAAAGTCGCGAATGGAATCAAAGCTGTAAGTCGTAATAAGGGTGTCTTGGTTTTAACCGATATGTTTGGCGGAACGCCTTCTAACCTGAGTTACTCCTTTCTTGAAGATGGCAAAATTGAGGTCCTGACCGGAGTGAACCTGCCCCTTTTAATACGAGCAGCGGAGATACGTAAAAAGACTGATATCAGTGAACTGGCTAAACGCCTTGAAATTTTTGGAAAAAAAAGCATTACCCTGGCGAGTTCAATCCTGAAAGGTAATAAACGCAGTGAGTGAGAACTGTGTTATAATGAGTATTCTTTAATAATTAAAAAATTAAGGGAGAAAATATGAGTATAAAGATAGGTGTAAACGGATTCGGACGAATTGGCAGATTAGTTTTAAGATCAGCATTAAAGCATTCAGATGTTGACGTTGTCGCAATAAACGATCTAAGTAATTCAACGACGATGGCTCATCTGCTGACTTACGATTCAGTACATGGCAAATTAGATGCTTCGGTAGAAGCTGGTGATGATACTATCCAGGTTGATGGGCAATCAATTGCCGTAACATCGGTCAAAGACCCCGCGAATCTTGATTGGAAACAATTTGGTGTGGATATTGTCGCCGAATGCACCGGCCTTTTTCGTGACCGTGTAAATGCGACGAAACATCTTACAGCCGGAGCCCGTAAAGTGGTTATTTCAGCACCGGCGAGTGACCCGGACATCACTATTGTCATGGGAGTGAACTCAAATAACTATGACCCTCGTCAGCATAATATTATTTCAAATGCTTCCTGTACGACCAATTGTCTTGCTCCGGTTGCCCAAGTGTTGCTTGAAAATTTTGGACTTCGCAGCGGTTTAATGACAACAATTCATTCTTATACCGGTGATCAGCGTATCCTTGATTTTCCCCACAAAGATTTACGGCGTGCCAGGGCAGCGGCACTGTCAATGGTTCCGACAACAACAGGAGCGGCTCGCGCTGTTGCATTGGTTCTTCCAGAATTGGAAGGCAAACTCAACGGCCTGTCAATTCGTGTTCCGACACCGAATGTGTCGCTTGTCGATCTGGTTGTTATGGTAGAAAAAGCAGGCATTACTGTTTCCGAAATTAATGGCTGCCTGAAAGAGGCTTCGGAAGGTTATTTGGCCGGTATCCTGGGGTATAGCGAATTACCCTTAGTGTCATGCGATTTTAATGGCTCTCCATTATCCTCTATTGTTGACGCACCAACCACTTATGTTGTTGACAATATGGTCAAAGTGCTTTCATGGTATGATAATGAAGCTGGCTACGCCAACAGAATGGTTGATCTTATCGCCATGATTGGCGCACAATAGAAAATAATCTTTTTTGAATTTGATTACTGAAAATACAAAAAATTCCCAAGTACAAAAAAAAAATAAAATATCTCTTTAAAAAAATCAAATAATAAGATATAGACGTAATTTTTCTGGCACTTAAATTAGAGAACTATTATTAATAATAAAATTATACTTGCATATATATAATGAAAAGTATAAAATACTCAACTAATAGAGATTAACAACGTATGCCTATTTTGTTAGTAATTATCCATGTAGCTGTTTGTATCGCACTGATTATGATCGTTTTGCTTCAAACCGGTAAAGGTGCGGATATGGGTGCCGCTTTTGGCGGGGGAGGAAGCTCGACTCTTTTTGGAAGCACCGGTGCGTCAACATTTCTTAGCAAAGCAACAACTGTCGTAGCGATTGTATTTATGCTGACATCTTTAGCGTTGGCTTACACTTCGATGAATCGTGATAGGGGTTCTGTTATGACCGAAATGACGGACGTACAAAAAGGTGATGTTAAGCAAGATAATTCCGGTGTGCAGACAACACCTTCATCGGAAGAGTCATCTGAAAAATCAGACAGCAGTGCCGATTAATTGATGACATGCTGACAAAAAAACTTGCCGATGTTAGTTTATGATATTAAGCAGATGCAAGTGAAATCGTCAGAATTCTAAAACATTTTTTTGTAGTCATGCCGAAGTGGTGGAATTTGGTAGACACGCTATCTTGAGGGGGTAGTGGGGAAACTCGTGCCGGTTCAAGTCCGGCCTTCGGCACCATATTCATATTAAAGCCCGTAATTCTGATTGGTTACGGGCTTTATTTTTATAATGCCTTTTTTGTTTCAACGCCAGAGCATTGGAACAAGATGAAATTTATAGAGGTGAAAGTTACTACTATGAGTATCAATATCGTAAACAAAATTGATGATTTTGTTAAAGTAAGGCATCTGCTTATCAGTGTTTCTGATAAAAGCGGTTTGGATAAATTTGTACCGGCGCTTTTAAATAGTAATTCGCAGATCAAAATTTTTTCAACAGGTGGAACTTTTCAAAAAATCAAAGCGATTTTAGGTGATCAGGCGGCCGGATGCTTAACTCAAGTTTCCGATTATACCGGGCAACCGGAAACTCAAGGCGGACTCGTAAAAACACTTGATTTTAAAATTTATCTGGGCCTTTTAACGGAAACGTATAATGAGGCGCATCAGAATGATTTAAAACGTACTGACGCCGTAACGATTGATATGGTCGTGGTAAATCTTTATCCGTTTAAAGAGACGATTGCCAAATCAGGCGTAACGGTTGAAGACGCGCGTGGAAATATCGATATTGGAGGCCCCTGCATGATCAGGGCTTCCGCAAAGAATTATATCCGGGTGGGTTCTGTTGTTGATCCTTCCGACTATTCCGAAATCATTGCCGAAATGCGTCAACACGATGGCATGCTTTCACTGAAGATGCGGTATCGTCTGGCGCAAAAAGCTTTTGCCCACACAGCCGAGTATGACCGTACCATTGCTGATTTTCTATCATCCCAATCATACAAAAATGTCAGACAATGCTACGGAAATTAACCTATAAGCTAAAAGGAAACCGCTATGGCTGAAGATTTAAAACAGATGTATAAAACAATAATGGATGATCATTTCCCGCCGCGTATGGAAATCAGCTTTGTTGACGATGATAATCGACAAACGCTTTTTTATGATAAAATGACCTGGGCCATTGATAACGTCGAAAAAGGTTTACGCTATGGTGAAAATCCGGGGCAAGAAGCCGCTTTATATCAACTGGTCAATGGAAATTTAGTGTTAGGGGAAACTGCAACGATACAACCCGGACAATATCTTGCCTCAGATATCGAACTGTTGCAATCCGGGAAACATCCTGGCAAAACCAACTTGACGGATGCAGACAACGCGCTGAATATTCTTAGGTATTTTACAAACAAACCGTGTGCGGTTATCGTAAAGCATAACAACCCTTGCGGTGTGGCACAATCTGATTCATTGGCTGACGCTTATCATAAAGCCTACATGGCTGATCGTGTAGCTGCATTTGGCGGATGTATCGCTTTGAATCAGGCGGCTGATCTGACAACTGCTGAAGCGATCAGCGAACAGTACGCTGAAGTCGTTGTAGCACCTGAATATGAAGAAGGTGTCATGGCTGTTTTAGCGCGTCGGAAAAATTTACGTGTTATCCGAATTGATAATATCAATCGTCTGCAAAATTTTGTCGGACAACGTTGTGTTGAATTTAAAAGTCTGATTGATGGGGGTGTTATCGCCCAGTGGTCTTTTACTCCGAAAACACGTACAAAAGCGGAATTAAAATTGGCTGCCTGTGAATATCAGGGCAAAGCGTACAAAATTGTCCGAAAACCGTTAAACAATGAATATAATGATCTGCTGTTCGGTTGGTTGGTCGAGTCAGGAATCAGTTCCAATTCGGTGATTTACGTTAAAGATATGGTGACAGTGGGAATCGGTACCGGGGAACAGGATCGTGTTGGTGTTGCCGAAATAGCCAGAGATAAAGCCTATCGCAAACTGGCGGACCGTATCTGTTTTGAAAAACACGGCATCAGTTATAATGACATGAGAGATGTTGATTTGTTGCAGGAAATTGATAACCTAATCGCCAATGTCAACGGCGGTCTGATCGGTGCTTCCATGGTCAGCGATGCTTTTTTCCCTTTCAGAGATGGTGTGGATGTGGGCATTAAGGAAGGTATCTCGGCGATTATTCAACCCGGCGGTTCAAATAATGACTACCAATCCATTGAAGCTTGCAACGAAGCGGGCGTAACTATGGTTTACACTGGGCAACGGAGTTTTAAACATTAAGTCGAAAGTGTTAAATTTTAAGTGAAAAATTTTAAAATTTTCCGTAATTTCAGGCACTTTTCACTTAAAACTTCAGGTACTTTTTATCGAACAAGCTGATTCATTTCAAAAATTGGCAGGCAGATTGATAAGACGATAAATCCAACAACAACGCCCATCACCAGAATCATCAACGGCTCCAATAGAGATGTGACGCTCATAATCGTTGATTCGGCTTCATTTTCAAAAATATCTGCTATTTTAGATAGCATCTCTTCCAGTTCACCGCTTTGTTCTCCGACATGCACCATTTGAATAAAAAGATCGGGGAAAATCTGGCCGTCATTTAGTGCTGTGGCCACACTTTGCCCCTGTCCGACAGATTTAACGGCTTGGTCAATCACATCGGCAATCAGTACATTGTCAGAGATATTTTTAACAATATCCAAAGCAGTTAACATTGTAACGCCGTTTTCAAGCAGCGATCCCAGAGTGCGGGCAAAACGCGCTACGGCCAGCTTAGTGGTTATTGTTCCGACACCGGGTAAAAAAAGTTTGGTTTTATCCCATAAATAGCGCCCTTTAATCGTTTTTTTTAAACTGCGCCCGATAAGTACCATACCGATTAGCACGATTAACAAAACCCACCACCAATCTTTAAAAAAAACGCTGATGCTGATAAGAAAACGGGTGGGGCCGGGAAGCACTTGATTCATGTCTTCAAAAATTCCGGTAATTGTGGGAACAATTACCGTTAATAAGAAAAACAACACCAGTGTACCGATGGCGGACATCAGCAAAGGATAGGCTAAAGCGGATTGGATACGGCGTTTTAGCGCTTGTTGCTTTTCGGCCATATCTGCAAGCCGCTCCAACACAATTTCAAGAGTGCCAGATGATTCACCGGCTCGCACCATGTTAAGATACAACGTTGAAAAAAGATTGGGATGCTGACTCAAGGACGCAGCAAAACTGTTGCCTTCAACAATTGAATCTTTAATCCGGGCTAATACCGTTTTGAAAGCGGCTGATTTGGTCTGAGTCAATAGTGAATCCATCGCGGCAACAAGCTGAAAGCCGGCATTTACAAGCGTAGCCAACTGTCGGGTCATCATCGCAATTTCGGATGCCCTGATCTTGGTAAAACGCTGTGTGAATGATGAATAACCTGTACTTTTGGATGTCGTGCTTCCTTTGACTTCATTGATTGACACCGGAAAAATATCAGACTGCCGCAACTTTTGACGAGCTACCAAAGAGCTGTCAGCATCAATAATTCCTGCCGCTGTTTTACCTTTTAAATCTAGGGCGGTGTATTTAAAAACAGGCATTTTAATAAATCCTGGAATTGCTTGTCACTAATCTTATAAGATGATATACTATTACAAATATTGAAGCCGATGTTACAAAATAATATACTTGCTCTGATAACATTTTGTATTTCGTATGTAAACAGGAATGATGCTTAAAATACCATCAATGGATTTTTGCACCAATAAGCCCCAAATTTCAAAACATAAACCTGAACGACACTGCGGAACTTGCAATATTCATGCTGAACGGTATTGTTATCCTGTAAAGCAATTTGTCAATTGTTTTGCTCAAATTGATTTGATACTATTACGACATAATATTACGACATAAAAAACTGAAACCGCCCAGAGATGAATCCTGAAACAATCGAAACAATATTATTGGTTGACGACGATGATGCACTTCTTGAAGTTTTAAGCGAGTATTTCAAACTAAAAGGAAGGTACCGGATCATCACCGCTAGCAATGGTATGGATGCCTTGTCTATTATAAAAGGGGAAACCGTTAACTGTTGTGTAACCGACATTAATATGCCACACATGGGCGGATTGGAACTGGCGGAACAAATCAGAAAAATTGACAATACAATACCCGTCATAATTATGACAGGCTTTCCATCTCTTACTAATAGTATTAAGACGCTTCAGAACGGTGTTGTTGATTTTCTGGTAAAGCCTGTTCAGTTCGACCAGATAGAATTAAGTATTCAAAGAGTTTTTCAACAACGCAAACTCTTTATTGAAAATATTCTATATAAAAAGGAGGCTGAAAGCAAAGCTAAATTAGAAAAACTCAATCGGGAATTGCATTTGAAAGTTAATGAGTTGAACATTTTAAATCGAATTATGTCAGATCTGACTGAGACATCGTCGGGCAGTGATGTGTTCAGGCGGGTTACAGAAATGACGATTACTTTAACTCCTGCTACCGAAGCTCGTTTTTATATCATAAATGAAGCGTCAAAACACCCTTTTGAAGTAACGTCCGCTTTTAAGCAGCCTGCGGACCATCATAATAGTATTTCGCATAAAATTTCGAAACCTGCGACATCATCTGATTCCAAAAATATCAGCGATAGAAATGAACAACGTTCAGTTTTAAACGAATTCTTGCAGACCATTGCGGCTGACGGAATACCGCTGTTAGTCGCTGAAAATCACGCGCCAATCCAATTGCCAACAGGAATATGTTCTTTCATAGCCGTTCCCTTATCTATTCAGGAAAAAGTGTTCGGATTATTGACCGCCGCAATAAAAAACGATAACAAATTTTTTAGTCCTAAAGATTTATACTATACTAAATTTATGCTAAAAAGAGCCGCTTATGTTATTGAAAATTGGGCGCTTTATGAAAATATCTATGAAAATTTGCTTTCAACCCTTTACGCGTTGGTTAATGCACTGGAGGCTCGTGATTCATATACGCAGCAACATTCCATCCGAGTAGCGGCCTTATCCACGGTTTTGGGTAAGGAGATGAATCTTACAAGCGAGGAATTGGATATTCTGAATGTTGCCGGACGACTTCACGATATTGGTAAAATTGGCGTCAGGGATGATATCTTGCTTAAAAAGGGTTCGCTAACATCCGAAGAAATTCTAGAAATTGAAAAACACCCATTGACTGGTGCCAATATCATCGAACAGCTCGGACTTTGGGAGCGCGAACAGATAATCATCAAACATCACCATGAACGTTTTGACGGCAAAGGCTATCCTGATGGTTTGCAACGTAATAACATTCCTTTTTTAGCGCGTATAATGGCGGTGGCGGATGCTTGTGATGCCATGGCGTCTGATCGTGTTTATCGTAAAGGGCTGCCTTCTGATGGGGTCGTGGAAATAATAAGTGAAGAGGCCGGCTTGCAATTTGATCCGGATGTTGTCAATGTGTTTAAAAAGGTATATCATCAAGGAAGTCTGAAATTATATTTACCGGGAAAAAAATAATTGAAAGCCTGCATTTGAAAATAATTAGGAGAAAATAATGAAACTGGCAGTCAGTGGCAAGGGCGGAGTGGGGAAAACCACTTTCGCAGCCCTGTTAATTCGAAGTTTAGACTCACAAAATAAACATGTATTGGCGATTGATGCTGATCCTGATGCCAATTTGGCCGCTGCGATTGGAATTCCTAATGCCAACAAGATAACGCCAATTGCGGATATGAAAGAGCTTATTTTTGAACGCACTGAGGTGCAACCAGGAACTATTGGCGGTTTTTTTAAGCTGAACCCCAAAGTAGATGACCTTCCCGAAGCATTATCGGCCAGGCTTGGCAATATCAAATTAATGCGTTTAGGCGGTGTCAAAACCGGCGGATCGGGTTGCATTTGTCCGGAAAGTACGTTGTTAAGAGCGTTAATTACCCATATTGTCCTGGCACGCGACGAAGTTGTGGTTATGGATATGGAAGCCGGTATTGAGCATCTTGGCCGGGCAACCGCACAGGCTGTAGATAAACTCATTATTGTCGTGGAACCGGGTCGCCGCAGTATTGACACTGCGGTTCATGTAAAAAAACTTGCATCCGAAATAGGCTTGCAACGAATTGCCGTTGTTGGCAATAAAATCCGTGGTGCCAGTGACGAGGCTTTTATAAAAAAACATCTCGCTGATTTTGATTTGCTCGGATTTTTACCTTACAGTGATTCCCTGATTGAAGCGGATTTAAAAGGAATTTCATCTTATGACACCGATTCACCTGCTAAGACAGCGGTAAAAGCCATGATAACACAATTATGAAAAATTGGCGAAAAAAAGCTCCCTTAAAAAAAACAGGCAATCGCCATTTCAAACATTTCAAGGGCGGCTATCGACAGTCTGGCACGAGAGCTAAAATTTTAAAAATGAAACCCGGTGCCGATACGACGCTCAAAAAAGTGTTTGCGACTATCGGCGTACCTGATAAAAAGCCGTTCACACCCGACCGTTTCCAAATTAAAGCCTTGAACGCCATTGAAAGTGGTGACTGTCTGGTAACAGCGCCAACAGGTGCGGGTAAAACCTGGGTTGCGATCAAAGCTGTCGCTCGCATTTTTGAAAATGGCGGACGCGCGTGGTATGCCTCACCGCTGAAAGCTCTGACCAATGCGAAATATACAGAATTCAGCGCCGTTTTTGGTGATTCTAATCTTGGAATTTTAACCGGAGACCGCAGGGAAAACCCTGATGCGCCGATTATTATAGGTACGACTGAAATTTTACGCAACCAATTGTATGATGCGATGCATCGTGGTGAAATCTTGGAGACCGACTTTGTTGTATTGGATGAAGCGCATTTCTTAGGTGATGAAGACCGCGGCGTGGTGTGGGAAGAAATTATGATTTATTTGCCTTCTCGTATCCCGCTGCTGATGCTGTCGGCAACAATCGGCAATGCCCATCAAATCGCCGCATGGCTTGCGCAAATACGCAATAAAAAATGCCATATCGTAGCGGAAAAAAAACGGCCGGTACCACTTCAACCGCTCTTTTTGCATCCGTCGGGGACAATTTTACCCCTTGTTACGCCGCATTCACATAACCGAAAGAAAACAAGACTGCATAAAAAGGTCCAAGCGTATCTTAATATGCCCAAGCCTCCCCTTTTGGCACCGCCGCATAAACTGCCGCAATTCGGAAAAATTCTGCGTGTGCTGGATAAATATAACCTCTTGCCGGCTATTTTTTTTCTTAAATCGCGTGCCGACTGCGATAATGCACTGGATTTATGTACGAGTAAAATGCGGCGAGATCCTACACGCCACGCTAATCTTAACAATCGAATTGATGTGTTAACTTCGGGAAATGCCTACCTTGATAAACATCGCCAGTTAAAGTATTTGGCAGAAAATGCTGTGGGTGCGCATCATAGCGGACAATTGCCGGCCTGGAAATTAGTGTTGGAAACATTAATGCAGGAGGGGTTATTAAAAGCTATTTTTGCAACCTCAACCGTGGCTGCCGGAGTGAATTTTCCGGCCAGGACGATTGTTTTGTCTAATTCAGACCGTTTTAACGGTCGCGATTTTTTACCGTTAACCTCTACCGAATTTCACCAGATGACCGGTCGTGCCGGAAGAAGGGGAATGGATCGGATAGGCTTTGCCATTGCCCTTCCCGGTAAATATATGGATATTCGTCTTATGGCCGAACTTTCCACAGCACCGCCATCAGCCATATTCAGTCAGATAAAGATTAATTTTTCAATGGTGCTGAATCTTCTTCTGTCACACACACCTGACCAAATTACAGACCTCCTAGCGCATTCTTTTGCCGCTTTCCTGATGATGCGAAATAGACATTCAACGGTTTCTAAACAAAAATCTGCTGAAACGCGCCAATATCTGGAAAATGATTTCAGGCGGCATCTTAATTTTCTGCGAGCAACGTATTTCGTGACGGATGATGGTGTTTTGACAGATGATGGACGATGGACATCTCAATTACGCGTGGATCAGCCGCTGATGATCGCAGAAGGGTTTCGCCTACGCCTTTTTCCGGAGTCCGATCCCGTGCTTCTATCGGCCATTATTGCCGCTTTTGTCAATGAGCGTGAAATGAACTCTCAATTTGAGCAAGGACACTTGCCAGAAAACCTTGAGGACGCTTTCTATAAAATTAAAAGAAACTTACGTCCTTTTGTACAAAAAATGTATAAGCAGGGCTTCGCAATCAGGGTGCTTTATATGCGTCCTGCCGCCGCTATGTATGCGTGGGCATCTGGCCAGAGTTGGGAAGAAACGCTCGCAATCGCCGAGATGGCAGAAGGGGACCTGGCAATGTTGATTTTTCGTAGCGCCGATAATTTGCGCCATATTCAGGCACTTGCTCATGTTTTTCCTGAAGCTGCCGCCACTGCCAAACAGGCGGTTAAACTGATTTTAAAGTATCCGGTTGTCATGGATTATGACAATAACGAAGAATAATAAGTGTCAAATACAACTTACAATTTATCTGATAGCGTTGCAAATAGTGAAAATGCAATAAAAATAAAGAAGATTAAAGTATATGCTTGTGATAATAAATAATATGATCTATATATATGCTGTTTTGGTTTTTTAGAATAGTTGAACGTGAGTTTCGCAGATTGCATGTCTTATCTAAAAAATCGAAATTGGATGCTATCAATAGTTGACGATATGATACCAATAAACTATAAATCTTAATATGCAAAGTACCCTATTTAAGGGCCAGATATTCTAGGAGTTTTATTTCTGATGTCCGAAGAAAATAATATCCCTAAAGAAACCGATCTGATTCTGCAAAATAATAAGGAAAAAGACCCGGTCATACCAATTAAGCCTGCACATGATGATCAATCTGGTAACTTTGATCTACCCGAAATACAATTTGAAACGGATGAAGAGATAACATTCGGAGATCCCCCGGTAAACGCGAATAATAATCACAGTGATAGTCGTGGTTCCAATTTTAAAGACGTTGAAGACGTTAATGATAATCAGAGTGATAGTCGTAGTGCCAATTTTAAGGACATTGAAGAACATATTAATCTGATCTCCGGCAAATTGGATTCACTACAACAAGAGTTTAACGAAAAGCTGAAATATGATCAACATAAAGATAGTATCATTGATAATCTACACAACGAACTTCAGGAATATAAAAACGAAACGTTCAGAAAGCATGTTCAAACCATGATAATGGATGTGATTAAAATTATTGATGATATCAGAAAATTATCAAAATTTTACCGCACTCATGAATCATTAAACAGCGATCCGGACAAAATGCTCAAGTTGATTGAAAGCATACCGGCCGACTTAGAGGATTCTTTCTACTGGCAAGGTGTTAAACCTTATACCGTTGATGGCGACAGTTTTGATCCGACACAACAGAAAGTGTTGAAAAAAATTGAAACGGGTGATAAAACCAAAGACAAAATAATTGCTGAACGCTTATTTCCCGGATATGAATGGGATGGTCGTGTTATACGCCCCGAAATGGTTAATGTTTACCTTTATGTTGAAGACTTGCAGGAAATAAATTTTAGGAGTACCGATGAGTAAGCAGGCTCAGAAAATTTACGGCATTGATCTTGGTACCACCTACTCTTCTATTGCGCATGTGGATGAACACGGTAAAGCCGTTCTAATTCCAAATGCGGAAAGTTCAACGAGTACACCATCTGTGGTTTTTTTTGATGAAGATGAAATTATCGTTGGCGATGTCGCCAAGGAAAGCGCTGCTTTATATCCTCACGATGTCGTAACATTTGTGAAACGGTCCATGGGAGAACCCAATTTTCTTTTTGAAAATAAAAAACAATCATATCATGCCGAAGAAATATCAAATTACATTATCCGTAAAATTGTACAAGATGCGCAACAAAATACAGGTGAAACAATTAAAGATATTGTTATCACTTGTCCAGCCTATTTTGGAATCAATGAAAGGGAAGCCACGCGTAAAGCCGGCGAAATCGCGGGTTTTAATGTTCACCAAATTATTAACGAACCTACGGCCGCGGCTATTTCTTACGGAATGGCGGAGAACGATGATGAACGTGTTGTGCTGGTCTATGACTTAGGCGGCGGCACTTTTGATATCACGATGATTGACATCAAACCGGAATCAATCGAAGTGATCTGTACTGGCGGTGACCATAACCTGGGCGGCAAAGACTGGGATGATCGTATTGTTGCTTATCTTGCTCAGGAATTTCAAAAAGATACCGGTATTAAAGAAGATATTCTCGAAGACGCTACGACTTGCCAAGATTTACAGCTATCCGCTGAACGATCAAAAAAAATGCTCACCCAACGCCGCAAAGTTCCGATTTCGGTCACTCATGGTGGAGAGCGGGTTAAAATTGAGTTGGAACGCGAAAAGTTTGAGGAAATCACACGCGACTTGATGGAAAGAACAATTGCTTTTGCCCAGGATATGCTTAAAGAAGCTTCTAAGAAGGGATATGATACGTTTGATGAGATCATCCTTGTAGGAGGCTCAACGCGTATGCCTCAAGTTCGTACACGGGTTAAAAAAGAATTTTCCAAAGATCCCCGCATCTTTGATCCTGATGGAGCCGTTGCCAAAGGAGCGGCTATTTATGGATGGAAATTGGTTCTGCATGACGGTCTTATCCGACGTATTGCGACTAAAACCCAAAAAAGTTTCACCCAAATAAAAACGGTGATGGATGAATCCGACAGTCAGACACGTCGCAAACTAGCTCAAGCCAGTGGTGAAGAAATGCCTGAGAGTGCTATGGTAGATATAACTGACGTGACTAGCAAGAGTTTTGGCGTAATTATTCTGACTGAGAGTGATGGGGAACGCGTTTCCAATATTATCTTAAAAAATACTGCCGTACCTGCAAGTGTCAAACGCTCTTTCTATACGGCTGAAAAAAATCAGGAAAGCGTTTACATTCGTGTTATGGAAAGTGAATCATCATCGGACAATATCCCACCAGACTATGCTGTGGAAATTGGCACAGCGTTGTTAGATCTTCCTAGTGGACTGCCAGTCGATCTGCCAATTGATATCTTTTTTAACCTTGATAAAGAAGGTTGTTTACACATAAAGGCTGTAGAGTCTAAAGAAAACCGAAGAGTTAATGTATCTATTGAAACAACCTCGGTCATTGAAGGGGACGCTCTTAAACTAGCTAAAAAACGTAGCCAAAGTCTTGTTGTGCATTAAAAAAAGTTACAAGTTTTAAGTTACAAGTGTCAAGTTGTAATTTGCTTCATAACATCTTGAAGTTATCGTAGCATTTAAGGAGTAAATTTGAATCTTGATATTTGTTTTGTCAGCGGTACGTCAACCGGCCTGAAAACTTGAAACTGAAAACTTGAATTTTCGAGTAAATAGGATCGAATTCTGATATGACCAGGGAAAATTTTTATTTCTTACTTGAACTTCCCGTTGACCCGCCTGAAGAAGCCCCTGAAGTTATTGAAAAAGCGATCAAAAAGAAACAGATAGAATGGAGCCGCAATCGCAATCACCCCACCAAAGGTATTCAGGCGCAAACCAATATCGGCTTAATGCCTACAATACGTGAGGTCATGTTCTCTCCTGCTTTGCGTGACCAGGAAGTCGCCAAAGCACAGGAAATATTACAGCAAAGGGATGCCCAAAAATTTGCCGTTGCTGATCATCATGTTTCGATCCTCGGAACCAAAGGCTATATCAGCGAAGATGAAATTAACCAGCTTGCTCAGTTTGATAATGTTGATGCGGATGAATTGCGCGCACGGATAAAATTTCCGGATGAACCTCCAAAAAAGCGCAAGCTCCGTAAACCCAAAATTCTGGGCGCAAATGATGATAAAAAGAAATCTTCCACCCATACATTGGATAAAACGGTTGAAAGGAATATTAATGATAATCTGAAACAAATTGATAAAGCATCCTTGTACGATTTTTTAGAGATTCCTTCTAATTCTCCATTAAAAAAACTCCAACAACGTACACGCGATAAAAAAAGCGCACTCAGCGAAATAAGTAAAAAAGACGCCAATCTGACAGCCAGTGACACACTGGCTGGCCAATGTATATCTATTTTTAAAAATTCCCGAAACCGTAAAGCTTATGATGCCAGTCGCGCCAGCGCTCACCACGCGGAATTGAATTCGGATATTGATATCGCCGGATTAGACGGTTTTATACGTGATGAATATTTTGAATATTTAATCAAAACAGGTGTTAATTTTGGTATGGATGAGGCACAAGCAATTAATTATATTGAAGAATATTGCTTGATTAATAACTTAAAAATTGAGCGGGCGCCTCGGCAAATGAGTAAGACTATGCGAATCGCTCTCGGTGTTATTGCAGGCCTTGTTTTGATTATCGCTATAGTAGTAGGATGGGGTTTCCATAGTGAAAATAAAGAAGAAGAAGAGAGAGTAGCGAAAGAAAAACTCGAACAGGAGCGCGTCCGATTGTATGATGAAGCGGTTGGAAAAGCGGATGGTTATGTTGCCGAGGAAAAATATGAGGATGCCATCAAGGTATATAAACAGTTTAGCGAAGCGCATGTCGGCACAGATAAAAGTAAAAACGCTGTCAACCAAATTACATCAATCAAAAATAAAATAGATGAAAAAAATTTTAATCAGGTCCAACGTATAGACCCAACTCAGTATGATCAAAAACTATTCGCTTTGCTTGAACATCGGAAAAAATTTCCCAAAGGAAAATACCATAAGGAAATCAAAAAGCTAATTGCCGATATTAAAGAACCCTTCTACCGATTTTTCAATAAAATGATCAAGCTGCATAAACAGCCGGATAAAGAAAATTGGAATGAATGTATTCGATTGAGCCAACTGTTTGCGAATACATATACGAATGACATACGCACTGATGATCTAAATCGGAATATCAAAAAATATGAAGAAAATGCGCTTATAAAAGAAAGCTTTGAAAAAAAGCAAGCCATTATCGGTGCAGTCGATTATGACACCGCCAAAAAGGAATACAAGGGTTGGTTAGAAAAACATTTTTCTAAATACTATGCCAAAATATTGATAAAACGTGAATTAAAAAAAATTCTCAAAAATGAAAAAGGTAAAAGAAAAAAGAAAGCCGTTTCAGATATACGCTGGCGTCTGAAGACAAGCGGCGGCCGATTCAAAGTAACGCATAAAGGGGTCGTTCAAGATTTAAGAACGGGGAAAATGTGGACTTTATTGGATTCCGCAATTGATTATGATTTTCAAAACTATGGCGAGTGTTTGAATTATTTCAACGCTAAAAAATATGTGAAACGGTTAAGAGTCGGAGGATATAAAGACTGGCGTATTCCCAAGCAACGGGAGTTACGAAATATTTACGAGAAAAAACCGATATTCCCCCTGAATAAAACCGAATGGTATTGGACCAGCCAAAGTTATCCTTCTTATGATGAAGGGATAAGCGGTCTTGTTGTAGATATTATTTTTCCGAATAGCAAAAACATCCGGGAAAACAATCCGCCGACAGATGCTAAATTCTGCGGAGCAGTTCGGGCTGTACGGCCATAGCATCTTCCTGACATTCTTCATTTTACACTGAAAAAGGGGTGCTAAACTGTAAATTCAGCCCCCCTTCTTCTTGAGCGTAATTTAAGCCACATTCAAATTCACCGGTTTCCGGTAACGCTTCAGAAAATGCCCAAGTTTTTCAACTTCCGGCAAATTCGTAGAAAGTGCCTTGCCATGCAAACTCTGCGAAAAAATATCCTTATGAAAAGGAATTTGCGCAATTACCTTGTCTGAATCAAGATGCTCCGCCATCACCTCAGTAACTGCTTCATCTGTTTTGTTTAATACAAAGACAATTTCAATTCCCGCCATTGCGGCCATCTCCTGCATTTTTACTGATAGCATAAATGATTCATAAGTGGGATCAACAACACCTATTATCAAATCACAAACCGAATCCACTTTTCGCCCAAAATGCTCAACACCGGCTTCGGCATCAATGATCACCATAGCATTGTCACCTTCATCTAGCTTAGACAGCACGGTTTTGGAGAGCGCACCGATAAGACATGCGCAACCGTCACCGAAATTTTGAATTTTTCCCACAACCAACAGCTTAACTCCATCAGCTTCGGCAACACATCCATCCGGAAGATCGGCGATCTTCATCCCGGATTTAAAGAGTTCATTATCTGTTTGCGAAGCGGTTTCAGACCAAAGTTCGGTTTTCACACTTTGGCGTCCGCCCATGTTTTCCATTAGATTATCAGAATCGGCAGCACCCAACAACCGTCTGACGCCCATATTAGATTCATCTGCATCCACTAATAATACTTCGCAGTTGGCTTTAACTAACGCTTTTGCCAGTAATACCGACAGGGTGCTTTTTCCGCTGCCACCTTTTCCGCTGATCATTATTTTCATTAAAGGGGTTCCTTATTTTACAAGTGTAAGAAATCATAGCAATAGAAAAAGTCCAAGAATCAAAAGGATTCTTGGACTTTTTCTATTGTTAAAACAGTTTAGGCATCTGATGAAATAAATTCCAAATGATCGGACTCGCACAATGCAAGAACAACAAGGAGAACTTCTGCTTCAACCGCAACTCTTGGCTGAGATATATCATCGAAAGGACATTGTAGGCAACAGCAATCAAGGTAAATTTTCATGTAAAGATTTTACTGTTGAATTGGCCTAAATTGTATTTTCCTTTTTTAACCCAACACCGCTGGTCATGGGCCGAGGTACGAAGTCCCTTGAACCAGCTTTGTCAGGCCAGGCTTTTCTAAGCCGTCGCGATTGCTTTCATTCATCAAGTGGCATCACATAGATTGATTCTTCGTAGATTTTTTCATCACGCCATCGCTGAACATGTACTTGCATCTGGCAAATATCTCCGTACATCTTATGACTGAACTCGTGGCGGAACTCAAAAATACTTACATCGTTATCGTCATCGAACGCCACTGCCTTCATTTCAATTCGCGAGGGTGATGTCAGGTTGTCAAGGAATTCTTGGACCTGCTGCCGACCCGCCTCCCTGCCAATCAACGGTTCGAGCCCGGTAATCCGCCGTATCACGTTCTTCGAGTAATACTTCTGCCAGTACTCTTGGTTGTCACCAGACTGCATCAATTGTGTCAACTTCGCGAATTTGGATCGTATATCCATGATGGTTGTGTCTCCTATGTTTTGCTTTCTAATGGTTACAAAGTCAAGCGTTCAATTTTTGGTCAAAATCAAATTCCTGACTGGTCACGCGGTCTTCCATCCGCCGGATACGACGCTCTAAATTGTCATGTCTGCGTTTCAGACGATTGGCGGCGGCTTTGCGGGAATGGGTGTAGCTATCATAAAATTCGCGGTCATCTTCGGTTTCAAGCGGAATCACCGGTTTCGGTTTCATCAAAAGGGCTGCCACAAAATAGATTACACAAATCGGCCAAAATCCGGTGAAAATGAACAACACCACAAAAACAGCACGAATCCAAAAGAGTGCGAAATCATAAAATTCGGCAATGCCCTTACAAACTCCCAGAATAAATCCGTCACGAGCGCGATACAAGCCGCCATCCATTATTTGTTGAAATCGTCCCATTGTTTGTCCCCCTTTCTATCCTGATCCATAATGAGGGTTTCCAGCGATTCGACACGCGATTCCATTTTACGCATCCCTTGATAAATATCCTGAACCATTTTAGTTTCCATGGTCTGATGCTGTCGATCTTGGTGCGAAAACCCTCCCTTGATAATTTTGATGCTGAAAAGAATAATACCGCCAATTGCAGCAATCGCCAGGATGATGAGGCCCAAAGAACACCCTACAACGAAAAGCATTTTCATAATCATCCCTCCTTCGCAAACTGATTATACGTTTGTGCTAATTTGGTCATTCTTATCAGATCGGGATTTTATAGCCAATAACTCCTTTTCAATTTCATCATCCGCTGTTTCCAATTGATCCAATTCTTCCTCTAAGCTGCTTTTGCGGCCATAGTTGACCATATCCGCTTCAGCCTCCATCCTTTCAATCCGATTTTCAAGCTGCTCAAACTTACGCACGGCCTGGGAACTATCCACCCGCCGAATCTCAGTACGAGCCTCCTTTTTACGTTTAGCCAGAATTTGGCGTTGAACAAGAAGACGCCTCTTATCTTTGGCGGCTTTAAGTTTATCCTCCAGTTGACGAATATCCTCCTTGTACTGCCCGACAATACTACTATGTTCGATTGCCTCATTTTCTAAAGAATCCGTCCATTGAGCATAACGACGTTTTTCTTTGAGTGCTTGTCGAGCCAAATCATCACGGCCTCTTTCCACCGCAAGCTGCGCTTTACCTTCCCAATAAGCCGCGCGGTTACGGACTTCATCCAATTTACGCTGCACTTTCATATTACCTGCCATAGCACCAGCGCAAGATGCACGCAGTTCCACTAAAGTGTCTTCCATTTCCCGGATCATCAATTTGACCATTTTTTCCGGATCTTCCGCATTATCCAACATTGAATTGATGTTAGAGCTGACAATGTCTCTGAATCTTGTAAAAATTCCCATGGTAATCCTCCTTTGATAAAAGTTTTAAGTTACGAATCAGAAGCTACAAGTTTTAAATTGCAAGTAGCTTGATAACATTTAATAATTATATCTTGCATAAATCATGCCATACAGCAATAAATTATAAATTATATGTAATTTCAATATATTACAGTCTTTACAGCGTTATAATAAACGTGGTCAATTTAACTATATAATAGTATTTTTAACTAATTTGGTTTAATTGGCCAATTTTATCCTTTTCAGTTTTAATCATTTCCGGTATTATCAGTAGATCGAAAATACCTGAAAATACGGCATAGAGGGCAAAAATTAAGTGAAGCGGTTTTTTGCCGCCCCCTGAATCCGTAAGCCTCCGGGGGAAATCAGATGCCGAAAATCGCTGCGCTTAATTTTTGCACTCATGAACTTTCCATTTACTGATTATAGAATAGTTTGTAAATTGTAACTGTAACTTAAAATTTGAAAATTCTACTATGAACAATCAAACATATCATCACGCCCCGCCTATAACTATAAATGAAGCTGTCGGGCAATCTGAAGCTTTTTTGACTTTTTGGGAACGTCTTTCAAAAGTGGCGCCCATTAACCGTCCCGTGCTGCTGATTGGCGAACGAGGGACTGGCAAGGAGCTTGCCGCATTACGATTACACCATCTATCAAAACGCTGGCAGGGTCCTTTAGTGGCGTTAAACTGCTCGGCACTGACACCGTCACTGATTGGTGCTGAATTATTTGGCTATGAAAAAGGTGCTTTTACAGGTGCTGCTGCGAGACATATCGGTAGATTTGAAACGGCTGACAACGGCACCCTGTTTCTGGATGAAATTGGTAATATTCCAATGGAAGTTCAGGAAAAAATTTTGCGTGTTGTCGAATATGAAACATTTGAACGCGTGGGCGGTTCCAAAAGTGTTGAAGTGAATGTGCGGATTATTGCCGCCACCAATGCCGATTTACCTCAAATGGCAGCGGAAGGCCGCTTTAAACCCGATTTGTTGGACCGGCTTTCTTTTGAAGTACTGTTTCTTCCCCCGCTTAGGGTTCGCAAAGGTGATATTCGCTTGTTAGCGGATCATTTTGCCCGTCAGATGGCCATAGAATTGGGGTTGGATGAGATGCCGCATTTTAGTGATCAGGCCATTGCAACTTTAAAGCAGTATTCCTGGCCGGGCAATGTACGGGAATTAAAAAATGTAGTGGAGCGAGCGGTTTACCGAACACGCGGCAAATTCATCAATACAATCGAAATTGACCCGTTTTGTTCGCCATATAATAAGAAACCAGATATTGACGTACCAACTAATTGCGCAACCTCAATCAAGGCTGAAACATTTATTCCGAATCATTTTTTCACTATGCCTTTTAAAACAGCCGTGGAAACACTGGAAATTGCACTTTTATCCAAAGCACTCGCTTCCTGTAAACATAATCAAAAAAAAACTGCCCGGCAATTGGGACTCACTTATGATCAATTGCGCGGGCTTTTACGTAAATATAAAGGTAAATTAAAGTAAACGGAATTTACATCGATTTTATTATAAATATGCCGCCCCTATAAAATCAAATACATGTCTCAATATGAAGCATTCTTTCAGTTTTGATGCAAATAAACTGACCTATTATGATACACTTTGGCGTAAAATTTCCGTGAAATCAATGATAGCGCGAGATTGAGCCTTTAGAATATGTTGGCATAATATTTGCATACAATAATAATACGTATAAAGAGACTATCCAGAAACAAAGCCGGAAATAGTAAAACCGGCATCATTTAGCAACCTTACAATAAATGAAAGTAAAGCGATGATTATTTTTTGTGAAGAGTGTGGAAAAAAGCATAACCTCTCTTTTAATGGTGTCAAACAAAATACGCGTAAGATATTATGTCAGCGTTGCGGCGATACGATTACAGTGCCGAAACCGGTTAACGGAGTTACTAATGGAGCGCCACAGGAATTGGACGTTAACTTTCGACGCCTCGCTAAGGAAAAAAAGCGTATCAAATTGCTGATTGTGGATGATTCTAAACTGATACGTCGGGTGATCAAAGGTATTTTTGAATCTTATGAGCATATTCATATCGTTGGTGAAGCAAGCAATGGGGTTGAGGCGCTGGAAATGATTCCGCGTTTAGATCCGGATGTAATCACACTTGACGTTAACATGCCGGTGATGAGCGGTTTGACGACGTTAAAGTATATTATGATTAAATATCCGAAACCGACTGTTATGTTCAGCGCCCTCACTCAGGAAGGCGCTACTGTTACCTTCGATGCCTTAAAATTCGGAGCGATTGATTTTATCCCTAAACCATCCCGTACATTAAATATTACGGTTGAACAGCAAAAAGCGGATATTGTCAATAAAGTAACTTTGGCGGCGAATGTGGAGATTAAATCGGTACGCGTAGTGCGTTCAAAAAAAGAAGTCGAGCCGGAAGATGGTACCCAACGCAAGCCCTGTCAATCTATTTATGCTGTTGGGGCCGGTGAAGGCGGTTATGGCAGCCTTTTGAAAATGCTCCCTAAACTACAGCCTGATTTGCCGGCAGCTTTTCTGATTGTAGTTTATGCGCCCGCAAAACATGTGGATGCCTTTACCAGTTATCTGAAATCCGCCAGCGCTATCAATATACACCGGGCGCGCAACAATGATGCCCTTAAAGCCGGCGTCTGTTACATTATATGCGGTACGGAATACGCTACCGTTGAAATTGAAAATGGCCGAGCGCTTTTAAAGGTGCATCCGTCTCCATTTCCTTCGCGCAAAGGTGCGATTAACATGCTGATGTTTTCCCTTGCTGAAAAATTTGCCAAACGCACTGTCGGCATGATTCTATCCGGTTCCGGTGATGACGGGGTTGAGGGAATCAATGAAATTATCCGCCAAGGGGGGAAGTCAATTGTTCAGGAGCCTGGTACGTGTTTAAGTAAGGATATGGTCCAGGCGGCCATTAACCAATGCAAAATTGACATGGTTGTTGCTGATACACAACTGGCCGCCAAAGTGAATGAACTGGCTTTGAAAGGCCGGTAATCAATTGTTTATTTTAGTATAAATCAGTATATAAAGCCCAAAATATGAACTGTGCCGGGAGCTACATTGAGCTGAACCGGCCCTGACAAAAAGGAGAATAAAATGGCTGATTCCTATTTCAACGCAAATGAAAATGAAGACTTATCTGAAGATTCACAATTGGCCCAATTGGTTGGCTTTGTCATCGGTAAGGAGCTGTTCGGAGTGAGTATCCTGATGGTACAAGAGATTATTCGTTCAGCGCCGATCACGGCGGTACCCAATTCACCCGATTTTATTGAGGGCATTATCAACCTTCGGGGAAGTATTGTACCGGTCATTGATCTGCGTAAACGCCTCGGTCTATATGGTGACGATAAAATAACTGACGAGGATATCTGGATTCTGATTCTCAACATTGATGGACGCACAACCGGTTTCATTGTTGATTCAGTAACGCAGGTGTTAAAAATAGATGAGAACACCCTTGAACCACCTCCCGATATTGTTGTAGCCCGGCTTGAAAGCCAATATATACGCGGCGTGTGTAAACTTGATGAAGACCTTCTGATTCTGCTTGATTTTACTTGTATTCTGATGGTTGACGAGTTCAAAAAACTGAAAGAAGTTGTCGCCGCTTAACAGTCGACTGTGAACTGAGAACTGAAGACTGAGAACTGAAGACTGAGAACTGAAGACTGAGAACTGAAGACTGAGAACTGAAGACTGAGAACTGAAGACTGAGAACTGAAGACTGAGAACTGAAAAATGGAGACTAAAATGTGTAAACGCATTTTAATTGTAGATGATTCTTCAATAATGCGCAGAATGATTCGCAAAACACTTGAGCCAGGCGGGCATAAGATCGTCGGTGAAGCCCGGAACGGCCATGAGGCGGTCAGCATGTATAAATCATTAAAACCGGATATTGTGACTATGGATGTAACGATGCGCGGTATGGATGGTTTGACTGCGGCGAAAAAAATTTTGCAACACGATGATGAAGCGCGAATATTGTTTCTATCCAATTTTAATGCGGAAGCTTACAGTGAAAATGCCGCCCTTATGGGAGCCATCGGATATGTGAATAAAAACAAATCCGGTGAGATACTCAATCTTATCAGCGGTCTCTGATTAAGGTGCGACAATTTCGATTATGCCTTCCTTTTATTCAAAAAAAATCGGAAAATTTTTGTTCGATATGCTTAGGTAAATTAAGGAGAAAAATGGCGGATTTATCATTACTTCAAAATTTTATTGTTGATACTGTGGGTAATTTGGAAACCATGGAAAATAATTTGGTTAAATTAGAAACAGAGCCAGACAACCGTGATCTCATTAACAATATGCTGACTTCGATTCAAACAATCCGAGCAAATCTGGGTTACGCCATCGGCGATCTTTCTCCGGTGCCTCTTGAGAAAAAATCTCGGATGATTTGTACAAATCTTGTGTACTCCAATTTATCACCGCTTCCCTGGGGCAATTGATAAAAACAGAAAACAGGAATGAATAACTTTGTGAGCATGAAAAAGGAACGTAAACAGTGGAAAACTCAGAAACGCAAGAATTTTTCAATGAAACTTTAGCGCACTTAGAAAAGATGGAAAGAAAATTAATGGACTTGAAGGCCGAACCTGACAATCAGGAAATTTTAAATTCTGTTTTCAACTCAGTTTACACCATCAGACGTTCTTCAATACGTTTCGGAATCAAATATGAAGCGCCGCCCTCTGAATCGATCAAGCAGATACTTAAAAGCCTCCATCCGAGGAAAAAATGGTTGGACAGTGAAATTTTAATGCAATTAAATATCATTAAAGACCGAATTGAACAGATATATCAGCATATCGCATATATTTTTTTATCAAAGTAAGTTGTTATACCATAGTTGTTACTAAATAAATTTTCGAGGCGATTATGGATTTTAACTATCTATTTTTATTATCATAATATTTATTTAGGAACAACTCTGCTCTTAAGGGCGTTTTTAACATCAAAACGCTGCAATTTCAAATTGAAAATGACCATAAACCTCCCAATTAAGACAGTTAAGGTGCAAAGGAGAATATCATGACAGATACATCATTACTTGAGGATTTTATTACAGAGTCGGTGGAACACTTGGAAGATATGGAAACCAAGCTGTTACAGTTGGAATCTGATCCCGAAAATCATGAAATCCTCAATGATATTTTCAGATCGATTCATACAATCAAAGGTGCGTCTGATTATATGGGATTGGAGCGGATTGCCGAACTCGCCCATAAACTTGAAAATTTACTTGATTTGCTCCGTAAAAATGAAATCACTTTTACTGATAATATTCTTGATACGCTCATAACAGCCAGGGATAGGATTGTTCTTTTGATTGGTGATCTGGAACTGACCCAATCAGAAGAAACAACGATTGACGATGTTCTCAAACTCATTAAAAGTTTTATTGACAATCCGAATGGAAGCGATTCCAATGAAGCCTCTTCGGAACTGACAGAAGAAATTTCGGAAACATCTTATGATCCTGAAATAATGGAAGAGTTCATCTCCGAAGTAAGAGAATATTTGGAGGAAATGGAAACAAGCCTGATCCTGATAGAAGATAATCCTGAAAATAAAGAAGCTTTCAATGAATTTTTCAGAGCTATCCATACAATTAAAGGTGCTGCCGATTATATGGGGGTTGAACGCATTTCGGCACTTTCCCAACAACTTGAATCTTTTCTGCTGAAAATACGACAAGAAGAGCTGATACTTGATGTCAAGATGATTCAACTTATTGCCGCCGTCCCTAAACGAATAGCGCTTCTGATTGGAGAACTGGAACGGGCGCAGATGGAAGAGACCGAAATAGATGATTTGAGTGACGCAATTCGAAATTTAAGCGAAAAAGGCGAAAATGAAGATTTTGCGGTCGATGACATGATGGTTGCGGAAGATGATGTTGCCGAAGAGGAGGTGCTTGTTGAAGAAGAAGATGATGATCTTTTCGATGATGAGTATAATGAAGAGTATGATGAAGAGTTGTTTGATATTTTCCTGGAGCAATTACAGGAAAGTATTTCTCGCTTGAGCGAGATCGACTACGAGATGCTTTATGATAATAATCAAGTCGGGCCTGTGTTGGAAAAATATATAGATTGTATCCAGGGACTTTATTCCTCCGCCAATTACATGGGCTATGAAAAACTGGCCAACTATTATGAAAAATGGACCGAAGAGCTTTATGCTGTTTTGAAAACGGGACATCCGGGCGAAGGACTTGATTGGCGAGATTATATCGCAACCAAGATTAACTCTCGAATTAATAAAATTATAAAGCTTTTTCCTCAACTGCAAGTCGATTTTGTCAAGACCGATCTCCCGAAAAAAGATATAATCAATGTGAATGAAGAACCTGCCGACATTTTTGAAAATGTATCTGTGCTTGGCAAAGAAGCGGACGAAATTGCAGAACAAGCAGAATTATCAGATATGGATACCAGCATTGGCCAAATTGATACAGATACAGATGGGTTCGATGATAGCTCGGTACTCGGTGAAGAGGCCAGTCTGTTCGCAATTTCTGACAATGAATTTGATTTGGATGAAGAAGGTATGAAAATTGCGGAAGTAACCGATGAGATGGATATAGAATTGGAAAATGATGAAGTTACAGAGGAGCTGGATGAATACGACCTTGATCCCGAGGCAGACGTAATTGCCACAGAAGATGATGCCAAAAATTCGGAACAACTTGATTTGAATCAGGATGATGAAGAAATCTCCGAAAATTTTGATGAATTCGATTTGGATATCGAAGATGAAGAAATTGATGAAGGTCTTGATTTCAAAGACACAGACGGGCTTGATTTGAATCAGGATGATGAAGAAATCACTGAAAGTTTTGATGAATTCGATTTGGATATCGAAGATGAAGAAATTGATGAAGACCTTGATTCCAAAGGCATCGACAGACTTGATTTGGATCAGGACGATGAAGAAATCACTGAAAGTTTTGATGAATTCGATTTGGATATCGAAGATGAAGAAATTGATGAAAACCTTGACTCCAAAGACACCGACAGACTTGATTTGGATCAAGACGATGAAGAAATCACTGAAAGTTTTGATGAGTTCGATTTGGATATCGAAGATGAAGAAATTGATGAAAACCTTGACTCCAAAGACACCGACAGGCTTGATTTGGATCAAGACGATGAAGAAATCACTGAAAGTTTTGATGAGTTCGATTTGGATATCGAAGACGAAGAAATTGATGAAGGCCTTGATTCCAAAGACACCGACAGACTTGATTTGAATCAGGACGATGAAGAAATCACTGAAAGTTTTGATGAGTTCGATTTGGATATTGAGGACGAAGAAATTGATGAAGGCATTGATTCCAAAGACACCGACAGGCTTGATTTGAATCAGGACGATGAAGAAATCAC
>JAUCGF010000122.1 GCA_030378005.1 Desulfococcaceae bacterium HSG9 | reverse complement strand
TCAAATAAAAATCAAAAGCAGAGTGAAAGTAAACGGGCTGCTATAGAGAAGGTCATACGATATTCAGAGAATCACAGGCAATGGATGAAATATGGTTATTATCTGAAGAAGGGGTTTCCAACAGGTGACGGAGTTGTTGAGTCAACATGCGGTCACACCGTGAAAGACCGAATGGAGGGAACCGGTCGTAGACAGTCGATAGAAGGAGCCGAATCGACTCTTCCACTCCGATCTGTTTATACCGGTGGCGATTGGGAGTTATATTGGGAATGGCATATGAAACCGGAAAGGAGAAGGCTATATGGAAGTGTGTTTGAACTGTTGGGCATCGCAGATGACTATAACGATGAAATTCTGACTGAAAAAGCAGCATGAATGTGAAAATTCATACTGCTTTGATAGTTGAGATAAAAAACTGAAAAAGGTTACACTCAAATCAGATTGAACAGTGCAAAAATCAGATGGTCTGGATGATGTGGCTTACTCAGGGACACACCATGGCCCAAGAACCGAATACCATTCGTTTATGGCTTATCCGTGTTCCGGCGCGTTTTCTTACCTCAAGCCGTCAATTCCGATTTAAATTGTCAAAGAACTTTTTTTTCAAAAATCGATGGCTTAAGATAGAAACCTGTCTAAGCCGGTTAAGTTTCTAATGGTATGATTTAACTGAAAATGTACAATTTTTTAAGATTGGAATGAAATCAGATGGAGAAGTGCGCCTTTATTACCAAAAGCGGATAAAATTTTTGTGTGACAGGATTCTATAGTAAAATTTCAAACAAAACTACTGCCTTGTCAAATTTGATTTCAAGAGTTGAATGATTACATTCCTCAGTCAGAATTGTAAAAAATGGAAATTATAGGACGGAGGGAATACATGAACAAGAAATATATCGTACGTCTGACAGATGAGGAGCGTGAATATCTTAACGGACTGGTGAGGAAAGGGAAATCCGCCGCATATAAGATCAGACATGCTGATATGCTCCTGAAAGCCGATGCGGATGCCGCCGGATGGACTGACGAATAGATAGCGAAAGCATTCTCCGCATATAAGAGTGCCGTTGCGGGAATCCGGCGGCGTTTTGTCGAAGAGGGACTGGAATCCGCTCCGGGTCGGAAAAAGCAATCCGTTCCTTCCCGGGAAAAAATACCGGATGGAGAAGGGGTGGCCCGTCTGATCGCTCTGAGTTGCGGCGCCCGCCGGTGGGAAATTCCCGACAGACGCAGCGTCTTCCGGCAGATAAGGTCGCTGAACCGGTGATTGCCGGATCAATTTCCCATGAAACCGTGAGGCGGACATTAAAAAAAACGAATTGAAACCTCATCTGCGAAAATGTCAGGTGATTCCGCCGGAACATAACGGGAAATTCGCGGGACGCATGGAAGATATTCTTGATCTGTGCCACCTGCCGTACGATCCTGCAATTCCCATGGTGTGTATGGACGAACAGTCCCGACAACCGATCGGTGAGACAAGGAAAATTATTCCTGCCGAACCCGGAAAACCCGAACGCTCCGATTATGAATACGAACGCTGCGGAACAGCAAATATATTCATATTCACCGAACCTCCAGCCGGCCATAGGCATGTCAGTGTGACAGAAAGGAGAACAGCATCGGACCGGGCTGAGGAGATAAGAGAACTTGCGGTGGTCCGTTATCCCGAAGCCGGACTGATCAATCTGAACACCCATAAGATCGGTTCTCTTTATGAGGTGTCACCACCCGAACAGGCCGGGCGGATTGCTGAACGTCTTGAAATTCATTATACACCGAAACACGGGGGTTGGCAGAACATTGCCGAAATCGAACTCAGCGCGCTGACAGTGTGATGTCTCACACGCCGGATTCCGGATATTGACCACATTGCGTAATGAAACTGAAGTCTGGGAGAGGAGACGGAATGAACACCAAAAAAAATGTTGATTGGTAATTTACAACCAACGATGCTCGTATCAAACTTAAACGGCTCTATCCTGAATTCAACTCATAAAATCAAATTTGACAAGGCACTACTTTTATTACCAATGCTTCGGACAGTTTTTGTAACATGCTGTTATTATTGGGTTTGATGGTTTTTAGCTCGAAAATTAAAATCGTTTAATTTCAATAAGTTAGCTTTTTCATCATTCTTGGTTTTCAAAAACTGTCCGAAGTATTGATTACATATTTAAATTAAAAACCCTTTGAAAAGGAGACGAAAAACCGGACATTGCCAATTAAGGCTCAACATTTATTCTCAATTTCTCATCTTCTATTGAAATGCAGAAAGAAATGCCATTTTTTATGGCTGAACTTATCACTGTCGAATTTTTTATAAACGGCTCTTTTGATTGATGTTATTTAGGAAAAATGTCCACTTTAAAAACGCCATTACGGATTGCCTGAATAATACTGATGCCAAATATAAAAAAGAGCCAGATTCACTAATGACTCTTAAATTTCAGAGATTTAAAAAAGAACAATTTATGAACTAAAAGAGTATATGAAAATCACAAATTATGGCCTTCAGGACATTTATTTCATCCTCATTCCTAAAATATAACATTTTTTCATAAGCCAGCGTACATTTTCTCCATCTGTTCGGACACTGCTTGCCATACAAACTGTTCTTGCACCGTTTTCTTACCATTCTCCCCCATTTTAAACCTTAGAGCTTTATCGGCAAGCAGTTTTTTTAAGGCGTTCCCAAATATACTGGGGTCGCCATCAACAACCCAACCGGCACCTGATGTTTCCACCACATCTGAAAGCCCGACTTCAGGGGTCACTACTACCGGGCATCCGCAAGCCATGGCTTCAAGTACCGTATTTCCAAAATTTTCAGAATAGGAAGGCAGTACCATTGCCAGCGCCTTTTGAAACAAAACGGTTTTCATCTTGCCATAGATCGCTCCGGTAAAAAAAATGCGTTCCGAAACACCCGCCTTCACAGCCAAATCCTCAATAACAAATTGATAATTTTCTTCATCATTACCGGTAACAATCAAACAGATATGCGATGGTATATAGTTTAAAGCCTGTACGAGACGATCCAAGCCTTTTTTCCAATTAATCCGGCCAAGAAACAATATAAAGGTCATATTTTCAATTATGTCATCTATTTTTGAGCTGTCAGTATCTTCAAAGAGGCGATCAATTTCAACATCGAAACCGTTGGGGATAATTGTGATGTCAGGCAAACGAAAATTAAAACGCCTTACTTCATCAGCTTCCAAAGGGCTTGTTACGTGGATTCCAGCCGCTTTTTCAAGGTTTCTGCGTTCAATCAAACGTATCCAGGAGGTTTTAATCATACGGTTTTTATTTTTGATCAGATTTTTTATCAACATCCCACGCGGAGAAACGATGTATGGAATGTTAAAGCGGATTGCACATTTAGCCGCGGCCCAGGTCGGCCACAGATAGATAGAATGAAGATGAATAACATCATACTTTTTTACCTGTTTAAATAGTGCCATCGCCATTTGTGGAGAAAAGTAGAGACGACGCATGAATTCAGATTTGAAATAATAAACCTGAACGCCGTCAACAAGTACAGGGACGCCGGTGGGAACATCCGAATTGTACGGACCGTCAACGTTGGTAGTGAACACATCCACCGCATGGCCGCGTTTGACCAAACTTTTGCACAAGCCATGCACTGAATAGATAGGGCCGCCATAGCGATAGGCGGGAAGGTAAGTTGGGATTACATGAAGAATGCGCATTTGGAGATAGTACCAAAATTATCCGGCCAACTCAACTGAAAAATTCATCTGCGTACACCAGACTGAGAGACCGGCTTTGGATTTGGTTGGATTTTTGTATATATTTATTGCTTGACTATTTATCATCAATTGTAAGAATATGAAAGATTCTATGAAAAAACAAAACAAAGGAACATTAAAATGCAATTTGAACCTGTCATTGGGCTTGAAGTACATGCCCAGTTGAAAACGGAAACCAAAATTTTTTGCAATTGCGCGACATCGTTCGGAGCGCCGCCGAACACCCACACCTGTCCGGTGTGCTTGGGAATGCCCGGTGTATTGCCTGTTTTAAATAAAAAAGTAGTTGACTATGCGATGCGTATGGCTCTCGCCACTCACTGCAAAATCGGCCATGAAAATCGTTTTGCCCGTAAAAATTATTTTTATCCCGATCTTCCCAAAGGCTATCAGATTTCACAATATGAACTGCCGCTGGCGGAACACGGATATGTTGATATTGAAGTGGATAATCAAAAACAACGAATCGGCCTGACGCGCATCCATTTGGAAGAAGATGCCGGCAAATTGCTCCATGATCCGAACCTTCCGATAAGCAAGGTTGATTTAAACCGAACAGGGACACCTTTGATTGAGATTGTAAGCGAACCGGATTTACGAACACCGGCCCAAGCGGGCGCGTATCTGCGCCAATTACGGACAATTGTGCGTTATCTCGGAATATGCGACGGCAACCTCGAAGAGGGCAGTTTTCGATGTGACGCTAATATTTCAATTCGTCCGCAAGGCTCTGAAAAGTTGGGAACGCGCACCGAGCTAAAAAATCTGAATTCCTTTAAAAATGTTGAAAAAGCACTGCGTTACGAAATCATGCGGCAGCAAGAAATTGTGGCTGATGGCGGTGTGGTTATCCAGGAATCAAGACTGTGGAATGATGCGCGCAACCGCACGGCTTCCATGCGAGGTAAAGAGGAAGCGCATGATTACCGCTATTTTCCCGACCCGGACCTGCTTCCCATCGTGATTGATGACCCTTGGATTGAAAAAACCACCAAGGCTTTACCTGAGCTTCCGGATGAAAAAAAGGCGCGGTTTATCAAAGATTATCATCTTCCTGATTACGATGCGTCCTTTTTAACGACGGAGCGTGCATCAGCCGATTATTTTGAGTCTTGCATAAAGCGTTTTCCCAAACCCAAGTTGATAAGCAACTGGATAATGGGGGATTTGGCAGCGCTGTTGAATGCCCAAGGCAAGACGATCAGCCAATCGCCGGTATCATCCGACAATTTGGCCGATTTGCTGCGTTTGATTGAAGATGACGTTATCAGTGGCAAAATTGCCAAAACGGTGTTTGAACAGATTGCTTTGACCGGGGAAACTCCTCAATCGGTTGTGGAAGCCAAAAATCTTACTCAAGTAACGGATGTATCCGCCATAGAAGAAATAGTTTTAAAGGTGATTGGCGACCATCCCAAAGAAGTCGAAACATATCGGAATGGCAAAAAGAAGTTACGGGGCTTTTTTGTCGGCCAGGTGATGAAAGCAACACGCGGCAAAGCCAATCCCAAAATGGTTAATAAAATTTTATCCGAAAAACTGGAAAGCGAATAGAACATATATTTAAGTACTTGGACAAAAATTTTACGGTAAGCCTGATTTTACAAAGGGCGCACCGTTCAAGGTGGGTTTAGAACCTACCGGCTAATGCCGCGGGTTGCAAACCCGGCGAGAGCGATGCCAGGAAACTTATGAACAAGTACTTAAGGAGGGGGCTTGCGTTGAAAACTTTATCTGATGTTAAAAAAGGACGTAGTATATTTATCGTGCTGTTTTTTCTAACGCTTGTCGCCGGTTTAAACGATGTTTATGCCAACCCCCAACGTGTGGCTATATTACCATTTCAAATTAATGCCGCCGAGGATATGTCTTTTCTTCGAAACGGAATTACCGATATACTGGAATCCCGTTTGGCTTGGGAGGAAAAGGTGGAATTGATTTCCCGCAAGCGCATCAAAGCCATCTCCCAAACTTATCAGGGCAGTTTAAATATCGAGCAGGTGCGCCAAATCGGCACTGAACTGGGTGCGGATTATATTCTTTTCGGAAGTATTACCATACTGGGTACAAATGTCAGTTTGGATGCCAAAATTGCTGATGTCAGCGGTGTTCAAGCAACTCACTTTTTTTCTCACCAAAGCCAGGGAATGGATGCTGTAATTCCTAAAATCGACCAGTTTGTGGCCGAAATTAATGCCAAAATATTTGGCCGCAATGTTCCCCGAACGCAAGCCGCCGCAACGCCGCGCGCACCTGCTAAACCCGAATATGATATCCACGCCCATCCGGAAAAATTGATCCAGAGCGGATTTGGAAATTTAGATCAAAATACGCCCAATAGCGGTTTCATTATGATGCAGGACGGACCTAAAACAGGGCTGAAATTCTGGAAAAGCAGAGATGTGCGCGATGTTATTAATGGTCTCGACTTGGGTGATATTGATAGAGACGGTAAACTTGAAACGGTTATCATTACGCATCAGCAGATTCATTTTTATAAGCATGAAGATGGCCGTTTTCACAATTCGGTGAGCATCGCCCGCGACAAACATAAACGCTATATTGGCGTTGATGTTGCGGATATCAACGGTAACGGGATTGATGAAATTTTTGTCACCGCGTTAAATTCCCAACGAAATTCGGTGTCATCTTTTGTTTTGGAATTTAACGGTCAGATTTATGATAAGTTGTCACAAAATGACCGTTTCTATTACCGTGTCGTTGAAATTCCCAACAGAGGCAAAATTTTATTAGGGCAGAAAAGCTCCGGATACCCCTTCAAAGGCGACATTGTTGAAATGGTTTGGGATGGTTCGACCTATACGCCAGGAAACCGGATCGGCCGTGTGCGTAACAACAATATTATCGGCCTGGCTTACGGTGATGTGATGAATGACGGCCAAAACCGGATAGCGGCATACAACCGGGCTGACCGTATCCAAATTTTAAAACAGACCGGGAAAGCACGCTGGACCGGAGGCGACCTCTATGGCGGCAATATGATTTATTTTGCAGGTGAAAAAACAGAAGCCGGTGAAATTGTCAATCCCCAATATCTGCCTATGCGCATGCGCATCACCGATATTAACAGAGATGGCAAATATGAGCTGATCACCGCTTGCAACCATGATATCTCCTTGAATTTGCTTCAAAATTTCAGGCGCTTTACAAAAACGCACATTGAATCTTTGTCATGGGATGGAACCGGTCTGGCAAGCGTTTGGAAAACCCGCCGTATTTCAGGCCGTGTCAGTGATTTTGCAATTGGAGATTTTGATCAGGATGGCGTGAAAGAACTGGTGGCAGCCGTTGTAGTCAAAGATGGTAATATTCTTATGACCAAGGCTCGCAGCACGATTATTGCCTACGACCTGATTCAGGCTAAATAATTGTCGGCTTAAAGCTTTAAGTTAAACGTATGTTACCTTATCAAATTTCTAAACGAATAGTCTGTTTCGGCCCATTGTGCCGGGCGTGAATGCGTTAATGCTCTGCTTATCACTTCTTCCAAACTATGCGAATTGTTTTGCGTAATGAAAACAGTCTCTAAATATCTGGCAAATGGCATTTTGCGCCCTTCATAATGGTTTCTAATCGGGTAGTTTATATCTTCCTGTAAAACGATCCATTTGATACTGGCGAGTAATTCTTCTATTGTCAAATCTGACGAATTTCCAACATGATTGTAATTCTTTTTTCCGTGTGCCGTCCGAACTCTTGAAATCAGAGTTTGTGGCGGAGCAATCGGATTATATGCTAAATTTGCTTTAATCTTGTCTAAATCTATATTTCCTTCTTGTGCGACTTCAATCAAAACAGCTTTCAGGTTATTTGCCAACATTTCGCCATTTTGAATTTTATTGAAAATATCAGTTATGATGTTAGCATGTGATAGGGCGGTAGTCACACCGCTCTTAGTAATGTCCACACGATAATCATAAACAGTTTGATTCCTTGAAACGGACGCTTTATATCCCGGAAATGAAATTGAAATCCGTGTTCCATTGCGACAGGTTTGAATCAGCACTTGTGAAGCGTGAAAGTTATTGTTTTGAACATTGGCAACGAAATTGTTATCGTCAAATTTTTTTTGTAAATAAATTTTTGCATATTGAAAATTCATTTTTTGCAACCGTTCACATTTTCCTTCTTTTTAGAAATCAGGTTTTTTTAAAAAACCTGATTTCTTGAAGATTCGTCACTCCTTTTCGAGCTACTGATTGTATATTGTAATAGCAAACATGGGGATTAACATAAGAATGATTCCGGCGCAAATAAAAAAACTGCCTGCAAAACCGATCATTTGAATGATGCTTCCCATAACACTGGAACTGAGCATCATTCCCAAATATATACAAGTGTTATAGCCGCCCATTGCAAGCCCTCGTGATTTCGGAGGCACTGCTTCGGCAATTAAAGCGCCGACTGATGTAAAAGCAAGTCCCATGCTGAACCCCAAAATCGTTGCGAACACGGTGAAATATGACAGGTTGGCAGAAATTCCAAAACCGCCGATGGATAAGGCAAATCCGACCAATCCAATCATTACAAGGTAGTGGCGATGCTTAACCCTGTCGCTCAAATAGCCGAATGGAATGCGGGAAAGCGCATTGGACGCACCTTGGAAAAAGAAAACGAGACCGATATGAGCTGCATTCAAGCCCTGATTCAGAGCATGGAGCGGAATAAAAGTCATAAACATCCCCATCCCGAAACAACCGCCCAGGGCAGCAAGCCAACATGCCAGCATCGGACGATTCCGAAAGAGTTCTCTGACGTTAGCTGAAACCGGTTCTTTTTCAGGGCCGGTGTGATGCGGCTTTTTATCAGAAGGAAATAAAAAGAAAAACATGATCAAATTCAGAAAGAAAAATGATCCCGAAATAATAAAAACACAGAGGAATCCATAAGATTGTGTAATAATTCCTCCGACGGCGGGGCCTAAACTTGTGCCGCAAAAAAGGGCAAGTGTGTACCATCCGTAAGAGCGTCCAAGATGGGTGGAAGGAGAAATAGCGGCCACAAATGACATCATGGTGGGGCCGAAAGCGGCGACGCCGATGCCCAAACAAAAATAGACGCCTGCCAATTGAATGAATGTTTCGCAAAAACAGATTAAGATCGAAGCGCACGCTAAAAGCAACAAACCACAGCCGGCCATTTTTTTACGTCCGACGAGGTCTGAGGCAACTCCCAAGGGTAAGGATAAGGTGCCGGCGACTAGAAAAAAAGTTGAATTGATGATTCCGATCTGAGACGTGGTAATGCCAAGTGAGCGGGCATACAACGGCACTACCGGAAAGCGCATGAAAGACGCAAAATAGCAGGCAAACACAGAGCCACAGCAGATAACCATAAGTGTTGTATAGGATGAAGCAATATTTTTTTGGGAATGTGCTGCCATTCAGGCTATATTCTCAATAGCTATTTCGTTAGAGGTAATATGCCTGTGCAAATCTGTCAGGCTTTCGGCAAAACGGCACATTGAATCCGCCTTCAAAAAAACATATGTTTGTCCCACACTAAGTTGGCAGCTCAAAATTCCTAATAAACTCCGCAAATTCCATCTATGGCCATTTCTTCAATGGTGATTTCTTCGGTTAAAAAAATATCATTGTTCGTTATCTTTTTATCCGTATTCAGTTCTCTGTTTGTTGCACTCTCTTTTTGGGGATTTTTTTCACATTCTTGCTGATATTCCATTTTTAGCATCTCCTTTTTTAGAATAAAAAATAGGGTGTTAAATTAGCATGGGATAAAAAATCGGGTTTCTAAACTGATGCTCAGAAACCCGATTTTTAAATCTTGCCAACCGGCCCGCCCTGTTAAGACAGACAGGCGTCAGTTTTAGATACAGGCGCGCATAATGTCCTTAATCTGTTCAGGTGTGATATCGCGGGGGTTGGCTTCTCGTGACAGGTCATTGCTTGCCCATTTGGCCGTGTGTTCGATGTCTTCTTCGCTGAAATCGAACTCTCTGAGCGGAACTTGCGGGATGCCCACGTCGTTACGAAGTCGTTCAATTTCATCCAAAGTGATGTCGGCGGCTTTTACAGGATTCAGGTGGTGAACATCAAGGCCCATGGCCTGACCGATCTCCTTAAAGCGTTCCGGAACGGCCACCACGTTAAAGCGCTCGACCGGCATCATCATAATCGCATTGGTATATCCGTGATGAAGGTCTTTGATAATTGACAACATGTGAGCGGTTCCATGCACCATGCCCATGCCTCCGCCCATGTTATAAGACATGGAGGCCACATACTGGGCCCAAGCCATATTTTCAATGGCCGCATCATTAGCCGGATTCGAATATGCTTGGCGAATATTTTCACTCAGAAGCTTGATCGCTCTCAGCGCGACACCATGCACCACCGGCATATTGAAACGGCCGATAAAAGGCTCCATAGCATGGCAAAAGGCATCCATCCCGGCCCATGCGACCATGTGAGGGGGTTGAAGTCTCATAAAAGCGGGATCATTAATACCGACAAAAGGTGCGACGCCCGGCACAACCAAAATCAGTTTGTAAACCCACTCTTCATCATTGATAATAGCGAAAGCCGTGCCTTCAGCCCCGGTGCCGGTCGTTGTATTAATAGCCACCTGGGGGATTGTCACCATCTTGTAAGTGGGGATGCGGGTCGAATAGTGGGGATCAAGAAAAGCGCAAAATTCCCGAAGGTTGGTGTCAGCCCCTTCATTGGTCACCATAATGCGGATACCCTTGCCAGCGTCGTGAGCGCTTCCGCCGCCCACTGACACAACACCGTCACACCCGGCATCTAAGTAAACCTGCGCCCCTTCTTTGCATTCATAGTCTTTGGGATTGGAAGTAACGTTCTCGAAACGGGTTACAGCGATGTCGCCCGCTTTAAGCACACCTTCGACTTCATCCACAATGCCGGTGCCTTTCAGTCCTGTGGTTACCAGCAAGGCATGTTTTATACCGCACATTTGGCATTCCTGAGAGGCCATTTTATGGGCGCCCCATCCCACGATGCCGCGGGAGTGTTGGTGTACGTACAGCAAAGGGAATTGTTTTCTTTCAATATTGATTGCCATTATGTTCCTCCTTTATATGGCTGCAATCGGATGGTTAAGAGTCAGGACAAAATAACTTCTCCATTTGTATTTTGATTGTGAATTCTTAATTTTAATCGTTCAGATTAAGATTAAAAAACGGGAGGTTTATTTCATCAATTGTAATTTTTAAAACGTGAAACGTGATGCGTGAATTTACGTTTCACGTTTCACAGATGGTCAGGGAATTTATTTTATCCTCAGAATCAAGCTTCAGCAGTTGTCGGATTAATAATCGATTTGACCTCGGAAACGCAATTGGCCGGAAAACCGCCTTTTTCCGCGTGTTCTTTTACGGCCGCCTCATCAGGAGCAATATAGACGCAATAGATTTTATCGTTTGTAACATAGCTCTCAACCCACTGTATCTGAGGTCCCATTTCATGGAGTATGCCACATGATTTTTGAGAGATTCCTTGTAATTCTTCCTGAGACAGATTACCCGCTCCCGGGATTTCACGTTCAATAATATATTTCGGCATGATTGTTCTCCTTTTTTAAGAAAAAATTAAGGGAGTTCTGTAAAAGAACTCCCCATGTATTCAGGGTACGACTCTCCCTGGCTTACCAGTTAAAAACCGTATCAAGCTCTTCATCTTTAACATTAAAGGTGATATTATGCGGTGCCAATGCCTCTTTTTTAAAGTATTCGGGCAGGCGGTCGTCTTTTGGTGTCATCCCGGCACGGGCGTTGAAGTCGCGCTCGCATGTCAGAACGGCCTTTCCAAGTTCGGTGACGCCATCCGCAGTCATTTCCTGGCCGGTAAAACCGGAGATTAAATCTACCAGCGCTTGGAATGTTTCCGGCTGATCCAAAATGGGAAAGGCGATAAACAAGCACATCCCGGTACAGTCAATGGCGGTCGTGGCGATTTGCAGATTTCGGGAAAGCTCAATCTGTCCTTCGGGTTTCTGCGGGTCCACACTGCCGCCCACACCCAGAATGTTGGTAGCTACGGCATATCCGGCGGTGTGATCGGCTCCCATAGTTGTGGTGGCATACGTCACACCGATACCTTGAACCGCTCGAGGATCATAAGCCGGCATTGATTGTCCCTTCACTACGGGAACGCGTTCAACGCTGAAGACTTTGCCGGTAACCGCGGCTCCGCTGCCAAGAACACGTCCCAGAGCAGTGCCTTCACCAACCTCTTTCACCAGCTTGATAGCGGCTTGGGCATCGCCGAATTCGGCAAGACCGGCCTCCATGGCAACACCGATAGTGGCACCCATTTCGATGGTGTCCAGACCGAAATCATCATCTAAACGATCCAAAGCCGCAATGGCATCAAGATCGTCGATACCGCAATTGCCGCCATGCGCCCAAACAGTTTCGTATTCAGGCTGTTTGGTTACATAGTTGCCGTCCTTGTCATAGAAAGTTCCGGAACAGCGAATGACGCAGCCTTTGTGACATCCGTGGGTGGCTGATCCTTCACCGCCGCGAGCATTTTCCAACTCCGCCTGGGCTTCACCGCTGATTTTACTCGCACCTTCAAACTGTCCGATGGAAAAATTATTCGTCGGATAGCCTCCGGCTTCGTTGATCACATTGGTCAATACGTTTGTTCCGTAAGCCGGCATTCCTTCACCGGAGACCGGATGTTTTTTCAGGCCGGCGACAAATTCCTTGTTAGCCGCTTTGAATTTTTCGGGGTCAGCGGGTTCTCTGCGGCTCATGCCGCTGTCATCCAGCACGATAGCTTTGATCTGTTTGGCTCCCATAACGGCACCAACGCCGCCGCGCCCGGCATGTCGGGTGGGGCGAAGCTCCATATCGCTAAAAGCGACCGAAGCGGCCGCCAGTTTCATTTCACCGGCCTGGCCGATGGAAATGGTTGCGATCTTATCACCGAATTCTTGTATCAACTTTTCGACTGTATCATAGTTGCCAAGCATTTTAAGGCTGTTATCGGCTTCCACTTTGACGCCGTCTTTATTGATGCACACCTTATAGATGGTGTCATCTGAAGGTTTGCCCTCAAGCACGATAGCCGCATATCCCAGTCTGGCAAGCACCTGAGATGCCTGGCCGCCCGAATTGGCTTCTTTGATTCCTCCGGTCAGCGGGCTTTTGCATCCCACCGAAATGCGTCCGGACATGGCCGCGGCCGAACCGCTGAGTAATCCCGGTGCGATTATCAGTTTGTTGTCTTCGCCAAGTGGATGGCAAAGCGGCGGCACTTCTTTAGCAACAATGGCTGATGTCAAACCGCGGCCGGCAAATCCGGCATAATCTCCGATGGGTGTTACGTCAGCTTTGGGCCCTCCTTGGGCGCCTACATCAATTCTTAAAATTTTGTCCATAGAATTCCCCTCCTTTTTAAATGTTATTATTTTGATTTATTCAGTGCCTTGTCGAAAATTTTTTTGAATTAGGATTAGAAATTAAATAGCTTATACACATTAACACAGAGGAGTGCAAGCTTCAACTTGCGCCACGGGAAAAGCTGACTTGAAGTCAGCACTCCTGATGGGTAAGTTATTTAATTTGCATCCCTCTATCAATTTCTGCTTAGACTGTTGAGTTCCGCCATTACCTCTTTAAGAGGTATTTTGTTTTCTAATGCTATCCGTTTACAGTCGTCATATTCCGGTGTGATGTTGACTGTTTCGTTGCCAAGCCGGGCATACTTGAAACGCACAGGGCCAAAACGGGTGTCCAGTTTTTTTATCAGGCGAATCGCTTTGAGCCGATTTTCAATGCGCCAACGCATCCCGATAGTGGTGGTCTCTCGCAATAAAAAATCAGCAAATTTATTTACCGCTTGGGGATCACATATCACAGTTAGCAATGTGCCGCTACGGTTTTTTTTCATCTGTACCGGTGTCAGATAGATATCCATTGCGCCCATTTCCAATATTTTGGCGATGACATGATCGTATATCTGTGGATTCATATCATCAATATTGGTTTCAATGACCGCAGCATGCTCGATTTCGCAATCGGCAATATCTTCGGGCGCTGCGCCGATTGACACCCGCAGAAAGTTGGGAAGCGACGGGTCCGTCGTACCCGCACCATATCCGATTTTTTGCACTGACATCGGCGGCATAGGGCCGAAAGTGGATGCCAGGGTTGTCAGAATAGCGGCACCGGTAGGCGTTAAAAGTTCGCCTTCAACACCGGTGGAATATACAGGAAAACCTTTGACAAGTTCGGCTGTGGCCGGAGCCGGCACTGGTAAAACGCCATGCGCGCATTTGACGGTTCCGGTTCCCAGATGCATCGGAGAGCAGCATATTTTCTGAATTCCCAAGGCCGCAAAGCCGGCAACCGCACCCACAACATCAATAATAGCGTCCATAGCGCCCACTTCGTGGAAATGAATTTTTTCTATGGATGTGCGGTGCACTTTGGCCTCAGCTTCGGCCAGGCGTTGAAAAATGCGGATGCTTTCAGCTTTGACCGCTTCATCTAACGTACTGGTGCTAATGATCTCACGGATGTGAGATAGATGTCGATGATGATGGCCGTGATGGTCTTCATCCACGATGACAACCGCCTGGCTGCCGCCAATACCTCTTTTAAGTACTTTTTTAAGCTGTAAATCGTAATGGGTCAGACCCAGTTTGTCAAGCTCCGTTTTGAGGGTGTCCGCGGGCAGCCCCGCATCCATTAACGCACCGAGGATCATGTCTCCGCTGGCACCGGCAAAACAGTCAAAATAGGCTATTTTCATAAGTTATCATTTTTCGTTGAAGCAGTAGGTCGGGTCAGCGCAGCGTAACCCGACGTTAAAATCATTTTTTGTCGGGTTACGCTGCGCTAACCCGACCTACTGGCTATTCGTCAATCATCCTCATTTTTAGCAATCGCTTTGTTGATCAGGCTGGCCTGAAAACCGGCACCAAAGCCGTTGTCGATATTAACGACACTGACGCCGGAAGCGCAACTGTTAAGCATACTGAGCAGGGCGGCAATGCCCCCGAAACTCGCGCCGTAACCCACGCTGGTTGGCACACCGATAACGGGACAGGATACCAGGCCCCCCACAACACTGGCCAGAGCGCCCTCCATACCCGCAATGACGATGGCAACGTGGGCTTTGAAAAGATCATCACAAACCCCCAAGAGGCGGTGAAGACCGGCCACGCCCACATCGTAAATACGATTGACATTGTTGCCAAGCACTTCGGCTGTAATCGCAGCTTCCTCACCTACCGGCATATCCGATGTTCCTGCGCATACCACCGCTAAATTGCCTACTTGGTTTACTGAGCGCGGTTTGACAACTACAATCCGAGCCATTTCATGGTAAACGCAGTCTGGAATAACGTCCTGTATTCCCGCATACACATCCGGATTGGCGCGCGTGGCGAGAATATTCTCGTTATATTGGCTGAGTTTTTCCACGATTCCCTGTATTTGCGGTATGGTTTTGCCTTCACAATAGATAACCTCCGGGACGCCGTTACGCATACACCGGTGATGATCGATTCTGGCATAACCGAGATTTTCATAAGGCAATTTTTTCAATTGATGCAGGGCTGCGTCCGTATCTATCCGGCCGCTTTTGACCTGTTCAAGCAATTCTTTTAAATGTTTGTTGTCCATAAGTTAATTTTTATCCGTCAAGTTCAAATCTTTGTTAAGGCTTCCCATGGTGTATCCACCAAGATCAAGAGTGATAAAATGAAAGCCGATTTTTTTAAATTGCGCCACCACCCGGTCACGTAACGGATTGAGCGCCAACTGTTCAATGCCTTGCGGGTCCGCTTCGATACGCGCGGTGTCGCCGTAATGCCGGACTCTCACCTGACCGGTAATCCCCAGTGTATGAATAAATGTCTCGCCGTCATCTATTTGTTTAAGCTTTTCCACTGTGATGGGGTTGCCGTAAGGAATGCGCGTTGCCAGACAGGCATAAGCGGGCTTATTCCAAGTGGAAAGGCCCAGTTTTTCAGATAACAGGCGGATTTCATTTTTAGCCAGCCCGGCTTCGCTCAAAGGACTGCGCACGCCCAACTCAGCCACAGCCTTTAATCCGGGCCGATAATCCTGATGGTCATCCGAATTGCCGCCATCCGCAACCCAGGGAAAGCCCTTTGCGCGGGCCATTTCGATGAGCAGGCCGAAGCGGTATTTCTTGCAGAGATAGCATTTTTCGGCCGAATTTTCTACAAATTCAGGCATGTTCAACTCATGCGTTTCCACACACAGATGTTTCACTCCCATGCCGGCGGCGAGTATAGGAGCATCACGCCTTTCATGCGAAGGCGTGCTTGCAGATATGGCCGTCACAGCCATAACATTGTCTCCGAGAACATCCCTGGCTGTTTTAAGGAGCATGGTGCTGTCCACTCCACCGGAAAAGGCCACCAATACTTTTTCCATTTTATGCAAGATTTTTTTTAAATCTTTGAATTTGGTTTCAACAGTTTGCTTGTTTGGTTCCATAAGTGTTGTCTTTGTTCTTTGTAATTTAGGTGATTCCCGCAAAAAACATACCACATAAACCGGCTACGTGGCTTAATATAAGCTTATCATTCCGTATTCTAAACTATCAATATAGTGGTCGTTCAGATAGAAAATAGATGAAAATATTTCTACATCTTTCTTTCATCCCTTACACGTATAGCTTTGTGTGTTGCTCTGGCGAGAGATTTTGGTTCTAATATTCTGACTGCTGGCCTGATACCGATGATTTTCTGACATTCGATTTGCATCTCGTTTTTTAACTCTTCAATATCCCCATTAAACCGATCAATTTTTTCAACTTCGACAGTAAGAACCGCCATGTGCTTTTCTTCGGTAATAACGCACAGATATTCACCTGTGAGATTGTGGTTGTTGCGTACTATGGTTTCAATATCACTGGGAAATACATTGACGCCTTTAATGATCATCATGTCATCCAGTCGCCCGTGAATTCCATGCAAACGCAAGTGAGTGCGTCCGCATTTACATTTTTGGCTGGTATAAGAGACAATATCGCCGGTTCTAAACCGGATTAAAGGTCTGGCTTCCTTTTTCAGTGAAGTCAGAACCATTTCGCCTCGCTTACCCTCAGAAACTTCTTCACCGGTCTCAGGATCAACCACTTCGACCAGAATATGATCTTCAGCCCAGTGCAGCCCCTCTTTATACTGGCACATAGCCGCGCACGCGCCAAATATATCAGACAGGCCATAATAATCATACACATCAGCATTCCAGAGAGATTCTATACTTTTCTGTGTCTCTGGAATTGAACCACCAGGCTCGCCGGCTACAAAGATTTTTCTGATTGAAAGGTCGGCAGGATTAATGCCGCTTGCTTTTGCTGTTTCTCCCAAAAACCAGGCATAAGACGGTGTTGTCCAGGTAACTGTCGGCCGCCAGGTCTGAAAAATTGCCAGCAGCCTGTCAGAAGGGATTGCTCCGGCCCAGATTGCCAAAGCTCCCAGCTTCATAGCACCGATTACATTCGGCCCTCCGACAAAGAGAGTAAAATTTAAAGCATGACAATAACGATCCTCCGGTCTCATGCCGGATGACCAGAATAATCTGGCCTGGCAATCCTGAAAATCTTCAAAATCCTGACCGGTAAACGGAGAAGCTGTAGGAACGCCTGTTGAACCACTGGACGCGCTGAGAAAAACAAAATCCTTTTCCTCTGCGCAGGTAAGGTCTCCAAAATCAGGCACTGCCTGCTGTCTCTCTCTGAGTATTTTCTTATCAATGGTCGGAAATTTTTTTAAATCTGCAAGGCTTTTCAAATCAGACGGCCGAACCCCGGACCGGTTAAAGCTTTTTTTATAATAAGGCGACCGGTGATACACTATTTCAAGCATATTTTTTAATAATTCTAACTGATACTTTTTAAGTTGTTCTCTGGGCATTATTTCAATTTCTTTATCCCAATAATTACTCATAACTTTTCTCCTTCATTTAATGTCTGAATTATAATTGGCAGAATGCCTTTACGCCTGATAACAAATTATTGTATAGTTTTCCGTATAACGCTTGAAACCAGCGGTGTGCTAGCATCCGCTAATTGATTTGTCAGGAGTTTGAAATTGTGAATCTATTCATACTGTCGCAATTATTTCATTAATCGTGTTTACTCCGTTTATTGGAATTGTATCATCGTTTAACTGTTTCGCAAAGTCCGGTATCATCCTTTTCATATTATACGAATAAGCGGCACGCCATAATTTTTTTAACCTGTTTCTGGCCGACTCATTGATATATATTTTTTTCGATTTTTCAACCAAAACCATTGCCACATCACCGCTATGTTCCGTTACCGCAAAGATAAATTCATTCTTATCTTCGATTAAAGACACTGTTAATTCATCTAAAAGGTCTTCCAGTTCATATTCGTACAGTTCTTGTCGCATTTCGCCATCACTGATTAAAGCTTGTTCCAAAAGATTTTTAATATTTTTTATTGTCATTTTTATACTCTGAGTTAATTAGTTACTCCTAACGGTGCGCTTCAGAGGCCGAAATCCGACTGCGGAAGCAGGTGGTTTGATGTCCCCTGCAAGCGCTTGTCAGCACGCCGGATTTGTTTTGTTCATCTTTCTTCTTTTTTTCCACCCCCAAAATCCGACTCTGGGAATGTGATGCTGATTTCTTTCATCGCAGATCAAGCTCAATCGACTGTCAGTATTTTCGCGTTTACCATGCTTTTTCTCAATCTTTCTTTTTTCAATAAGAATTTGCAATTCATCAAGGTATAACTTTCGTTCTTTTTTAAGTTGCCATGCCGCTTCTCGAATTTGAGCCAAGTTTGGCCACAAATTTTTATCTGTTCGTTTGAATGAAAAGATTTCTTCTATCCGAGAAAAAATTGAATTGAATCTCTCTCCTGTCAATCTCGCATTTGACTCAACACATATATGTAATCCGATCCATGCATGAGAAACACTGTCTCTCATTATGGTCTTAAAAGATGATTTGAAATTGCTCATAATTTAATTGTTCAAATAAATCGTGCGACAACGATGGGTTATGCGCGGTTTTTTGCTATTTCTCGCTGTTTGTTGTTGCGAGAATTGTAGCAGTTTTTTTGCAGTCAGTTTATGACGGTGATAAAAATGATTATGAGTCACTCGCCCCCTCTGAAGCATAATTTCTTTTGTTTTGGCGTCCGGTTATGACTTACGCCTTCATCAATCGATAGAGTCTTTTAAATTCCAATATGACTGTGGGCATGCTTATAGGTCTGGTAAAACTTCCGCCATGAGCAATTGAGTTGCGCTCCTTGTAATAATCAGATATCAGATTAAAATTTCTGGTTCCTTTCTCAGTCAATAAAGCCAATCGCTTTTTAAAATGTAATTCGGCGTTGGCGGAACCAGGTAAAATATCCCATGCCGCTCTTTGCTTCCACGATGATATTGAGGTTTGTTTTTTTGTTATCAGTTTCGAACTCTCCTCTCTTATCCTGTCTTCCAATCTTGAAAACATAAACAAAAAATAAGCCTGATCATTCAACACTCTTTTACGGCGATATTTACTTTCTTTTTTTACCCATCCCTTGCTCATAGCTTCAAACTCTATTGCAGAGTATTCATTGTCTATTTCATTGTATTGAGCTTCGAGTTCGTCAAATATGCTCATTATACGCTCACCAACTTATTGATAGAAGCCGAATCAAACACCAGACCCTTCTTTCTGTTGTTCGGTGTAAATACTTTCCATTCCGATTCATTGCCTTGTTCTGCGACATCAACCACTATAAACGAACCTGACTTAGTGAGGATATCTATCCTTCCGTTTGCACCGATAACCCATAAACCGACAGGCTTAAACGAAGCAATCAAATTTTTATTTTTGTACAGGTCTAAGATCGGAATTTTCTTTGGCAAAACTCCGAAGTTCCGCATCAATCCTTCATGCATCATCATATATTTCACTGACTTGCATTCTATTCCTTCCGAATCTGACAAAGCTTTTTTGACTGTAGAGTACAAATCTTCGATTCTGTTTACCCAGTCATTAACTCTGCTCTCAATATATTTTTTATCAATTTCTGACATATACTTATCTCTTATTGTAATTTATTCCTGTTATTTTACAGTTTCTATATGACGTGCATAACGACTATCTCACCGGCGCAAAGGGCGAATGACCCTTTGTAGTTATCACAAAAGTCCGCTTCCCTTGCGTCCGCTGAAGCGCCAGGCTATGAAACACACCGAAATGGCAGGCAAAATGCCGATGTAGTCAGGTGCGGATACAAATATCGCAAGCGGCATTTTGCCCACCCTAGTAACCGTATTTAGGGTCGTATTTCGCGCCGATGTATCAAGTAGGGTGTGTTAGGCGGTAGCCGTAACGCACCGAATTTTTTTCCTGACAAATCGCTGTTAATATTAACTCGTCAGTCATAAGTTCTTGTAATTTATTGAAATAATTGAAAGTAAAAATATGACACAAATGTTGTCAGTTTCAATGAATTCAGGTCGTTACAAAATAACTTGAAACTTTACACTTAAAACTCGTAACTGACGAGATATTAACATGGTGCGTTACGATTCGCTAACGCACCCTACTTGCTAAACCCCGCCTTTCTTTTCCCGTAGCATTGTTCGTAGCGCCATAACAGCTTTGTCGGCTCCCGTAGGTAGAAGTTCTCCTTTTTGGAATATCATTTCCACTTGAGGGAAAGCCACTGCAATTTTAATACTCTCACCACTTGCTACTGAAAGAGAGAATTCCTGATGGCTTTGAATAGGACGATTTACACCATCAACAGTCACTACTTCAAAACTAGCGCTGGAACAAAGAGTTGAGACTGACACAACATCAGTATAATGATATTCTTGTGTTTGTTCACTTATGCTTTTGCCATTCACAAAATCCCATCTACAGCTATATGCCCCTAAGTGATAATCTGTTAAATAAATCACCATTATCTCATAGGCAGAGAACCGTATTATCCCGTCCTGACCCATCTTGAATTTGGCTGAATTTTTAGGTCCAATCACTACAAGTGGGTCATTTAAATTCAAAACTTTTTCTGGAACTAGCCCTAATTTAGTTGTTGCATCTGAGACAATCCCTTTCTTATCTTGTTCAAGCCACTCGTCCATTTGCTTATCAGATGGTTTTGGTTCAGCTTCATGGTAAGCCTCTTTATAGCCGCTACTTTTAGAAAAAATAGCGATAAATCCCCACCCAAAGGCTATACAACCGATAACAGCTAAAAAAGTAGGGCTGCTATCTGATAATCCTGCAATAAAGGCGACTCCCCCGCAAACTATTGCGATTATGTTTCCAACATAAGATGGTTTTTTTAATGTTGGCTTAAAATATTTAGTTACTGCAATTGGTCTAGATTCTGTTGTTGTCATTTTGTAAACCTACCTAATTTGAGTAATTTATTAACTAATTGAGTGTAGCCATTCCCAAATACGATTATTGGAAGCTTGAATATGAGTTAGCATTTCGTTAATATGTACTGCCTTAACATTTTTTACACACTGTAATAGCTCTGATACAGTTGGTGGCGTATCATACAAACCGTTCAATACATAATAATCCTCCTTCACTATGGCCCACAGGATAAAACAGTGTGAACTTGCCGCATTGTTTTGTGTAGCGCTTTGCAAACGTCTTTCAATTTCTTTAATGGTCGAAAGCGGTAATAGTCTAGGACGTTGCCCTTTTAGTTGAGCTAACACAATGTAATACTGAACATCCGCAAATTGCGGGGCAATGCTCAATAACTGTTTAAAAACAACAAGAGCGGATTGATATTCACACAAGCTCAATAACCGTTTTCCTCTGCGTTTCAGTTCAGTTTTTGAGGGTTTATCAGATTGTATATTCAAATTGTATTGTGTATTAACTTTTTGCTTACGTTGGTCAAATTCAGTCATCAGAATATCTGCCTCACCACTTTGATAGCCCCTGATATACCCTTTACAAGTCCTGCCACCAACGCAATATTTGATAGCAGAGTCTTAGCCTCATTCAAATAGCCCACAATAATTTTTTTGTCTGGCTCTGATTTTTTAGATTGGCTAATGGCTTTTTTAATGTTCGCTTCAACATCAGCCGATATTTCTTCATCCAATGCACCGGAATCAGCAGCATTGACGACCTCATCTTGGAGTTTTTTCAACTCTTTAACAATGTCGACTGTATTTTGCACATTACCGAAGTTAATCGCACCATTTGCATTGTATTGATAGTTTACTTTTTGGTTACTTTGATTGAAAACAGACATCTCTCTTATCTCCTATATTTATGAATTGAACAAACGATTGTTTATGTAACAGTTATTTAGCGTAAGCATTTGTCAGTTTCAACTATTGTCATATTTTCAGACTGTAAATTCACATTCATACTGACCTGATGCATATGCCATTTATTGCAGTTGTTCGGTTGTCAGTCTATGACGTGCCTAACCATCATATTTCAAACTGACTGAAATCCGCGCTCCGTTTTTTTGGAAAAGTAAAAATTTCAGAAAGTACAATATATATAAACGGAATCAAAAAAGCTTTATAAATCAAATCAAAGTTTTTAAAGGTTTCACTTGCACGCAATTGGCAAGGCATTCGGGATCCGGAATGCCCAGTTTTCTTTGGGTGTGATAAGCGATGGCAGGACACCCTCCGTGACAGAGATGAAAGCGTTGGCAGGATTCACAGGATTTGATTTCCAATTCCCGAAAGGAGCGAAACACCGGAGAGTGTTTCCATAGGTCCGCAAAAGAGTCTTGCGGCAATTTTCCGGCCTTGAATTCCGGTTCTTGTAGAAAGGCGCAAGGATAAACACCGCCTTCCGGTGAGATGCAACAGGTCAGTTTGCAGGCACCGCACATATTGAGGCCCAAGGTTCTGCGCTCTTCGGTGGTAACCGAAAAAAAGGAATCGCCTGTGGAAACGCCCAAGTGCCGGTCTAACCAATGGGAAAAGTCAATCATCTGCTGTTTGGAAACATTCAGTTCATTCCAGGATGCTTTGCCTCTTCCTGATGGCCGAAAGCGCGACACTCGGAGTTTTGCGCCGAAATCACCGGCCAATTTGACAAGATCGTCCAATTGAGGATAGCTGAGGCGTGTTAATACGGTATTGACACTTACCTCAATATCCCGTTTTTTCATGCATTCCAATGCTTTGATTACTTTTTTGTAACTTCCTTTGCCCCGAATAGCATCATTGGATTCAGGGGTGGCGCCATCCAGACTCACCTGGATATAGACCTGTTTATGGTCAAGGCGGCGGGCTATCTCTTCATCAATCAATGTTCCGTTGGTGCTGATGCAGGTGACCATGCCCTTGGTGTGGGCATAATCCATGAGATCAAGAAAATCAGGCCGCATAAACGGCTCACCGCCGCCGATATTAAATTGGAATACTTTCTGCTCGGCCAGAGTGTCGATCACGCACTGGCTTGCGGCGGTGGTCAGTTCGCTGTTTTTTTTCGTCCCGGAATCGGAAAGACAATGGATACATGTTAAATTGCAGGCATAAGTAACTTCCCACGTAACATTTACCGGAGCCGTGAGGCCCATCTCAACATATTGATTGCTCATGGATAAGGCCCTTTTGTTTGAGCATTTTGAAAATCCGGCCGAGTTGCTCTTCGAGCTGACGCCGTGGCCAGCCATGTTCGGCAATAACAGTTTCGATTAGTTGCCGCATACTTTGATGGCCGTCGAAAAAACCGCTACCGATCAATTGCCGGGTAGGCGCAAAATAGAGTTTCGGCCCCCGGTAATCATAAAAGAGCAGTCCGAAAACTTCCTCGCGAACCTGTACACCTTCAGCCAAAGTGTAAACTGTCTCTGATTCCATGAAAACCTTTGCACACTTGGTTAAAATAAAGTTTTTGGTTGCAACCACGCGTGAGAATATATCGCGGGAAGCTGCCCCACGTTAACTCATGCCTGAGCGGAACGGCTTTCCGCTCTACATAGCCAAGCGGTAACCACAATCAGTAGATGCCGCAAATACCGTCCACCGCAAGCTCTTCAATCTGGATTTCTTCCACAAGCCAGGGGGGCGTTGTTTCCCGATCCTCTTTAACATCAGAGTTATCAGCGCTTTTGTCAGTGTTAATAATTTCTTTGTCAATCATGTTAAATATCACCTCCTTATAAAAGTAGGTCGGGTTAGCAGAGCGTAACCCGACAGGATAATTACGTTAGCAAGCGTAACCCGACAGAATATTTAAGCGGCCTGAGCCGTCCAACCGCCATCAACGGTAATCATATTGCCGGTAATGCAGCGAGCGTCGTCACTGACCAACCACAGCACCGCCCGGGCAATATCTTCCGGGGTGATCTCCGGCTCTTTGATAAGATGGCCGGCGAAAAATTGTTCTTTGCCTTCTTCCTCATCCATGCCGAAATATTCGGCAATGCCTTGCATCATGTCGGTCCAAACGGTTCCGGGACACACTACGTTGGTTCTGATGTTGTGATCGGCAACCTCCATGCACAGGGATTTATTCAGGCCGATGATGCCGTGCTTGGCGGCGCAGTAATGGCCGCCCATGCCGAAACCGCGCTGTCCGCCTACGGATGAAATACTGACAACATTGCCGCTGTGCTGCGCGATCATGTGCGGAAGGACGTAGCGGCAGCATAAAAAGGTGCCTTTCAGGTGGGTGTCCAAGACTTCATCCCAGGTTTCTTCATCCATTTCAGCAATGGCCTGCATGGATGAATTGCCGGCATTATTAATCAGAATATCAATTTTGCCAAAAGCGTCCATGACTTGTTCAACCATTGCTTTGACATCGGCTGACTTGCGCACGTCGCATTTGATTCCCAGGGCTTGTCGTCCCAGGGTTTCGATATCCGCTACGGCTTTTTCCATGGTTTGCGGGGTGGACATCTTGTATGGGATCGTATTCATATTTTCACAAATATCGGCAATAGCGATATCCGCGCCCTCTTTGGCCAGGCTTTTGGCGATGGCAAATCCGTTGCCCCTTGCGCCGCCAGTAATGAGGGCTTTTTTTCCTTCCAGTTTCATTTTCTCACTCCTTATCAGTTTTCAAGAAAAAATTTTCAAATTACTTGCTTCAATTGAGCCAGATCAAACACATCTCCGATTTGTTGCAAGCTGAAATTAATCTCCTGAAGGTCATCTTTCAGGGAATCCATACCATATTCGCTGATCTGGTAATCCAACTGGCCTTCCAGGGTGTAAACCAGGAAGAGTGTGTTGAGAAGGCTTACGTACTCCGACCGGTTCGTCAGAAGCGAGCAATATTTGCCCATAAGGTCTGCGGGGGCCAGTTCTTGCAGGCCCCATTCAAGCGTATTGCGATCTACTTTTCTCAATATCACGCCTTTTAATAACACCGCTGCGCGCATTCCCATGCTGGTAATATCCTGAATCATTTCCCGGTCACTACTGTTTAAGCCCATAGTTTGCTCCATTAAGTCATCCGAACTTTCATTGTTTTAACATGCTTGATAGTTTTTCGAAGCATATCAAAATAAGGCTGACAAACCGCCTCAGCTTCCTGCTCTGTTTGACATGCCTCTATTTTACTTGCAAGCTCTCCGGCTTGTGATGTTAATTCCTGCATATCTTCAGTGCCTTTCTGAGTTTTAAAATAGAGTTTTTTGGCCAGTGGCAAGAGTTCATCGGCCAACGCAGCCAGTTTGGCACCGGTATCCGAAAATTTTGATTTTTCTTCAATTTCTTTAAAAATTTGGCAAATTTCCCTTACATAATGGGTACCCATTTTTTCGTCGCTCATTATAGTTCTCCTTTTTATAACAATTATTTATATCAACTGACTCGGGCAGCCCCAAATCAAATCATTCCGAGCAGTAAATTTTTTATATTCAGTGGGCGTGATGGTTATGGCTACAACCAGTTTCATCATGATGATTGTGGCTGCAACCGGTTTTATCATGATGATGCCCTGCTCCGGGGCATGAATGGCTTTCCTCCGGCGGCGCATCAGGAACTTCTTTAGGCGGCAAGCTCTCACTTAAATTTTGGGCAAGGTCAACAAATGACTTGGCAGTCGTACTCTCAGGGTGTAAGTTGACGATGGGAACGCCGCTGTCAGCAGCCTCAGAGAAAAGAGGGTCGATGGGGATTGATCCAAGAAAAGGAATATCCATCATACGCGCCAATTGTTTGCCTTTGTCTTTACCGAAAAGATGCACTGTGTCCTGACAGCATCGGCAACTGTAAGCGCTCATATTTTCGATAAGGCCGATAATATCAGCTCCTAAAGTGCGAGCGGCGTTGATTGCTTTGGAACAGACCAGGGTAGAAACCTCCTGGGGTGTTGTTACAATAATGACGCCATCCAGATCCGGGATCGATTTTAAAATGGCGATAGGCTCATCGCCGGTGCCTGGGGGAAGGTCAACTAAAAGAAAATCAAGTCCGCCCCATTTGGCGGCCGACAAAAGTTGACGGATTGTACGGCTTTTGGTTTGTCCTCGCCACATAATAGGCGTCATATCGCCAGGCCAGAAAAGAGCGACGGAAAGCGCTTTGATGCCTGCATCCGTAACTACGGGATCAAGCCAGAATCCGCCATTGAGTTTAGCTTCTTGTTTAATTCCCAGCATTTTAGGGATGCTGGGACCATGGAGATCAGCATCGAAAACACCTACCGTAAAATTTTTGTTTTTCAGCGCTGCGGCAAGATTTATGGTGGCAGCGGTTTTACCGACTCCGCCTTTGCCGGAAAGGATGGCAATTTTATATTTCACATGTTTCAGCGCATCCGCAATAGCGCCTTTGTTTACAAGTTGATCTTTTTGTTTTTTGATAAAATCATTGCGATTCAGATCCATTCTGATCTCCTCAATCGAGAAAGGGGTCAAGTGTGCGCTTATCTTTCAGGACGAGCGCACAACAGTTTGATTGATATGGCCTATTTTCAAATTTTCCGCTTCTTTTAACACTGCGTCAAAATCTATATTTTTCACCATATCACATTTTGCGCTTTGTTCCGCGAGCAGAGAAAATGTCGCAGCATCTAAAGCGACAGGGTCATGGGAAGCCATAAAACCCAGATTGGCACTCACAGGTTGAGCGCTATAAGGATAATATTCAGGCTGTGGTGTAATATCCCACAGGTAGTTGATATAGAATACGCGCCCCTGTACAGATGCGCTTACACCGAGATGACTCTCCAGCGCCCGGTGTTGAAATTCGTGCACGTCTTGTTCACGAGGACACTGGCCGTTGAATATGTAAGGATTGGCCCCTCGCAGCAACCGTGTTCGAGCGCGGCCGGACAAGCATTCAAAACCGCCATTCAACAAAGCGCCGCTTAAACCAAAAAGGGGATGCAGCGTTACATGGGAAAGCACCCATAAAGCATCGCTGCGGCAAACCGCCGTACCGACTTCCACGCCGCCGACTTCTGAATTGGCGTGTCCGCAAGGAAAAAGGTCTCCTTCATCGCCGCTGAAACCGCCGTTAATGACAAAATGTCCGCCCAGGGTTTCACTTGAGTATCCCTTGACACTTGCAGTTGCCAAAAAGGTGTTGCCTTTAAGCTGTTTCCAATAATCCACCAGCTTTTGTCCATCGCAGACAACGGAACGCTTTACACTTACGTCATTTACGATTTCGGCAACAACCTTAATAAAACTGGGACGAAGGCCATATTCGTAACCTTCTTCGGACGTATTCACTTTTAACGCCACGCGCATACCCTCAGAAAGCCCTGAAATCGCATCCGATTTGTGAATAAGCTCCGTGAGTTTATGCAGTACGGTATTGTCAACGGTCATATTTTCAGCATCTATCCAAACTATGCCGCTCATGTATGGCTGCCTTTCTTAGAGCCTGTTTGAAAAGTCTTAAATCGGCTGCAAAAGCCTGAGAACGGTGTAAATTTACGCAAATTTGATGGCAATAGAACAACTATTACCTTAAAATTTGTGCAAATTTTCCCTCGCCCTCACGCTTTTTCGCTGCGATCACGACTTTCCAAACAGGCTCATAAATCTATTTTAAGCGATGGATAAGAACAAGGAGAGCTGGAATGCCCAGCCTCTCCTTGTCGTTTACATTAAATTATTCTGGTGTTTCGCCTTTGAACGGATCGTATTTTTTCCATTCATTCCAAACCCACTCTTTGTTATATTCAGAGCGGTTGAACGGCATAACTTCCGTAGCAAGATCATGTCTGTGGAAAGTCTCCCGCAGGCGCATTGTAACAGGTTTGTTCGGACGAACTTGCCATTTAGCCGCATTTTCCGGGGTCAGGACAGGTTCGTAATTGATCAGTTCATATTCCATTGTACCCAGACCGATTTTTTCACCCGCCGCCATAGTGATACGCGGGCTGAATCCGTTAATTTCACGGAATTTATCATCACCGGGTTTCAATCCCTTTTCATCCGCAACGGAGCCGGGGTTGATGGGCATATTATCAATGGCATCAAGAGTGGCCATTTCGTTGGCAATCAGGTCTTTACTCGCAAACAGACCTACATCCGGGCAAACCGCCAAACCGGCCCATGGAAAGCAGTCACATTCGGGCACGACGTCAATAGCACAATTAATGTAGCCCACTTTACCGCGTTCAAAACATTTCAGCGCTCCCAGAGCGGCATCGGCATGGGCGATCATAGCATTTGGAAAGTAATTTTCCTCAAAGGTGACGCCGGTCATACCGGAGAAGATGCAAGTCACCTGACAGGAGTAACATAAACGACAAAGTTCAGGATTCCAGACTTTGCCATGTTCGGTTACATGATGGGCGCCTCTCGGACAGGAATCATCACACATCTGATGGAATTTACATGCCTTGCCGGGGCACTGATCTGTAAATTTAGGCCAGCCAATAGCATCATGTGGATCTCCCCAGTGGGCCAGATGGGTGATATATTTACCCCGCTTGGACTGACAACCGATTCCAATTTGTTTTAATATGCCGCCGTACATGGTGATCGAGTGTCCCCTGGCGTGAGCCAGTACGATCATCGCGTCGGCTTCGGCTACGGCGCGACCGATAAACGTCTCTTTAAGGATAAGCCCTTCGGGCATTTCCACACGATAGTCATCTTCACCGGAATAGCCGTCAGCGATCAGCACCGGACATCCGAAAGTGGCGTCTGTATAACCGTGACGAATGGCACCTTCCATCTGATACTGGGAATAGGCCATATTATTATGGGTGTGATAAGAGAGTGTCGTGTCATTGACAACATAGGGGTGTCCGCCACAGGCCTTCACTTCTTCGACAATAGCGGCAATGTATTCCGGACGCAGGATAGCCGTGCGGTTATATTCACCGTAGTGAATTTTAATGGCGACTTCATCCCCTTTATCAAAACACTCATTAAGCTTGGCTTCATAAAAAAGGTCCTTTGCCTTGCAGATCATCGACTCTGTCCAATTGGTAGCATTGGCCTCGGCAAACCATACTTTGGCCGGCCCTTCTTCGGTGAAAGTCCCCCATTTCTCCTTGGGTGGATTCCAACTCTTGGCTTGATAAGTTTCTCTTCCGCCAATAACAGGCGCTTTCATTTCGTTCCATTTGGTTGGCTCATACTTGTGTTCAACCATCGATAGCTTCCCTCCTTTTTAAATATAGTTTCATTTCATCGCTTACATTGTGTTTTCGTAACGAACTTGATTTCACACCTCCTTCCTTATTAGATTTTAATACGGGAACGCTTTGTTTCATCACTTTGGCAAGTGATAACGTTCATGGAACCGCCTTTAACATATACGCTATCAGTTGTCAAGTCGCCGTAAACGTTTCTCTGACCGTTATGTTGCCTGAAGCAAAACCTGCGTTCGCTCGTAATGATAGCAAATTTTGTGCTACCATGTTTTTATAATTCTTCGATTTGAATTAAAACATGCTTACAACATATAAATTTTATTATAAATTCAGATATATATTCAAAATAAAAAAATTATATCGCATTTATTCCGTAAAAGGCCGAACGAACGAAGAGGGTTTCTATTGAGCCTAAATCGGGGTTAAACAATACTGCTTCTCTGATATTTTTACTTCGGTTCTTTTGCCTTCTTTTCCGTTGCGGGAAGATAAATTTGCACAGTCGTTCCTTGGCCTGATTCAGAGTCAACTGAAATCTGTCCATCATGGTTTCGGATAATACCGTAAGCCGCGGCCATACCAAGCCCGCGACCCAGAAACTTGGTGGTGAAAAAGGGTTCAAATATCCGGCTTTTTGTTTTTTCATCCATGCCCATGCCGTCATCTTCTATTTGCAGTTTAACATAAATACCGGGCTTGAGACCTTGAAGATACTTGGCCTTTTCATCGGTTATGATCTCGTTTTGACATGTAATCCGGATACGGCCTCGGCCTTCAATTGCCTCTGACCCATTGGACAATATGGCGGAGAGTGCCATCTGCATCTGTGGCAGGTCAGCCTTTACATTGAAAATATTACGGGGAAAATCGGTCTCTACGGAGATAGAAGGTTTAAGTGTATGTTCAATCAAAGGTAATGTATCTTTCACGAAATCACTCAATGACACGATTTGGACCTGATAATTCCCTCCCCTGGCATAAGCTAACAATTGATCGGTTAAACTGGCCATCCAGTTAGCGGAATCCCGCATTTGTTCAGCATAGTTATTTATCTTTTCATCGTCCGGATATTCCATTACAAGTAAATCAAGGTATCCTATGACCGGAGTCAAGGAATTGTTAAACTGATGGGCGACACCCCCGGCAAGCGAGGCTATGGCTTCCATTTTTTGGGCTTGTTTGAGATGGGTTTCAATTCGGGCCTTTTCTTCCTCAGCCCGCTTCCAATCACTTATATCGCTTACAACAGCTCGAATATGGTGAAAATTCCCCGCCTCATCCAATACCGGTGTGCATTCGATTCTCACATGGAATTGAGACCCGTCTTTTTTCACAAGCCTCATGACCAAAATTTGCTTGCTTTTAGTTTCAATTAGCTTCATGCGACGATTGTAGTAAATGTCCTGGTCATCCCTTTTGATGAATGTAGAGAAAGGGCTGCCTATCAATACCCCTCTTGTAACGCCTAACATATCAGCACCGGTGAGGTTTGCCTCCAGGATCATTCCCTTGGCGCTAATCGTAAAATAACCCACAGGAGCAAAATCATAGAGATCGGAATATTTGTCTCGCGCCGCTTCCAGTTCCAGTTGAGCCCGGAGCAGTTCCTCATTTTGCATATCAAGTTCTATTTGGTGAATACGCAGTTCTTGAATATGATGCCGCATTTCTTCTTCAGACATGTCGGAGATGTCTTCCGGTTCTCCTTGCAGCTCATCTTCAGCCCGTTTACGTAATTTCAGCTTGTCGTGAGTGGCCTGATCTTTTTTCATCGTTTTCCTCCTTTAAAGCTTTTAATTTGAATTGATTCTCGCAAATGCGCTACGCTATCAAAACCAAGGTGTGTTCATCTTTCCCTTTCAGGGCTTTGTGAGAGAGCTTCACTTTCCGCCCAAAAGTTGCCTGATCGCCCGATGCATATTGGCAAAGTCTTCAGTCTTAACGCCTTGGCGTCTTTGCGAGAAATTTTCCACATCAATACCGCCACCATATACTCTGAATCATTTTCTCGCCATGAATGACAACGGCCTTTGAACTGATCTGGGTATTCAAAATTTCACCGGTCTTTGTTTTCTGTCGGGTTTCCAAGACCTCATCGCCCTTATCAAGCACGGCCTTGAAATGTTTCGTCATCTCTTTGGAAGCCCTGTCGGCCTCCAAGTCGAATATTTTGAGCTTGGCGAATTCCTTGAGGGTGTAACCGAGAGTCATGTGCGCCTTTTCGTTAAATTCAATAAACGCGCCTGTAGCAGGTTTTATCAGCGCAATTGATTCTGATGTTTGCTCGAAAATACTGCGGAATCGTTCTTCCGAAACATGCAGCGACTCTTCCGCATTCTTAATTTTGTTTATATCGATAAAGGTAATCACAATACCGTCAATCATATATTCCGTTGTCCGATAGGGCGATATCCGCATGGCATACCAGGAGCCTTTATTGTCCTGCACCTCCACTTCTTTATGAGCCAGTGTTTTAAGTACTTCATCGCCATCTTTTGTTAAATTTTTATATCGGATTTTTGATGTGATGTCACTGATGGGCCGCCCCATATCCGTTGGTATCAAATTGAAGATATTGGTCATGGCCGGGGTAAAGCGCTTGATACAAAGGTCAGTGCCCAGGAAAATTGTCCCGATATCGGTGCTTGCCAGAAGGTTGTTGATGTCATTGTTGACCTCGGACAGTTCATCCACTTTGTTCTGGAGTTCGGAGTTGACTGTGATCAGCTCCTCATTGGTGGATTGCAGTTCCTCTTTGGATGTTTCCAGCTCTTCGTTGGTACTCTGCAACTCTTCATTCACGGATTGCAGCTCTTCATTGTTGGATTTGAGTTCTTCGTTGGAAGTTTCCAGCTCTTCAATGGTGGTCTGGAGGTGTTCTTTGGTGGATTCCAACTCCTTTTCAAGGCTGGTGACCACCGGGTCTCTATCATTTTCTGACAGTTCCCCTTTTGACTTGGAAAATTTTTCAGGAGGCGTTTTATCATCAAACAGCACAAGCATAAAATTATGCGGAAGGTTTATTTCCACAATTGGCCTGACCGTCAGATCGATGATTCGAAAGCTGCCATTATATTTGATTCGCAGGCCTTCATTCACAGTTGTCTTTTTTTGCCTCACCGCGTTGTGGAGCGCTGTGGTCAGTTTAAACCGCAATCCTTCGCGGGCCATCTGTAAGATATTAAAGTTCGCTTTGCCCACAGGGGTCTCCAGGTACTTGTCTGTTTTACCCATAAAATGCACAATCTCATATTTTTCATTGACCAGAACACCCGGAGGGGCGTAGCTGTCAAGAATCACTCTTTCCGCGATTTGATGGATGTCCGTCTCGGCAGTCTGCTTTTGGTTATGGGCGCTCGACGCTCCGGCCCCGTGGTAGAAAGGCATAGAGGGGTAATCTACCGGTTTTTCCATATAGACATCTTTACGTTTGAAAATCTTCCATTTGCTATCAACAGGGTGGAAATGGTCGGTAAACTCGCCAATGCTTTCAGACGTGCCCAAAAACAGGATTCCTTCCGGGTTCAACGTGTAATGGCACAGGGGGATGACCTTTTTTTGCAAATCTCCATCCATATAGATCAGCAAGTTCCGGCAGCTTACCAGATTAATTTTGGAAAACGGCGGGTCTTTAATCACGCTTTGAACGGCAAAGATGATCATCTCCCTGATCTGTTTTTTGACCTTGTAGGTATTTTTCTCCTTTACAAAATATTTATTGAGCCTTTCTTGGGACACATCCGCGGCAATACTGTCCGGATAAACACCCTGTCTGGCATGATCGATGGCCTGAGCGTCTATGTCGCTGGCAAAAACCTGAATATTAAAATGCAGTTTCAGCATATCCATGACCTCTGAAAAGAGGATTGCCAAAGAATAGGCCTCTTCACCGGTGGAACATCCCATGCTCCAGATGCGGATTGCGCTTTCAGGCGAGTGCGTTTTGATCATTGCCGGGAGTACCTGGTTTTTTAAAATTTTGAAGGCTTCAGGGTCCCTGAAAAAATTGGTCACCCCGATGAGCATATCCTTGAAAAGCATATCCACTTCAGACGGGGTTTCCTGGAGATATTTGACATAATGTGAAACTTTGTCGATCTGGTGAACAGCCAAACGCCGCTCGATTCGCCGGCGAATAGTCGTCTGTTTGTAATTGGAAAGATCATGCCCGGTGGCTCTCCGAATCAAGACAAATACTTTCTGAACGAAATTTGAAAATTGGTCATCCGTAATCCTGATTGCCTTGGGGGTGTCGATATAGGGAGCCCTTACGAATTTGAGGAGTTCTCCCGGAAGCCTTTCAACCGGTCGGATGAAATCCACGATTCCCGTGGCAATGGCGCTTCGGGGCATGCCGTCGTATTTGGCCGAATCCGGAGACTGAACCATGGCCAAGCCGCCTTCCCCTTTGATCGCCCTTATCCCCAGGGTGCCGTCCGTGGCCGTTCCGGAAAGAATAATGCAGATGGCCTTTTCACCCAGGTCATCAGCCATTGACCTGAAAAAGAAATCGATGGGCAGATTGACGCTGCCCGTTTTGACGGGCGTCATCAATTGGAGCGTGCCGTTGATGATCACCACATTTTTATTCGGCGGGTTAAGATACACCTTGTCAGGTTGGATTTTCATGCCGTCTTTCTGGTCCAGCACCTCCATTTCCGTATATTTGGAAAGAAGCGAGCCCATAATGCTTTTGTGCTTGGGGCTGAGATGTTGGATGATGACAAACGCGATGCCGCTGTCCGAAGGCGTATGCGAAAAAAAAGCTTCAAGCGCCTCCAATCCGCCCGCAGATGCGCCAATACCGACAATGGGGAAGCTGTCATTCTTTTCTTGTGCTGTTTTACCGGGCTTTCCGGCGTTTTTTTTAGCCATTTTGATTCCTCCTGTTTGGTTTATTAGGATCAGGGACAAAATCCCCCCAATTGTGATTTTTGAAACGTGATGCGTGAATTCACGTTTCACGCATCATGTTTCACGGAAGCGATTCGACTCCGATCTGAGTCAGTGACAGCCGAATTCTATCACGCCAGTATTTTCTTTCGCTTCGGATCGTAAAGGACACGATTCGGTTGGATTGTTGCCGGATAGCGCTCATTGTACGATTCGATTTCAAATCCGTCCCTAATATCGGAGCTTTCTACCGGAATATAACCGTAGCAGATATTTTTACCGATGGTATGGCCGTAACCCGCGCTGGTGGTGACTCCGATGACTTCTCCGTTTAGAATGATCGGAGCGCTTCCCTGGAGCATGAGCGGCTTTTCAGCATCAATGGTAAAGGAACACAGTTTCCATAAGGCACCTTGGGCCTTTATTTTTGCCAATGCTTCTTTTCCGATAAAATCATCTTTTTCAAGGGCCACACAGAATCCCAGTCCGACATCAAACGGCGTATATTCGGGAGTGAGTTCGGAACCCCAATCGGCGTATCCTTTTTCCAGATGGGTGGATGCGATGGTGCGGTATCCGGCATTTTTGACGCCCAGGTCCTGACCGGCTTTCCAGAGGGTGTCATATACATGACCGGCAAATTCGGCGGGGATATACAGCTCGTAACCGAGTTCTCCGATGTATGTCACCCGAAAAGAGATGACCGGCGCATATCCTACGGTAAACGCTTTGCACGTTCCAAAAGAAAAGGCGCTGTTACTCAGGTCGGCATCAGTCGTTTTTTCCAAAAGTGCCCGCGATTTCGGCCCGATGACATTGATAACCGCATAAGCCGAAGTCACTTCTCTGAATGAAAACGCGCTATCCGAGGGTTTATGGTTTTCGATCCACCACGAGACGCGCAGGCCAAAGGCGGTGCCGACAACGAGTAAAAATTTGTTTTCGGCAAGCCGGCCGACAGTCATATCGCACTCAATAGTGCCGCGGTCATTACACATCTGAGTGTAAATCACTTTTCCAACAGGCTGGTCGATCTGATTGGCGCAGAGCCGGTTCAAAAATTCGAGAGCGCCGGGGCCTTCCACCTCGAATTTGCAGAAAGAGGTCTGATCGATGAGTACCACATTTTCGCGCGCGTTTTTGTGTTCAGCCGCCACATATTCAAACCAGTTCGGAGTACCAAAGGTCAAATCGTCCTTGGGTTCAACGCCTTGGGGTGCGAACCAGTTCGCCCGTTCCCATCCGTATTTAGCCCCATACACCGCGCCTTTCTCTTTGAGCTGGTAATAGAGAGGACTGCGTCTCACCCCGCGTGCGGAATCATGCTCTTCATGGGGCCAATGAATGGTATAATGTTTGCCGTAAATTTCTTCGGTTCTTGCCACATTGTATTTTCGGCTATGGTGATACCTGCCGAATCTGCGGATATCAAGCGGCCATAAGTCGAGGCTCGGCTCGCCCTCAATAATCCATTCAGCCATCATCCGTCCGGCACCTCCGCCGGCAGCGATGCCGAATGCGTTGAATCCTGCGGCCACAAAACAGTTGTCGAGTTCGGGAGCCGGCCCCATGATGGCGTCACCGTCCGGGGTGAATGCTTCCGGGCCGTTGACTAAGCGAGCGATTCCGGCTTCCTGGAGACATGGTGTCCGTTTCATAGCCGGGTCTGCCAGTGATTGGAAATGATCGAAATCGGATTCAAGGAGCTGGGATATGAAAGCATTATCCACCCCGTCAACTGCCCACGGAATCCCGTTGCGTTCGTAACCGCCCATGACCAGACCGCCGACTTCGTCCTTATAATAAAGCAGGCTGTCTTTGTCGCGAATAGTTGGCAGATTCGGCGGTATCCCCTCGATTTCATCGGTAACGAGAAATTGATGCTGGAAAGGAACCAAAGGTGTGTTGACGCCGAGCATTTCCCCCACCTGATAGCCCCACATTCCCGTACAGCTAACCACGATTTCACACTTTATTGCGCCTTTGTCAGTTTTTACAGCTGTCACCCGTTTTTTATCGAATTCAAAGCCGGTCACTAATGTTTGTTCATAAACTTTCGCGCCCCGGTTGCGCGCGCCCTTGGCCATTGCCTGAGTGATTCCGGCGGGATCGGCCTGGCCGTCAGTTGGCATAAACGCCGCGCCGATGATGTCGTCAATGGTGATAATCGGGCAAAGGTTATAGGCTTCTTCAGGCGAGATGATGTTCATCTCCAGCCCGAAACTACGTGCCGTGGTGGCCCCTTTTTTCAGCTCGTACATCCGCTCTTTTGTGCTGGCGAGATGAAGGCAGCCGCTTTTTTTCCACCCGGTGGTCAATCCGGTTTCGGCCTCAAGTTCTTCATAGAGGCTGACGCTGTATTGCAGCATTCGGGTAATGTTGCGTTCACTGCGCAACTGCCCCACAAGCCCGGCCGCATGCCAGGTGGAACCGCTGGTCAATTCTCCTTTTTCGAGAATCACAACATCTTTCCATCCCATTTTGGTCAAATGGTAGGCCGTACTGCATCCAATGATACCGCCTCCGATAATTACAACCTGCGCACTATCTTGCATGAGAATTTTCCTTTTTCTAAAAAATATTTAAAAAATTGACCTGCGCGGTTAAAAATTTATTTCGGGTGGGTGCAAGCGTAGCGCCCCACCCTTTTATCCTCACAGGTCGAAATAATTCATGTTTACGTTGATACCGGTTAACGCCTTATGGCTTCACCATCCGGATCATAAAGAACGTTTGGTGCGACCTCTGCCGCGATCATCTCTCCGAATATTTCGATTTCAAATTTTGTGCCTTGTTCAGCCAGTTCCAGAGGCAGGTAGGCATATCCGATGTTTTTCCTGACATGATGTCCGTAGCCGGCGCTTCGTAAGCGGCTGACGACTTGTCCTTTTTTTACGACCGCTTCTCCGCCGTACAGAGTCAGATAATCCACATCTCCGATAACCAGAGTGCAAAGGCGTCGCCCGACGCCCTCCTCTTTTATTTTAATGATGGCATCTTTTCCTATAAAAGAGGTATCGGCACCGGTTCTCACGCAAAATCCAAGGCGTGCCTCGTAGGGGTTGTCAAGAGGTGTGATGTCGCTTCCAAAGGCCAGGAATCCTTTTTCAAGGCGCAATGAATCAATGGCTTTGTAACCGCAGGCCGCTATTTTAAATTCCTCGCCGGCAGCCCATATCTTGTCCCAGACAAAAATGGCATCAGTTGACGAAACGTAGAGTTCCCAACCTGACTCACCCACATAAGTAACCCGTTGTGCCAATACCTTGATTCCGTTGACATCAACATATTTTGCGGTCATATAGGGAAAATTGTGGTTTGAAACATCCGTATCGGTTACGGCCTGGAGTATGTTCCGAGCGCAAGGACCCCATAGACCGATCACCGCATCATCATCGGTTACATTGGTGATGATAACTTCGGGATCGCCGGTTTGTTGGTAAAGGCGGATATGGCCCAGATCGGAATCTATCGAACCGGAGCCGGTGATGATACGAAACAGCTCCGCTTCCAAACGGGTCACCACCACATCTCCGACAATCCCCCCCAGTTTATTGAGAAACTGGGTGTAAGTTACGGAACCGGACGGACGGTCAATATCGTTGGCAGTGATTCGTTGAATCAGCGGCAAAGCGCCCGGCCCTTTTAGTTCAATTTTCCCGAAAGAGGACATGTCAAATATACCGGCACGTTTACGCACCGCCTCGGTTTCCCGTGCGACAGTTTCAAAATAGAGCGGTTTGAGCCACCCTCCCCATTCACGCTGTTCCTCTGCGGCCCTGCGCCACGGTTTGCCTGGTTCAAAATAATTAACCCGTTCCCAGCCGTTTTTTGCACCGAAAACCGCCCCTAAATCCTGCAAGCGGTGGTGTAAGGCGCTGACTCGCCGCGGCCGCATGACATTGCTTTCATCATGGGGATAATGGGTGTGGTAGTAATATTTGTAACATTCCCGTGCGCATTCGGCGGCGTAATAGGGGTCTGAATAATTACGGCTGAAACGCCATGCCCTGAACGCATGGACATCCCACTCGGTTTGCCCTGTGGTGATCCACTCGGACAATATCTTGCCGAAACCGCCCCCGCCACCAAAACCGTGCATACACGATGCGCCTGCGAACCAAAATCCCCTGACTCCCGGCCATGGACCCAGCAACGGGCCGTTGTCCGGTGTAAAAGCATCCGGGTGAGCCACAAGATTGATGACACCCGAATCAGCCAGAAAAGGGAACCGCTTGATGGTATCTTCCAACATGGGGGCGAACCGGTCAAAGTCATTGGGAACATCTGATGATTCGTGGTCCCACGGCACACCGTCAATCCAACGCACCGGCGGATTCAATTCCCATCCCCCCACGAGATAACCACCGCTTTCAGGACGCCCGTAAACGAGATATTCATAATCCCTGAATGTCGGACTGTCTCCCGGCACTTCATGTCCGGCAACGGGTTCCATTGCGATATGTTGGTGAACTACGGGCGTGCAGGGAACTCTGGCGCCGACCATAGCCGCTACTTGAGCAGTCCATATCCCGGCCGCGTTGATGACAATCTCACATCGAATATCACCTTTATCGGTTTTGACACAGGTGACTTCACTGTTGTCAGACACCTCAATACCCGTCACTCGTGTTTTTGTATGAATCTCAGCGCCAAGAGTCGTTGCGGCTTTAGCTACGGCATAAGTGGCACCGTGAGGATCTATATGGCCGTCCCCCGGGATATGCACAGCGCCGTAAATATTTTCCGGACTGGCCCAAGGAATCAATTTCAGGGTTTCTTCGGGTGAGATGATACCCACTTCAAGTCCGATGCCCCTGGCCCGGCTTACATTCCGTTTCAACGTCTTGAGCATCTCCGGGCTGCCGGCAATATTGACACTGCCCACCTTTTCATAAGCGTTTAGTTCGCTGTATAACTGCGCACTGTATTTTCGCATACGCATAATAGTGGGAGATGTGTTGAACCGGGTCAGCATACCGGCAGCATGGCAAGTGGCACCGCTGGTCAGCTCCCCCTTTTCTAACAGCACAACATCTTTCCATCCCGCTTTTGCCAGATGATAAAGAACACTACACCCTGTGATTCCGCCACCAATTATTACTGCTCTGGCTTGGTTGATCATTCGCGCCTCCTGTTTAGGAATCATGACTGATTTCCTGATTTGTAATGTGATTTTGAATTCTTAATTATTTTGATTAAGATTATGATTATGAAATGACAACTTCAACTTGTAACGATTCTAATTCCTTATAAAAATCAGACAGTGCTAAACTGTAAGTTCAGCACTCCTTTTTCAATCTACTGATACCATGTTTCGTACATTCCACATAGTAAAATCTGTTTTTTTATCTTTCAGCATTCGCTTTCAGCACAGTTAACAATTTACGCATGTCTTCAGGCAGCGGGCATTCAAATGTTACATTTTTTTTTGTTTGGGGATGAGTAAAAGATATTCGCCTTGCATGTAGCATTTGCCTTGATGTTAATCGTAAAACGTGTTTTGAATCGTCGTCTGACCGCTTGTCTTTTAACAATCTTTCCTTTAGTTTTGTTTTTCCGTAAACAGTATCAGCGATGACGGGGTGATGAATCGCCGCGCAGTGGACGCGGGCTTGGTGAGTGCGGCCGGTTTTTAAATCAAGCCGCAAAAATGATGCGCCGTGGAATCTTTCAACTACCTGCCAGTGTGTTTCCGCCGGCCTGATTCGACTCATAATTTGATTTTTTTTTGGGGGCTTGCTTCGCGTTGACATTTTTTTGCGATTTGACGGATGACGGCCAATCGGCAGTTTAATCGTGCCTGATTCGACTTGCGGTTCCCCGTAAACAAGTGCGAGATATTCTTTTTTAACTTTGCGTTGTTTAAACTGTCCGGCAAGCACTTCCAGGGATGCTTCATTTCGAGCTACGACAATAACTCCGGATGTGTCTTTATCAAGACGATGTACGATTCCGGGGCGCAAATCATCACCAACGTTTTTAATTTCAGGGTAACAGTATAACAGCCCGTTTACAAGGGTGCCGCTATAATGTCCTACAGCCGGATGAATCACTATCCCCGGTTGTTTGTTGATAACGATAATATCACTATCTTCGTAAAGTGTAAGAAGTGCCATCGCTTCGGGTTCGATTCTGATTTGTTTGGCAGGAAGAATCGACCCTTGAATTGTTTCGCCGGCGGATACCCGATAAGCGGGTTTGGCAGTGTTTCCGTTCACTTTGATCATGCCGTGGCGGATAGACTTGCAAGCTTGAGAGCGGCTATTGGCAGGGAAATGGCTGGCGATAAAAGTATCCAAACGCATACCGGCTTCAGCGGGTTGGACGAGTTGTTTTTTCAATCCCTGTTTTTTTCAATCCCTCTATTTTAATGGATAGCGGTTATCGGCATAACTTATTCATCGGATATATCTTCTTCAATGAAGAAAGATTCGATCTCGGAGAGTACGGTGTCTTCATCCGTTTTTTTAGCTGTTGACAGCTCTTTCACCAAAAGAATCTGAGCCGTATCAAACAGTTTACGCTCTCCGAAAGACAGGTCTTTGGTAAACTTCAATACCGAAAGGTCCCTATAAACAATTGCTACATCATAGAGCGAACCGGTTTTTAATTTTTCCATATATTCACGGTAGCGTCGATTCCAGGTTTGTCCCTCGTTGACACCTAATTGACGATCTTGCATAATTTTATATATTTTAGGTATTTCTTCGGCTTCGATCACATCTCGTAAACCCACTTGTTCGACGTTCCATACCGGAATCATAATTTTCATAGCATTTTCAAGTATTTCCATGATATAAAAATCATGTGACTCGCCGCCGACTACACGGGCTTCAATGGCTGTAATGCGACCGACGCCATGCGCCGGATATACGGCAAGATCATCGACATTAAATGTTTTTATTTTTTCCTGCTCCGCTGAGGTGGATTCTGCATGGGAAGATTTTTTATTCATTATTAGCACCGCGATAATGGGTTAAACAAACAAAATCAATAAATATCACTTTATGACGTT
>JAUCGF010000075.1 GCA_030378005.1 Desulfococcaceae bacterium HSG9 | reverse complement strand
TGATACGGACAAGCATAAGAGAATTGTAACGAGTAATAATAACGGTGTAAAAAAGGCCAAATTATACATTCTTCTCATTATTTCTGGCATAATTTTTGCGTTGCAAATCTGTAAAAGTACGTAAATCAAAGGTTCGATAAAAATTAAAGGTTACGTTTTTACAGCCCTGCTGACAAAGTCTTTCAGTTCTTTATCCAGATTCGGATCGATCAATGAATCCGGGCAGCTTGCCAAAATCTGTTTGAACCGCTTATTGGCTCTGACCAATATATCTTCAGCACCTTCTTTTTCCCAAACCCCATAAGGATCCCAGGTCGAAAGAATGGGATTCCAGAAATCTCTGACGTGTTCAAAGGTATTGTCATGGGTCAGATATTCGCCGCCTTTGGCTACGTCCCGGATAACATCAAGTGACATGGCCTCATCCGAAGTGTCAAGCCCTTTGGAAATGCGCATTATCCGGCTTAATAATTCTTCATCAATAACAAATTTTTCATAAGAAGTGCACATGATTGAATCCAAAACCCCCAGACATTCATGGATAACATGTGCTCCGGAAAGCATGCCCATCATCAGGTTCTGCATGGTTTCGTAGCCGGCCTGATAATCAACCCGTTTTGAATCGGTCATACCGCACATGACCCGTGTGGGCAGTTTGTAGAAATCCAGCGCCATTTGCAAATTGGCGGTATTGATCAGAAACGCTTCCGGCGGTCCCGTGATATAACTCGCATTTTTCATATTGGCGACCGTTGAGGCGGGACAATAGACTACCGGGTTTCCGGGGTTTATTAATTGCAACAGCACCAGCCCTGCAAGAAATTCCGCATTTTGCTGAACAGTCGTTCCGAATAAACTGACAGGACCGGTCACACCGGCTAAAATGCACGATAGGATAAAAACGGGTTGATTTCTTTTGGCATACTCAATCATGGTTTCAGTGGCATCCGTGGCATATTTCAACGGACTTAAAGGATTCACGCTCACGCCCACCGTATAATGATCCGAAAGAAATCCTTTTTGTCCCATAGCGATTTCGATCATGTCAAAAATCGGCTGAATCTGACGCCCATACAAGCAGTAACTCATAAGCGGTTTATCAGTATTTTTCAGGATCTCGTAGGTAATACGAAGGGGTCTGTGATCAGGATCGATGTCTTGCGGTTCCACCGGAATTGAGCCTACTATACTGATTACATCGCTGGCTTGGCAGAGTTTCTGAAGATTGGCATAATCCGCAAGTGTCGCCGGCCGGCGCCCTTTTTCGATGTCCTGTATATCGACAGGACCGCCGTTAGGCTGCACGGCAAAACCTTCCCCTATGGTGACAGAGTGAGCATCGTTTCGGGCTTGCCATTTAAAAGTGGAAGGGGCTTGCTCCAAAGCCTGTTCCACCATTTTTGGGGAAAAATAAACCCGCCCGCTGTCAACTTTGGCACCGTGATGTTTGAAAATATCTACGGCTTCCTGACATTTAAAAACCACTCCGCATTCCTTTAGAATTTTCAAGGATGCGTTATGAACCCGGATAAAATCTTCTTTGGATAAAACTTCCAATTTTGTTTTCAATGGCATTTTAATGCTCTCCTTCTTTTTTGCTTTGTTATAAAGAATTATAACTTCATCTGCCAAATTATAAAAATTATCGAACCATTACTGAATTAAGCACTTGACAAAAACAGGCTGATTGACAAATTTTACCGATTGTTTTCATAACTAATTGAAATGACAAAATAATTTGTGTAGAAATTGCGTTGGCTTGGTAACAAAATATAATTTAAGCCTGATATATCAAGCTTAAATTAATGTCAATAAAAAAAACCGTTTTGTCCGACAGCAGATGCAGAGTCTGTTTCACATAATCCGAAAGATAATCTATCAATTATAATTTGACAAGATGCTATTAATCAAATAAATTATTTACGAGGCTATCATCAATGCGAACCATTTTCACAAACGGAGCGAACCATTTTCACAAACGGACATACAGATTGCTCCACGCTCAGAATCAAATGAAACTGCGCTGGATATTGAATAATTAATAAATTGAACAAAGGAGAAAATAATGACTACCGGCGGACTCATAGGAGGTATTTACAAACCTTTGACGGATCAGGAAATTGAAATGATTCATCAAAAAGCGCTTGATATTCTTGAACAGGTCGGAATTGGATATGAAGACGGCCTTGAAGCGCTTGAAATGCTTGATAAGGCAGGTTGCCAGATTGACTCGCAAGCCCGGAAAATTTTCATGCCCCGCGGCCTTGTAATCAAAATGGTAAACAAAGCGCCCGGAGAATTCACCCTTTACAGCAGAGATGGAAAAAGCAATCTTTCTATCGGTAAAGACAGGGTTTATGCCGGAACAGGCGGCACCACCGTCCATATCCTTGATATAGAAACCGGCAAGGCGCGGGGAACCCTTCTAAAAGATCAGTACCACATAGCAAAACTCGTTGATACACTCGATAATATCCATTTTTATCAAAGTGCGGTGGCCCCGCTTGATATACCTGGAGAACGCTATGATCCCAATATATTGTTCGCAGCTATGATGGGTACGACAAAACATATCATGTTTGGATGTCACTCTAGCGCGGGTATCAAAGAAGCATTTAAAATCGCTTCCATGGTAGTCGGAGGCGACGAAATTTTAAGAGCAAAGCCGGTATTTTCCAGCACTGCCTGTGTCATTATAAGCCCGTTAAAATTTTGCTCTCAAAGCGTTGCAAATATGCAGCAAACCGCACGGCTTGGAATACCGGCCACAGTAACCAGCGCCCCCATGAGCGGTTCAACATCCCCAATGACAATGGCAGGTACACTTCTGCAAACCCATGCCGAAGAGCTTGCAGGAATAACCGTCCATCAGTTGACCGCACCGGGCGGTGCTGTTCTGTATGGAGCTTTGCCGGCAAGAGCGGATATGAAAACCATGGGATACCGTGGTGGAGCCATAGAATGTGGAATGATGCAGGCCGCTCAACATCAACTCAGTCAGCGTATCGACATTCCCAACTATGCCTCATCAGGCTTGAGTGATTCAAAAATACCGGATGCCCAAGCCGGATGGGAAAAAGCCTTTACCACGCTGTTGGCTGTTATGGGCGGTAACAATTACATTCATCATGCCGCAGGAATGCTGGCATCTATGGGTGGCGTAGCTTATGAACAATATATTATCGATGACGAAATAATCGGTGCGAGCTGTAAATTATTAAAAGGCATTTGTGTGGATGAGGAACATCTCGCTTTTGATGCGATCAAACAGACAGGCCCCGGCGGACATTACCTGATGAACTCGCACACTTTAAAACATTTACGTTCCGAATATTTTGAAGGCAGCGGTATCAGCCACACAGGCAACCGAAATGATTGGGAAGCGGAAGGAGGCCAGGATACATGGCAACGGGCCAATGAAATGGCCAAATCAGTTATTTATAATGATACCCCTCCAAAAATAGATAAAGATATCGAAGCTGAAATCAGAGACCGATTTGATATCGCTCTTGATATTGGCAATGATGCTCATCAGAATTTATAGATAAGGAATGGGGACAAAATAACACCCATTTTCCAAAAAGAAGTGCTGACTTCAGTCTGCTTTGCCCGCTGAAGCCAGCACTCCCGAATATCGACAGAAAAATTATAACCTTATTTCAATTTTAAAACCTTAGTAGAATATGGAAACACAACAGGCCCTGAACCTTATTACCTTATCAGAGACCGTCAGACAGCTATAAAAGAGGATACTTTGCTGACAAATAAGATAATAAGGTGAATATATAGATGAATGATTTTGGGCTACTAAGGTTAAGAACGATAAAATAAGGTATGATTATAACAGATTCAGGTAGGGTGGGTAACGCCGGAAAAACAATTCGTAACCGGCTCAATCTTTGTCGGCGTTGCCCACCGTCATAACTAAAAACGGCAGGCAAATTTCGGTTCTTTTAACAGCATCAATTTGTTTTCGGGCTTGTTTGGCAATAAAATACGATTGAGTTATGCTTTTGCCCACCCTACCTGCTGATTATGCACATTTTTTAATTGGAGCAAAGCGAATCGACAGAGAAATTATAACCTTATTTCAATTTTAAAACCTTAGTAGAATATGAAAACACAACAGGCCCTGAACCTTATTACCTTATCAGAGACCGTCGGACAGCTATAAAACAGGATGCTTTGCTGAAAAATAAGGTAATAAGGTGAAGATATAGATGGATGATTTTGGGCTACTAAGGTTAAGAACGATAAAATAAGGTATGATTATAACAGATTCAGGTAGGATGTGTAACGCCGGAAAAACAATTCGTAACCGGCTCAATCTTTGTCAATGTTGCCCACCATCATAACTTGAGACACAACAAAACACCCGCAAAGCGTCACCGGAGAAAACCACCAAATGAACATAACCCAAATAGAAAACAACCTGAAAAAGCTGATCAAATCTTTTAACAAAGACACGTTCATTTACGATTTGCTTTTGGCTTATGGCCTGCCCAAAGCATCGGTTACGCGCTTGAGAAAAGGAAACCTGAATTTATCTAAAGAAGAGGGCGTGATTTCGTGGAAGAAAAAGCTGTTTTTCAAAAAAGAGTATAAAGCGGATTTGCATTTGACGATTTCAAAGTTAAAAGATGAGTTGAAGCACAATCAGCGTTTTGCAGTCGTTACCGATGATAAAACCTTATTGGCAATCGACACCCTGACAGATGACAAACTTGATATCGCTTTGAAAGACCTGCCCAAGCATTACGATTTCTTTTTGCCGTGGGCCGGAATGGAAAAAGCGCAGCATCTGGATGAAAATCCGGCGGATATTAAAGCGGCCGAGAAAATGGCGCGGCTTTTTGATGAAATCAAAAAAGACAACCCGGATGATTCGCCCGAATTTATTCATGGCTTAAATGTGTTCCTTTCGCGTTTGTTGTTTTGTTTCTTTGCTGAAGACACCCACATCTTTGAAGACAATCAATTTACCAATGCCGCAGACTCCCATACGCAACCGGATGGCAGTGATTTAAACACCTATTTAGACACCCTTTTTGACGTTTTAAACACGCCGGAAAACAAACGCAAAGGATTGCCCGAATATCTGAATGCGTTTCCTTATGTGAATGGCGGTTTATTCAAGGAAAAAGTCAAAGCGCCTCATTTTACAAGAGGTTCTCGTAAAGCCGTTATCGATAGCGGCGATCAAAATTGGTCGGCTATCAATCCCGACATCTTCGGCTCCATGTTTCAAGCGGTTATTTCGGCCAATCAAAGAGGCAGTCTGGGTCAGCATTATACTTCCGTGCCGAATATTATGAAAGTGATCGAGCCGCTGTTTTTAAATGATCTTTATGTGGAATTTGAAAAGGCCCGCAAAACTGAAAACAGCAAAGCGCAAATAAATAAACTGAACGCCTTGTTGTATCGCCTTGGTAAAATCAAAATATTCGATCCCGCTTGCGGTTCAGGTAATTTTTTGATTATCGCCTATAAAGAGCTTCGTATTTTAGAAATGAAAATCTTTGAACAAGGCGATATGCTGAATCTTTCCGATATTCATCTTTCACAATTTTACGGTATCGAAATAGATGACTTTGCCCACGAAATAGCCAAACTCGCGCTTTGGCTTGCCGAACATCAAATGAATGTCGAGTTCAAAAAAAAATTTGGCCGAACCAACCCGACTTTGCCTCTTCAAGAAGCAGGCCAAATTGTACAAGGAAATGCTTGCCGGTTAGATTGGGAAGAGGTTTGCCCAAAAAAAGAAAGGGATGAGATTTATATTTTGGGGAATCCGCCTTATTTGGGGGCTAAATTACAGGAGAAATCTCAGAGAGAAGATTTAGCTTTTGTCTTCAAAGGGGTTAAAGGATTTAAAAATTTAGATTACATAAGCATCTGGTTTTTTAAGGGAACTAAATATGTAAAGGACACCAAATTTGAAGTTGCTTTTGTATCAACAAAATCTGTTGTTCAAGGAAATCAAGTTGGATTATTGTGGCCAAGTTTATATGGTAACAATGTTGAAATAGGTTTTGGTTACACTCCTTTTAAGTGGACAAATAATGCTAAAGATAAAGCAGGTGTACAAGTGGTAATTCTATCTATTCGGAGCAATCAGTCGAATAAGGAAAAGTACTTGTATAGTGGGTACAAAAAGGAAGTTGGAAATATTGGACCATATTTAAATGATGGGCCCTCAAGTATTGTTTTGAGTAGAAGGTCAAGTTTATCCCAACTACCTAAAATGGTTTTCGGCAATATGCCTTTAGAAGGTAATTTTCTGAAATTATCAAGTGGAGATAAAGATTCTTTCTTAAAAGAAGACCCCAGGTCAGAAAAGTTTATCAGACCCTTAACTGGTGGTGCTGAACTTTTAAAAGGTATAGAACGGCATTGTTTGTGGATTGAAAATGATGAATTAAATGAAGCTTTAAAAATTAATCCAATAAAACAAAGAATTGAACAAGTAAATGAATTTAGAAAAAACGGTGGTGAAGTGGCTAAAACTCTTGTCCATCGTTCTCATCAATTTAGATATAGAAGAGTTGCTCAGAACAATTTTATCCTTATCCCTTGTACTACTTCGGAACGAAGAAATTTCATGCAAGGCGGTTTTTTTGATAGAAGGCATATCGTAATGCATTCAGCTCAAGTTATTTATGACAGTGAACCTTATGTTTTTGGTATCTTATCTTGTAAACTTCATATGTTATGGGTTAAGGCTGTTGGAGGTTATTTAGGAACAAGTATTAGGTATTCTACAGAAATTTGTTACAACACTTTCCCATTCCCCCCAATATCCACCCAACGTAAAAACGAAATCACCCAATCCGTATTCCGCATTTTAGAAGAACGCGAAAAACACTCTGACAAAACCTTAGCACAACTTTACGACCCCGCTAAAATGCCGGAAGGTTTACGCGAAGCCCACCGTATCAATGATTTGGCCGTAGAGCGTTGTTATCGCAGCAAGCCTTTTGAAAGTGATGAAGAACGCTTGGAGTATCTGTTTAAACTCTATGAAAAAATGATACAAGAGGAAAAGGATAAAAGCACTTTGTTTGAGAAAAAGAAGAAGGCGCGGAAAAGGAAGCGAAAATAATGCGAACAGATAACCGCCAAAATATTATTATTTACAATACAGCAGATGGCCAAGCCTCGGTATCACTTTACGCCAAAGATGGCATGGTTTGGATGAACCAAAGTCAAATTATAAAATAGAAAAGGAGCTATGATGAAGAACGATTATACAGCAATCATAACAAAAGACGAGGATTGGTGGCTTGGTTGGATCGAAGAAATACCGGGGGCCAATGCTCAAGAAAAAACGAGAGAGGAGTTACTCATCAGCCTGAAAGAAGCGGCAAAGGACATTATTGAACTTCGCCGTGAGCAATTTCTAACTTTTCTATTTCGTCCCTACGGGACTTGCCATATCAACAGGCTTCTTTCTATAGATATTCTGTCCCTAACGGGACAAAGTGGCAAAGGACATTATTGAACTTCGCCGTGAGCAATTCCAACTTTTCTATTTCGTCCCTACGGGACTTGCCATATCAACAGGCTTCTTTCTATAGATATTCTGTCCCTAACGGGACAAAGTGGCAAAATATAAACCGACGATTGAAGAATGTCAAAAGGGAAAAATAATATGCCGAATATCGTAAACGTACAGTACCAAAAAACCGGACAAAGCACTCAAACCAATCCATTCGGAATGCGCGAAATGCAAGAACGCGCTTTTGAGTCGCGCGATGCGCAATATTTATTATTAAAATCTCCGCCGGCTTCGGGCAAATCGCGTGCTTTGATGTTTATCGCATTGGATAAGCTGATCAATCAAGGCATCCGCAAAGTGATTGTCGCAGTTCCGGAACGCTCTATCGGCAGCTCCTTTGCTAAAACCGATTTAAAAACGTCAGGCTTTTTTGCTGACTGGCAGCCGCATGATAAATACAACCTTTGCACGCCCGGAAGTGATGGAAGCAAAAGCAAGATTCAGGCCTTTCACAACTTTATGGACAGCAAAGAACAGATTTTAATTTGCACCCATGCCACATTGCGCTTTGCCAGCGAAGAATCAGACGAAACCCGATTTAATCATACGCTTTTGGCAATTGACGAATTTCATCATGTGTCGGCCGATACGGACAACCGTTTAGGGGATTTGCTTCGTGGAATCATGCAAAAATCAACGGCTCATATTGCAGCCATGACAGGTTCTTATTTCAGGGGTGACAGTGTTCCGGTGTTGGCTCCCCAAGATGAAGCCAGGTTCACCAAAGTCACTTACAATTATTACGAGCAATTAAATGGCTACGATTATCTGAAATCTCTGGGTATCGGTTATCACTTTTATCAAGGCAAATACACCCGGGCGATCATGGAAATTTTGGATACCGACAAGAAAACAATTTTGCATATTCCCAATGTCAATTCGGGCGAATCCACCAAAGACAAGCACAATGAGGTGGATTTTATTTTAGATGCGATTGGCGCGGTCATCCGGCAAGATGCCGATACAGGCGTTATCCATATCAAACGAGAATCAGACGGCAAAATGCTGAAAGTCGCGGATTTAGTGGAAGACACGCCCAGAGAAAGAGATAAAATCGTAAACTATCTCAGAAAAACAGATTCGGCAGATGATATGGATTTGATTATCGCTCTGGGCATGGCCAAAGAGGGTTTTGACTGGACGTTTTGTGAACATGCGCTCACCGTGGGATACAGAGGTTCATTAACGGAAATCATTCAAATTATCGGTCGTGCCACAAGAGACAGCCCTGATAAAACCCATGCGCAGTTTACCAACCTGATTGCGCAGCCGGATGCGGAAGATGATTTGGTTAAATTATCGGTCAATAATATGCTCAAAGCCATTACCGCCTCTTTGCTCATGGAACAGGTTTTGGCCCCGAATTGGAAATTTAAAACCAAAGTTTCAGGTGATGACAACGTTAAGCCGGGCGTAATCAACGTCAGAGGGTTAAAAGAACCCAGCTCCCAAAGGGTCAAAGATATTTTGGAAACTGATTTAAACGATCTGAAAGCGACAATTCTGCAAGATGATAAAATGCTCAAGGCGATGCCCGGCAATGTGGATGCCGAAGTGATCAACAAAGTGTTGATTCCGAAAATTATCAAAATCAAATATCCTGATTTGTCGGAAGATGAAGCCGAAGAGGTGCGCCAGTATGTGGTCGTTGATTCGGTTATTAAAAATGGTGAAATCAAAGAAGCGGGTGATAAGCGTTTTATCAGAATGGCTGATTCGTTTGTGGATATTGACGATATCCATATCGATTTGATCGACAGAATCAATCCGTTCCAAAAAGCGTTTGAAATTCTTTCTAAATCGGTGACAGCCAAAGTTCTGAAAGTGATTCAGGATACGATTGAAGCTGTCCGAATTAAAATGGATTTTGAAGAAGCCAAAATTCTTTGGCCCAAAATTCAGGAATTTGTAAAGATGTATGGCAAAGAGCCTGAACTGAAATCCGGCGACCCATTGGAAAGAAGAATGGCTGAGTGCATCATTTATTTAAAAGCGGAAAAACGCAAACGAGCGGCCGCTGCCAGTTTATAATTAAGAGGAGTGCCAAACTTACAGTTTGGCCGCTACTGCTAAACTGTAAGTTTAGCACTCCGGAAAAAGTGTAAACCATTTTTGAACTATTATGAAAGAAAAAATATTAGATGAAATATTCGGCAATGATCCGTCAGGCTTGCTTACGATTAAGCCTGAAAACGCTTCCGCTCGGACATCGGATGAACGCTTGCGGGCCTCTTTTCTGGAGATCAACGCCTTTTTTGAAAAACATGACAGAGAGCCGCAGCCGAACCCGGGTGATATTTCAGAATTTCAGCTTTATTCGCGTTTGAAATATTTAAGAGAAGACGCCGAAAAAATAAAAATACTCAAGTCATCGGACAGGCATCATTTATTACCCGTAATAGGAACAGATCGGGTTGATGAAATTAGAGCGACATACGAAAAACCAAAAGAGATAAGCTCTGTTGATGACATATTGGGAGATGATTCATTTAATCTGTTAGAAGATGATTCACTCGGTTTGTTTGATTTTAAACATACGCCCAAAGACAATGAAAGAGCGGATGCCGATTTTATCGCCAGAAGAAAACCTTGCCGCGATTTTGATCAATATGAAGCTGTTTTCAAAGAGATTCAACAGGACTTGGCCGAGGGAAAACGAAAATTAATCGAATTTAAGGAAGGTGCTTTGCGGGAAGGCGCTTTTTATGTTCATAACGGGGTGTTGATGCTGCTTGAAAAAGTAAATATATCTCAGCAGGAACAAAGCTTTTCAAACGGTAAAAGAGTCAGAAAAGACGGTCGCACCAAGTGTGTTTTTGAAAACGGCACGGAATCCGGGATGCTTTTTCGTTCACTCGCTAAAATCCTGCATATCAATGGAAGAGCGGTCACTCAAAACATCGACAAAATCAAACCGGATCCTATCGATATATTCCGCCATATCACGGATGAAGATAAAGAAGCCGGCTATATCTATGTTTTAAAATCGAAAAGCACGGACATGCAAATCAGATCAATCCCGAATCTGTTCAAAATCGGTTATTCCAAAACAGATGTTCAGGAACGCATCAAAAACGCAGCCAAAGAACCGACGTATTTAATGGCTCCGGTGCGTATTCAACGCGCCTGGAAATGCTACAATATGAACCCGCAGAAATTAGAGCTGTTGCTTCATAATTTCTTTGGTGATTCGTGTTTGGAACTGGACGTGTTTGATGAAAAAGGCAAAAGACATACGCCGCGCGAATGGTTTATCGCGCCGTTGGAAGTGATCGAACAAGCTGTAGAATTAATCATCAATGGGGAAATCGTGAATTATCAATTTGATGCGGGAAATATGGCAATTGTCTTTCGAAGTTAATAAACAAAAATCCCACAAATCCGCAATGAACCAAAACTTGTAACTTGTAACTTAAAACTTAATTTCCTGAATCTCCCGCCACAAAGACAGATAAGCCTTAGCGGCGACCGATGCCGGACGATAATGGGTCAGCGGCTCACGAAAAAGACCCATTTTTTCAACATCCGCACTATAAGGAATAGATGTCTTTAACATCTGCTTATCGGTCAGTTCAGATGACTGCATCATCTGCCGGTGCATGATTTTGCGCTGTTCCACCATAGAGAAAAACGGATATATTTTGCGTTGGTCCAAACCGGATGCTTTAAAAAAAGCATACAGTTTTTCTAACGTCAACATAGAAAGTGTGGTCGGAATGATGGGAACCAGAATGATGTCAGCCGCCTCAAATATATTTTCGGATACTAAGGTGATATTAGGCGGGCAATCCAATAAAACGTAAGCATATTGATTTTTAAGCGTGTCAAAGGCACTTTTCAAACAAGTACGTGTGTCTTTGAATTCGTTCAGCAGAATATCCAGATTTCGATAAGAGAAATCGGCCGGCAGCAAATCCAAAAAATCAAAATCCGTGCCTCTGATATTTTTATCAATGCGTTTGCCCCCTTTAAGGAACTTACGGCTGTTGTATTTAGGCTTGGGCCTGATTCTGAAATAATAGGAAGCCGAACCTTGTGGATCCAAATCACACACCAGCGCGGGATACGATTCGGATGCCGCCAGAAAAGCCAGATTGACACATGCCGCAGTTTTTCCCACACCGCCTTTGATACTATATAAAGCAACAGTTTTCACAAGATAATCCTTTTTCGCTTTAAGTGAAAAGTTTGGTAAAGCGTTTGCGATTGTTTTTAGAATTGAATTGTTTGAACACGTTGAAAAAGGCCCGGCGAACGTCAGCTTGTTCGATATTCAACCGTACAATCAGACCTCCGGTAGCCGCCGCCAGTTGTAATGAAAGTGCGGAAGGCGTACGCATTGCATTCAAATAATCATACAAAAAATCCTGTTGAACTGACAAATCATTAAACGTCCCCAAGTTATCCTGTAAAATTTTCAGTTGTTTTATTAAATCTTTCATTTCACCGGCTGGAAAAAGAGATGTAAAAAATTCAAGCAAATAGCGCAATTTTTTACATTCGATTCTCAGATTATGAATTTTTTCATCCGGCGTGGCCGTCGTGATCTTGCCGCCGGATTTGATAACTTTACGAAAGCGCTTGAATATAACGGTTTTAGCTGTGTCAATCGCCGGGACAAGGGCGTTTGCCGGTTCGGACACCGTGTCATTATCTTTTTTCGGGAAGCTCTCCAGAAAAGATAATATGTCAGTGTATTCAGTGCTTTCCATGGCTGTAACCACTTTTTTCAATTCATTGCGGCGCTTGGTTTTCAACGAACGAAACAACCGGATAACACCGGGACGAAGCGGTTCAGGGACAAGTGTTTCGTAGTGGGATTGCATCAGCAGGTAAACATCCAAATCACGCAGTCGGCCGGTTAATTGTCCCAATATACGCAAATCGGTCTTTAACTTTGCCTCAGTTTGCGGGTCAAAGGCTCCTTTCACCTGACTGAGTAATGAACGCGAGCGGCGCACGGACACACGAAAATCATGCAAAAATTCCGTGTCAATGTCTTGGCGAATGCCATCTTCATTGAGACGCATGACACCGGCAAGATATGCTAAAAGGCGTTTGACCGCGTCCCGGGTGTTTATATCAGGAGCCAGCTTAATATTGACTTTGGGTGAGTAAACACCAGGATTCAGACCGGCAGATTTAATTGCCCGAATATAAACCGGCTTCGTACTTCGCTTTAATCCGTTTGCTTTCAGCAGTTTGGCCGCCTGTTTAGCCTCCCGGAGATACCCTTTGACCGGTAGCACCAGGACACGTTGGTCGGTTGATACGTCTTGGCCTTGGACAACCACTTTTTCCAACATAACACGCCCAACCGTTTTGGTATCTTCGTTGAGCAAGCGCAAAATTGTCTGTTCCCGTGTCAATTTTGCAACGCATATCAATCCCCGTATATCTGCCAGCGATTCCAGCAGTTCCCTGAAATCCGAAGCGGGGTAATTCCACGAAAATTTCGGTAACAAAACCGCCCGGCAGGTGTGTTCCGCCAGATTCGCGCCGTTTTTTAAATCAATGATTGCGAGATGGTTTCCGCGTCTGACAAGCATACGCTTATTGTTGTATAACCGCCAGTCAAACGTGTCGTAAAGCTCTATATCAATACTGTCAGATGTTTCAATCAAATCTGCAAAATTTTCCTCAAGTGCGCTTCTAAGCGCAAGCGCCGCTTCGGCGTCCGGCAGGGCATAAACTTTAACCGCCATGTATTTGTCCTTTCATTGTTTACAATAATCAAAATACTGTATATTTTGGTTCGTATAACAAATCATGTTTGCTTTTTCAAGTTAATTCTGCTTTGAGCTTTAATAGAGAACGGGCCTCTTTCATTCCTCAGTTTACACTATACGGCAAGTCTCGTAGGGATGAAGGTGATGCGACGATAATTTGCAACGCGTTAAAAAAAACTGCTTGCTGATATGATTCTAATGTTTAAAATGGGAGTGAATAGTAATAAAATGGTCGAAGAACTGTTCAAAAAATCACGGATAGCCACACAAAAATACAGCCTCGACAAGTTGAACCAAGCGTGATATTATATTTACAATTTCATGTAGGGTGGGTTACGCTCCATCCTGCCTACAAAATTTTAGTTATCAAAGGAAAGAAAGATAGATGATATTCCCAGATTACCGTCCTCGACGACTACGACAAACTGAAGGCTTGCGCCGTATGATACGCGAAACCTCGCTTTCCGTAAATGACTTGATTCTGCCGCTTTTCGCAATCAGCGGTAAAAATGTTAAAGAACCGATTCCGTCAATGCCGGGACATTTTCGGCTATCAATCGACAATTTGATTAAAACGGCGTACAGTGCTTTTGAAATTGGTATTCCAGCGATAATGCTGTTCGGCCTTCCTGATAAAAAAGACCCGTTAGGAACACAGGCGTATGCCAAAAACGGCATTGTTCAACGGGCGGCCAAGGCGGTCAAAAATAAACTGCCTGAATTGGTGGTTATCACGGACGTCTGCTTGTGCCAATACACGGATCACGGTCATTGCGGCATGTTAGACGGTGAGACGATTGACAATGATGCGACCTTAGACCTGCTGGCGCGCACGGCCTTGTCCCATGCCAAAGCAGGCGCGGATATGGTGGCGCCTTCGGATATGATGGATGGCCGTATTGCCGAAATTCGCGGATGCCTGGATGAAAACAGTTTCAGCCATATTCCCATTATGTCCTACGCCGTGAAATATTGTTCGGCATATTACGGCCCGTTTCGTGATGCGGCTGATTCGGCTCCACAATTCGGCGACCGGCGTTCTTACCAAATGGACCCGGCTAATGCGATAGAGGCTATACGGGAAGCGACCATGGATATCGAAGAGGGAGCCGATATCATAATGGTAAAACCGGCGCTGCCTTATCTTGATATTATTTGCCGTTTACGAGACGAAATTGACCTGCCCATGGCGGCTTATAATGTAAGCGGTGAATTTGCGATGATCAAAGCCGCCGCCCAAAAAGGCTGGATCGATGAAACCAAAGTGATGATGGAAACTTTAACCGGAATCAAACGCGCCGGTGCGGATATGATTTTAACTTATTTTGCCTTGGAAGCGGCCTGGGAACTGAATAGATAATGCCGAAAGAAAAAATCCAAATGCCACCTCACGGTCATAAGAAAAAAAACGCATTGCGCCTGGTCGCGTGGGAAACCACACGCAACTGCAATCTGGATTGTAAACACTGCCGGGCCTCGGCTACCATGGGGCCGTATCGTGATGAACTTGATACGTCGGCGGCCTTGCGCCTTTTAGATCAGATCGCTGAAGTCGGTGAGCCGATTATTATTCTCACCGGTGGCGAACCCTTGATGCGCCCTGATATTTTTGAGATCGCCGCTTATGGGACCAGCAAAGGCTTGCGAATGGTCATGGCGCCCAACGGTACCCTGATTACCGAACAAAATGCCCGCCTTATGGCCGAATCCGGTATCAAACGCATCAGTATCAGCTTAGATGGTGCCACCAAAGAAATCCATGATAATTTCAGAGGCGTTGACGGTGCTTTTGATGGCTCGTTAAACGGTATTCGTCTGGCTAAAAAAGCCGGCGTCGAATTTCAAATTAACACGACCATTTCAAAGCAGAATCTTGATGAAATTCCTAAAATATTTCAATTGGCGGTTGAACTTGGCGCTGTCGCTCATCATATTTTCCTACTGGTTCCTACCGGACGAGGCAAATATATGATCGAACAGGAAATCAATGCCCAAGAATATGAACAAACCCTCAACTGGTTTTACGACCAGCGCAAAAATTCGCCGTTGCAATTGAAGGCTACATGCGCGCCTCATTACTACCGCATTCTAAGGCAGCGGGCGCGGACGGATGGCGAAAAAGTCACGTTTCAAACTCACGGCCTGGATGCTGTGACACGCGGATGTTTGGGTGGAATCGGCTTTTGTTTTATATCTCATCGCGGCGTTGTGCAACCCTGCGGTTTTCTTCAAACCGACAGCGGCAATGTAACCCAAACATCTTTTGCCGAAATATGGGAAAATTCGGAAGTGTTTAAAACTTTGCGTAATTACGATCTCTTAACCGGCAAATGCGGCCCATGCGAATATCGCAAAGTGTGCGGTGGCTGCCGCGCGCGGGCGTATGAAGCTACGGGGGATATGATGGCTGAAGAACCCTTGTGTATTTATCAGCCCCAAACCTGAAAATCGGGGAAGAAATAACTTCTACAATCATTCTTTAATTTAAACATCCTGTACAAATGACAGATAAAACCAAAAAAATAAACCCCAAATCGCATGATTCTATGTTCAAATGGCTGATAGCCGCATTCACTGAAGACTTTTTCAAACACTATTTTCCAGAAATACAGATCGGCGAATATACATTCTTTGATAAAGAATTCATTCGCAAATACGATGCTTTGAAAGAGAGTCTCAAAGGCGACCTGCTTTTGATGATGGAAGTCAATGTTGACGGCGTGCTAAAAGAAATTGTCATTCAGATTGAACATCAAAGCGAAAGGAAAGACGTTGCCGAACGTGCTTTTGAGTATTCCTGTTATGCCTGGCTCTTGAAAAAGAAACCCGTATGGAGTGTGGTTATTTATACGGATGACGCGGTGTGGCGGAAACCGGTTCCGGATCGGTTCTGGTTTGCTTATAATCAGGGAAAGGGGAAGCAGTTTTGTCATTTTGATGTTATTAAAATCAAGGAGGAAAAAAGCGGCGATCTGATGCGAAAACATTCCCTGCTTTGCAAACTGTTGGCACTCAAAGCCGATGACAGAGAAGTTGATCCCGAAGCATTGATTGTTGCTGTTTACCGTGCGGCGGCGGCGATGAAGGATGAACTCACCAACGATCAACTGCTCCTTATTGACAGGTGGGGCAGTCTGTATAAAAAAATTCCTGCCCGCATGATTGATAAAATCAGAAAGGAGATAAAAATGGATTTTGTGGAAACCACAATCAGCGAACATGTTTTTAATCAAGGCAAAATCGAAGGTAAAGTCGAAGGCCAGATCGAAATTTTGGAAAAATTGTATCAGGAGGGGCTTTTGACAGCGAAACAGTTAAAAGCGAAAATAGAACCGCTTCGTCACAAGATACGGCAATTGACGACTTAATACGGAAAATTCTGATACGGTTTAATCGAAGCCTTAAGAATTTAACATCAAAACTATTTATTTTTAACCTTTTATTGAACCATCCTGTACAAATGACAGATAAAACAGTAATTAATCCTAAAACGCATGATTCTACGTTCAAATGGCTGATAGCCGCATTCACTGAAGACTTTTTCAAACACTATTTTCCCGAAATACAGATCGGCGAATATACATTTTTTGATAAAGAATTCATTCGCAAGTACGATGCTTTGAAAGAGAGCCTCAAAGGCGACCTGCTTTTGATGATGGAAGTCAATGTTGACGGTGTGCTAAAAGAAATTGTCATTCAGATTGAACATCAAAGCGAAAGGAAAGACGTTGCCGAACGTGTTTTCGAGTATTCCTGTTATGCCTGGCTCTTGAAAAAGAAACCCGTATGGAGTATGGTTATTTATACGGATGACGCTATATGGCGGAAACCGGTTCCGGATCGGTTCTGGTTTGCTTATAATCAGGGAAAGGGGAAGCAGTTCTGTCATTTTGATGTTATTAAAATCAAGGATGAAAAAAGCGGCGATCTGATGCGAAAACATTCCCTGCTTTGCAAACTGTTGGCACTCAAAGCCGATGACAGAGAAGTTGATCCCGAAGCATTGATTGTTGCTGTTTACCGTGCGGCGGCGGCGATGAAGGATGAACTCACCAACGATCAACTGCTCCTTATTGACAGGTGGGTCAGTCTGTATAAAAAAATTCCTGCCCGCATGATTGATAAAATCAGAAAGGAGATAAAAATGGATTTTGTGGAAACCACAATCAGCGAACATGTTTTTAATCAAGGCAAAATCGAAGGTAAAGTCGAAGGCCAGATCGAAATTTTGGAAAAATTGTATCAGGAGGGGCTTTTGACAGCGAAACAGTTAAAAGCGAAAATAGAACCGCTTCGTCATAAGATACGGCAATTGACGACTTAATACGGAAAATTCTGATACGGTTTAATCGAAGCCTTAAAAATTTAACATCAAAACTATTTTTAATATATTTTTATGCGAAATGATCATTTAAGAAATGTTGCCATTATTGCCCATGTCGATCATGGTAAAACTACGTTAGTGGATGCCATGTTCCGTCAAAGCGGCTTGTTCAGAGCCAATCAGAAAGTGGATGAACGGCTTATGGATGTAATGGATTTGGAAAAAGAACGCGGTATCACCATTGCCGCTAAAAATTGCTCGGTGCGATGGAAAGGTGTTCGCATCAATATTATCGACACGCCCGGACACGCTGATTTTGGCGGTGAAGTGGAACGGGCGCTTTCAATGGCGGACGGCGCTATTTTACTGGTTGATGCGTCCGAAGGCCCGCTTCCCCAAACGCGCTTTGTTCTTAAAAAAGCCCTTGAAGCGAATTTGAAAATTATTGTGGTTATCAATAAGATAGATCGTCCGGATGCACGTTCCGAAGCGGTTTTGGATGAGATTTATGATCTTTTGATCGACCTGGATGCTTCGGACGATCAACTTGAATTTCCACTGCTCTACGCCATCGGTCGTGATGGTGTGGCCACTAAAACACCAGATGAAAAAAGCGACAATCTGCATCTTCTTTTCGATACCATTATTAAAGAAATTGACGGGCCGTCTTACAATCCTGATTCGCCTTTTCAAATGCTGGTTTCAGACCTGGGATACTCAGATTATCTTGGCCGTCTGGCAATCGGCAAAATTTTTAACGGAACAGCGCGATCAGGTGACAACCTTGTGTGTATCGGCGAAAACGGCCAGAACACACCACTTCGGATTTCAAAATTGCGAACTTACGAAGGCATGCAATTAGCGGATATTCAAGATGCTCAACCGGGCGATATTATCGTACTGGCGGGCATTGATGAAGTCGAAATCGGCGACACGATTTGTAATGCCGAAACTCCGCAAGCACTGCCGCGAATCCGTGTGGACGCGCCCACGGTGTCTATAAAATTCACTATAAATAATTCACCGTTTGGCGGGCAAGAGGGCAAATATGTGCAGTCCCGACGGATACGCGAACGCTTATTAAAAGAAAGCCGTATCAATGTTGCCATTGAGGTGGAAAAAACGCAGGATCGTGACAGCATTTTGGTCAAAGGGCGCGGCGAGTTGCAGCTTGCCATTCTCATTGAAACCATGCGGCGCGAAGGCTTTGAATTTTGCGTGGGGCGTCCTGAAGTGATTTTTCGTTACGATAACGGTAAAAAAACAGAACCTATGGAACGGTTGTCAGTTGATTGTGAAGAGCCGTTCCTCGGTGTGGTAACTGAAAAACTGGCGCTGCGCAAAGGCAAGATGATCAAGCTGACCAATAACGGTAAAGGGCGCGTACGCATGGATTTTTCCGTACCCGCGCGCACTTTGATCGGCTATCGGGACAAGTTTCTGACTGACACCCGCGGAACCGGAATCATTCATTCGTTGTTCGATGGCTACGGCGAGTTCCGCGGAGATTGCCCTACGCGCCACACCGGTTCCATTGTGGCTGACCGCCACGGCAAATCCGTTCCTTATGCCCTGTTTAATTTAGAACCCAGAGGGCGGCTTTTGGTTTGCCCCGGCGATCCGGTTTATGAGGGTATGATCGTGGGCGAACATAACCGTAGCCAAGATATCGGCGTGAATCCGTGTAAGGAAAAAAAATTGACCAATATGCGCGCATCCGGAAAAGATAATAGCGTCATCCTTACACCGGTAAAACCGCTGACATTGGAACAGGCGATCAGTTTCATTCGTGAAGATGAACTGGTTGAAGTCACACCATTATCTGTACGAATGCGTAAGATGGTACTTTCGGCTCAGAAACGCCGCACACTGCGTTCATCCGACTTTAAAACAAAAAAGGTATCGTGAACAAATTATGCTTCCAAGAGAACAAATAACAGATAAACTCATGCAGATATTTGAAGACTGTTTTGAGATTGAAAATCCCGGATTGGATGATAATCTGAGGGATGAACATGAGTTTGATAGTATTGATGCGATTGAACTACTGGTTGAAATTGAAAAAATGCTGGGGTTCGCATTAACCCAGGAAGAAAAAAAACAGGCCATGGATATCCGTACGCTTAATCATATCTGTGACTATATCGAAGCGATTCAGCGGAATAGGGAATAGGGAATCCGAATTCCCCATTTTTAAGGTTGTTTATGGAACGAAGAGTTGTGATTACCGGCGGGGCAGCGATAACGCCGATTGGCCATGCCAAAGAAGATATTATCAATAGTCTGATTAACGGTGTTTCCGGCGTAAAACCGTTGCGTTCGGATCATCTGTTGACTGACTATATCCACTCCCGGGTTTTTGGAACAGTTGATTATACGGTTGAATACGATTTTAAACGCCGTTTTCGGAAAACAATGGGGCCGGTGGCCTATTATGCCTGTCAAGTGGTAAAAGAGCTTTTAGCGGCCTCCGGTCTGACGCAAGATTTTATCACATCAGGCCGTCTAGGTGTCGCCTTTGGTTCGACTCACGGCAGCCCCACTGTTCAACGCAGTATTTATAAAAAATTTTTCAGCCGCTCCCAAACCGAATTTAGCGCTATCGGTGCGGTTGATTACCTGAAATCCATGGTTCACACAACGGCAGTCAATATTACCAAAATGTTTGGCATTACAGGGCGTGTGATTTCATCTTCAACGGCCTGCACCACCAGCAGCCAGTCGGTCGGTTTTGGTTATGAGATGATTAAATTCGGCATTCAAGACGCCATGATCTGCGGCGGCGCCGATGAATACGACACTACCACGGTTGCTGTTTTTGACAATCTGCTGGCCTGTTCCACAGCATTTAATGATACGCCGAATAAGACTCCACGCCCCTTTGCTGCTGACCGTGACGGACTGGTCGTGGGCGAAGGTGGCGGTGCTGTTTTGCTCGAAGAATACGAGTCAGCCCGCAAACGAGGGGCCGACATTCTCGGTGAAATTATCGGATTTGCCTGCAACAATAACGGTGGAGACCTGATTTTGCCCAATGTGGACGGAATTAAAGAAACCCTTCGATTGGGCTTGAAAAGCGCCGGCATCACTTCTGATGATGTTGATTTTATCTGCGCCCATGCCACCGGAACCAAAATGGGTGATATTATCGAAGCCATGGCGATTCACCGTATCTATGGCGATTCACCGTATGTGGCGGCGCTGAAAAGTTACATGGGGCATATCATGGGAACCTGCGGTGTGGTTGAAACGCTGCTAACGCTATACATGATGGAAAAGGGCTTTATAGCACCCACGCTGAATCTGGATGAAATTGATTCCCGTTGCGCCATGATTCGGCACGTTACCGAAATTATGGATAAAAAAATCCGCATTGCGGCTATTCAAAATTTTGCTTTTGGCGGTGTCAATACCAGTATTGTTTTGAAAAAATTTGAAAATTGAAAAAATACCTCACAAGTATTGATTCTTTTTTATTCTGATTGTAATGCCAATTTTCTATTTATCCGAAAAAATTTCGTTCCCACCGCCACGTCTGGCCCAGTCTAACGGACTATTGGCGGTCGGCGGTGATTTAAGTGTTAAACGTCTCCTGCTCGCCTATCGTCTGGGCATATTTCCATGGTTCAGCCATGACGAACCGATTTTATGGTGGTCACCGGATCCTCGCCTGGTGCTGTATCCGAATGAATTCAGGATTTCTAAAAGCTTAAAAAAGATAATCCGTAAAAAGGTGTTCAAAATTACTTTGGACACCGCGTTTCCACAAGTAATCACGGAATGTGCGTACAGTCGCAGGCGAAGGGAGGAAGGCACATGGATTACGGAAGAGATGATTGACGCCTATTGCGAAGTTCACGAACAGGGATACGCCCATTCTGCGGAAGCGTGGTGTGATGGTGAACTGGTCGGCGGATTATATGGAATTTCGTTAGGGCGCTGCTTTTTCGGAGAATCCATGTTTACACAGGTCAGCAACGCATCCAAAGTGGCCTTCACTGCGCTGACTCTGTTTTTGAAAAAAAGGGCTTTTGAAATAATCGACTGCCAGGTTACCACTGACCATTTAATGCGTTTCGGCGCCCGTGAAATTGAGCGTAAAAAATTTTTAGCTCAGTTGAAAAATGCTTTGGATGCGCCAACGCTCAAAGGGAAGTGGACGAACTTAGTCCGCCGACAGCGGGGCTGACGTGAAGCGGGAAGTTGTTCCGCTTTTCAGCTATAGACAATCACATATTAAATTTCACTGCGTTATCATTCGTCGGCGTATTACAATACAGCCTTCTCACTCTAGCCTTTTGAAATTTAATATGTGACTGTCTATATCAACATAAATACATGAAAGGAAAAATCTAACATGCCAAACGACTGTCTTTTTTGTAATATCTCAAAGGGTCAGACTCCAACCGAATTTTTATTTGAAAATGATACGCTCGTCGTGTTTAAGGATATTAACCCCCACGCACCGGTGCATCTTTTGATTGTGCCTAAAAAACACATCCGCGGTATAAATGATCTGACGGATGATGACCATTCCATTCTATCGGAAATGATTATGGTTGCGCGTGATATGGCCGCAGAGGTCGGCGTATCTCAATCCGGTTATAAGCTCCTTTTTAATGTGGAAAAGGGTGGAGGCCAGGTTATTTTTCATCTGCACTTGCATCTGATCGGCGGGTGGAAGAAATAAAGGGGGGTGACGGAATGCCGTCAATCGCTTTTAAAACGATGGCTGTACGTGTGGGAAGATAAAGACTGATCTGTTGCTTTGTGGAAGCTGAAGTTTTGTTAATCAGAGCTTCGTGAAGCTGGCCGGCAGTCAGTCTTCCCTGGCCGCCGTAAATCGTGTCATCACTGTCCATTAGCATACGCAATTTTCCCGTCGGCGCTTCAAAGCGGTAATCGGTGTAGGAGCGATAGGGGTGAAAATTAAAAGCGAACACGAGGCCGGCGCGTTCGAATATGAGGATTTTATCAGCCGATTGTTCATTTATAAGCTGTAGTGTGGAACTGGCAAGCAGTTGGTGATTTTTAGCGATTGCCAGCATATCTTGATCAAATTTGCCCAAAAAACGATATACCAAACTTTCGTCATCCGCAAGACGCCATTGGCGCCGGGCATAACGATATGACCAGTCATTGCCTTGCCTAGGAAAGTCGATCCATTCGGGGTGTCCGAATTCATTTCCCATAAAGTTCAGGTAGCCGCTCCCAGCCGTAGCCAATGTGATCAGACGAATCATTTTGTGCAAGGCCAGCCCGCGATCCACCCTGATATCAGGCTTATCCGCAGCCATACTGTCATACATATTCGTGCCGATCAGTCTGAAAATCAACGTTTGATCGCCTACCAAAGCTTGATCGTGAGACTCCGCATAACTGATCGTTTTTTCAGCATGGCGACGATTGGTCAATTCATACCACAGCTCTCCCATAGACCACGCTTCATCAAACATATCTTTGGTCAAACGAATCCAGTAATCGGGAACGCCCATTGCAAATCGGTAGTCAAATCCCACACCGCCTTTTTCCGCAGGCATCGCCAGCCCAGGCATACCGCTGATGTCCTCGGCTATGGTGACAGCATCGGGACGCACTGTATGAATCAGCCGGTTGGCAAGTGCCAGATAAGTGTAGGCATCTTCATCTATGCTGTTATCAAAATAATCGTCGTATGATGTGAAAGCCCGGTCTAAACCGTGGTGTTCGTAGAGCATACTGGTGATGCCATCAAAACGGAAGCCGTCAAAATGGTACTCATCAAGCCAAAAACGACAGTTGGAAAGCAAAAAGTGTAACACCTGATATTTGCCGTAGTCAAAGCAGCGCGAATCCCAGGCGATGTGGTCGCCGCGAGGGCCGTGATGAAAATATTGATAGCGGGTTCCGTCAAAGTGACTTAAGCCTTCGGCCTCATTTTTAACCGCATGGGAATGGATGACATCCATAATAACGCGCAAACCGGCCACATGCGCCGTGTCAATCAGTTCTTTCAGGTCTTCAGGCGTTCCGTAACGGGACGAAGCGGCAAAAAAACTGGACACTTGATAGCCGAACGAGCCATAATAGGGATGTTCCTGAACAGCCATCAACTGGATCGTATTATAACCGGCCTTAACAATTCGAGAGATAATATGTTGGGTGAATTCACGATAGGTTCCGACTTTTTCCGCTTCTTGAGCCATGCCCACATGCGCTTCATAAATCAGCAATGGCTCAGGCGAGCATCGAAAATCCGGCATACGCCATTGAAAAGAAGATTGCGGGCGCCAAACCTGAGCATTGAAAATCAGGGTTTGCTGATCTTGAACTGTTCTCCGGGCATAAGCAGGGACACGATCTCCATGTCCGCCGGGCCATTTAAGGTGCAGTCTGTACAAATCCCGATGCTTCAACACAGATGCCGGCAGCCGAATTTCCCAGACGCCATCATCGGTGATTCGGCTTAATGCAAATTTGTTCACTGCCCGCCATTCAGACACATCACCGATCAAATAAACTTCAGTGGCATTGGGCGCCCATTCCCTGAACACCCATTCATCATCTCTGAAATGAAGTCCGAAATATTCATGTCCGGCAGCCCAGGAAGTTAAGTCGGTTTTTCCCGATGTAAGTCGCTTGGCGGTTAAATAAATATGTTCGATTCGCTTGCGGAGGATACTGGCATACAGTTGTAAACCGGGGTCCGTAGCAAGCAAAGCGTTTAATTGTGTCTGTATCGGTTTCATTCAGTCGTAATTACAATTTTGCAAACGGGTTCGTACGTTTTTCATGGCCAATCGTTGTTTCCGGGCCGTGTCCTGTGTAAACTGTAATATCATCTCCCAGAGAAAACAGCTTATTTTGGATACTGGCTATCAGCACACCATAATCTCCGCCCGGCAAATCGGTACGTCCGATTGAACCTGCGAAAAGGGTGTCACCGACAAACAACGCGCCATCCGTATAAAGAGAGACTCCGCCGAGAGAATGGCCTGGCGTGTGAATCACTTGCAGTGTAATTTCTCCGAAAATTATTGTTTCACCATCTTTTAACAATTTGTCCGGTCCCGGAGAATTTTCGGAGGAAAGGCCGAATGAACTGGCGGTGGCAGCGAGTTGTTCCAGCATGGGAACATCTTCCTTATGAATCATCAAATCCGCACCGGTCACTTCTTTTAAGCGCTTGTTCGCGCCAACATGGTCAAAATGTCCATGGGTGTTGATAAGATATTTAACCTTCAGTTTTGATTCTGCCAAAGTGAGTAAAATCCGATCCGCTTCATCACCCGGATCAATAACTGCCGCTTCCTTGGTTTTTTCACATCCTAAAATAAAACAGTTGGCCTGAATCGGGCCAACTGCCAATTGTTTTATAATCAAAATATACTCCTGCTTTGAAAGTGTTAAGTTATAAATTTCAAGTTTCAAGATATTTCAGAAATCCCTGCTGAGTGTATAATAAGGACATCAGAACTGACAAAATCAATCCTGTGGCTATCAGTACTTGGCAGGTTTCTCTTCGATTAACTCATCTTGCATGTCTTTAATTTTTTCATTCTCTCGCCGAAGTCTTTTACGCACATGCGAAGTCACTTTAATGGTAGAATTAGCGGATGACACCGGCGGACTCAGCCCTGTTTTTTGAAACGGAACATTTGGAGGAACTGACCATATATTATCTGAATCAGACTCCGGATATTTGTCCGCCGCATTATCCGTTTCTGAATCCGTATCATCGAAGTCCATATCCTTAAAAACAGTGTCAGGGATTTCAGTTGCGATGTCGATTGTATTATTGTGCAAAGCCAGATGAATTGAATCAAGGATACCATTGATAAACGCGCCCGATTCCTCATAACCAAACGCTTTGCCAATATCAATGGCTTCATTGATGGACACCTTATGCGGGATATCCGGACAAAAAGCCATTTCAAAAACAGCTATCCTCATCACATTACGGTCAACACCGGACATGCGACCTATTGTCCAATTATCCGAATGTTTTGTAATAGCCGCATCAATTGAGGTGCGCATGTAATTTACACCTTGCACCAGTTTTAAAAAAAAGGGCCGCGTTTTTTTCGGCGGTTGGTGAACGTGGCAGAAACGTTGCAGGTTTTCATCAGAATGGCATTTTGCCATATCCATATAAAATAGAGCCTGCATGGCGAGTTCGCGTGATTTGCGTCGATAACCCATGGTTGGTTAAGTGTAAAGCTTGAATTTGAAAGTTACAAGTTGAAAATTATAAAATATCCATTAAATCAGCCATTTCAATTGCTGTCATGGCGGCGCTCCATCCTTTATTCCCGGATTTCGTTCCGGCGCGTTCTATCGCCTGTTCAATAGTGTCGGTTGTCAGGATGCCGAAAATAATAGGAACGCCGGATTCCATGCTGGCGGATGCGATTCCCTTGGATGCTTCGGCGCAGACATAATCAAAATGAGGCGTTGATCCGCGAATGACGGCACCTAAACATATAATGGCATTGAACCGTTTGGTCATAGCGATTTTTTGGGCAATCAACGGAGCTTCAAAAGCGCCAGGGATTTTGACAATTTCAATATCTTCATCTTTGGCACCGGTGCGGTTTAAAGCATCCAGCGCGCCGCCTAACAATCGGTCAGTGATAAAATCATTAAACCGGCTGACCACTAAGGCAAATTTTTTATCTTTGGCAATCAGGTTGCCTTCAAGTGTTTTTGGCATATTCTTTTCTCCGTTCATTCGTGGTTCAAGGAGCTGTTTTGACATTCATCAGATGCCCCAATTTGAGTTGTTTGCATTCTAAGTAGCATTTGTTAAATTCATTGGGTTCTATGACAATCGGCACCTGTTCTGAAATACTGAGATTATATCCCTGTAAGCCGACCATTTTTTTGGGATTATTGGTAATAAGACGCATTTGCCTCACACCCAGATCCACCAGAATTTGAGCGCCGATACCGTAATTGCGCAAATCCGGTTTAAAGCCTAATTCCTGATTGGCTTCCACTGTGTCAAATCCCTGATCCTGCAAGGCATAAGCTTTCAACTTGTTCACCAAACCGATTCCGCGTCCCTCCTGGCGCATATAAAGCAAGACACCGGTGCCTTCCTGCTCCATCATTTCCAGGGCTTGATGTAATTGTTCACCGCAATCACAGCGTCGCGAACCGAAGACATCACCCGTCAGGCATTCCGAGTGTACACGCACTAAAACAGGTTCATCTGATTTGATTTCGCCTTTGACCAAAGCAACATGAAGCAAGTCATCGGCATTGTTTTGATATACAAGAGCTTTGAATTTGCCTCCCCGCAAAGTGGGTATAACGGTTTCGGCCGCTCGCGAAACAAAAGATTCGGTACGCATGCGATATTCAATCAGATCGGCAATGGTGCAGATATTGATTTCATGTTTTTCACTGAATTTTTCAAGCGAAGGCATACGCGCCATGGTACCGTCATCATCCATAATTTCGCAAATTACGGCAGCCGGTTTTAGACCCGCCAAACGCGCCAGATCAACAGAGCCTTCAGTTTGTCCCGCTCTGACGATAGCACCGCCATCACGCGCTTTGAGCGGAAAAATATGTCCCGGCCGGGCGAGATCATCCGGTTTGGCATCATCCTTGATAGCGGTCAGAATGGTGGTGGCACGATCCGCGGCTGATATACCGGTGGTAACACCCAGTCGCGCTTCGATGGAAATTGTAAACCCGGTTTGAAACTGGGAGGTGTTGTTTTGAACCATGAGCGGAAGTTCCAATGAATCGATCTTGTCACTTGTCATGGGAAGGCAGATCAGACCGCGTCCATATTTAGCCATGAAATTGATAATTTCGGGCGTAACTTTTTCAGCCGCTATGGTCAAATCACCCTCATTTTCACGGTCTTCATCATCTACTAAAATAACCATGCGACCTTCACGAATATCATGAATCGCTTCTTCGATTGAAATAATTGCCATTATATTTTATACTCACTTTCGAGTGATTGAAAGTTGATATTTCAAGTTTGATTTTCACCAAAAATCATTATTTACAAGGGTTTGTTGCGAAAACAACTTGAATGTACCATGATTAATAATTGTTTGAAAATTAAGATGATTTTGTCAAATGTCAACAAAGCTTTTACTACCGGACACTTTAAAAAACGCATGTGACTCCACCCGCAAAGCCCGGCGGAAAACCCTCAGCGTGTCGAATACAATTATATCCGAAACATTCATCATGGCAGAATCAGGTTGAAATCCGGTTTTCAATTTTAATACGGCGTTTGCTTAAAGTTGAAAAAATTTTATATTGCAATATCAGTTGGTTAAAATATAAAATAACGATCAGGTACCGAATGTATAAACAAGTGCCTGCTCAATATCCGCAATCAAATCGTCTGCATCTTCAATACCGACCGAATAACGGATCAAACTATCCGGTATTCCCATGGCTGCGCGCTCTTCATCCGAGCATTCAACATGACTGGTTGTGGCCGGAGGGCCGGCGATAGTTTCCACCGCTCCCAGATTGGCCGCCCGATGTGCATACTTTAACTGCGGCAGAAACGCGCGCACACTTTCAAAATCACCGCGAATCATAAAGCTGATCATTCCACCGAAAGCCTTCATCTGGCGTTTGGCAATCGTATGTTGAGGATGACGCTTCAAACCCGGATAAAAAACATCGGTGACGTGCGGATGATTTTCCAGATAACGGGCAATCTGAAGCGCGCTGGCACTTTGGCGCTGAATGCGTAAATCCAGTGTTTTCATTCCGCGTAACAGCAAATAGGCGGACATGGGGTCTAAAACAGCGCCCGTAATTTCACGAAAGTGGTAGATTTTATCAATCAGTTCCTGAGAGCCGCAAACCACACCGCCCAAGGCGTCCGCATGACCGCCGAGATATTTGGTGGCACTGTGCAGCACCAGATCAGCTCCCAGTGCCAACGGATTTTGAAGAATCGGTGTTGCAAACGTGTTATCGGCCACCACCAAAGCACCCTGTTTATGAGCAACTTGGGCCAGCTTTTGAATATCGACCACTTTCAAGGTCGGATTGGTAGGCGTTTCCAAATAGAGCATATCACAACCCGAAGTGATGGCCGTTTCGATTGCTGCGTGATCAGTTGTATCACACAACGTGACTTCAATTTGAAAGCGCGGCAAAAATTCGATAAAAAGTTTATTGGTTCCGCCGTAGCTGTCTTTAATCGAGACGATGCGATCTCCCGGTGCAAGCAAACTGAAAAATGTGTTGCTGATTGCCGCCATACCGCTGGCAAAACTGGTTGCTGCCGTCGCATTTTCAAGCTGGCGCACTTTATCTTCAAACACGGCCACCGTCGGGTTGGTGTTACGGCCATAAATATGACCGTCAGTTTCACCCCGACCGACTTTTTGCCAATGCTCAATGTCATTGTAACCGAATGAAACGGAATGGACAACCGGCGTCTGGGTCGAACGTTTCCAGAAAGCACTTTCTTCGCCGGCCCATACGCACTGTGTTCCTATTTTGGGCTGTTTGGTGTTATTCATGTAAATTTTGTCCTGATATTAAAAGGTTATCTTTGCATACCGCGCACTTTTATCCGTCTGATCTCTCGGATAAAACGGGTAGTTAAATGAACGTCGGCAGCATGTTCAAAAACGGTTCCGTCCTTTAAAACGCCTCGGATTTTCCCGTCATAAAAAAAATTGCTGAGAAGCTGTTTTCCATTTTTAATCCGATCATCAGGATTGTCAAGGTATTTTCCACTTTCAGATGGCGTCGGGTCTGGAAAGGGCGTTCCATCATCGATCATCTGTTTCATAAAATTGAGAATGCGGGTCAATCTGAGAAGCGTGACTGACTGGATACGGGTGGTGGTGTGATTTAAAGGCAGCGCGCTGGAACGCATTAAAGTATATTTTTCAGGCAAGATGCCTAAGTTCCGGATCAGTTTGAAATCACGGCTGCCCGGTGCGGGATAAAAAACAGAAAGACCGGCCAGTACGCGGCGTTGCGCCAGATAAATCAGATCGGCAACCGTATCTGAAGCATCCTGATACGGCGCTCCGGCAATAATATAAGCAACCGCTTGCATGTCATAATCTTCAGCGAAATTCAAAGCCCGGTCTGATGCGGCACTAACATCGGGACGCTGAAAACGGTGCAGTTGATCTTTATCCGTTGTGCATAAACCGAGATTCAGTGTTTTAAAACCGGCGGTTTGCATGGCCTGAATGACATCTCTGTCAAGTGAGGGCGGAAACAGGCCGTTCATCGCTCTTAATTCCAGATTATAGTTTTGAAAACGGCTGGTTATCGCATCAAGAAGTTTCAGAAACCAGGGTTTGTTCAAAGATAGATTTTCATCCTCAAAATCAATAAATCGGGCATCATAATTTAAAACGGCATTTTCGATCTCTTTCAAAACAGATGCGACACTTTTTTGACGAAAGCGGAGGAAAGAATCTTTTCCCGTGCAGCAGTAAGTGCATTTAAGCGGACATCCCCGACTGGTGACAATAACAGCACTGCGCTTTTTGCCGCGTTTATAAAAATTATGTTTGATATAACGAAGCGAAGGCCGTGGAAAGGCGTCCGGATCATTCATTATATCCGGCTCGGCCTGATAAACGCTTCCGTCAGGTTTGCGAAAGACAATTCCCGGAACAGTGTTAAGTGCCGACCCGTTTTTCAGAGCTTTGGCAAGCTGAGGCATAGCCGCCTCGCCTTCTCCTCGAATGACAAAATCAACAGCTTTACATGCCATCATATCTTCAGGCATTGTTGTGGGATGATGACCACCCATTACGATTTTACAATCAGGAAGCCATTTTTTCACAACTCTGGCTGTTTGCCGGGCGCATTCGATATAGGTGGTAAAAAGCGCGGAAATTCCCACTAAAAATGCGCCGGATTCACGGGCTGTTTTACCGATATATTCAAAACTGTAACCGAAATGCCTGAAACGATGAAACAATGCGAATGGTGAACTGTCCGGCAGGCCATAAAAGGGCTTGAGATACGCCATCTCTTCCGGCCAGGCGATATCGCGCGACCGCGCTGTGGCCAGACTGTCAAAAAGGGAAACCGAAAAACCGTTTTGCATCAAAGACGCGGCAATACTGGCCAGACCGTAAGGAACGGTTCGCTTATAGGTGATATAAAAATCCTGAATCGGCGGTTGGATCAGCAGGATATCCGACATTGTTCACACCATTTCAACCGGTGGCATATAAGCTACCGTGCCGTAATTTTATATTTGCGTAAAAGTTCATAAAGACGAGGACGGGAAAGACCGGACATAACCGCGGCTTTTTTGATATCACTATCAGTGCGTACTATTAAAGTCTGAAGGTAGCGCGTTTCGCCTTCTTCTATCAGCATGTTACGATAAGCTTTCCATCGAGGCAGCTTGGCGGGTAATTCGGTCGTAGCATTAACGGATGGTTTAAGTTCGGCAGTGGAAGCAAGATCGGATCGCAACGCATGAATACGAATATGCGGCGGCAGGTGTTTGGCAAAAAGAGTGGGTTCAAGTGGCGCCTGGGCGATGGCCCATTCAAGCGCGCTGAACAATTCACGGACATTGCCAGGCCAACTGTATGCGGCGAGCACATCGAAAAAGTCGGTCGAAAAACCTTTCATCTCGATTTTATAGGAATCACAAAGGACGCCGGTGTGATGAACAGTAAGTTCTTTGATGTCCTGGGTGCGTTCGCTGAGAGGGGGCAATGTGATTTTGATTGCACTGATACGGTACAGGAGGTCTTGGCGAAACTTGCCTGCTGTCACCATTTCTTCAAGATTGCGGTTGCTGGCGGCAACCAGTCGGAAATCGCTTTCGATTTCTTTTTTGGCGCCGATGGGCCGGAAACGATGCTCTTGCAAGACGCGCAAAAAAGCTTTCTGAACAGCCGGTGCAAGTTCACCGATTTCATCCAAAAAGAGCGTGCCTTTATCCGCCTGCTTAACCAATCCGTCTTTGGCTTGGTCAGCACCGGTGAATGCGCCTTTGGTGTATCCAAAAAGAATACTTTCCGTCAGGGTTTCCGGAAGTGCGCCGCAATCCACCACAACAAAATTATTTTCCGAATGCGCGCTATTGTCATGAATAGCGCGGGCAAAAAGCTCCTTGCCAGTGCCGGTTTCACCGAAAATAAAAATGCTGGCGTTACTGCCGGCCGCGCGCGCTGCCAAATCCAGACAGGCCATCAGATTGGGACTGGCGCCTATGATCTTTTCCCGTTTCAGGGTAATTATCGAACGGGCGGCCAGTTTCTCTTCGCGGTACCGCAAGGCGCGTTTTAAAGTCAGCTCAATCGTGTCAATGGGAGCCGGCTTTTTGATGTAATCCCAGGCATTGTTTTCAATGGCGATGGTGGCACTGTCGGAATCGGCATAACCGGTGATAATGATCACTTCCGGTTTTGAGGGGACCGCCTGAATTGCGGGCAGTCTTTCCAAGCCGTTGCCATCGGGCAGGCGTACATCAAGAAAAACCACGTCAAACGCCTGAGATTCAGCCGTTTTCAGGCCTTTGGCAAGCGTCAGCGCGTATTTGACATCATGCCCCATATCCTGAAAAACGCGGAGCATGGTGTCGCAGATCATTTCATCATCGTCGATGACCAGTATTTTTCCCATTACGCTATCAATGCTCGCTTAATATTTTATGCACGATCTTAGCCAAATCGTCTCCGGAAATCGGTTTATGGACAAATTCACGCACGCCCGCGGAGAGTGCTTTCTTCTTATTCATCTCTTCACCAAATCCGGTGCATAGAATAATCGGCATATCAGGACGAAGCGCGAGGATGGCTTTGGATAATTCGATGCCTGTCAATTTTGGCATTGTCAAATCGGTGATTGCCAGATCAAATCGGGCCGGCGCTTGTTTAAAAAGAGCCAAAGCCCGCGTACTGTCAGTTTCACAAACTGTTTCATAGCCTAAATCATTCAGCACCAGTTCTATTGATTGGATGATAACGGCCTCATCATCAACAACGAGGAGTCTGCCTTTGCCGGGTAGAGGCGGTTCTGCCGACGGCAGCGGTGATGGCTCTGTTTCATTTACCAGTGGTAAATGAACGGTAAAAATCGACCCCTGCCCTGATTCGCTCTCAGCCTTGATAGTGCCTCCGATTTTATGCACAAGGCCATGAATAGCAGCCAATCCCATACCCGTGCCATCACCCAGTTTTTTGGTAGTGAAAAAAGGGTCGAAAATTTTTTCAAGAGTCTCTCTATCAATTCCGGCACCCGTATCACGTATCATAAGACAAAGATAGCGGCCTGCTTTGAGAGAATCAACACTTTCATCATCCGCATCAATAACTTCTTCGTCTAACCGAACCGTCAATTGTCCTCCGTCAGCTTCCATGGCATCAGCGGCATTGGTGCAAAGATTCATCATAATTTGGTGAATATGAGACGGAGAGCAAAGCACAAAATCGGATCCGGTTTCGATTTGCTCCTTAATTGCGATGGTTGTCGGCAGGGAAGAGCGCAGCATTTTGACAGATTCTTTGATAAGGGGCAAAATATGCAGGGTCTGTAGCTCTTCATCCCCCTGACGACTGAACATCATAATCTGTTCCACCAAATCGCGGGCGCGATAAACGGCTTTCATAGATATTTGCAAGCTTTGATGAACCGTGTTCTGTGCGGATGTTTTTTTAATGGCAAAGTCCGTATTCATCATTATCGTCATCAAAATATTATTAAATTCATGAGCAATTCCTCCGGCCAATGTGCCAACGGCCTCCAGCTTGTGGGCATGTCGGAGTTGGCGTTCAAGTTGTTGAGAACGTGCGTTCAGCGCAACATAGTTGTTCACTGCCGCGGACATCAAATCAAAGGCTTGAATAAGGGTTTGAATCTCGTTACCTTTAAATTGGGACGTAGGTTTTTTGCCTGACAACAATTTAATGATTTCGTGAGCCTTGTCCTGTAACCGTCGCAACGGTCTAATTTGAATAATTGCCAGAACAGAGCCTAAAATAATGACAACGCTTAGAATAATGAGCGAAAGTATTAATAACTTTTGTTTTTGCTGTTTTAAAAGTTGATGAATCCCTGTGATATCGGCCTGAACAATCAAACAAAGGGTTTCGTCGGCCAACCGCATGGCGGCATACATGCTGGCAAATCCATTGTCCGGATTTTGGTCAAAAACAGGCCGGTTTGTCTCGGCCAGACTGCGCCATATCTTTTCTTTCTGAATACCAAGCGAAGCTCTTTGATCGCGTGGCAGGGAGCTGGCTGCAACTTCTCCCTTGCTATCAGCAAATGCGATTCGCATATCCGTGGCTTCCGCCATTCGTAAAGCAAAATTGTCATCAATACGAATGCCGAGAGTAACGACACCGAATATTCTGTTCTTTAACTGTAAAGGCGTCAACGCATGTACGCTTAACCCATCACGGCCTTCATTTATCGCCAAAACTGTCTGGCCCTGCAAAGCTTTCTCGATTCCTCGTACTTTGTTCAATGTTCCTTTGGGATGATCCGCTTCGGTGCTGTAAACGATCATACTGTTGATGTCCGTAATCTCGAAAATTTCGGTATCCATTTCCGGAAGATAGCGGGCGATCAGGTTTTGCAATGTGTCCGGTTCCTTACGGGATTCAGACCCGTCCCCAACTTTTTCGATCAGCAGATAATTCATTTGAAGCGCTTTGGTCAGCGCGGTCAGGTTGCGGATTTCTTGATCTGTGTGTACTTTGATGATAGCATAGATATTTTTGATCTTTTCATATTCGCGATTGACCAACGCATCTTGCAAAGCATGGAGATTGATATAGAAACCGATCAGCAATCCGCTGATGGCAACACTTAGAAAAAGGGTTACAAAGGGGACGGCAAGGGTTTGGGGAAATTTCATTTTTTTAATCTCAAAATTTTTAGGAATCAGATTTGTATTTTTCGTCAGTTATCCAGAACCCGCCGAATCATATTGGCCAAATCGCTCATTACCAGGGGTTTTAGCGCAATTTCACGAATACCGAGCATTTCAGCTCGCTCATCACTAAGTCGCCGACTAAAACCACTACAGATAATGACTGGAATGTCCGGTCGGATCAACATCAAGTCAACAGCCAAAACAGTGCCACTCTTGTTGGGCATATCCAGATCGGAAATCACCAAATCAAAACGTTGCGGGTCCGCTTTAAAAAGCTCCAACGCTTCGATGCTGCTAGTGCGAATCGTAACTTGATACCCCAAATGTTCCAATATTTTGGCGCTGTTTTTGGCAATGATAATTTCATCATCTACAAATAAAATATGTTCATGGCCTTTGGGTAAAAAGTTTTCTGTAACAGAGGGCGATTCGGTTTGTGTCTTCGTCATTTCAGGCAGAAAGACATCAAACTGGGTGCCTTTGCCTTTTTCACTGTTCACCGTGATAACACCGCCGTGGCTTTTAATGATCCCGCTGACAACCGCCAATCCCAATCCGGTGCCTTCATCTTTGGATTTGGTCGTAAAATAGGGTTCAAAGATACGTTCTTGCACCTCTGGTGTGATGCCATATCCCGTATCTTTCACCGATAGTCTGAAATAAACACCGGCACACATGTCGGGATACATGACGACCGCATCAGCACTCATTTTAACTTTGGCAAGGGATATTTCCAGCAGTCCTCCGGTTTCACGCATGGCATGAACTGCATTGGTGAAAAGATTCATTAACACTTGATGCAGTTGGGTTGGGTCAGCGTACACGATGCCATCGTCGATTTTAATCTGATTGTGAATGGTTATATTGGAAGGCAAAGTAACTTCAACCAGTTTGAGAACTTCTTTAATAATCGTATCATACTGAACCGATTGAAAGCCGCCTTTTTCCTGCCGGCTGAACGCCAGGATCTGTTTGATCAGATCTTTAGCACGATAACTGGCCTGCATGATGCCATTTATGTTTTCTTTTATTTTAACAGGTTCATTTAGATTAAAATTGGCGATTTCAGTATAACTGATGATTGCAGCAAGGATATTGTTAAAGTCATGTGCCACACCGTCGGCCAGTGTTCCGACAGCCTCCATTTTACGAATCGCCTGCACCCGTTTTTCTAGTTTGATTTCTTTGGTAACATCACGCAACACTGCAATAAAGTTAATTATATTATGCGACAGATCGACAATGGGCGCAACGGTGACGTTTATATCAACCAAGGAGCGTTTTGCAGAGTAGCGTGAAATTTGGATATTACCGGACCAAACCAAACCATGTTGAATGAAATCGCACATTTTATTATATAATGTGTCATCCTGCAGGAAATAGGTTCGTGCGGGCTTTCCCAGTGAATCCTTGCAACGATGCCCTGTGATCTTTTCAAAAGCCGGATTCAGATATTGAATAATCCCCTTGTCATCTGTTATGATCACACATTCTGACAGTTGTTCAATCGCTGCGATCAGTCGCTCTCGCTCTTTTTCCACACGTATGCGTTGTTCAATATCCTGCTGCAAGGCAATATTGGTTTCGACCAATTCATACGTTCGTTCTTTGATCCGATTTTCAAGATCGGCGTGCAGGGAGCGCAATTCCCGATCAGCCATCCATTTGGAACTCAAAGCGGATGCAAACTGATAAATCTCCTGAGGATGAAACGGTTTTTGAACGTATAGCAGTTTATCTTCAGGAGGAATTCGCTCAGAGATGTCCATAGGATGTACATCCGAATAAGCGGTAACGATTACAAATTCAATATACGGGTCCAACGCGCGAATCTGTTCGGCAGTGCGGATGCCATCCTGTCCGGGAGGCATCCTGACATCGAGAAACGCCACGGCATAAGGTCGGTCAGCGTCAAGGGCTTCTTGCACCGATTTAACCGCTTCTTGGCCCTGACGACAAAGTGTAAGGTCAAATACACGGGAACTTTTATCAGATATTTCCCGATCAAACAGATTGCCACTTAATTGATTCATCTCTGAAGATAAATCTTCGTCATCTTCATCCGATTCCAGAACCGCTTGGTATAATTCCAAGAACGATTCCTCATCATCAGCAGCAAGAATTCGGATTGTATTATTCGGATTGTCTGTTTGCGGCATTATTTAACCTCATGTATATTTTGTCAGAAATTGGAAAGGGGCCAGGAGTGAGACGAGCGGAACCTGAATATTTAAACCGTATTCAATTCTCGGTTTTCGGTAATACACTTAAACTATAACCTACGGGCTAATTTCACGGTGAGTTACGGGGTAATAATATTTGAATACAAGCCCCCTGGTCTGCTTCTCGGTTGGTGGCAAATATTTGACCGCCAAGCGCTGTGATCGTATTCGCACACCAGTGCAAACCGAAGACAGATGAGCTTTTTGCTTTGGTTGTAAAATTGCGCTGAAAAATTTGCTCCAGTGGCACTGATTTGATTCCTTCACCGTTATCACAAATCTGGATGGATGTCATTTTGCCGGGTTCTTCCGGCGTTTGCGCTTCAATTGTAATTTGCACTTCACCTCGCCCAAGCCCTCTTCGTTGAGCAGACTCTGCCGCATTGGTCAGAATAATGATAAATACTTTTAACAGGGCTATTCGATCAGTATAGAGTGATTCACACTTAGCATCTTTTAAATCAATGTTAACCACAATTGTTTTCAATAAATCCTTATGGAGTTGTTGAAGAGAATCCGAAATCAGGTTTTTGATTCGAATTGATTCAAGGATACGCTCACTATATGCTAAAAATTGATAATCATCAAGCATCTTTTCAATTTTTTGTGTGATATTGTTAATGTTATCCAATTTAAGAGTCGCGCGCTTGATCACGTTGATCAAGTCTTTATTAGCAAGAATTGAGAAACGCACCAGTTCTGACCGACGTTGCTCTGAAATGGAATCTTCTTCAAGCTCAGTGATAACATTATAAATCTCTCTTGCCATCACTTTGCGCATACGATCATTCAACAATTCAATTTGCCCGGTAAGAGGAGTTAAGGTGTTACGAATATTGTGCAAAATTTCAGATGCCATTTCCGCCATTCCGAAACGGTGCGACTGTTCCGCGATTTTTTTCCGGGCCAGTTTCAATTGTCGTAACATTTTATCAAACTCGGTTGCCAGTGTGCCAATTTCATCACGGTGAAAGTTGGATAAAGGCATCGCAAGCTCGCCGGTTTGTCCGATATTCAAAATGATGGTTTTTAATTTATCCAGAGGTTGCAGCGTACTGTACTGTAAAAGCGACAGTATTATGATCAGCATCGCTAATCCGGCTATGGCTTTGGACAGCAGGGCCTGGTACATGGTTTTTAGACCCCTGACGGTGATTCGGCGGTCAATTTCAACCCGAACGAGAAAAGCGTTATTTCCTTTAATGTCTTTGAAAAGACTATAAATATACAGATGACTGGAATCACTTTTATCATCAATAAAATAGGGGTTCTTGTCAGTGATGCGTTTGGATATAGCTTGCAAGTGCTGTTGCTTGGGCTCATCAAATAATGGAAACAGGCGGAATTGCATCAGGGTCTGCTCTGTCAGGTTTTTGACAATTTTGTCATTGAGGAAACGTCCTAAGATGACCGCACCTCTGATCGGGCCTTCATTATTGCTGGTAAGAACCGGACGGGACGCGACCAGCATCAGCCCCTTTGCAGTCCTAAAAACACCGGTAACTTTTACATTGACAAGCGGTTGCCTTTTAGTTTGAAAAGATATCAGCGATTTTGATGACTGACAATGCTTTTTTTCAAAATACGGCAGATGAATTAACGCACCGGTTTCCAGATTATGGGCTTCACTCCATACACGTTTGCCATTTGCATCTAAAAAACAGATAAAATGAATATTACTATCGACAAAAGTGCTTAAAGGCAAATTGGTCTCAATATATTCATCAGTCGGTGAATTTACAAATGCGTTAGTATCATCCCATGCGGCCCAGTCATGGCAAAGTTTATCAAGGTGATGCATCTCGTTTTTGATCGCCCGCAAGACGCGGTCCATATTTTTCTTGCCTTCATCGTGTTCCAAAGCGACAAATTCAGGATAGATAATAAAATGTTGGATAGCGTATTCCGCTAAGGCATACAAAACAAAAACGGCTGTTACAATTAAAGCCACTTTGGTTTTTAAAGACATGGGTTACTCCATAAATTTCTTAGCTGTTAGGAATTAGGACGAAATAATTTCCCGCTGACTTGAGTTTGCGATGGTTATCACGCAAGCTGAAGCCAGCCCCCTCTTTTAAAAATCAGGCGTCTTTTATCGTCGGAAAAGAGATTGTAAAGCGCGTTCCAACGCCTTCTTTACTTTCCAAACGGATTTGCGCCTTATGTTTGTGCAGGATTGAATCGATAATGGCCAACCCCAAGCCGGTACCTTTATCTTTACTCTTGGTGGTAAAAAAAGGATCGAAAATTTGCTGTTGGATTTCCGGTGACATTCCCGATCCGTTATCTTCAATTTTAACATAGACACAGGTTGCATCTGATTCGGTTTTGATATTGATAAACTGACGGTGATCCGGCCTTTCTTCCAGCGCATCGCGGGCATTGATGACTAAATTAAGAATCACTTGTTTAAGGCTGTCTTCATCACCGGCGATGTTCGGCATATCCGAGGCTTTGGCCACGTTGAATTCAATGCCTTTGTTACACACCTGATGCTCCAATAACGTGTAGGTGTCATCAATAATGCGATTGATTGCAAGGGATTGCATTGTTTCGGACGAAGCCTGTGAGTAAGACCTGAACCGGGCAACAATGGCAGCCAAGCGGTTTAATTCACGACGGACGATTTCCAAATATTTTTTCTGTTTGGCCGATGGCTTGGACATTAACAGTATATCGGCAAATCCCATAATGGAACTCAATGGCTGTCCGATTTCATGTACAATACCGGCGGCCATTTGCCCAAAGGTTCCCATTTTAGCGGACTGAACCAGCATCTCCTGACTTTTTTTAAGCTTGAGACTCATTTCATTGAACGAGTGCCCCAGCGTTTCAAATTCGTCATCGCTGTCAATTTCCAGCGTATATCCGAAATCGCCTTCTGCGATGCGTTGGGTGCCTTGTCGCAATGTTTCAATGGGAATCAGGCTTTTACGAATAAGGGATATACTTAAATAGGCGACAATCCAGAAAGTTAATAACAGGAGCAGGAAAAAGATTATTTTAAATTGCGAGACGGGTGCCATGACGTCTGTTTTCGATTTGCTAAATATGATAATCCAATTGGGCGTTAGAAATCGGCGTTCTATATAAACAGACCAGTAGCTGGCGATATATTCTTCTTTTTGATAAGAGATTTGAAAATTTCCGGTGGCCGAAGCTTGTTGAAATGCTTTAAGATATGTTTTGTACGAATTTAAATTGGGCGATGATGAAACAAGACACTCTTGCTTTTGATTAATCACAACTATTTCCACATCTGCTGGTAATGCGTCGTCTTTTATGAAACTCCAAAAATAATCGGGATTGACTTCAGCTACGATGATACCCTCGGCAGGTTTTTGATGATCATAAAGCCGCGCCAGAAAAATGTCAGCTGATATGTCATTTCTTTGTCGTTTAAAAAGGAGCGTCTGTCCGCTATTGATATGTTTCCTTTCAATTGATGAAAAATCAGGTAAATTTTCAATATCGTCCAATATTGGAATATATTGATTACCATTCATTATGATCAGACTTTTAAAATATTGACTTAATTCTTTATTGATATATTCCTGTTGAAAGTCAGTAAAATCTTTTTCTTTAAGATATTTAAGATCAAATAAAATAATGATACGCTTCAATTCCCTTTGCAGCGTTGAGAAATGGTTATAAATTTCATGCCCTCCGGCCTTACAAGATTGAAGAAGCATTTGATATGCCTGATCGTTGAGTTGCTTGCTGACAGAGATATAAGAAATTACGGAAATGATTAGCAGAGGAAATAGAGTGCAAAAGAGGAAGAGGGAAAATATCCGACGCGCAACCTTGCTTGTTAGAAACGCTTGTTTGTTCTTGAGTAAACCCAAATAAATAACCTCTTGATATTCTAATCAACTGGGAATCTTCAAAATAGGAGTGCAAGTTGAAGCTCGCATTCCGCAATGGAGGAAGTTATCTCGTCTTTATTATTATAAGTTTTTCCCTAATGCGATGCGCTGTCCGTTGGCAGCCCGAATAATATCATCACGGCCATACTTCGCATTGGCTTGTTGTTGGGTTTTGCCATCCGGGCCGCAACTATAAAGATCGTAATCGTCGTTTAAAGGATTCCATGATTTATCTCTGCGTTGCTTGCCCTTACCTTTCTTGGTTTTCACCTCATAATATTCATAAGGATTACTCCAAGGATCAATCAAAATGCCCATACCCAGATCGGTTAAAGATTCAGGTAATTTCCCATTGTCAATCTCATATCCTGCAATCATATTTTCAATATTTTTAATTTCAACAATCGTCCGCGTAATTTTAGCCTGATCAATATAAACGTTATAAGATAACATCGCAATTGCCGCTAACGTACCGATAATGGCAATCACAAGCATCAGCTCAATTAAAGTGAAGCCCTTGGTTTTTTCAAAGCTTCGTTTGTCAATAGCCATGCCACATATTATAAGATTTTTTTGGGTAAAAAGGCAAGAAAAATCAGCGTAGGTGTTGATGTTAAAAAGTTTATTGTATAGATTGGATTTCATACTAAAGTAATATGCAAATATCATACCAAGATATATTTTTTAACGATCTATTTTAAAAATTGGTATTTTGATATTGGAAAGGCGTAACAAAACATTGGGATTGCACGTTATGCGTGTAGGTAAGAAAAATGAATTACAGATTAAAGATCAGAATAAAATCCGGATGGATTGATCTGGGTGTATCAAAATGGATGGATTGGGGGAGTAAAATTAAACGCTTCTACGAAGGAATGGCTGGAATATCATGTTTGGGGAAGGCGGTTGTTATTATTATTTGAGCAAATGTGCAGTTATAAGTTTTGGGTAGGATAGCCGTTCACACCCCCAATCTCGTTTCCATACATACTTTGGAGTAAGGGGGCGTGAACGAATAGTTAGCGAACATCATCTTAACTCAGCTTCCTTTTCTAAAACATAAATCACATCTGCCAACCCAATTCTTCCATCTCCATTAACATCTGCTAATTTATAATTATTTTGATTTGCATTGCTTGATTTCATTGCGACCAATTTTTCAGCCGGACTTTCAATAATATTGATCCAATTTTCCGTTCCGTTGACATTGTACCTTATACCTACAGGATTTGAAAAGATTGCGGTCACTTCTTCTTGAGAATCGCCATTGATATCCGTGACTGCCATATTTTCAGGATCGTTGGTATTCATCTGAAGCCACTCAGTATCATAAGACCAGATTCCTAGGCTCGCTCCGAAATCAACCACAAGCTTTGAACCCTGCCACACCATTGCTTCAGGCTGGCTCGGATTGATATAACTCCATACGGTTCCATCCCATTTATAAAGGCCTGATAAATTAGGATACCAAAACGCCATGCCGCCGACACCGGCAACCATCATGCTGGGGTCATCCTCCTTTACTGACACCCATCCGTCGGTTGTATATGTATGAACTCCCGAATTGCCAAAATCTGCCACCAGTCTGTTGTTCCATCCGACAAGAGCATCCGGAGTATTCTCGTTAATCTGTGTCCAGACACTGCCGTCCCAAGTGTAAATGCCTAAATCAGCAAAATATACAACGAGTTCATCAATCCCCGTGCCGTTCACATTGGCTGTAGACATCAGACCAGGGTCATTATCTTTCAGATTCACCCAGACGTCGGTCGTATTATATGTCCAGAGGCCCAGCGACCCAAAATCTGCAACCAGTTTGTTATCCCACTCAATCATCGCTTCGGGCGCGTTAGCGTTTATACCTATCCACATCAGACCGTTCCAGTAATACAGCCCATAATCGGTAAAACTGGCGATCAGTTCATCAACACCGTCTCCGTTAATGTCCAATGTTATCATTTCGACAGGGTCTTCGACGCTCAACCCTCTCCATGTCTGGTTGTTGTTGTATCCGTATAACCCGTATGCGCCGAAATCCACCGCAAGTACTATATTCGACGTTACAGGTTTAATGCCGACACAGATTTGAAGACCGGCGATGACATCGGCTAAATTCACAACCCCGTCAACATTGATATCGCCTTTGAGGACGGGGTTATAGGCCGTATAGGTGTAATCATTGTAAACCCAATCACCATCCACTAAGGAATACAGACGAACATACACCGTACTTCCGTTATACGGCAGACCGGAAACATCGACCGATGTGCCGATATCCTGGTCACCGAAATAAAGTTCGTTGCCTCCGGATGACGTTCCGACACTCAGCAAGTATTTAGTCGCGGTATCCTTCCATATAAATCTTACAGTGGTCGAAGCAAGCCTCGAAGATGGCGTTGGACTCGTGATAACGGAGGCTTCGGGACTGCCGCCGAAAGCCCTGATATCCAGATCGTAGGGATTTTCATTGCTGTCGTTGTTGGCAATGCTGATCGTCGCGAATTTCCTGCCGAACGAAGTCGGTGTAAAACGCACTGTAAAAGTAGTGTTATTTCCCGGAGTAACCGTTGAAGCGGCCGAAGTTGCAAGGCTGAATTCACTGGCATTGGCACCGCTAAAGGTGATCGGGCTGTTTCCTGTCAGTGTCAAGTCAGCAGTACCTTTATTTTCTATTGTAAATACAATATCTAAATCGGTGTCCTCGTCAGTGCTGCCGATATCGTGGATGCTGCCAACCGGTATAATTGTCGCTCCCTGTATTAAGTTTATTTCCGGGGCCGGTTCGGTTACGGCACCAAATTCGCCTGCAATCTGAACAGGAAGATTTTGATCAACTTTGTTATTATCATCGCCAAGTTGGCCTGATTCATCACTACCCCAAATCCATAAATCGTTGTCACTTAGCACTATAGAATGTTCGTCGCCGGCGGCAATAGATGTTCCAAATGTGGTAAGAGCAGATGTAACGGGAGACGTTTTTTGTGTAAAGTCCCCGGTGCCGAGTTGTCCATAAGAATTTTTACCCCATGCCCAAACCATACCATTATTATCTAAAGCGAGTGAATGATAACCGCCCCCCGCAATAGCAATTATATTTGATAAATCCACTTGCCTCGGTGTACTATAATTTGTTGTTGAGCCGTCGCCCAATTGCCCATTTTCGTTCCAACCCCATGCCCAAACCGTAGTACTATTACCATTATCTTCTAAAGCGAGTGAATGATTTTGGCCAGTGGCTATCTGAACAACACCCGACAGCGACCCCACTTGTTTCGCAACCACGACGGGTGAAGTAGCGGGTAAACTTGACCCATCTCCAACTTGTCCATACTGATTATATCCCCACGCCCATACCGTACCATCTTCTTTCAAAGCAATCGTGTGCGCATAACCTGCGGATATGGCTTTGATATTTTCAAGTTTTGTGCCGTAAATATCGGTGACTACTTGAACCGGAGTGATACTACTTTCACCTGAGTTATTGCCTAGCTGTCCATAAGCATTAGAACCCCATGCCCAAACGGTTTTATCATTTTTCAAAACAACGGTGTAGAATTTCCCCGCGGCGATGGCATCAACATCTTTTAAAACATCGGTGCTGATTTCCTGACCCATGTGATCAAAATATGAAATGGATACCTGTCCCGGTTTAGTTTCTTTTTGATCAGTGCCCGATGTTCCATGGCCAAGTTGTCCATGTGAATTTGATCCCCAAGTCCATACCGTTCCATCCGTTTTAAGCGCAACCGAGTGGTAGCGCCCAGCGGCAACGGCTTTTATTGATTTAAAATCCTGTCCAAGAGCATCAGTCGCGACATGAACAGGGGTTGTCTTTTCCGAAGGAGTTTCTCCAATTCCGAGTTGTCCATCACTATTACTGCCCCATGCCCAAACAGTAGAATCGGTTTTAATGGCTAAGGTATGAAAATCACCTCCTGATATGGACAGAGACTGATCTGCCAAAGCTGAAACTGCACCAACTGATGATAGAAAAACAATAATTAAAAATTGTTTGAAATTCATGGTTCCCTCCTATTAAATCGACTTAAAATTGATTTGGCAATATGTTAAAATGGTTTATAATATTATATGTTACATCAATATATTTGCTAGATACCTTAAAAATCTTTCCACCAGCGGAAGAAAAAATTAAGGCCAGGCTCTTTGGGATTAATGGCCATAATGCCGGCTTCCGTTGAGAGACTATTGGGATCTCCCAGGGTGCTGCCTACGGAGATAAACAGTTTCAATTCGCCGCTTTCCGGTATCACCAGAACCGGTTTGGAAGGAATACCTCCGCCCAGGGGAACGCTCCGCTCCATTGTGCCGTCATTGTCAAAATCCAACACCGATTCGGCGGTCAGGTAGTCAAACGCGTAAAGCTTTCCATCACCGCCTGGGGTGCAGGGATCATCATTAAGCGTGAACGTGGTGATATATAGCACTTCGGCAAAGAGTACTCCTTCGGCAAGCACTTTCTCACTTCCCGCAAGATTGATGTACCAGCCCCAATCAGCCAGATCGTTCTCTAAAGGGTCTACATTAATTTCGTTCCATTCCGACGTTTCGTAATCCACTTTTTGCGGATCGCTTTCATCTCGATCCACAGTAGCGGGGTTATCGGCGATAGGCGGTGATTTTAGATTTGGTTTAGGGTTGGTTTCAATGGTAATATTAACCAAATCCACATCCTTCCCGGTTGTGACGTCATAATCGGTAAGGGTTTTGGAAGAGTGAACATCTTTCAGCATATACACCCGATTATATTCATACCCGATAATAGTGCCGTTGTCGTCTGTGATAACACCGTCGTCGCAGGAATTCTCTCGATCTCCAGAACCGATGAAAACAGCGTCAAAACCTTCATCCAAAGTGACATTCGGCCGGTAGAAAAACTTACGGTAAGTTTCAGTTTTAAATAAGATATGGGCGGTCCAGTTATTAATATTTTCATCACTATCAGGGAAGCTGTAATCTGTTGAGCTGTAATCATAGAATTTTCCAAACCGCCAGATTTGCCCACCCAAATCGCCTACATAGAGCTTATCGATATAGCCGTTGTCATTTTCATCAACGATGGCCAACTGGGAGGCGATACTGTAATCCATGCCTGTGGCAGGACTCATGGCACTATTGAATTGTTTTAACACCTCACCGGTCTGAACCTTGATAATCAGTACGGTATTGCCGGATGAATTGTCCGACCGATAGCCGCCGCCGATAAACATCACATCCTCAATATCTGTGGGATCGATTACCTCCTCTAGAGTGCCCGGATTTATTGTCGGTGTTGCGGTTAAAACCTTGCCGAACTGTGGTTCTGACCAACTCTCGCCCATTTCCGGGATTACATAATCAGGCGCGGCATCTGCCGGAAGTTTCCAGTCAGGTGCCGCTGTCGCTCCAGGTCCACTAAATGAATCGTCGAACGAGCTGATGCGCCATAAAAATTTCGGATTATCAGGGTCAGTAATATCCAAGGCAAAATAGACATCGCCGCCTTTTCTTTCACCGCACACCAAAATCGCCTGATCGCCATCAGTCTCTTCAATGTTACCGTCTTCGTTGGCGTCTTTGATATACACTTTAGCACTGAGATCGACATAGTTCTGGTGTCCGACACCGTCTTTGATATCCTTTAACCGATGGAGGACATCCGGTGGAATAAAGGCCCACTTTTCAGTACCGTCCTCATCTGCAACCGCATGCAACATGCCATCATTAGCTCCGAAAAAGACCACCCGGACAGAATCGTTATAATAAACCACGGTCGGTTCACTATGAAGGACATCACCCGTGATAATAGCTCTGTTTTCGGCTCTGTCGCCGTCACCGTCTTCATCAAATGCATCCGCACCCCGGATATAATTGATGAGCTTTTCCCTTGGTCTAAACGGACTGCCGAGCAGGAGGTCGTCAATGCTTGTATTGGCGGTTGTAAACGCATTTTCGTCTGTACGAATCGAGGCGGACCAGTTGGCATTCTGATTCAGCCATGTGTATATTTCCCTATCGGCATTATTAATATAGTTGCTTTTTCCCACGGTCGCCCAATCTTTGGTCTGCCAGTAAGGTTCCGCTGTATCTTTCATCGCGCCGTTAGGCCAAGTTGCGGGGTCGCCATTTTTATCTACGAGTTGCATGGTGCCAAAATTGGCATGGTATAAAATTAACGATTGATGCGAAGTGATTTCAAGCTCAGTCAGACCGGCATCATTTTTCAAAGCGGCGAGAAAGTCAACTTCGCTTTCATACCCCACATTTTTTAAATTTTCCAATTTTGCCATAACATCTACAGGTATGGCAGGGTCAATCGTCGTTGTCGGTGGAACTGTGTTAGGATCAATAACGGTTTCAACAGTTTCTTCCCTCAAGGATTGCAAGGCTTCATCCGTCAGCTTATAGCGCACATCTGTGTTAATGCCGTACTTGGCGACATTACCTTCCCAAAAATTGACCACATCCGGTTTAAAAAAGGAGAGGTAGATTCTATCGCCGCTGGTGGTTCGGGTAACCGGCACAACCGGCGCGGTGAAAGAACTGGAACGGTTCAAAATGTCGTTTATGGCCCTCATAATCGCCGTGGCCAATCCTTCAGGTGATTCGGCTTCAAAATGATATTTGCCGTATTCTGAGTCATTCGGATCATACAGATTGGGATGTCCGTTACCGTTATTGGAAGTGTTAATCAGAAAAAGTTTGCTCTCCAAATCTCCCTTAAAACCGACTGTATAGGTGATAATATTCTGCATACCTGCGGTTTTGCCGCCTTCTTGATAGGTGATCATATCATGAGTGTATAGGTAGTGAGCCACATCATCAAGATAGGTGGAACCGGCATTATCGCCTACACCTTTTATAGGAATAGTGAAGGGTTCATCCCCTCTTTTAATGGTACCTTCGCCATCATTATCATAATCAGAAAAGCTGTCGGGATTGCTTGAGTTGTCCGCACTCTGATCATCGGAAGATACACCCGGTGAAACAACGATGACAAAATTTTTCTGACATTCGTATTGAAGGGCGTCGGCTGACGGGCTGTTGTATTTTCCGGCCACCGCTGACAAACCGTAGGCCAGAGGCGAATAAGGCGTCGAAGGCGTTTTCATTCCATTGACGTTATTGACAAAGGCCGAATCTAAAACATTGTTATTCGGATCGGAATCATCGAATGAAGTGACATAATCACTTTGGATCGGCTGCGCCTGGGTAGGATCGGAATTTAAATACCAAAGCCCCAACCTGGCTTTGTTTGCTGTCATCTTTCCCGTTATCATCATTGCTTTTTTGGCAAAGTATAAACGGCTGAATGCCTCAAAATCGTCACCGGTGCCAGTATATTCTCCACTGAAAAAAATCCAGTTCAGATAATTGGCGCTATACCGGAAATGGGCGGCTTGATCTGAAACTCCATCTGTTTTGTCATTCGACCCTCCGGGTACGGCAGGCAATTTTATCGTTTTGCCATTGATTGTCCATGTTCCAAACCCGTCGCTGCATGAATCAGCGGTTAAACCGGATTCTTTGTCAATATTCAAACCGTCTGGCACTTTCACCAAAACACATTTATTCGGTAAGATACCATAACCGTTGGCATGATAAAAACCGTTGGCAGCGAGAATGGAAGTGGAAGTGATGGTATCTGAGATTACTTCTTTGGGTTCAGATACTGTGGGGGTGTAATCAACGCTGTTATTATAGTCCTTATGCCAAATAATCTGTTCCATGCCCGCGCCGGTGTCTAACAAAATAAAGATATTAGGCACCACGTCGTCGGAGGTTTCGTTAAAGACGCAGATGTCACCATCCGAAGATGAAGGCGTGGGAATCGTCGTAGGAGTAGTAGGAGTTGTCGTTGTTGTCGTTGTAGTTGTAGGGGCAGTCGTCGTTGTCGTTGTAGGGGCAGTCGTCGTTGTAGTCGTAGGGGCGGCAGTCGTCGTTGTAGTCGTAGGGGCAGTCGTCGTTGTTGTCGTAGGGGCAGTGGTCGTTGTCGTTGTAGGGGCAGTCGTCGTTGTCGTTGTCGTTGAAGAGGATGTTGTTGTCGCCGTTGAAGAGGATGTTGTTGTCGCCGTTGAAGAGGAAGTTGTTGTCGCCGTTGAAGAGGATGTTGTTGTCGTCGTTGAATCGGTGATATTGGTGGTGGCTGTCGCGGTGGTAATGTCGACATTGTCTGTACTGCTCAGAGTGACGATAATGGTCTCCGTGCCTTCCACATCTGCGTCGTCAAGGGCTTGCATTGAGAAGACGAAATTTCCGGTGACGAACTTCTTGTCAAAGGTCAGCGTGATTTCGTCAGCCGTAGGAGTTCCATCAATGGTCACGTATGTCGCCGCGGTTGCCGCAGTGGTCACCGCATCCACAAAGTTTTCATAGTCGGTGCCGTCCGTGCCCGTGCCCGATAGTTTAAGTGTGATGCTGGAGGTTCTGTTATTGGTTATGACGGAGATTGTGAAGGTCGCAGTCCCTGTGTCATCTTCGCTGACGCTCGACGTGGAGCTGATGGCATAAATAGGTATAGACACCGCCGCCCATACATGCTGATAGAGCAAAAAAATACCTAAGAACACCATAGCGCTGATTTTGATATGTTGCATTCGTAATTTCATTTTCTTCTTTCTCCTTCTTATATTGTTCGTAGTATCAGTGTTATTTGGAAATCAGCAGTTTACCAATAGGTGAACTGATTAATAACCGATGCGATAAAAACCAGAGTTTACAATACTTTTAGAACTGACCGGCCCATAACCTGTGCAGGCGATCTGGTAGTCATGCGCTCGGAACAGGCCCGCTTCGGAGCCGGAGCCTCTTGGCACCATTCTTGAGCCGACATATTCAACCGATCCGTGGAAAAATTGATCGTTTTCCGAACTTAATTGATACTTGTTATCCGGGTTTGAGTTGTCAGGGAAATAAATTTTATTGCCCACCGTGCTATTGTCATTACCATACAAATTAACGTTAACCATGACATACGAAAGCGCGGATTCCGCTGAAATAAACGCCGTCTTATGGTATTTTTTATTAGCTGCCACCTTTAACCCCATGGTTGTGGTTGCTGCGATGGAAAAACCCATAATTGTCATCAACACCATAATCATAAGTGCTGGGATCAGAACGCTGCCTTTTTCGTTATTCACATTCACTGTCTTCATCATGATGCACCTCGGTTGCCTTTAATGTATGTGACGTTTAGTTTTCTATTCTTATCACCGTAGTGCCAAGTGATCTCTATATTCACGGTTTTTGAGCCCGTTGCGGGCAGATCATCTGTAACCGTCCAATTAACTGTATAACTAATCTGCCCTTCGGTGTATGTTTCTGAGTGAGCTGTCCCAGCGTCCAGAGAGGTATGGTCGGAATCGGTCAACGTCATTCGTTCAATTTTATCACCCGCCAATGTGGATGCTGTGGCCAAGGTGCGGGCAAATTGGTTTGAACTCATTCCACTGATTTGCATGGCGGCCAGCGCTAGAATACCGATGCTGAAAATGGCCATAGTGATCAAAACTTCAATTAATGTGAATCCGTGTTGTTGTTTCATGGTTTCAACCTTTCGCCATAGTGGAACAGGTTTGATAAATTTATATTTCCAAGTTGTTGATAATTTTGATTAAGTTTTAATGTTTATCAATTGACAATGCAACGGGAGCAGAGGGGCAAAAAACGGCCTTTCATATATCTGAATCTATAACTTTTTTTACACCGGTTGATATAGCTGGCCTTCAATGGAGCTATTAGGAAGGTATAACGGAACCTGTCGCTTTTGGACTCAACCCCATATTTCGGCATAAAATCTGAGTGGCCATAACGCGCCGGCGGAAATTATCATTGGGAGCATTGTAAATTGGTGTTGCAGTCGTATCATTGTTTGGATAGTATGATTCACTGTTTGTGTAGTTATAATCGGCACGTCCGGTTCGGACTACTATTGTTATTTGTACAGATCGAATATCAGACAAAGAACTCGTCGAATTTCCATCTTTGTCTAAATAGCGAATGTCGAAGGCATCAACACCGCTTATCAGCACTCCTGGATTCGCCAGATCTGATTCATCAATCCGAACAATGCTGCTTCCCACCAATGAATAGGATAAAATTTCGCCCGTGTCGTCTAAATCTTCATCACCTGTTAAATCGGCCGAAAATTTAATGACATCAGCACTAGTGGGGGTTAAAAATCCAGGTTTTACAGTTCCTGATTTGGCTTCACCTGTAGCATCATAACCGGCCAATCTGATGTCTCGCTCCATAATATGCATGGCACCAACTATATCTTGCTGAATTGCGGTAATTTCGCTCTGATTGATATAGGTTTTCTGTTGCAGGTAGAAGAAGGTGTAAATCATGTACATGACCGTCATACCAACCGCCATGGCAACTAGTATTTCGATAAGCGTAAAACCGTTTTTATTTTTTAGTGTCGTATTCATTTATAAATCTCCTAATTTACGACCCCCAAATTTACGATAGACCTAACTGGTGATTTTGACATTGCCCACAATGGACAGTTCCAGATTTTTAACTCTGTTGGGATTTGTCAACGTAATCGTTCCGTTTACCAATTTTCCATCTTTGTCTGAGGGTAATCCGTAAGGGCTGAAAGCGATGCTCGGGTTTCCTTCGTCATTATCCAAAAAAGAAATAGGAATAACGCTGTCTATGTTTGCAGATTGCTCCCAAAGTTGGCTGACGATAATTTCTTCGTTTGTATCGTATTTCAGGTCATTATTCTCATCCACATAAACAACGTAATCATAGGTTGTTCCGGCAACAGGTTGATTGAAAGTGATAGTGCAATTGGCGTTTCTTTTAATCGCTGTCATTTTAGCTTGCTGAAAACCTGAAAAAAGCTCCCTGCTGGCTGCGCTTAATTGCGAATTTTGCTTGAACGTAATCAGATTAGGAATCGCTATGGCTGCGATAATTGCCAGGATTGCCATCGAAACCAAAGCTTCAACCATTGAAAAACCGGATTCACTGTTGTTTTTTCTGTCTGTTGTTTTCATTGTTTCCTCCTTAAAAAATGATGTATTTCAGATTACTTGAAAATTTTCTAACCATTTTGCATTTTTTTCATACACTTGCTAATAGGTGATGCATAAATCGTGCCAAAGCGGAATATATTTTTTTATTACTGTAATATCATATAGTTATATAAATTCAATTTATGCAGAGAGTAAAAATGGATAATAAAAGCGGCCGATCAAGTATGATTAAAGCATACTGTTATTGAAAAACCATAATTTGTCAGACAACAGGATAGAGGCAGGGGGTTCCAAAAAATAATTTACCCAAATACACCAGCGGTTCGTTTATATCTATATTTAAAGAATTTCGTTTGCAATGAGGGCAAACTCTGATAATAGTTATATGTAAACTATGTTAATCGAAAGATAGCCGTTCATCAATTGAACGGCTTTTCCTTTACTTTTACCATCAGGATTATTCTTGCAATTTCAAAAGGAGTGTGGCAATAGAAACTTCGGTAGTAACAGAATAAATGACAGATACATCCGAATACGGAGTTGAATGAATAATGGATGAAAAATACAAAGCGGCGAATATTGAAGCCAAATGGCAAAACGAATGGGAAACGTCCGGGCTGTTTGCTGTTAGAGAAGAGGCCGCTAAAAAAAAATATTATCTTCTTGAAATGTTTCCCTATCCATCGGGCAACATTCATATAGGACATGTGCGCAACTATACCATTGGTGATGTGATTGCGCGTTACAAACGGATGCAAGGTTTTAATGTGCTGCATCCCATGGGATGGGACGCTTTTGGGATGCCGGCGGAGAATGCGGCCATTGCCAATAATTCCCATCCGGCTGTATGGACGACTCAAAATATAGACACTATGCGCGGCCAGTTAAAAAGCCTCGGTTTCAGCTATGATTGGAGCCGTGAACTGGCCACTTGCACGCCCGATTATTACCGTTGGGAACAGTGGCTCTTTTTAAAAATGTTCGCCGAAGATATGGCTTATCGCAAGGAATCTTATGTTAATTGGTGCCAACCCTGCCAAACGGTATTAGCTAATGAACAGGTTGAGGCCGGTGCTTGTTGGCGATGCGGCCAACCGGTACGTCAGAAAAAATTATCTCAATGGTTTTTGCGAATAACCGATTATGCCGAAGACCTTCTCGTTCATTGTGATAAATTGCCCGGATGGCCCGATAAAGTTGTGCAGATGCAGAAAAACTGGATCGGCAAAAGTTACGGTGCTGAACTTCGTTTTAAGATTGAAGAAAGCGCATCCACACCATCGGATGATGTTATCACCGTTTTCACCACACGCCCGGATACAATCTATGGGGCTACTTTCATGTGTCTGGCTCCTGAACATCCGCTTGTGCCTCTGCTGGCTCGAAATACTGCTCATGAAAGTGACGTAAACGCTTTCACGGAACGCATGGCCTTGCAGGATCGTTCGGTTAAAGCACTTGAATCTTACGAAAAAGAAGGTGTGTTCACCGGTGCCTATTGCATCAATCCGGCCAGTGGAAAACGGATGCCGATCTATACCGCCAATTTTGCCCTTATGGAATACGGCACAGGCGCGGTTATGTCCGTTCCGGCCCATGACCAGCGTGATTTTGAATTTGCGCAAAAATACAATCTGGAAATCATACCTGTTGTTCAGCCGCCTGACACTGATATCCAAGCTGAAACAATGACTGCGGCCTATACGGATGAAGGCGTGATGATCAACTCCGGTGAGTTTAACGGCATGAACAATAAATCAGCAATTGACGCCATCACTGCCGATCTTGAAAAAAAAGGTATGGGACAAAAAACGGTCAGTTTTCGCCTGCGTGATTGGGGAATATCCCGGCAACGCTATTGGGGCGCACCCATTCCCATGGTACATTGTCCGACATGCGGTATCGTTCCCGTTAAAGAGGAAGATTTGCCGGTCATTCTTCCTGAAAATGTCAGTTTGCTTGAGGGCGGAGGCTCACCATTAGGTGCTTTGGATGAATTTTTACACACCCAATGCCCTGAATGTGGGCAGGACGCTACCCGCGAGACAGATACGATGGACACGTTTGTCGAGTCTTCATGGTATTTTGAACGCTACTGTAGCCCTGATTGGAATCAGGGCATATTTAAACAAGACGCGGTTGATTATTGGATGCCCGTGGATCAATACATCGGCGGTGTGGAACATGCTATTTTACATCTGCTCTATTCAAGGTATTTCACACGCGTGCTTCATCATTTCGGCTTGGTTAAGTATAAAGAACCTTTCACCCGTCTGCTCACCCAGGGAATGGTGTGCAAGGAGACGACGGCGTGTCCGCAACATGGTTTTTTACATCCCGATGACATCCGGATCGATGGTGAACAACGCTTTTGTGATAAATGTGATGCTCCGGTCAAAATAGGCCGCACCGAAAAGATGTCCAAATCCAAAAAAAATGTCATTGAACCGAGCATCCTGCTTAATAAATATGGTGCGGATACAACCCGTTTATTTTGTCTTTTTGCTGCACCGCCGGAAAGGAGTCTGGAGTGGAGCGATCAGGGAATTGAAGGGAGTTTCCGCTTTCTTAACCGGGTTTGGCGACTGACCTGCACCTATATAGATGATATAAAAAACAGTCTGCCTTATGACGGTCACGCGGATGACCTTGAGGGCGACTTGAAAGAACTGTATCAAAAAACGCATCGCACCATAAAAAAAGTTACTACCGACATCGAAGAACGGTTTCATTTCAATACCGCCATCAGTGCTGTTATGGAACTGGTGAATACCATGTATTCAATCAAGCCTGATTTTAACATAGCATCGACTGATGCTGTATGGCGTTTTGCCATCGAATCGGCCGTTCTTTTGCTTGCGCCGATCACGCCCCATTTTGCCGAAGAATTATGGGTTGAACTGGGTCGATCCGGAAGTGTTTTATCGCAACCCTGGCCATCTTTCAGTAAAGAAGCTTTGATAAAAAAAGAGCTTTTAATCGTCGTTCAGGTGAATGGCAAATTAAGGAGCCGATTCAATATTGCCGCGGATGCCGATAAGAATACCATTCAGGAGACAGCACTGGCTGATGAGCGGGCTCAGAAATTTTTAAATGGCAAGACGATTAAAAAAGTGATCGTGGTAAAAAATAAACTGGTGAATATTGTAATTTAAATCAGATAAACACATCTTTAGGGGAAAAATATGCAATTAAAAAAAATTAATATCGGACTGTTACTGAGCATCTGTATTTTAGCTTCAGCATGTGGCTATAAATTTTCAGGTGGCGGCGAACCTCCGGGAGGTATCAAAAGCATCAATATTGTCACTTTCCAGAATCGTACATCCGAAGTCGGTGTTGAAAATACCTTTACGAGTGAGTTGGTTGATCAATTTATTACCAACAGCGATGTGATGGTAACGCGTCAGACATCCGCAGATGCTGTAATGGAAGGCTCAATTGTAGCTATCCGAAGTGGTACTATCGCTCGCAAAGGCCCTCAAAGTTCCCTTGAAAGCCGGGTTTACATGACCGTTGATTTAAAATTGACCGCTAAGAATGGGAAAGTATTGTGGTTTTCCAAAGGGATTTCAGAAAAAGAGGAATATGACGTTGATGACGACAAGGCGCAGACAGAATCAAACAAAAGTGCGGCGATTAAACGCCTTTCCAAAAAATTGGCGGAAAGAGTATATAATCGTTTAACGGATGATTTTTAAGCCGGCCGGCATAATCCAATAGTAGGGTGGGTGAAGCGCTAAACGGAACCCACCCTACAACGGATGAAAACGTTTTGATAGCCGTCAGGCCGCGGCTTTATTTACCAGTTTGGTGAGGCGAGATATTTTGCGTGAGGCGGTATTCTTGTGGATAACGCCCTTTTTAGCGGCTTTATCAATTACTGATTTGGCATTATTCAATGTTTTTAAAACAATTTCGCTATCCTCTTTTTTCTGGGCGACAAGACGTACGTTTTTCGTAACATTCTTAATTCCTGTTCTGACTATCTTGTTACGTTCACGCCGTTTTTCGTTTTGACGGGCGCGTTTGACTGCGGACTTATGATTTGCCAATGGTGTTGCTCCTTTCAAATTTGAAGTTAAAATATAATTTATATTTTGTACTGAATAATAAAATAAGTGTCAAGCGAAATTAAGAGTGCCGACAATTGTTATTTATTACGGTATTCCTGCAAGCTCAAGCTTGCGCTCCTCTTCCGGAAAAACTGAAAGCGGTTCAAAAAATCACTTCTGATAAGATAAGCCAAATTGAATCAAAATCAACCCCAATCGGTATCTGAAAAATCAAAAGTTACCATAGCCGCCGGAATTGTCGGTGCGGCCACTTTTTTAAGCCGTATTTTCGGATTTATAAGAGATATGGTTATTGCCAGTGTTTTTGGAGCCGGCCTGAGCGCAGATGCTTTTTTTGTCGCTTTCAGAATTCCCAATCTTTTAAGAAGGTTATTTGCCGAAGGCTCTTTAAGCATCACATTTGTTCCTGTTTTCAGCGAATATCTTACAAATTCAGGTAAAAATGAGGCATTTAAGTTGGCGCGATCAGCCGTAAGAACGCTGAGTGCGTTGCTTATTTTGGTAGCTGTTGCCGGTGTTCTGTTGTCACCGCTTATTGTAAGGCTTATAGCACCCGGTTTTAGCGCCACACCGGGCAAGCTTGCTTTAACAGTCACACTGACCAGAATGATGTTTCCCTATATTTTTTTTATCGGCCTGGTCGCATTGTTTATGGGGATTTTGAATGTGTTGGGGCATTTTGCCGCGCCGGCACTGGCCCCGGTCTGTTTGAATATCGCCATGATAGGCTCTGTTTTCCTAATCGCCCCCTTCATGTCCGATCCGATTTTAGGAGTGGCTATCGGGGTTATCATCGGTGGCATACTGCAACTTTTACTGCAAGTGCCTTTTCTTATCAGCAAAGGATTTATCTTTTGGAAAAGAGCTTCTTTTTACCACCCCGGTCTGAAAAAAATCGGGGTGCTGATGCTGCCTACGATATTAGGGGCGGCCGTTTATCAGATCAATATTTTGATAGGCACCTTACTGGCATCGTTACTGCCCCAAGGCAGCGTTTCCTATCTTTATTATGCCGACCGTCTGGTACAGTTTCCCCTTGGAATTTTTGCGATAGCTATTGCCACCGCTATTTTACCGACCCTTTCGAGACAGGCGGCGGCAAAAGATATAGATGCGCTCAGGGAAACCTTTGCTTATGCCATCCGATTGGTTTTATTTATCACCATTCCGGCTATGATTGGTCTGATCGTACTCAGAGAACCGATTGTAGCGCTGTTATTTAAGCGCGGTGCTTTTGATGCGGAAACAGTCCGTCAGACCGCCGTTGCTCTTTTATATTATTGCATCGGCTTATGGGCGTTTTCAGCGGTACGTGTTGTTGTTTCCACTTTTTATGCACTTCAGGACACGCGCACACCGGTACGTATCGCCATTATTGCCATTGTTGCAAATATCGCACTCAGTATTATCTTGATGAAACCACTGGCACACGGCGGATTGGCTTTGGCCACATCTTTGTCATCCATATTGAACTTGGTGTTACTGATTTGGGTGTTAAGACAGCGTTTAGGTGTCCCCGACTGGCACCCCATCATGATTTCAGCTATAAAAACAGTTGCCAGTTCTGTCATTATGGGTGTAGGAGTATATATTATGGCTTATTATACAATTTCATCTTCATCGCCCACGGTTCCGTTCACCCATCTGTTGATCGGATTATCCGTGAGTATTGTTTCCGGCTTAATCTTATATGCCGGGTTGTCCTTGTTGATGAAAAGCGATGAACTCAAAACGGTAACTACTATAATAAAAAGCAAGGTGCATAGATGATAAAGTACCGACAAAGCATTTTGATAGCTGCGGCAATTTTGCTGGCCGCATCTCTGGTGTTATTTATCGCTTACGGTCATAATGGTTTGGTTGAATTAAATTTTAAAAAAATTGAAAAAACACACTTGATTGAACGCAATAAAATGCTTGAAAAGAAAATTCTGTCATACTATCGTGAAATTGAGCGTTTAAAAAATGATCTGGAATTTTTAAAAATTTTAGCCAAACATGAACTGGGTTGGGTTGAAAAGGATGAGGTCATTTTTAAGATAAAATCGTCAACCTCAGTAAAACAGACCAAAAACCCGGCACCTGTGCGGTAATTGCAGCTAAATATAATTTCTCCATCCAGAGTACAATTTTCGGCTTACGATGGCCGCCTGTAAAAACCAAAACAACCTTACATTTAAACTATGATTGATATTCATTCGCATATTCTTCCCGGAATGGACGATGGCGCTTCCGATATCGAAGAAAGCCTGGCCATGGCCAAAATTGCGGCAAACGATGGCATTCATACTGTTATTGCCACGCCTCATATCTTAAACGGTATTTATTCCAATTCGCGTTCCAAAATACTCGCTGGCACAGACGAGTTGCGCACTGCCTTTGCCAAAGAGCAAATCAAATCAGACCTGTTTCCCGGTTCGGAAACCCATTTGAATTTCGGAATGGCAGAAAAAATATTTTCAGGCGAAGCTGTTACATTGAATGATAATCAGCGTTATTTGTTACTGGAATTTCCTTTTCACAGCATTCCGCCGGGCGCCAAGCAAGAAATTTTTCAATTGCAAATCAAAGGTATTACGCCTATTTTAGCTCATGCGGAACGTAATTACGGTTTCCAGCAACATATAGAAGAACTTTATGAATTTGTCAGTATGGGCTGTTTGGTGCAAATTACAGCAATGAGTATCACCGGAAATTTAGGTCGCGAAACTCAGCTTTGCGCTCAAAAAATGCTTGAATGCCGTCTGGCACATATCATTGCCACAGACGCCCATTCAGTTGCGTACCGGCCTCCCATTTTATCCACGGGCGTAAAAAAAGCCGCTAAAATTCTTGGCAGTGCCGAGCAGGCCGAAGAGATGGTGACAGTGTGTCCGGCAGCAATACTTGCCGGTGAAAAGATTGTGATTCCTGAACCAGAACAACCGGCAAAAAAACGCTGGTTTTCTCTGTTTTAGTATGATAATTTATACTTATTCCAACACCGGAGTGTTGGAACAAGACGGATTTTCAACTTAAAACTTAAAACTTAAAATTCTGCCATGCCTGTATCTTCAGTCAAAGATCCCTTCGCTACCAGAACAATCTTAAAACAGCTGATTAAAAATGGCTACCTTTCCCCAAAGAAAGCTAAAAGCATTCTTGAGCAAAAATTTACGCTTACCAGCAAAATGGAAAAATTGCGCGCTCAAAAATTTCGAGGTATGTCGGCATCGACGCGCAATACGAATCCGATCAATATTATTGATGTCATTGCTTCCCTTAAACTCAAGCGCCTTGATAAACCTGCGCGCGAACTGAATGAAGACATTATCTATAAGATGCTGGCCGATGAATGGGGCTACCCTTACATAAAGCTTGATCCGCTCAAACTGGACATAAATGATGTTACTGCGACGATTTCACATACGTTTGCGATTAAACATCTGGTGATTCCCATCGGCGTTAAAGATGGTTTTATTACGGTGGTAACGCCTAATCCGTTTAACCTTGAGGTGTTTGATGACATTTCCCGTGTGAGTAAGATGCGGGTCAAATTAATGGTCAGTTCCAAAGCGGATATTATCAAAATTATCAGCGAATTTTTCGGATTTCAGCGCTCTATTACCAAAGCGCAAGATCAGTTTGAAGGCCAAGGCGTTGATCTGGGCAACCTGGAACGGTATATTCGCTTGATGTCGGCTGAAGAGGTGCCGCCCAATGATCAACATATCGTACATGCGGTCAATCATTTATTGGTACACGCTTTTGAACAGCGCGCCAGTGATATTCATGTTGAACCCAAGCGGGATGTCAGCCGGGTGAGAATGCGGATTGACGGTGTTTTGCACGATGTTTACACTTTACCTAAAAAAGTGCATAACGCGATTATCAGCCGGATAAAAGGCGTGGCCGGAATGGATATGGCGGATAAGCGCAGACCCCAGGACGGGCGTATCAAAACAGAAAAAAGCGGTACAGAAGTTGAAATCCGGGTATCCACCCTGCCGGTGACGTTTGGCGAAAAAGCGGTTATGCGTATCATGGACCCGGAAATGCAGGTCAAAAAACTGGAAGAAATCGGTTTTTCGCCCGAAGATTTTATTACCTTTCAGCGCTTCATTGATATGCCTCACGGAATTGTTCTGGTTTGCGGTCCCACCGGCTCCGGTAAATCCACAACGCTTTATTCCGCGCTGCGCCATATTTCCACGCCGGATATCAATATCACCACAGTGGAAGACCCCATCGAAATTATTCACGAGGACTTAAACCAAATCGCTGTCAATTCGGCAGTGAATATCACCTTTGGGTCAATTCTACGAACTATCTTGAGACAAGACCCGGATGTTATTATGATTGGTGAAATGCGTGATTTGGAAACCGCTGAAAATGCGGTGCAAGCCGCCTTAACCGGTCATCTGGTATTGTCAACACTGCATACCAACGATGCGCCATCCTCGGTCACTCGCCTTTTAGATTTGGGCATCCAATCATTCCTGATACAAGCCACTTTAATTGGCATTTTATCTCAACGCCTGATGCGTCAGATTTGCAATAATTGCAAAGAGACATTTATGATAGATACGCTGGAGCTGCGGCGTATGGGCCTGGATATGCCAGATCACGGTGAAATCAAGCTGAGTCGCGGACGCGGATGCCACCAATGCCGTGACACCGGTTATATGGGCAGAATTGGAATTTTTGAAGTTTTGCCTTTTACCGAATCTCTTAAAAAAATCACCACGCCAACCACTAATTTAGAAGCGATTCGTGTGCAGGCTAAAGAGGAAGGTATGGTGACCTTGCGTGAAAACGGCATTCAAAAAATGCTGGCCGGAGAAACCACCTATCAAGAAGTGTTAAGAGTGACCTGGGATCAGGATTAACTTTGGATCCGGACCATGACAGGGTCGCCATTTTTTACAGCACGTCTGTCGAAACCGATGATTTGATAATGGAATAACACACCCACTTCATTTTGCTCCGTATTTTTTCCACAATTCAATTTTTATCAAGGCGTTTTAAATGTCAGGAATGCAGAAAGATATTCACTGAGGAACTGCCCTGTGCAGAATCACATCGACGACAAAGTACCGCTTTTGAAGAACCGGTGTATGAGAGTTGTTTATCTGGCAACCGAAAAAAATAGCTGAAAAAGAATGTCTGAGCCGGTCTGTTGTAAAAGAGATATTCTATCGCCGGGAAAAGGCTGAAATAAAGCCTACAGGCGCTATTCGCACCGGAGTTTTGGGAATTGACGAAATATCCTTGAAGAAAAGACATAAACTGTTCGTTATTTTGAAAAACTGCTGGGAACAGATTTTGAATTATTTTTCCAGCCCCCTGAATTGCAAAAAAGAGTTTATGATTTAAACAACTTAACTAAAATTATGGGTTTTCTGAGTAAAGAGGTAATTGAATTTACCTACTGATTCATACAAAAGCGAATGACTGACTTAAAGAATTCAAGCCCCTTAAATTTGAAAATAAGACACCGAGGAATCTTAAAATGTTAAAAAAACTGATTTATAAATTTCGGACGGCGTTACTGCTGCCTCTGGTTTGTCTTATTATCACTGGCACGATTGCACTCTTGTACAATTACGAACCCCCTTTTTTAAACTATCTGGATCGTAAATTATATGATGTGTTTCTATCAAAAGTGCATAGCACGCAAACGACCGGGATGTCGTGTATCGTTGATATTGATGAAGCCAGCCTGAGCGAATTCGGACAATGGCCCTGGCCGCGCTACCGGGTGGCTCAATTACTGGTTAAAATTCAAAACGCCGGTGCCCAAGCGATCTCTCTGGATATCTTATTTGCCGAAGCGGATCGCACCTCTTTAGGTGTGCTCAAGCAAAACCTGAAAAAAGAACTGGAGGTTGATGTTCAATTCACCGGTTTGCCCGATGAGCTGTTAGACAATGATCGCATTCTTGCCAATATTATCGCCAAAGGGCCGTTTGTTTTAGGCAATTATTTTTATTTTCATAAAAGCGCCCAACAGTCGGCCGACCCATTTCTTCATCCGCTCAAACTGTCTGAAATTAAAACACCAGGCGCGGCTGACGCCAGAGATTATCTCCTTGAGGCGCAAAGTGTTTTGTCAACAATTCAGGTTTTATCTGAAAAAGCGACAAGTTCCGGATTTGTGAACACGGGCGCTGATGAAGACGGCATCCTCCGCAGCACGCCGTTGCTGCTTACTTGGAAAGGCAAGATTTATCCCAGCCTCGCACTGGCGGCTTTATGGACCGCTTTTGACCAACCGCTCGGCGCGTTAAAAATGTCATCCGGCGGAGTTGAATCGCTGCGTTTGGGCAAGTTGTCAATTCCGGTTGATCAAAATGGCCGTTTGCTGTTGCATTTCAGGGGGCCGAAACATACGTTTCCCTATATATCCGCAAGTGATGTGTTAAAAGATAAATTAGAGCCTCAGAGCCTGGCAGGTAAAATCGTGTTTGTAGGCACATCCGCCGCCGGCCTTCATGATCTTCGACCCACTCCTCTTGATTCCTGGTTCCCGGGCGTTGAAGCGCACGCTACCATCGTTGATAATGTATTAGCCGGTGATTATTTTTTTAAACCGGATTGGGTGCCGGGACTTGAGATCATTTTAATCATTTTCACCGCCTTTATCACCGGCCTGTTGATTACGCGCTTGAAAGCCTTATGGGTGTTGCCAGTGACGCTTGTTAGCGGCATATTGATTTGGTATGGCTCCATTTTAGCGCTAGGTCGATGGCGCATGTTTATTTCACCGCTTTTTCCTATCCTGTCTCTGGTGATGAATTTTTCCCTGCTCACATTGTTCAAATTCTGGATTTCCGAAAAAAAGAAGCGTTTTCTCAAAGCCACGTTTAAGAGTTACCTCCCACCTGCGGTAATTGATGAGATGTATAAAAAAAATGTCATGCCGCGTCTTGGCGGCGAATCCCGCAACATAACCGCCTTTTTCAGTGATATCAGCAGTTTCAGCACTTTCAGTGAAAAACTGACCGCCGAACAATTGGTCGAGGTTTTAAACGAGTATCTTTCCGCTATGACCAATATTTTGGCAGACCATAAAGGCACGCTGGATAAATATGAGGGCGACGGTATCGCCGCTTTTTTCAATGCACCACTTGAATTTGATGATCATGCGTTGATGGCGTGTAAAACTGCGGTGGTGATGCAAAAAAAGCAGATCGAGTTGCGCGCGAAATGGCAAGAGGAAAAGACATCTCCCCAAGAACCTGACCGTAATATAAAAAAACTTCCGCCTGAAGAATGGACGCCCGGCAAAAAATGGCCCGATGCAATCGGGCAAATGACCATACGCATCGGTGTCAATACCGGAGAAATCGTGGTTGGCAATATGGGAAGCGAATTTCGGATGGAATACACCATGAACGGAGACGCTGTCAACCTGGCATCACGGTTGGAACAAGCCGGCAAACAGTATGGCGTAGGCATATTGGTAAGCGAAGACACCCTGAATTCCAAAAACCCTGATGAAAACGGGAAAACCGGAACCGTGGGCGATATGATGGCAATCCGCTTTATCGACTGCATCATCGTTGTGGGGCGCTCAGAACCGGTAAAAGTTTACGAGGTCCGCGCCGAAAAAGGTCAGCTGACTGATGATGAAACAACACTTTTTAAGTTATTTGACGAGGCAATGGCTTGTTACTTGGAGATGAAATGGGATGAAGCGATTGACGGGTTTACCCTGGCGCTCAAGCTTGAACGCTCACCGGCTGGAAAAATCAACCCTTCCAGCGTCTATATAGAGCGTTGCCGGTTATACAAAGATAATCCGCCGGTTGCCCCAGGTGAAATATGGGATGGCGTGCATACGCTGACGAAAAAGTAGATATCCGTGCAGGGAAATTATATCCGTGTTAAAGGTCTCATGTAAAGCATGGGAACCTGAACGGTTACATTGCTTACACCAACATTTTTTTGGTTGTCTCTCTGAGCCGTTGTCCCAGGATGAGAGCCAGATTGCGGTAAAGGCGTGCGGCTATGGGCGGAAAGACACGAAAGATGCGTTCAATGCCGTCCCAATCAAACTCTAAATAGGAGACATCTTCCGTAGCAATAATATCAGCCGTCCGGGGACCGGGATTGACGAGCGCGATTTCACCGAACACTTCGCCGGGATTGAAATGATATAAAACCTGCTTTGAAGCATCGGCAGGGCCATCTCCGACTTCAACCCGCACCCTGCCTTCCAACAGGAGATACATGCTTTGCCCCTGGTCGCCTTGCCGAATAAGGGCGTCGCCCTTTCCGGCGCACATAATCTTGCCCAGCAGCACCACTTTTTTGATTTGCCAGCGTTTCAGGTTTTGAAACAGGGGGGAGTCGGAAATCACGGCTTGCTGCAACTCTAACGTGAGCATGTCCCATAGTGTCAGCAATTGCGTGGAAGCCAACAAAATCGGTGTGATAATCAGATCCGCCACCAGGGCGACAAGGATCGTCAAGGCCGCCAGAAATCCGAAATGCACCAGCGGAAGCAGGTCGGACAGCATAATTGCACTGAATCCCAGTGCCAGCCCGATAGACGTTGCCATGGTCGGTCGGATTAAATGATGGATACAGGCTTCAATGGCCTTGTCCTGATTCTGCAAACGGCGCATCTCCTTGCTATACCGCGTCATAAAATGAACGGTGTCATCAGGCCGTTGTTTTCAAGCAATTTAAGAAATCGAAGTTTTCCAAAAAATCCGATTTCTGATGCACCTGACAGCATTTATGTTTTGCCGTCTTGTTTAGCAATAAATACCGGTTGAATCATGCGGTTGCCCACCGGTTTTAACCACAACCCATTGTTTTCAATCAATTTAAGAAATCGGATTTTTCCAAAAAATCCGATTTCTGATGCACCTGACAGCATTCGTGTTTTGCCGTCTTGTTTAGCAATAAATACCGGTTGAATCATGCGGTTGCCCACCCTACAACTGTCTTTTTGACACCGGAAAAGGTTGAGTTTGTTAATTAAAATATGCGGAAGTCTGGCTCCTTTTGGGGTTGACTTTTGATGTTAATAACATGTAGTTAACGGTATTTAAGCATTAAAGTCGGCAGGGTGATCAACGCTGTAAAAACTGTCGGCGTTAACATCAATCGTGGCCGGCGTTGGCTGCCGGCATAACCGGGCTGGTATGTGATGGGCTTTCAGGACATGCCTCAAAATATGGTATAATAACAATACTTTTGAATTATTAACAAATATATACGAAATAATAACAAATACCCTTGTTGCCAGATTGTATGGTTTGAGAATAAGCGAACGAAAAACCGAAAGCTTGATAAAAGAGTTGAAAAATGATAAGAAAATCAACTGTGAATCTTAAATACGCCAATGCCGGAAAGCTCCAAAAAGTTCACACCACAGCCATAGAGTATCAAAGGGTTATAAATCTTTTCATTGACTCCCTTTGGAAACAAAAACAATTCTCCGGTAAGTTTGTAAAAAATACCGCGGTTGAGAGCCGGCTTTCTGCCAGGTTGAGGCAAGCCGCCGCAAAGCAAGCTCTTGCTATTGTTAAATCTCAAAGAAAAAAGAAGAGAAAAACGAAACCGAAATTTAATAAGCTGGTGATGGATTTAGACTCACGATTTGTGACTGTCACTCAAGACTTGGAGAATACTTTTGATATTTGGATTCGTTTAACATCCATAGGAAACAAAATCATTTTAAATTTGCCCTCAAGGAAACATAAACATATAAACAAACTAATAAACGATGATTGGGATATTAAGAAATCTGTAAGATTAAGAATTACAGATAAAGGTTATTTTCTTGATTTATTCTTTCAAAAGACAGCACCTCCGATAAAAACACAAGGTAAACCGAAAGCGATAGATATAGGGTACAAAAAGTTAATCGTGAGTTCAGACGGTGAGTTTTTGGGAGACAACAAAATTTATGAGAAGATAGCTGGAAAGAAGCAAGGTTCCAAGGCGTTTAAGAGGGCTTTGACAGAACGCGATAATCTTGTTAACGCTTCATGTAACCTTTTAGATTTGAGTGATACCAATGCCTTGTACGCTGAGGATTTAAAGAATGTAAAGCATAAATCCAAAGGTAAGATAAGAAAATCTTTTAACAACAAACTTGCGCGGTGGGTTTATCCAAAAGTTTTGAGTAAACTTGCGTTGACTTGTGAAGAGCGGGGGATTTTGTTTAAGAAAGTCCCACCTCAATATACGAGCCAACGTTGCTCAAGTTGCGAAGCTATTTGTAAGTCAAACCGCAGGGGTGAGATTTACAAATGTGCTTGTGGAAATATTATGGATGCCGACCTCAACGCTTCTTTAAATATTCTACACTTGGGAGCTTACAGTCCTCAAGTCTCATATTCAAAGCAGGTTATTTAACCATATTTAAGGTTAAATTGCTATGTTTTGCTTAACTATAATCACAATTTGGTAATATCCATATTTTTGCGATAATATCCTGATAAATGGAAAATTGATTTATAGATAAAAATATCAAACTCAATTTTTAATTTTACAGTTTTTGTTGATAATATCTGTATAGGCGGAATATTTTTCCATATATATCTTCTGATATCATGGAAAAATTTTCCGCCTATTAACACTGTTAGAATTCTACATTTAATAAAGGAGAGGGCTGATACAAGTAATGGACATTTTTACATCTGCAATCATAGCAATCATTACTGGTGGTGCGACAAAGTTTGGTGAAAAGGTTGTCAATGAAGCCTACGAGTTACTCAAATTAAGAACGTCTAAAATTTTTGGGCAGAATATGGACCCCATGAAAAGTTATTATATTCTTTCCAAACATAATAAAAAGTGCCTCGACGTATCGGGTTGGCGAAAAGACGATTCTGCTCAGATCCAGCAATACAGGCTGCATAAAGGAAATAACCAGAGATGGCAATTTGTCCCTATCGATGAACACTATTTTGCGATCATGTCGCGACATAGCCACAAATGCCTGGATGTTTCAGGTTGGCGAAAGGAGGATAGCGTTCCTATTCAGCAATACGCTCTCCATTGTGGGGATAACCAGTTATGGGAGCTTGTACCTGCGCACAGTGGGTATTATCAAATACGTTCGAAATATAGTGGAAAATGTTTGGATGTTTCAGGGTGGAAGAAAAGAAGCGGAACTCGTATTCAGCAGTATGATTTTCATGGTGGTGATAATCAACTCTGGAAAATTGTAGAAGCTGGGAAAATATAACTGAATAGAGAAGGAGAGAAGAGTATGGAACCTGTCATTTGGGCTGCTATTATCGGACTTATTGGAGCAATAAGCGTTCCGTTTATTAGCAAATATCTTGCGACTCATGGCAATAACACGAAAGTAAAAGATATAATGATATTATCACCGAAAGCCGATAGCATCATCACCAAGACATCCAATGAGAAAAAGCCTATAGAACGGCAAATTTCAGGAAGGGTTAACGGATTTACAAAGAATGAAATCCTGACATTAGGACTCAAGGTGGCGATACGTATCAAGACAGATGAGTGGTATGAGCAAAAAACGTTAACGAATGACGACATTACGGTAGATAGTGATGGACATTGGGTGTTCCCGAATGCACGTTTTGGTGGGAAGGCCCATGTCATTGAAGCAACGCTAAAAGATAAATATGGACGGGAATATAACTCAGCAACTATCGAGGTGACTGTCCGACAGTAAAAACATGAGTATGGTGGGATGACAAGAATTCTAACAAACGGTTGGTAACGACCCTAAAAGCGCGGCGCAATTTCAGCATATGTGCCCGCTACTAAGGTTCAGTGGTTAATTTGGCTGTGTGCCTCCGTTTAGGGCGCTTTTAGGGCTTCACAACCGAGGCGTTATGTCTACTGAACTTATCAAGAAATTATGGCTAAATTATATCAAGAACCTATAAAAAAGCACGATATCGAAGAATACCTTGATCAATATTCTGATTTTTCATTTGAGTTAAAAGTTCTAAATTTACTAAACCAAATGGGGTTTGAATGCGAACACAGTGGCATTTACGAAGATCCAATTACAAAAAAAACACGGGAATTTGATATAAGGGCAACAAAGTCTTTTGGTTTTAGGCATGTAAAACTAAGCGTAGAATGTAAAAATTTCAGGGAGAACTTTCCACTAGTCGCGCATTGTTGTAAAAGAAAACAAGATGAAAGCTATCATAATGTTTTGGTAAATAAACATGTTGATAAAAACAAAAGTATACTTACAGGCAAGGATCCTAGCTCGATAATGAAACGATTGTCATCACCACATAGCCTCTATAAAAAAGATGAATTTGTCGCAAAATCAATAGATCAAGTAGGTAGAACAGCAAATGGAATAACTTCCAATGATGGTTCAGTATTTGAGAAAATCAATCAAGCAATCCACTCCGCTTATGATTTAATTGCAAAGGCACATTACAAGGATCAAGGTATCGATGGTAAAGTTGAATTAGTATTGCCTGTATTAGTGATTCCAGATGATAGGCTTTGGGTGGTTAAATATGATCAAGAAGGGAATATGCTAGGTAACATTGAATTATGCAATCATCTTACGCAATATGTTGGGCAAAAGTGGAAGGTTGGTTATGTGGGGGATAACTACTTATTCAATGACTTCGCTTGGTATACACTATCCCACTTAGAGATAATAACAGTTTCATCATTGAAGAGTATTCTTGAAAATTATTTTGGCTGTGATGAAGGTGTTAATAACTCTTTTTCACAATATTCTGCTATTGAGTTATATGATCTAAAAGTCTAAATTCACATAACATAAACATACACCCGACCTGCGCTGCGTCACGCCTTTTGCAAAAAGCGCAAAAGTCGCGCCACAACGCAGGCCGGTGATGTAAACGTTATATTGTAGGAAATAATACTTTGCCGACCATATCAACGACATTCCCAACATGGCTTACCGAGTGGATGGAAGCACATAAAGTTACTCTTTGGGGTGTGGCAGACCTTCAAGATTTACCCACACCTTCAGATCAAACTGGAAAAGAGTTCCCTCTCGCTATTTCATTGGCAATTCCAATGAATCCACAAATAATGGGCAGGATTCATAATGGGCCCAATCAGGCATATGCCGATGAGTACGTCAGAGTGAACAACCATATCAATCAATTATCAACAGCTTTAGCGGAAGTACTCAAAACAAGAGGTTTTCAATCCTGGCCGTTAGCTGCATCTGTACGTTCAGATCCGGTGAAGATTAAAGGTGATTTCCCACACAAAACAGCAGCGACAAGAGCAGGTCTGGGCTGGATTGGACGTCATTGTCAGTTAATTACACGTCCGTACGGTTCTTGGGTCAGACTGGGGACAGTCTTCTCCGACATTGAACTTCCGTGTGGATCCTCTGTAGAAAAAAATTTTTGCGGTAGCTGTATGAGCTGTGTCGAGGCCTGCCCTGCAAAGGCTTTAAAAGGTAGGAAATGGTATACTGGGTCAGCCCGGGAGGAAATATTGGATGTGGAAGCATGTGACCTATGGAAAAAGGAACACTATTTTCAATACCACAAAGGACACAATTGTGGAATCTGTTCGTCAGTCTGCCCTTATGGTCAGAAAGTGCTGAAAAAAGTTGATGAGTGAAATCTGAATATAACAAGTCACTTCAGCGGAAAAAATGATGTCCGGGGTTTGGTCTGCTTTCCGTCACGTAATAAGAATTTTGATAAATCAAAACTCCTTGCAACGCACTCATTTTTCCGCTGAGTTCAAACGTTAGCCGCTAATACATTTTAAGAAGGAAAGAACAAAACATACACTTTAAGTAATTGTGCTTATGATGAAAAATAAAGTATTCATTAGCTATGCAAGAGAAGATTGCGATATTGCCAAAAAGATATATATTGATTTAACTAATAATGGTGTAGAAACGTGGTTAGATAGTGAAATTCTTCTCCCAGGTCAAAAATGGAAAGCAGAAATAAAAAAAGCCATAAAGGGCAGTAATTTTTTCCTTGCACTAATTTCATCGAATTCAATATCAAAAAGAGGACATATTCAAAAGGAATTAAAAACTGCTTTTGACGTTGTTGATGAATTGCCATCAGATGATATTTTTATTATTCCAGTGAAAATTAATAGTTGTGAGCCAGTTGATGATAAACTACTTGAAATCCATTGGGTTGATTTGTTCCCATCTTATCAATCTGGATTAAAAAAGATATTGCAAGTTATAGGAATTAAAGATTTAAAAAAAATAAAGAATATAAGCAATGAAGTGGTATCAATATATTATGGTAATATTGAAACGGCTGCTGCTAATGCGACAATTATAGAAAATGAACAAGTGTGCGAAAACATACCTATGAATCGACTATGGGAAAATTTATATAATAATAAATTTGACACTTCAAGGGTTAATAAAAGAAATTTAATATCAAGTGCTATATATCTTGACAGAAATAAAGAGCTTCATTTTTCCCCTCCAACTTTTGGTGGATTATTGAAAAAAAACTCTTACTTAATAACTTCATTAGAAACATATATAGATACAGAGCAATATTGTAATTACCTGACAGCAGCTTACTTCCTATTATTAATTTGGTAAAATTTGTATTTAAAACGTTACATGATAATTACATCATGAAATTTCGAAACTCTAAAAAATATGACAAATTAGTATTTGTTCATCCGAATTTTTACTCAGATGATACAATCTATTTCATTAGGAAAACAATATTTGAAACAATACCTGAGTTAAAAGAAATTTTACCTGTTAATAAGTCATTGGCTATTATATATAATTATTTAAGAAAACGCCATATAGATAAAAATGTGCTAATATTAAATGAAGGAAGCCATGAAAACATTCTCCATGTAAATATAAGCCAGAACACAACTAATATATCTCTTTACAGAGTTGAATGCAGCAAGTTTAGTAAATCTTCATACAATATCAGCTTTAAAAATAAAGGTTCTCATGAAAGAATTAATGTTTTGGGTGGTGGTAATTTACTTGATAAGAAGATAGCGAAACTAATTGACTCATATCTAACAAAACTTCTTAAAATTCATGATGATAATAAATCCATGAGCACTTATTCTGGCATTTTTATTTTTTTTCCTTGTTTTGAAAGAATTGAAGACGACGCTATCATTCATCAAGAAAGAGCGCTATACAACTTATTAGATTCTATCCATGATGCAAAAACTAAGTTAGATAATGAAACAAAATGCTTATCAATTAGAATTCCATATGACATGGATTTAAGAGCAATGTCTTTTTTATATATGACAGATGATTCATTCGATTTGTTCAAAAAAAAGATGAAAAATGAATTTTATCTAAGAAAAGATGATTATAAAATGTTTATTGACTTTCCTTTAGGTATAGTTAACGATTATTTAAAAAAAGAGTATTTATCAGATCAAATTTTTGAACCATTAAATTCTATCATACGAGATGGTGAGAATAATTTTATAAAAGTAAATTCTGTTATTATCAGTGAAGAATACTTATGTGTACCTTATATTAAGGATAATATCGTTGAGTATATAAATAACTTACAGGATATCCCAGTAAATATACACACAATAGACTTTAGAAATATATTTGACATCATTTCTGAAGGGGCACTTTACTATGGGATTAATACCAATTCTGAAGGAAGTACTTTTCTGACTCTAAATACAAGAGATCAAATAAAGCATTTTGTACCGTGGCCAGAAGAAATATTTCATTGATAAAGCATGCGGCTAACAAAGCGCTGAACCGGATTTTCAAAATGTTTCGTTTCACTCCACATTTTGAAAACCGGTTAGCTTAACGTTATCTGCAAAAAACACCCAACTCTGCACCAGCGTTTAGTGTTATGGAAAAGTGACAAAGACTGAAGCAAAAGGATATTAAATGAGCAAAGAACAAGAACGCACAGAACTACACCGTACCATCTGGCAAATTGCCAATGATTTGCGTGGTAGTGTCGATGGCTGGGATTTTAAACAGTATGTACTTGGAATGCTTTTCTATCGCTTTATTAGCGAAAACCTTACCAATTACATCAATGTCAATGAACCTGAACAAGATTTTGATTATACCAAACTCTCCGACAGTGATGCCGAGTTTGGACGCGATGATACGGTAAAAGAGAAAGGGTTTTATATTCTGCCCGGTTCGCTTTTTGTCAATGTGGCTAAAAATGGCGCAAACGATTCCAACCTCAATGAAACGCTTGCCACAATTTTTCGTGATATTGAAAGTTCTGCCAAAGGCACAGAGAGTGAAGATGACCTCAAAGGGCTGTTTGATGACCTGGATGTCAACTCCAATAAATTAGGCTCCACCGTAGAGAAGCGAAACAAACAACTGGTCAAACTGCTCAATGCTATTGCCGGCTTGAAACTTGGCTCTTCCAACAACACCATCGACGCTTTTGGTGATGCTTATGAATACCTGATGCAGATGTACGCCTCAAATGCGGGCAAATCAGGTGGGGAATACTACACCCCGCAGGAGGTGAGTGAACTTTTGGCAGAGATATCCACTGTTGGTAAAACTGAGGTCAACAAAGTGTATGACCCTGCTTGCGGCTCCGGCTCACTGCTGTTGAAATTTGCCAAGGTTTTGGGCAAAGAGAATGTACGGGTTGGGTTTTTTGGACAGGAAGTCAATCTCACCACCTTCAACCTTTGCCGCATCAATATGTTTTTGCACGACATCAACTACAATCATTTTGATATCGCCCACGGAGATACCCTGACCGACCCCAACCACTGGGACGATGAACCCTTTGATGCGATTGTCTCCAACCCTCCTTATTCGACTAAATGGGAGGGCAAAAAAAACCCGCTTCTTATCAACGATCCCCGTTTCTCACCCGCAGGTGTGCTTGCCCCGCCCAGCAAGGCCGACCTTGCCTTTACCATGCATATACTCTCCTGGCTCTCAACATCAGGCACAGCCGCGATTGTTGAGTTTCCCGGTGTGCTTTATCGCGGTGGCGCCGAGCAGAAAATTCGCAAATATCTGATAGAGAACAACTATGTTGATACAGTGATCCAGCTTCCGCCTGATCTCTTTTTTGGAACCGGCATTGCCACCTGCATCATCGTCTTAAAGAAAAGCAAAAAAGACAACAAAACCCTGTTTATTAATGCCTCGGCCGAGTTTGTCCGCAGTGGCAACAAAAACAAGTTAAGCGATGAGAACCGCCAAAAGATTTTAACTGCCTTTAAAAACCGTAAAGATAGTGAATATTTTGCCACGCTGGTCGATAATCAAAAAATTGGCGAAAATGACTACGACATCGCCGTATCAAGCTACGTGGTGCAGGAGGACACAAGAGAAGTTATCGACATCACCCAGCTCAATGCCGAGATTAGACAGATAGTCGCAAGGCAGAGTGAGCTGCGCACTGCCATTGATGAGATTGTGGCGGATATTGAGGGGGCGTGATGAATAAAATAGAGCAATTGATAGAGGAGCTTTGTCCGCAGGGGGTGGAGTTTAAGACGTTGGGAGAAGTAATAAAATTAAAAAAAGGCAAACAGCTTAATAAAGAATTTTTATCTGAAAATGGACTTTACCCTGCTTATAATGGAGGTATTTCGTATTCAGGTTTTACTAATAATTACAATTATAATGAAAACACAATTATAATCAGTCAAGGTGGTGCATCAGCAGGCTTTGTTAATTTTGTTACCACAAAGTTTTATGCAAATGCTCATTGCTATGTAGTCTTGACCAAAACTGAAGTGGTAAAAAATAGATATGCCTATCATTTTTTGAAACTTAATCAAGAAAAATTAACTAATAAGCAACACGGGGCAGGTATTCCTGCATTAAAAACAAGTGAAGTTTTAGATATTCCTATCCCCATCCCACCCCTCACCATCCAAAAAGAGATTGTCAAAATCCTTGATAATTTTACCCGGCTGGAAGCAGAACTGAAAGCAGAGCTGGAAGCGAGAAAGAAGCAGTATGAGCATTATCGTGAGGAGCTTTTGAGCTTTGGGGATGATGTGGAATTTCGGGCGTTGGGGGAGGTTGGCAAGTTTCTTCGAGGATCAGCTATTACAAAGAAGGAAACGACGGTTGGAGAAATTCCGGTTGTTGCAAATGCACCTATACCTATTTGCTTCCATGGTGAAAGCAACAGAGCAGGAGAAACAATTGTTGTTTCTAGATCTGGCGCTAACTGTGGTCTGGTTAGTTTTTGGAAACAGCCAATTTTTGTTACAGATGCGTTCAGCATTCATTTGGAAACTGCTTTGCTTAAGCCAAAATTTATTTATTACTTTTTGAAGAAAAACCAGAAAACGATTCATTCCATGAAGAAAGGTTATGGGGTGCCACATGTTCGTGTGAAGGACTTTGAACCATACCCTGTCCCTATCCCACCCCTATCCAAACAAAAAAAGATCGTCGCCATCCTCGACAAATTCGATGCCCTGGTCAACGACATTTCAACCGGTCTGCCCGCAGAGATCGCCGCCCGCAAAAAACAGTATGAATATTATCGCAACCAGCTATTAACCTTTAAACCCCTGGAGACACAGGATGTCAACTGATTACGGGTACAATCTGGTTGCTCAAAACCCGACCAGCACGGTGGTGGCAAAGTATCCGCCTGAGGGTGTGAATGAGACACGGGAAAAACGGGCCGAATATTACCAGAGCGAAGATGCCCTTGAAAAAGCTTTTATCAAACGACTTGAGCTACAGGCATACGAGTATCTGCCGATCACCGATGCCAAGGCACTTGAAAGCAATCTGCGAATCCAGCTGGAAAAACTCAACAATTATTCATTTACACAAAGCGAGTGGCAGCAGTTTTTTAATACCGAGCTTGCCAACCCCAACCAGAGCATTGTTGAAAAAACCACCACCATTGCCGAGGATCACATCAAGAACCTCACCCTTGAAGATGGCACGGTCAAAAATATCTATCTGCTGGACAAGAAAAACATCCACAACAATCAGCTACAGGTGATCAACCAATACGCCACTGATACGGGCCAACGCGCCAATCGTTACGATGTAACGGTGCTGGTGAATGGTTTGCCCATGGTGCATATTGAGCTGAAACGCCGAGGGGTGGCGATTACCGAGGCATTTAACCAGATTAACCGTTACGCTCGTGAGAGCTTTTGGGCCGATAGCGGGCTGTTTGAGTTTGTGCAGCTCTTTGTGATTTCTAACGGCACTCATACCAAATATTACAGCAATACCACCCGTGTTCGACATATTAAAGAGAGCGGTAAATCTGCTACAAAAAAAGGGAAAAAAAGCAGCAACAGTTTTGAGTTTACCAGTTGGTGGGCGGATGCCGCCAATAGACCCATTACCGATTTGATGGACTTTGCCAAAACCTTTTTTAGCAAACATGCCCTGCTGAATATCATCATCCGTTATTGCGTATTTACCGCAGATAACGAGCTGATGGTGATGCGACCTTATCAGATCGTTGCCACCGAGCGGATTCTTAGCCGCATAGAGATCAGCTTCAATGCCAAAACTTTGGGCAAATTAGAAGCGGGTGGTTACATCTGGCACACCACAGGATCGGGCAAAACACTGACCAGCTTTAAAACAGCACAACTGGCAAGCAGGCTGTCCCATATCAACAAGGTACTGTTTGTGGTGGACAGAAAAGATCTCGATTATCAAACCATGCGCGAATATGACAAGTTTGAAAAAGGGGCGGCGAACAGCAACACCAGCACCAGGATACTCACCAAACAGCTTGAAAACCCAGACGCAAAAATTATCATTACCACCATCCAGAAGCTGGATCGTTTTATCAAAAAAAACAAAAGGCATAAGGTTTTCAGTGATCATACTGTGATTATCTTTGATGAGTGCCACCGCAGCCAGTTTGGTGATATGCACACAGGCATCACCAAAGCATTCAAAAACTATCACCTGTTTGGATTTACCGGCACACCGATTTTTGCGAAAAATTCCAGCTCCGGTGGCAGAGCGGATCTTAAAACCACCGAACAGGCCTTTGGCGATAAGCTCCACACTTATACCATTGTTGATGCCATCAGTGACAAAAATGTTCTCCCCTTTAAAGTGGACTACATATCCACCATGCGTGAGGAAGAGAATATCGAAGATAAGAAGGTAAGCGCTATTGATCGTGAGGCGGCGCTCTCATCTGCTGAACGCTTGAGCAATATTGTGGGGTATATCCGGGAACATTTTGACCAAAAAACCAAACGGAATAATAAGTTTTACGTTCATAGTGTCACAAAAAATATCAATGAGATTGTAAGCGCGAAAGACCGGAGAAAAGTTGAAAAGGTCATGGAGAAAATTCGCCTGTCGGGATTTAATTCAATTTTTGCTGTTTCATCTATTGATACCGCAAAAAAATATTATGTTGAATTTAAAAAACAACTTGAGGGCGTGCCCAGTGACAAGCAGCTAAAAATAGCCACCATCTTTAGTTATGCCAACGAGGAACCAGACGGTTTTCTTGATGATGAAAACTCAGAAAACACGACAGGCCTGGATGCCGGCTCACGAGATTTTTTAGACAGTGCAATCAGCGACTATAACCTTATGTTTGGCACCTCTTATGATACATCAGCCGATAAATTTCAAAACTACTACAAAGATTTGAGCGAGCGGGTAAAAAACCGTGAAGTGGATATTATGATTGTAGTGAATATGTTTTTGACAGGTTTTGATGCCACCACCTTGAATACCCTGTGGGTGGATAAGAACCTGCGCTTGCACGGTTTGCTGCAAGCCTATTCGCGCACCAACCGAATCCTGAACAGCGTTAAAACATTTGGCAATATTGTTTGCTTTCGCAATCTTGAAAAAACCACCAACGAGTCAATAGCCTTGTTTGGTGATAAAGAGGCTGGCGGCATAGTACTGCTGAAATCGTATGATGAGTACTACAACGGCTATCAGGATGAGGATAAAGAGGTTCGAGGCTACAAGAGCATGATTGACGAGTTGCTGGAAAAATATCCAGCGGGTGAGCAAATTATCAGCGAACAAGCCCAGAAGGATTTTATCCGGCTTTATGGCGCTATTTTGCGGATGCAAAATATCTTGACCACTTTTGATGAATTCGCGGGTAATGAGATTTTGACCGAGCGTGATGTTCAGGATTATCACAGCGCCTACATTGATCTCTATACCCAGTTACGCAAAACCGATAAGGCGGACAAAGAGAACATCAACGATGATCTGGTGTTTGAGATGGAGCTTATCAAGCAGATAGAGATCAACATTGACTATATCCTCTCACTGATTAAGCGGTATCACGAAGAAAATATCAAAGATAAGGAGATTTTGGTTGATATCAACAAGGCGATTGATTCAAGCGTTGAGCTGCGTAACAAGAAAGAGCTTATCGACCAGTTTATCAGCTCTCTTGATGTAGGGGCAAATATTGATGAAGATTGGCAGAAATTTGTCAACAAGCGGAAAATTGATGAGCTTGATCAGATTATCAAAGATGAAAATCTTAACCGTGATGCCGCTTACACCTTTGTGAACAATGCTTTTCGTGATGGTCATATCGCAACCACCGGTACCGCTATCACCAAGGTTTTACCACCTGTATCCAGGTTTGGTAAAACGGGTGAACGAACCCAAAAACGAGAGAGCGTCCTAAGCAGGCTTACTCAATTCTTCGAGCGATTTTTTGATATCTCCAATGGGGCGTTGTAGTATATAGGCTGGGTTGAGGAACGAAACCTGACGAATTCAAGCTGATGTTGGGTTTCGTGCCTCAACCCAACCTACTTTTTAATGTTAACACCCTATTTGCCAGTATTTTATAAAACTTTTCGATCTACTGACATTGCTTACACCAACATTTTTTTGGTTGTTTCTCTGAGCCGTTGTCCCAGGATAAGAGCCAGATTGCGGTAAAGGCGTGCGGCTATGGGCGGAAAGACACGAAAGATGCGTTCAATGCCGTCCCAATCAAACTCTAAATAGGAGACATCCTCCGTAGCTATAATATCAGCCGTCCGGGGGCCGGGATTGACGAGTGCGATTTCACCGAACACTTCGCCGGGATTGAAATGATATAAAACCTGCTTTGAAACATCGGCAGGGCCATCTCCGACTTCAACCCGCACCCTGCCTTCCAACAGGAGATACATGCTTTGCCCCTGGTCGCCTTGCCGAATAAGGGCGTCGCCCTTTCCGGCGCACATAATCTTGCCTAACAGCACCACTTTTTTGATTTGCCAGCGTTTCAGGTTTTTAAACAAGGGGGATTCGGAAATCACGGCTTGCTGCAACTCTAACGTGAGCATGTCCCATAGTGTCAGCAATTGGGTGGAAGCCAACAAAATCGGTGTGATAATCAGATCCGCCATCAGGGCGACAAGGATCGTCAAAGCCGCCAGAAATCCGAAATGAATCAGCGGAAGCAGGTCGGACAGCATAATTGCACTGAATCCCAGTGCCAGCCCGATAGACGTTGCCATGGTCGGTCGGATTAAATGATGGATACAGGCTTCAATGGCCTTGTCTTGATTCTGCAAACGGCGCATCTCCTTGCTATACCGCGTCATAAAATGAACGGTGTCGTCCACCGCAATCCCGATGGCAATCACCGCCACCATGGAAGTTCCAGTGTTCAAAAAAATCCCTAAAACGCCCATCAGCCCGCAATAGAGTATGATGGGAAGCATATTCGTGGCCAGTGACAGCACTCCGGCTTTGACATTGGTGAACAACACGTACATCAGCAGAAACACCACAACAAGCGTAAAGCTCAGGGAAGTCACCTGACCGGTGACCAGCGTATCGGCTGCCGTCAGGCTGATAATGCTTTCCCCGGTTATGCGGCATTCAAAACGCGGATTTAAATTGCCCTCGATAAAGTCGGTTATCTGGGCGACTATTTCTTTAAGGCCATGCGAGGAACTCACGTTATGCCGGACAATGATATTGACCTCGCTGGCATCATCCGTGATGAGAGAAGTGATTTCATCTGCCGGCAGAATCAATAGATATTGGGCGCTGAGATCGGAAGAGTCGGGAATTTTGTTGAAGGCTTTATCTCCGTCATGCATTTCACGGGAAGTTAATTTAAGATAATCCACGATGGAGACAGTCAGGTCACACCAACTGCTCTGTCGAAGAAACGCCTGAATAGCCGCAATCTGAGCCAGATTTTCCGGCTGATTAAAAGCGTTCGCGTTTTCACTTTTGATATGAATGAGGAAGGTTTGAGCGCCAGCGAGTTCCTCATGAAGTTGCTTGCTGGAAACCCTGAGCGGTGAAGATGGCTTAAAAACCCCCACCAAATCGTTGTCGATTTTGATTTGGAAAGTGAATATTCCGACGATCAGGATGGTTCCGGTAAAGATACCGAAGGCTTGCCATTTATAGGCGCGATTAAGAATGGTAATTTTGCGAGCCAGCCCGGTGAAAAGGGCATTTACGAATTCAGAGGCCCGGCTGGTGGAATCAACGACGCTTCGAGGCCCGAAAAACCTGAGAAAAACCGGCGCCGCCAGAAATGTGACCAGCGGGTTTACCATCAGACCAAACGCGCAGGTGATGCCGAATTGCTTCAAAATTAAAATTTTATTCAGCGAAATTGCCAGAAAGCCCAAAAACGTGGTCAACGCGGTCAGCATGAGGGCAAGGCCGGATCTCTGAATCATGTAGGGGACCGCGCCGGTGCGCGTTCCGGTTTCACGCAACCCAGCCTGATACTCTGAAAACAGATGCATATCTTCAGTGGAGCCGACGACGATCAGCAAGGCTGGAATAATGGCCGTAAACAGATTCATGGGGATATTAAACAATCCCATAAAGCCCAGCGTCCAGATAACACTTAAACCCGAAGTGATGATGGTCAGACTGAGCAGGCTGAAAGACCGCCAGATCACTAAGGAAGTCAGAGAAAACAGTAAAAACGCCAGCGGAACCACCGTGCGCTGATCGTGTACGAGTCCTTCATAACACATCCGGGTTGAATAGGGTGTACCCAATTGAAAGACCTGTTCAACATGGGAAGCGATTGTGGCGATGACTTCATCTACTTGTGTAGAGAATTGCGTTTCATCATCAGGGCTGACGCCCTCATCCAAAAAGACATTGAACGTTATGGCCGAACCGTCGCTCGCCACAATATTATTGACCGCGATGGGATTTTTAAGAGCATCTGCTTTGATCGTCTCGGCTGCCGCAATCGTTTCCGGAATATTTTCAAAAAACGGCTCTATGTTGAGAAAGCCGTCCTCCCCTTTGAGATTGGCAATGGAAAACAGGCTGTCCACGCGAATAACATCAGGAAGGCCGTCCAGGGCAAAATGAAAATCACTCAGCCGCGCCAGCATCTCCGGGGTGAAAATGTGGCTGTCTTTGATATACACCACAGTGATTTTATCCGAACCGAATGTCGCAACAGTATCGTCGTACAATTGCTTGGCCGGGTCGCCTTTGCTCCAAAACATTTGGACGGAAACATCCACCGGAATTTTCGGAATAAAAAAGGAGAAAAATAGTGTGACGCCAAGCAATATAACCAAGACAAGTTTTGGGTGTTTATAACTCCAAAACATTAGTTTTTGCATCGTACATTTACTCCCGGCATAACCACGTTGTTGCTTCCGATGTTTAAAATATTGAGAATGAACGTCCCCCTAAGGATCGGGGATGAAATAACTTCCCCATTTCATAATCTTAATCTTAATCCTAATCTTAATCTGAACGATTAAGATTAAGAGTACGATTAGGATTATGAATTCAAAATCAAAATACAAATGGGGAAGTTATTTCGTCCTCATTCCTAACACTACTGTTATGTCAATATTTAGCTGACGGGTAGGAGTGCTGACTTCAGTTTGCCAAAACGCTCCAAAAGCGGCAAACTGAAGTCAGCACTCCTGATTTTCACCTATCATCTTAAACTTGACACAACACTACTTGATCGGACGTTTCAAATAATTCTGGGTAAAAATAACATCCTGTTTCGGAGCATCCAACTCAATTTTCTTGGTAATCAAAATGGTGGACGTTTTCTTGCGAATCCGTTTCACCGTAACCTTGAAGGGCCGATACAACTGGCCTTTCATCTGTCTGATATCCTCAAATAAGGTCGTTTTAACATGGCGTCCATTGTGGTCATAATAGTCTATTTTTTGGTTAAAATAATTATCCTGGCCCACCCAGATAACCCGTTTTCCATAGCCACTGGTCTTCTTTTCATCTTCCGTGGCCGGTACAGACTCGATTTTCCAGCATTTTCGGCCGGCAACGGTCTCTTCCCCCATAAGAGTGTATTTATGACTGTCCATATCTTCAAACCGAAGGTCTTCATAAGCGAGATCCGTTCCCATGAACTGATTTTTTTTGCCACCGCCGGCGATTCGTTTGACTGACCGGGTTGCGGGTAAATACAGCCACTGATCGTCTTCCTTGCCTTCGCCCTGTTCCCAGGTCAGAAGCCCTGTCCCTTTTATATTGGCGGGCGCAAGAAATTGAATCAAAATCTTGCTTTGTTCATCTTTTTTTAAGTGAAAAACTCTCATCTGCCGCTGGCTTTCTTTGCCCTTGCGGTCAATCAACGTCATATCGATTTCACCTGATTCATTATCGCTTACATGTCTTTTTTCCTGTTCCTCAAGGATACTCCGACCGGTTAATTCTTCCGCAACCGCACCCGATAACGAGAACCCCCAAACCGCTGCAACAATCAAAAAAATTCTGAACCACATAGCACCCTCCTTTAAAAAAGTAATTAATAAGTTATTGCCATTTCCATATAAAACCTGTCATTGGCATCCCACTGTCCCAAAAAGGAAGCAGAATCCCCGGATAATATTTGATAGCCGTAAACAACTTGCAGATGGTCATTCAAGCGTGATCGGCCTTTGAAATCAAAAACAGAATCTTCATTTGTAACATTATAGGTGAAAGCGGTCTCCACTATATGGTCTTCATTGATCTTGACATCAATGCTGCCGATAATATTGTCGGACAGCCCGCGACTCGTGCTTGGGTCCAAATAGCTGCTGTCCGCCTCTCTTTCTTTCAGGACCGCCTCGCCGGCATATTCCATAATAAATCCGATTTCATCGAATAGATCGGCCATCCATCTGTAGTTAGTGTAAGTCACACCCAAAATATAGGATAGATAGTCTTCCCCTTTTGCATTATCCCGGGTGTCATACAATGCGGCTTCACCATGGCCTACAATGTCGCTCCATGCGGTGGAAAAAGTGAATCCGAAGAGGTTGTAGGCCGGATATTCCATATTCTTGACCACCGCAGACGACGAAAGTTCATCGAAATCGATTTGAACCACTCCTCGGGAGCTGTAACCGTACCGGTATATTGCAGCCAGATCCCATCCGGGCAAAAGGGTGCTCGAACTGATCTTCGATGCGACCGACACTTTTTCAAACCAGTTATCTGGCAGTTCCCTGTTTGTTATCGTCGTTTGTTCGGATTGACTTACATACGAGGCTCCACCGGTCCAGCGGCTCGTATCCGGCGGTGACCGGTCGGCAACCAAAACAGGGAGGAACACGGCTTGAATATTGACAAGTTCAAACATTTTTAAAACAGATACCGAAGGAATCCCGATTTTATCCACATCCAACGGTTCAGTGATATCGGTCGGATTCAACGTATCAACGGGGCTTAATCCGTCCGCAACTTTCCATGAGTATATTTTTTTTCCAACCTCGATCTCGGTCGTTTCCCCATACCAGGCTAAAAAGGCCTCATTCAGCGTAAATATCGGTTTGTCCTCCTGATCTTCCACAAAAAGTCGGACGCCTCCGGTATTCAAGGGGGCTGCATTCACCTTGGGATCAATGCGCAACATCAAGCCGCGTCCCAGGTCTTTGCTCAATTCCAGGGTGGCGTTTCCTGTAAGGCCGACTTCTTCGGGTTCCAGGGTTGAATCTTCGTAGTAGTAAGCGCCCCACACATCAATATCAAGCTTGGGCGACCAGTTTTCCTGAAAAGAGGTCCAGATGCTTGATTGTGTGTTTTCGTCTCCAAAAGCAGGGGGCAAAGATGTCAGATGGATAATGAGCAAAAAAAACCATATCGCTATCTTGCTATATTGATGAATGGCCGCAGATTTCAAAAGATTTATTCTCCGAAAAGGTACATTCCATACTTTAATTCGTATGTGTAAGCCATAATTTGAAATTACCAAATATGTAACAAAGTAACAGTTAAAATGCAAGTTGTTTTTTACCGGAACCGTTCACTTCAACCAACCAGCCAATCTCTTTCGTCCATATTGGCGCATCATATCCTTTCTGTTTGTGCATTTTGGCTAATTTTGCCGCAAATCTAATCGCACTCCCATAATTGTCTCTTGACTTCCACCAAATACAACTCTAAAATAATAAATTAACATGTATTATTTTAGAGTTTTAGCGTAGTGTTAGAGTTTTAGCGTAGTGTATTGCGGAATAGCAAGTCCGCGCCATCTCTCTGTGATTTCTCCAACTCTTTTATTTCTTTATGTAAGAAACTGATAGCTCTTTTTGTCGAAAGCAGAATTGGGACAGGCGGGTCAAAAACCGCCTGACATTTTCGTATGAAAAAACTGATGTTGTGGAGTTATGACCATCCCGTGCATGTCATCGTTTTGCTGCTTGGCGCCACCCTATTTTTCGCCTGTTATATTCCGGCAATTCCGTCGGAGGAGATGACGCTGATGCGATGGAGCAAGGATGATCCGGTCAAGGCACTGTACGATGACACGCTGGAGACATTCGGGTCCTGCAAAATCACCGTGGTCTTTGTCAAGAACAGCCGGCTCTTTACGCCTGAGGTTTTGGCACGGCTGAATGAGTTTCAGAACGTGTTGGAAAAAATCCCCGGTGTTTACAGGGTGGACAGCCTGTTTTCCATTCCCAATCTGAAAGGGGAAGAGGGGGTGCTTTATGTGAATCCGTTTGTGAATGAAGTCCCGGATACTCTTGAAGAGGCGCAGGCGATCAAGGCCGATGCACTCCGCAATTCGTTGGTGCTCGACAATCTGGTGTCCCGCGACGGCTCCGCCATAGCTTTCAACCTGTTTATGGATGAGGACATCGGCCAAAATGAAGAGCGCTTCTCTATTCAAGTGGACGAAGCCATTTCCACGATCTCGCCTTATATGGAAAAAGTTTTCCAATTAGGCGAGCCTTATACAAAGCGGGTGTTGTTTGAGGGCCAAATGCGCGATCAACGCCGGCTGGTTCCCCTGGCATTCGTACTGTACACTCTGCTCTCATTAGTGATCTGGCGGTCATTCAGCCTGGCAGGCATGACGATGCTCACATCAGGTCTGAGTATTCTTTGGACCCTGGGCTTTATGGGACTGGCCGGATTTCCCATAACCAGATTTACGTCTATTATGCCTGCTTTATTGATCGCGGTCGGCTCAACCGAGGATGTACACTTGTTTTCGGAATATTTGGCGGGTATTCGGAAAACCGGGACACGCCCCGATGCCATCCGTCACATGATTGAGAAAAGCGGCCTGGCCCTCTTCCTGACCGCTCTGACCACATTTTTAGGATTTCTGGCGATTTCACTCAACAAGTATTTGATTGTGCAACAATTCGGCATTGTGTGCGCCTTTGGCTTATTCGTCAATCCTTTGATCACCTTTTTAACTGCCCCGGCATGGCTCAGGTATTTTGGGCCGCGGCATGCCGGCACCTGCGGCACCGGATCCGTCAATACCGTGTTCAGCAACATTGCCGGAACAATAACACGTCTGATTCGTGCTTACAAATGGCGCATCTTCGGCTCGCTGGTCGGAGGCATCCTTCTCGTAGGGGTCTTTTCCTTCAATATCAATGCCGACGGCGATTTGATAGGGTCGTTCGAGGAATCATCGCCAATCAGGCGGTTCAGCCGACAACTGCATGAGGAACTTGCGGGAGTGCAAACCTTTGTCATTCATATCAGGAGCAGAACCGCGGACAGCTTCATACAACCGGAGCATTTGGCCAGTATTGCCGGCATCCAGGCGTCTCTGGAGCAGAGCGGCTGGTGTGACGCGACTGCTTCCATCGTGAATTATCTTGAGTTGATCAACCGCGCAATGCACGACGGAGATGACGCTTACGCGCGCATTCCCGAATCCCCTGACCTGATCGCACAATACCTGGTGATTCTTCCTCCCAGTGCAATCGCTTCTTTCATCACCAATGACGCCCGTGAAGTCGCCATCGTTATTCGGCATAACGTAAGTTCGTCGCATGCCCTCAAAGAACTGGTCGCACAGACCGGAGACATGATCGGGCAGCACCTGACCCCTCGCTTTGATTTTCGTATCACCGGGGAAAGCATTCTCACCGTAGCGGCAGGCGATACGCTGTTTATCAGGCAGCTATTTTCACTGTCCGTCATGCTGATCGCAGTGTTTCTGCTCATGTCCCTTCTGTTTGGCAATGTCAAAGCCGGGGCATTGTCTCTGATTCCGAATGTGTTGCCCACCGTCCTGATGTTTGGGGTCATGGGGTTGTTTGGTATTTTTTTGCATTTGGGGACCGTGATGGTGGCGGTGGTTACGATTGGGATCGCAGTGGATGACACCATTCATTTTATGGTCCGCTACCACGCGGAAATGCTCCGGTTGCAGGACAGGAATCAGGCCATGGAAGCCTGTATCCGCCATGAAATCAGGCCTGTCGTGGCGACATCATTGGGACTCGCCCTGGGGTTTGGAGTGCTCATGCTGTCCAGCCTGAAGCCACTTGTCCATTTCGGCTTTTTGTCGGCATTTGTGATGCTGGTTGCCATGGTGACAGATCTGCTTATCACGCCGATTCTCTTGTCATCTGTCAAGGTGATGACAAATAAGCGCCTGGGCAAAAGTTTTTCGATTTTTTAGACATCAAATTGCAACACTTAAGTACTTGGACATATATTTTCAGGTATGGAATTATTCAAGAAATCGGGTTTTTCTAAAAAATCCGATTTCTAAAATACCGGAAAAATTGAAAATAGGAGGTTGACATGCGGTTCAGATTAATGATATAAGCTATCTGATGTCAGCAGATGGAAAATGCTTAAAAATACGGCATGAAGTGCAAACATTAAGCACAGCGGCTTTTTGCAAAACCTTGAATCCGCCAGTCTCTCCGTGTGCCGGATGCTGAAAATCGCCACACTTGATTTTCGCACTTCTGAATTTTCCATCTACTGAATGTCAGTAGATGGAAAAGTTTTTGAAAGGTGACGAACGGCATGCCTGTTTTCAGCTCCGTAGGAGCGGCATATTTGTAGAATCCGAATTCCCCGTGTCCGCTGAGTCCCGTAGGGACGGCATATTCCGATGCGGACATACCGTCCCTACGGGACTCAGGGTGCGGGGCTGACATCTGCTACAAACATGCCGTTCCTACGGAACTTTTAAGGAACTTTTCCATCTACTGAATGTAGGTTAATTATAAATAACAAATTGATGATTTAAGAAAGGAGGTTCACATGTGGTTAAGACTTATTTTGATTATGGCAGTTTTTTGCGGGATCCCATTCCCGGGTGTGGCTGAAGAATTAACCGGTAATAGCATCATTGAGGAAATGAGAAAAAGACACACGGTCGATAATGAACTCAATGAAATCGCCATGACACTGATCGACCGCAACGGGCAGGAAATCCGGCAATCAATCCGTATCCATTTCTCGAAAAATGATGGAGAAAACACTTCGCGCTATTTAACTTCGGTGCAGTACCTTTCGCCCGCGAACATCCGCGGGGTGGAGCTATTGACCCACGGCCAGAAAAAAGGAAAGCCGGACGAACAATGGATGTATTTGCCCGCAGACAGGTCATTCAAACAAATCTCCGGCAATAGCACAATACGTCAGTTCATAGGACCGGATATCGCCTTTGAGGATATTCGGCTCGACAATCTGGATGGCCATGAATTCAAACTTATTGGGGAGGATTTCCTTTTCGGCCGGAAAGCCTGGAAAATTGCTACTAATAGCGTATGCAACGGCGATTGGGACGCCCCTTCTGATGCGGATGTGGGGAAAATAAATCCCGTCTCGACTACATATGGCTTGAAAGAAAAAGCAGATGACAGCCCCTATGGGAAACTGATCATCTGGGTGGACCAAGTCCATTATTATCCATTGAAAATAGAGTTTTATTCCCCCAACCCCAATGTCCGGCATGTCAAAACGGTGTTATTTGAGGATATCAGGCAGATCAAAGGCCCGTTGCACCGGAGTTTCAAGATCACGTGGAAACGGATTCGCCAAAATACAAGCACTGTTTTGCTTTGTCGGAAAATCGAAGTGGATGTCCCGAACAAGGATACGGCTTTTTCCCGGAATTAAATGAGACGTCCGTTGTAGGTTACGATAAAGCATATTTTATATTTTTAGAAATAAAAATGAAACAGCCCTGAGCAGTTGGACAGGGCTGTTTCTTTTTGTATTAACTGCCGAGCCGGAGTGAAAAATCGTTATGCAAAAACTGATGTTTTGGAGTTATCGCCATTCAAAACTCGTGGTGATTTTATTGTCAGGTATGACGCTGTGTTTCGGATATTTTGTTTCGGTCATTACAGTGGATGTTTCCATTCAGACCCTTTGGATCAAAGGAGACCCGGCCAGGCAAGTATATGACGAAACAGTGAAAACATTCGGCTCGGATAAAATCACCGTGGTGTATGTCCGGGACAGCCGGCTCTTTACACCGGAGATGCTTACACTCCTGAATGATTTTCAGACCGCGTTGGAGAATATCCCCAATGTAAATCGTGTGGACAGCTTGTTTTCGATTGTCAATATGAACGGGGAAAAAGGGGTTCTCCTTTTGGAGCCGTTTATTGAAAATTTGCCGGAAACCCTGAACGCGGCGCGGGAGATCAAGGCGGATGCCCTTCGGAATCCGATAGCGGTTGGCCGCCTTGTGTCCGGCGACGGCGACGCCATGACGTTCAATCTGTTTTTAAATGAGCACACCGGCCCGGATGACGAGACGATCTTTTCGCAGCAGGTCGATGAGCTTATGGCCACGCTCTCATCCCATGTTGAAGAGGTCTTCCAACTCGGCACACCCTATACAACCCGGATGTGCTACGAAGGGCAATTGAACGATCAACGCACGGTGATCCCCCTGGCCTTTTTCCTGTCTTCCCTGGTCATTTTTGTGATTTGGCGCTCCGTAAGGCTGTTAGGCTTTATCATAATCACCTCGGGGCTGAGTATTATCTGGACGCTGGGATTTATGGGATTGTCCGGCATTCCCATGAATTTGTTCACGGCTATTATTCCCGCTTTGTTGATCGTGGTCGGCTCGACCGAGGACATGCACCTGTTTTCATCATATTTGGCGGGCGTTCGTGAAACCGGTACGCGAACTGGTGCCGTCCCCTATATGATTCGGGAAAGTGGCTTTGCGCTCTTTTTAACAGCGTTGACAACATTTTTGGGATTTCTGGCCATTACGCTCAACAAAATAGTGATCTTGAAACAATTCGGCATGGTGTCCGCGTTCGGCTTGCTGGCGAACCCGGCAGTCACATTTCTGGCGGCTCCGGTTTATTTCAAATGGCTCGGCCCTGAACAGGCCGGCTGTGACACCGGCTCCGCCTCCGGATTCGTGAATGCCTTTTTCAGCGGCCTGACGCAAAAAATCATCGTGCTTGTCCGCGGATACAAGCGGCCAACATTCGGAGTGCTGACAGGGGGTATCCTGATTATCGGGCTGTTTTCTTGCAACATCAAAGTCGATAACGATTTTGTGGGGATGTTCAAGCCTTCGTCACCCATTAGGGTTTTCAGCCAAAAGCTTCATGAGAAAATGGCCGGCGCCCAAACTTTTTTCATTCATATCAAAAGCGACGCCGCGAATACGTTCAATCAACCTGAACATCTAACCCGGATTGCCGACATTCAGTCTTTTCTTCGACAAAGAGATTGGTGTGATCAGACCGCCTCTATCGTTGATTATCTCCAGTTGATCTACCGTGAAATGCACAACGGGGATACAGCCTATGAACGTATTCCTGAATCCTCCAGGGTGATCGCTCAATATTTGTTTGTTTTACCGCCGGATGTAATCGCCCCCTTCATCACCCGTAACGCCAGTGAAGTGAATATTGTTGTCCGGCACAATGTAAGTTCTTCCAGGGGTCTCAAAGAGCTTGTCGCGGAGGCGTCCGGCTTTATCGAACAAAATCTGAATCAGCGCTTTGACTATCGCATCACCGGGGAGAGTATTATCAGTATGGCGGCTGCGGATACGCTGTCTGCCGGCCAGGTTATTTCCCTGAGCTTTACACTCATTGTGGTGTTTGTGCTGATGTCCTTGTTGTTTGCCAATATCAAAGCCGGTGCGCTGGGGGTGTTCACAACAATACTTCCCATCACGCTTTTATTTGGGCTGATGGGAGCGTCAAAGATTTTTTTAAATACGGGGACATCTATGGTGGCGGTGATTGCGATTGGAATCGCGGTGGATGACACGGTTCATTTTTTGACCCGCTATTACAGGGAAATGCGCCGTTTGAAAAATCAAAACATGGCCATCGAAGCCACTATCCTTCATGAAATACGACCGATAGTGGCGACATCGCTGGGCCTGGCTTCAGGGTTTGGAGCGATTATGTTGTCTGATATGCAGCCGCTTGTCCATTTCGGATTTCTGGCGGTATTGACAATGCTGTGCGCGCTGGTTGTGGATTTATTGATTACGCCGATTCTTCTGTCATCTTCACGGTTGTAAACCTGGCGTACAAACATGAATAAAAATACGGTCATCCATCATAATAGCATCAAAGCAGTTTGCACTTTTCGATATCGTCCCTACGGGACTTGTTATATCAGCAAGCATCTTTCTATAGATATTGTGTCCCTGACGGGACAAAGTGTGAACTGACGAATGAAGGATGCCAAAATACATATTGCAAACATGAATAAAAACACGTATTGCAAAACAATTACGTAAATCCAAAACTGGAAAGCAACAAAATGAATCACACCGTACACAATCAAATCGTCAGTTTTATATGGGGAATTGCAGATGATGTTCTTCGGGATGTTTTTGTCAGAGGCAAATACAGGGACATCATTCTTCCTTTTACGGTTTTGCGTCGCATTGACGTGCTGCTGGAAGCCACCAAAGCAAAGACGCTTGAATCCTATCAATTTATGATCGCCAACAAGATTGACGATAAAACCGGCCTTATCAAAATATCCGGCTATCCGTTTTACAACACGTCCCCTTTTACAATGGGGTTAAACGGTCCCAAAGACGCGAAGCACCCGTTTGTCGCGCTGCTGTCCGACCCTGACAATATTGACACTAACTTGGAAACCTATATTGACGGATTCAGCCCTGATGTTCAGGAAATCATCAGCAAGTTCAAAGTCCGCAATCAGTTGGAAACCATGCTGGATGCGGGCATCACTTACGGTCTGATTGAAAAACTGACATCTGCCGGCATTAACCTGAGTCCCCATGAAGCTGTGAATGCCAAAGGCGTGAAACTTCCGGGTTTGAGCAATTTGGGCATGGGGTATGTGTTTGAAGAATTGATCCGCAAATTCAATGAGGAGAACAACGAGGAAGCCGGCGAGCATTTCACGCCGCGTGAAATTATCCGCTTGATGACCCAGATTCTTTTTGAACCGGTGAAAGCGAAATTACGCCAAAAAGAGCGCGCTCGTTTCACCATTTACGATCCGGCCTGCGGTTCCGGGGGAATGCTCACTGAAGCGGAAAAATACGCCCTGCAAATCACGGCTGGCAAATGTGATTTTTCTCTGTTCGGCCAGGAAGTCAACCCCGAAACATGGGCGATCTGCACCGGCGATATGCTGATAAAAACCCGGCCTGATGAAAATCCGTCTGAAAATATTGTTTACGGCTCCACCCTGGCTGATGACGGCTTTTTGACTCACGAGTTCGATTTTATGCTTTCCAATCCGCCTTACGGCAAAACGTGGAAAATCGATGAACACGCGATTGTACGCGACCGCGGTAAAAAAGGCCGCGAAATCATCAAAGACCCGCGTTTTCAAAGCGGTTTGCCGTCCATCGATGACGGGCAGTTGTTGTTTCTTGTCAATATGGTTTCCAAAATGAAAAAGAAAACCGCCCTGGGCAGCCGCATTGCCTGCGTTCATAACGGTTCCGCGCTTTTTACCGGCGATGCCGGCCAGGGTGCCAGCAATATCCGTCAAATGCTGATTGAACGGGATTTTCTGGAATGTATTATCGCCCTGCCCAAAAATATCTTTTACAATACCGGCATTCCCACTTATGTATGGATTCTTTCCAATAAAAAGGAAAAGCGTCGCAAAGGCAAGGTTCAGTTGATCAATGCCATTGACATTTATCAGAAACTGCGTAAAAATCTGGGTCAGAAAAACTGCGAACTGACGAAAGAGCAGATAAACGCAATCACTCAACTCTACCTTGATTTCAAGGTGACGGATATTTCCAAAATATTTGACAATCCTGATTTCGGCTATTGGAAAATAATCGTTGACCGCCCGTTGCGCTTAAAGGCCGCTATCACGCAGGAGGCGGTTGAAAGCTTGCGGTTTCATAAAACGGTTCAGGAAGAGATGCGCTGGATTTACGAACAATTCGGCGACCGGGTGTATAACGGCTTAAAACCCTTGCAGAAAGATATTGAGAAATGGCTGGAAAAGAACGCAATCAAAATTACGCCGGCCAATAAAAAGAAACTCTTTGCTCTCAAATTCTGGCTGGCGCAACAAAAACTGATGGCTGCCGCCCAAGAGCTATACCAAGCCCTGGGCGACAGGGAATACACCGATTTTAACCGGTTTCAGCGTGATGTGAACCTGGCTTTAAAAACGCTTAAAATCAAATTGACGGCTTCAGAAAAAAAGATGTTTTTTAATGCGGTCAGCATCAAAGATGAGCTGGCCGAGCCGGTGATTAAAAAAACGGCCAAAGACGGGACGATTGTTTATGAGCCGGACAGCGATTTGCGCGACAGTGAGCAGATTCCTTTGAATGAGGATATTGAGGAATATTTCAAGCGGGAAGTTTTGCAGTATGCGCCGGATGCGTGGATCGACCCTGGCAAGACCGTCAAAGGGTACGAGATTTCATTTACACGCTATTTTTATCAATATGAGCCGCCTCGAAATCTGGAAGCGATTGCCGCTGATTTAGCCAAATTGCAAGGCGAGACCAAAGGGCTTTTGGAGGAGTTTGTCAATGTTTAAGATAACTCTGAAGCCTTATGAAAAATATAGAGATAGCGGGGTTGAGTGGATTGGAGAAATATCGGAGCATTGGGAAGTCAGGAAATTGAAGTATATTGCCAAAGTGTATAATGGCTCAACTCCCTCTACTTCTAATTCACTTTTTTGGGATGGCGACATAACTTGGGTTACCCCGGTTGATATAAGTAGAAATTCAACAATAAATACTTCAAATAGAAACATAACCAAGAAAGGGCTGCTAAGTTGCGGAACAACATTAGTTCCTAAAAATTCAATAATTTTAACTACAAGAGCGCCTGTTGGAAACATTGCTATTGCCGGAGTTGAACTATGTACAAACCAAGGATGCAAAGCGATTGTTGTAAATAGAAATATTATTTTTTATAATTTTTTATACTATTTATTTTCAACAACAAAAGAAATATTTAACAGTTTAAGCAGTGGAAGTACATTTGTAGAATTTTCGACAACGCAATTAACAAAATTTAATATCTTACTTCCACCGCTTCAAGAGCAACAAAAAATCGCTAATTACCTCAACCGCAAAACCAAACAGGCTGATACTTTTATTGAAAAGCAGACACGGATTATCGAACTTTTAAAAGAGCAGAAAAAAGCCATCATCAATCAAGCCGTTACCAAAGGCTTGAATCCTGATGCGCCGATGAAAGATAGCGGTATTGAATGGCTTGGGGAGATACCGGGGCATTGGGAAGTGAGAAAGTTGAAGCACTTAAGCGTGAATGGGTTTAAAAACGGCATTTTTAAGAAAAACGAAAAGTTTGGCAAAGGTACAAAAATTATTAATGTCCTTGATGTATACCAAAATGATTTTTTAGTTGATTTCGATAAATTAGACCGAGTGGAGGCTAATAATAAAGAAATAGAAAGATATTTAGTTTCGGTGGGAGACATTTTTTTTGTGCGTTCATCATTAAAACTCGAAGGAACAGGTGTCTCGGCTTGTATCATTAACCGCAACCGCAATGAGCCAACAATTTTTGAATGTCATGTTGTCAAAATGAGTCCAAATAAAAAAATCATTTTGCCTATTTTTTTAATAAATTATTTAAATTCTATTATAGTTCGTCAAAGATTAATTTCGTTAACACAGATGGTAACGATGTCTACTATTTCGCAGCCTAAATTATCATCAATTGAAGTTGCATTACCACGAAAAGAAGAACAACACCAAATCGTCACCCACATCGAAACCAAAACCGCAAAAATAGACCAAGCCATCGAAAAAGCGGAAAAAGAGATAATCCTTGTCAAAGAATATTTGCAAAGTTTGATTTATCAGGTTGTTACGGGACGGCTGAAACTATAAATGATTGAAACACTTTGAAATCAGAAATAAATCCTGTCATCATTTAATCATAGGAACCCTGATTCTGACAACAGATATGACATTTATTATACTTTAGGGATTGTGTAAAATGCAAACTTCGGACACCTCGGAAAAAGGCTTTCAAAAACTGATCGTCAAAGAACTGGTTGAAAAACAGGACTATATTGAAACGCAATCTAACGCTTTTGACCGTGAATTTTGCGTGAACCGAGCCGGTCTTTTGGAATTTATTCAAACCAGCCAGCCTGACAATCACACTTTTATCCAAAAAAAAGGCGAACGTCCGTTTTTCAGCCGCCTTGACGGGCAAATCAAAAAACATGGCATTATCGAAGTGCTGCGCAAAGGGGTGAAGCACTTTGACAAAACGGTTGACCTTTTTTATCCCAAGCCCAATTCGATTCACAATATCAAAGACCGCAAACGCTATGAAGCCAATATTTTCACCGTCACTCAGGAATTATATTACACGGCGAACAATCAAAACCGCCTTGATCTGGTTATCTTCCTGAACGGCCTGCCGATTATCACCCTTGAATTGAAAAACGCTTACACCCATCAGGCCGTGACAAACGCTATCCGGCAATATAAATACGACCGCAGTCCCAAAGACAAAATATTTCATTTCGCCCGTTGCCTGGTTCATTTCGCGCTGGATACGGACTTAGCGTTTATGACCACACATATAAACGGGAAAAACACGTTTTTTATGCCGTTTAACAAAGGCTTAAACGATGGCGCGGCTTCTCCGCAATTCGGAGCCGGCAATCCGAACAACCCGAACGGCTTGAAAACAGCTTATTTCTGGGAAGATATTTTCAGCAAACCAAGCCTTGCCGGTATCATTGAAAAATATGCCCAGGTATTGACCGAAAAAGACCCGGACACGAATAAAACTAAGCGCAAACTGATTTTCCCCCGGTACCATCAATTAACGGCGGTTCGTCTGATGCTTGACCATGCCAAACAAAAAGGCGTGGGCAGTCGTTATCTTATCCAGCATTCGGCCGGTTCGGGCAAATCCAATTCCATCACCTGGCTGGCGCATCAGCTCACCGGCTTATATGACCGCAATGACATCACGCCGCTCTTTGACTGTATTGTGGTTGTCACGGACCGCACCGTGCTTGACGCCCAGATACGCGAAAACATCAAAGCCTTTACGCATGTTAAAAAAGTGGTTGAGGCGATCACCGGCAATGCTTCGGACATCAAAGCGTTAGACCCGGCCGAAACCTCATTTTCCAAAACGACCCATATACGCCTGGCGCTGGAAAACAATAAAAGAATCGTTATTTGCACGGTGCAGACCTTTCCTTTTGCGCTTGAGGCCATCCAGTCGATGCCGTCCAAAAATATCGCCTTTATTATTGATGAAGCGCACAGTAGCCAGAGCGGCCAGGGTGCGGCAAGCATGAACGCGCTTTTTGCAGACCGTGATATCGCGCTGCTGTCTGAAGATGAAGAGGGCCGTATCAACACAGAGGATTTGCTCAATCACTTGATTGAGAGCCGCAAGATGCTTAAAAACGCTTCCTATTTTGCGTTCACGGCCACTCCCAAAAACAAAACCCTGGAAACCTTCGGATGCCGACAGAGCGACGGTCAATTTAAAGCCTTTCACACCTATTCCATGAAACAGGCGATTGAGGAAGGCTATATCCTTGATGTTTTGCAAAACTACACAACGTATCAATCTTATTACAAAATCCGCGAAAAAGGCGGTGGCCGTCAAATTGCGGGTGACAGCATCTATGACACGCAAAAAGCCTATAAAAAACTGAAAACCTTTGTGGAAGGCCATGAATTGGCCATCACCGACAAAGCGCACGTTATGATTGACCATTTCAATAAAAAGGTTCGCCCGTTAATCAACGGAAAAGCCCGCGCTATGGTCGTTACAAAATTAATCGAAGCGGCTATGAAATACAAAGACGCCTTTGACGACCGCCTTAAAGAAATCGGTTCGCCTTACAAAGCGATTGTAGCGTTTTCCGGCAAAAAAGCGCATTATAAAACCGGTCAGGATTTAAGCGAAGCCGATATGAACAACTTCCCTGACGGCAATAATGACATTCCCAAACAATTTAAAACCGAGCCGTACCGCTTTTTGATAGTGGCGAATAAATTTCAAACCGGCTTTGACCAGCCCTTATTGCACACGATGTATGTTGATAAACAACTGGCCGGCGTGCAGGCCGTGCAGACCCTTTCCCGATTAAACCGGTCTTGCAAACCCCATAAAACCGACACATTGGTTTTGGATTTTTTCAATACGGCCGATGCGATTCAGGAAGCCTTCGCGCCGTTTTATACCACCACCATTCTCAGCCGTGAAACCGATGTCAATAAACTGAATGACTTGCAAGACGACTTGGACCGCACCCAGATTTACACAGATGACGATATTGATCTCTTTTTCAACCTGTTTTACTCAAAAGCGGCTACAACCCGCTTAGACCCCATTATAAACGCAGTTGTGAGCAATTTTGAGCATGACCTGGAACAGGAAAAGCAGATTAAATTCAAAGGGGATGCCAAAGCGTTTGTACGCACTTACAGCTATCTTGCCAAACTCCTTGATTTTAATAATCCCTATTGGGAAAAACTCTGGCTGTTTTTAAAACACCTGATTCCGAAACTGAAAGTGGAAGATGACGCTTCAGATGAAAATATTCTGGAAGCGGTGGATATGGACAGTTACCGGATTCACAAAAAGGGCGTCACCCATATCGTTTTGGATGACGATGTAAAACCCATTGAACCCATACCTGTCGGCACCGGCGGCGGAATGACGGAACACGAATATGACACCCTGGAAAGCATCATTTCTGAATTTAACAAAAGATTCGGTAATATTGATTGGGGCCAAGGCGTTGACGCCCAAGAAGCCGAACATATCTTAACCGGACAGATACCGGAAAAAATGAAAGCGGATTTAAAAACACTGCAATCTATCAAAAACTCCGATAAAGCCAACGCCAAAATAACATCAGATGATAAAGTGCTTGATTTAATGCAAACATTGATGTTTACTCACACCAGTATTTACAAAAAATTCATGGATGACCCGGATTTCAAAAAGCAATATCAGGAATTTGTTTTTGACATGATGTGGCAGAATTCAAAGCGAGGTTTGGAATAAATAATAATCAGTAGATGGAAAAAGTTTTTGGCAGAAATAAGTACCTGGACAAAAGTTTTCCGGTATTTTAGAAATCGGATTTTTTAGAAAAATCCGATTTCTTGCTAAGGTTTTTATTAGACGATAAAAATATGAGGAGGAATCTTGCCCCAAAATCATGATAACCTTTCAACAGACCTTCGCGGCATCGGGAATTTGACGGTTGACGCCATTACCGGCATTACAGATATTGTCGAATCATTGCATCACACGATAGCCGGTTTGGGGGGCATGCTTGGCGCACCCGATCAATATCGGACAAAGGGCGTCACGGGAATGGTTTACCGAAACATCCGTACTGTCACCGAATCGGCTGGGGATGGAATCGATGCTCTGCTTGGCCGACTCGGCCCGATGCTCGGAGAAAAGGACTCATCCTCCGGTCGTGAAGCCGTTCTGTCCGCATTGAACGGCGTCCTCGGCGATCATCTTGTCGCCCGGAACAATCCACTTGCCATTCCCATGCAGTTTCGCCGTAATGGAAAACCGTTGAGTGAACAGGCTCTTTCCCAAGCGATTCGGCAATCCCGCGGCCGACTTGCGATCATGGTACACGGATCATGTATGAATGATTTGCTATGGAACCGGAAGGGGCATGACCATGGCGCCGCTTTGGCCCGTGATCTGGGTTTCGCACCGGTTTATCTCCATTATAACACCGGACTTCACATTTCTGAAAACGGCCGCAAATTTGCCGCTCTCCTTGAAAATGTCATCTCGCAAACACCTCAGCCGACAACGCTTTACATCATCACCCACAGCATGGGAGGGCTTGTTTCCCGAAGCGCCTGCCATTACGGAAAATTATCCGGCCATACCTGGCTGAATCATCTTGAAAAGCTCGTATTTCTCGGTACGCCGCATCACGGGGCGCCATTGGAAAAAGGCGGCGCCTGGCTCGATATCATCCTGAAGATAAGCCCGTATAGCACCCCCTTTGCGCGTCTGGGAAAAATTCGGAGCAGTGGCTTGACCGATCTGCGTTATGGCAATGTGACAGACGATGATTGGAAAGGACGCGACCGCTTCGATTGTTCCGGAGATCGGCGAATCCCCGCACCTCTGCCGCAAGGCGTACAGTGTTATGCAATCGCCGCAACTACCGGCAAAGAATCTGACACACTCGCTGGTAATCTTATCGGAGACGGTCTCGTGACATTAAACAGCGCTTTGGGGCGTCATAAGAATGCCGAATTGAATCTTTTGTTTCCTGAAACCCATCAGTGGGTCGGCCGTAATATGAACCATATCGATCTGCTCAATCATCCGGAAGTCTATGAAACTGTTAAAAAGTGGTTGAAAAATTAACGAACGAAAACTCCCCTCCCCCATCAAGGGGGAGGGAGCGAAGGATTTTCGTTCAGGCACTGTTTAAATCTGAAATTGATTTCACCCTTGGCTTGACGCGCATGCCCATAAGGACGAAATAGAAAAAGGAAAAATCTGTTAATGGCTCAATCAGCAAACAAATATCGTCTGAATTGTCGAACGCAAATCTTGAAACTGAAAGGCGGAGAATATGGCACGTAACGAGGCTTATTATATGGCGGTAAAGAAAATCGAAGTAGCGTGGCGGTTGGAGGCAACGAAACTTAGGCTTTTCTATATAAATCTAACCGAACTACCGGAGTCACTGGGACAACTCACTCAGTTGCAGTCGCTAAATCTCTCCAAAAACCAACTGACGGGACTGCCAGAATCGCTGGGACAACTCACTCAGTTGCAGTTGCTAAATCTCTCCGAAAACCAACTGACGGAACTGCCAGAATCGCTGGGACAACTCACGCAGTTGCAGTTGCTAAATCTCTCCGAAAACCAACTGACGGAACTGCCAGAATCGCTGGG
>JAUCGF010000121.1:38051-43537 GCA_030378005.1 Desulfococcaceae bacterium HSG9 | reverse complement strand
AAATGGCACCTTTCAGAATAGCTGAAAAGTAGTTTGCACTTTTTAATCGTTCTACGAGCTTTACATTGTATGAACACAAAAAATGTAAACCGGCAAATGAAGTAACCCAAAATATGAAACAATCAATAGACGGAAAGTTCAGGAGCGCAAAAATTAAGCGAAGCGGTTTTTTGCATCGCCACCCGGAAAGGCTGCGGGTTCAGGGGCCGGCAAAAAACCGCTTCGCTTAATTTTTGCGCTCCATGTCGTATTTTCAAGAATTTCCCATCTACTGACAATAGGTAAATAGGTAATCTTATGAAAAATACCCTCTTATTCATACTCATTGTTTTTGGCTTTTTTCAATACGCTTATGCACAAAATCAAAATGGAAATAACAAGGAAAATAGTGAATTCCAAAGCAATTACCAAAATGATTTTGAATCAAATCAAGCTCTTGTTACCAAGATAACCTTGAAATCAAATAATAGGAAAGAACTATCTGAAACTATCGATAAGTTGGAAAAAAGAAGGAAAAAACATTTTGAGGCTTACATATCTTGGAAAAATAAAAACCCCGCGCGTGCCAAAATTGAAATGACATTTTCAGTCAAGTATCGCGACCTTATCAATACTGCTTTTAAAAACCTCGTAAACTATGGAGAACATGCTTTAAATACAGGCAAATATAATGAAGCTATCAATTACTTTGAAAATTCGCTCTTAATCAAGCCCAATCACAGTTATGTTGGTGAAAACATTGATAAAACATACTTACAATGGGTTACATCGACCATGGCTCTTTTTGATAAGGGCAATAATTCCGAAGCCTCCAAAGAATTTGAAATATTCCGCAAAAGTTGCAGCAAAAATTGTGACAAATATCTATCAGGTGAAACCAAACGCTATTTCAAAATGGGGAAAAAAGATTATAAACTAGGAAAAGCGGAAAGAGACATAACTAAAATCGAAAAAGCCCTTAGAATATTTCTGTGGGTCAAAACAATTGATCCGAAGTATCAAAAACAATCGCTAAAAACAATAATCGCGGATATAAAAACAATAATCGCGGAATGGTCTAATGAGGATACATTTAAAGTTAAACTGGAAAAAGCCATTAATTCGTTCTGGTCCGACCCCAAACAAAAAGTCGCTAAAAAACTGAAAAAGATTCGCTTGCTGAATAAGAACTGCGCAAAATGTCAGAATCTTATAAAAGATAAACAAAAAGAAGAGGGTTACAATAAAGGTGTAAAGGCTTTTAAAAATAAAGAATTTAAAAAAACTGTGGAATTCATGGAATTGGCTGAACTGATCCACGCAAGTAATAACATCAATAATATTAAAATATACCAAAAATCAGCGCGGTGTATGTTAAATGGCATCAATTTTTTTAATGATAAAAATTATAAGCAATCCATAATTGAATTTAAAAAAGCGATACTCTCGAATGCATTAAACGAAAGTTCTCATAAACAAATGGCGGAAAAATATATTGAAAAGGCCAATCGTGATATTGGAAAGACTAATTATAATCTTTTTGAAAGAGAACTGAATGAAGCTATTCGCTTATTCTTCGGAAACAAACAAAGAGCCGATGAATATCTTAAAAAGGCCCGATTGCTGAATAAGAACTGCGCAAAATGTCAGAATCTTATAAAAGATAAACAAAAAGAAAGTTACAATAAAGGTGTAAAGGCTTTTAAAAATAAAGAATTTAATGAAACCATGAAATTCATGGAGTTGGCTGAATGGATCAATCCTGAAAGTGACATCAGTAATACTAAAGAATATAAAAAATTAGCGCGGTGCATGTTAAATGGCATCAATTTTTTTAATTATAAAAATTATAAGCAATCCATAATTGAGTTTAAAAAAGCGATACTCCCAAATGCGCTAAACGAAATTTCTCATAGACAAATGGCGGAAGGCTATATTGAAAAAGCCAATCATAATCTTGATGAGTTTTTAAAGTACCATTACGATCAAGGACGTAAATTTTTTCAAGCTGAAGCGTTGTGTAAAGCACTTCATCACTTTGAACGTATCCGTCTTGTTCACCCTTCGTATAAGGACATTGATATAAATATACGCTTGATCAATAATCAACTTAAAGCCGATAAAAAAAAATGCGCTGATGCTAATGGAGAATAGTCATGCCTTTTTTAATACACACAACAAATGCTAAATTCACAGGGCAATATGAATTTGCTGAAAAAATAACGATAGGCAAATTGGATGACAATGACATCACTCCCAAGACCATAGGTGTTTCGAGACACCATGCCTATATTCAAAGACAAAAAAATGGTCGTTATTTTATCTATGATAATGAAAGCACGAACGGAACTTATGCAGGCACTCACAAGCTGACCCGACCATATAAGCTTTCTCATAATAGCACCTTTCGCATATTAAATCACTGTTTTACTTTTGCAGATACCCTCGCTACTGAGGAATACAAACAGCTCAAAGATATTGCACCGAATGAGCGGGAAACTGATGATAGAACCGTCGTTTTTGATACGGACGTCTCCCAAGAACGCTCTGTTCATAAGTTTGCGCATAAACCGGCAGTGATAGCCCTGATAATGGCGATGAATGCCGTCAGTCCGGAATTGAGTGAAGGCCAATTAAAAGAAAGACTGTTAAAAACATCAATGCAAATATCTGATGCCACGCGAGGTATGATTATACTGAAAAGAGAGGATGATAGGGTAAACCTGGATAAAAAGAGGGGTTTTGACGGAGAGCATAAGTTGAGCAATCTCAAAATCAGTCAAAGCACCATCAGGCTGGTTTTAGACAAAGAACGTTCTGTTATCATTTATGATGAAATGAATGAGGAGCGGCCGCAAAGTGTCATCAGATTCGACCTGCAATCGGTTATTTGCGTACCGTTAAGAGGAAGGGAAAAGGTTTTCGGGTGTATTTATCTGGATTCTCCTCGTAAATCAGGAAGGTTTACAAGCGATGATATGCTGCTGATAAAAATACTGGCCAACCATATTTACGCTATGATTGAAAATGAACATTTGCATAAAAGAGTCAAGCAAGAGTCTCAATCATGGGAAAATCGACTGCGTTCAAAATATCAAATCATAACCAAAAATCGCATAATGAAACGACGCACTCAGGATGCCAGAAAATATGCCCGTTTCAATGTTGCTGTTCTCATACTCGGAGAGCCGGGAACCGGAAAGGAACTTTTTGCCCGCTTGTTGCATACGGAAAAGCACCCTGCATCTGATGCGCCATTTATCAGTGTGAATTGTGCCGCTTTGCCGGATCATCTGATTGAACGTGAACTATTCGGACATGTCAAAGGCGCTTTCACCGGTGCGCGGGACGATAAACCCGGCCTTTTTGAAGCCGCTGACAAGGGAACTATATTTTTAGATGAAATCGGGGAATTAAAACCCGATATGCAATCAAAACTGCTGCGCGTCCTTCAGGAAAGAGAAATTCGCCGGATTGGCGCAACAAAGGATATTTCAGTGAATGTCAAAGTTGTGGCCGCCACTAACAAGAATATAAAGGATGAAAAACTGCGCGAACAAATCGGCTTCCGTGATGACTTGTATTCTCGTTTAGAAGGAGTTGTATTGGAAATCCCGCCGTTAAGAAAAAGGCCCGATGATATCGCACATCTTGCCACCTTTTTTATGAAAAATTTTTACAAAGCCAACGGTTTGAAAGGAAACCCGGTTTTATCAGATGAAGTACTCAATCTGTTCAATTCGTATCACTGGCCTGGCAATGTTCGTGAATTGCAAAACGTGATTCAAAGCGCTTCGATCCATGCCAATGGATTGAACATAACCCCACAGGATTTGCCATCCAAACTGCTGAAAACGGACTACGAGATATTAGCGAAAAATTTTCTTAGCCTGGAAAAACTTGAAAAACAACATATTATAAAGGCTTTGGATCTTACCAATTGGAAAAAAGCCGATGCTTACAAACTGCTCGGCATCGCTAAAGACACCCTCCGGCGCAAAATTATAAAGCATGACTTAAAAAAAGCATAAATACGATAACAGAAACAGATACGAATTATACCTAAGTACTTGGACAAAAGTTTTCCGGTATTTCTATTTCGCGTCATTTTCCTGTAAAATTTTATAATTTCCTGTGGATTCGATATTTTCCAATATCAGTGCGGAATTATATTGACTCAAACTCTACAAAGAAACTTATGGTCAAGTACTTATGGCTTATTTTAAGCCCCTCGCTTATTCAACTTAAATTTCATTTCATTTCAACATGTTATTCCATTACAAATAAATCGTGGCTTATTTTAAGCCCTTTTCCTTTATTTGCGTTATTTTCAAATAAATTCAACTTGTTTTATCTTAGATCCGTCCCAATTCCCAACCAGATGGCTTATTTTAAGCCCTTTCTGGATGTTTAGCCCTCCCTCTTACCCTTTCAATTTTTCTCCAATATAGATAACATCCTGATTAAATTGAATTAAACATACTTGGCACGCCTTTTGCATTATACAATGATAAAGCGACACAAATTATAAAAACAAAATACAAAATGCAAAGGGGGTACAAAATGAAAAGAGTCATCAAAACAAGAGCTTCTCCGTAACGGACGGAAAAAGCACTGACCAAGATTAGATTAAACAAAACAGACAGACCAAATTTTGAATCATTAAATTAATAAGGAGAAATAGAATGAAAAAGATCGCAATGACCGCTTCAATTATTTTACTGAGTTCCACAATCGCGCTGGCCGGATCGAAAATCGGCGGCAATGTCGTTAATCAGGTGAAAGCCAAAAACGTTACAGCTATCGCTATCGGAGCCAAAAACACCGCGGCGGCCGGAAGTATTGTCACCAAAAACGCCAAAGTGGGCGGCAATGTTGTCAATCAGGTGAAAGCCAAAAACATTACAGCTATCGCTATCGGAGCCAAAAACACCGCAGCGGCTGGCAGCATCGTTATCAAAGATTCCAAGGTCGGAGGCAATGTCGTCAATCAAGTGAAAGCTAAAAACCTTACGGCTATCGCCATCGGAGCCAAAAACACCGCAGCAGCCGGAAGTATTGTGCTTGAATAACGGATTGATGGCGTCCGCATATCGGATGCTGGCGCCATAAACAAACAATTATGACAGTTTATAACAAATTTAACAAAAATGGAGGAAACAATGAAAAAGATCGCAATGACCGCTTCAATTATTTTACTGAGTTCCACAATCGCGCTGGCCGGGTCGAAAATCGGCGGCAATGTCGTTAATCAGGTGAAAGCCAAAAATGTTACAGCTATCGCTATCGGAGCCAAGAACACCGCGGCGGCCGGAAGTATTGTCACCAAAAACGCCAAAGTGGGCGGCAACGTTGTCAATCAAGTGAAAGCCAAAAACATTACAGCTATCGCTATCGGAGCCAAAAACACCGCAGCGGCTGGCAGCATCGTTATCAAAGATTCCAAGGTCGGAGGCAATGTCGTCAATCAAGTGAAAGCTAAAAACCTTACGGCTATCGCCATCGGA
>JAUCGF010000121.1:37693-37952 GCA_030378005.1 Desulfococcaceae bacterium HSG9 | reverse complement strand
AGCCAAAAACACCGCAGCAGCCGGAAGTATTGTGCTTGAATAACGGATTGATGGCGTCCGCATATCGGATGCCGGCGCCATTATCAAACAATTATGACAATTTATAACAAATTTAACAAAAATGGAGGAAACAATGAAAAAGATCGCAATGACCGCTTCAATTATTTTACTGAGTTCCACAATCGCGCTGGCCGGATCGAAAATCGGCGGCAATGTCGTTAATCAGGTGAAAGCCAAAAACGTTACAGCTATCGCTATC
>JAUCGF010000121.1:0-37596 GCA_030378005.1 Desulfococcaceae bacterium HSG9 | reverse complement strand
CCGGATCGAAAATCGGCGGCAATGTCGTTAATCAGGTGAAAGCCAAAAACGTTACAGCTATCGCTATCGGAGCCAAAAACACCGCGGCGGCCGGAAGTATTGTCACCAAAAACGCCAAAGTGGGCGGCAACGTTGTCAATCAGGTGAAAGCCAAAAACATCACGGCTATCGCTATCGGAGCCAAAAACACCGCAGCAGCCGGCAGCATCGTTATCAAAGATTCCAAGGTCGGCGGCAATGTTGTCAATCAAGTGAAAGCCAAAAACCTTACGGCTATCGCCATCGGAGCCAAAAACACCGCAGCAGCCGGAAGTATTGTGCTTGAATAACGGATACTGATGGCGTTCGCTTATCGGAAGCGGACGCCATCTTCTAACAAATAGGGAGGATACAATGAAAAAAATTACAATGACCTTTTTTATGATTTTATTAAGTTCTGCTATGGCACTGGCCGGATCGAAAATCGGCGGCAATGTCGTGAACCAAGTAAAAGTTCAAAACGTTACCGCACTTTCTGTCGGCGCTAAAAATATTGCCGGTTCCGGCAACATCAGCACGGAAAATTCGATGATCGGAGGCCATGTTGTCAATCAGGTTACAGGTGAAATCACAACGGCTATCGCTGTCGGAGCCAAAACCACAGCCGGTGCCGCCAGCATCATCGCTGAAAACGCTAACATTGGCGGCCATATCGTCAATCAAGTTAAATCCCATGTTACCACGGCCATCGCTGTCGGAGCTAAAAATACAGCCGGTGCCGGCAGTGTTATCGCCGAAAACGCGCAGGTTGGCGGCCATGCGGTGAATCAGGTTAAATCCCACGTTACCACGGCCATCGCAATTGGTGCTAAAAACACGTCCGGCTCTGGAAGCATCATCGCCGAGAACGCGAGCATCGGCGGTAATCTAAATAACAGGGTTAAGACTTCGGCGGCCACATCAGTGACCATCGGAGCCAGAAACACAGCCGGCGCAGGCAGCATCATCGTCAAAACCGGCGGTAATGTGGCTAACAACGTTAATGCCGGCAATCTGACAGCCGTGGCGGTTAAGTATGGCAACAGCATGGGTGCCGGCAGCGTCATCCTTGAATAATTATTGCGACATAAACTTACGTTATTTTCAAGTATCCTATTCTGATTATATGTTTTTTGAATAGGATCCTTTGCACCGAAACTTTCAATCAGAACATTTAGAGGAGGATAAAATGAAATCAGGTAATTCTTTATTGCTAATAAACCGATGCTTGCTCATTCTGACGGCATTATTCATCAGCATAACTTCGCTTGCGACTTATTGCCATGCCAACGATTTAAAAGACGGAATCAGCATCGACGAAAACATTACAAAGTATGGAAAATTGGAACTGGATCAGAACATTCGGTATATTAAACTTGATGCCATGAGCAGAGCCAGAATCAAAAAAAGAGATATAAATGAAATGGTGACTTCTGGCACGAACTCGGGAGGCGACATCGCCCAAGGCGGTGTCATCGTAAAACCGGGCGCCAAAACCGGTGACATCACCGTCATTTATAACGGAAGTAACAATACTGTGGTTAGCGGCAAATAATTAATACTCATACACCCTTATCAAATGACTTACGGGAGGATAAAAAATGAATCACTTTGCTTTTAGAATAATAAAAAGCCGCACATTAAGTTTCATTGGCATTTTACTCTTATTCGCACTTTTTTTAAGTTCCTGCGTTCACAAAGTTGATGTGCAGATTCCTTCGCATCTTCCTGCTCCTAAAACAACTCCATTTGATAAGGCTTTATCCGATCTTGGGCAGATGTCCTTGATTTACGGATCCGACTTGTTAAAAATTATGGCTTCCGGCGGTTTGGATCACACCGGCACGGCACAAGCCACTGGCGGAGAAATTCCCATTGATATTATGCCGATGGTTATCAGCGCGTTGAATTCAATCGGCGGAAATGTTTATTATGTGCCATTCAATCCGGATCGGTTAGACACCTTTGTACGTCTCGGATGGACAACCTATAACGGTAAGCATGTGCCGCATGTTATCCTGAGCGGTGGGATCACCCAATTTGACCGCGCTTTGAACACCCGAGGCAAAAATATCAATTTCGGAGTAGAAACCAAACCGATCATCAATAGTCCAGACTGGACGCCCGGTGATGTGGTTGAGGTTGAACATGGCTGGGCTGAAAAGAAGAGTTTGGCCGAAATCACATCGGATTTCAATCTTTCCGAATTACAACAAAATATTGGTATTCAGGGGATGCAGACGGTGAACAGCATCTTGGTGAGTAAAGGTGTGGCCGAAGAAGAATCGGCCTTTACATTTTTCGGTCCGACCTTTGGTTTCAAAGGCACTATCAAAAAAGTTGAAGGCCGGCATGGTGCAGTCAGGCTGCTGGTGCAGCACAGTATGATGCAAATTGTGGGGAAATATTTTGACCTGCCTTACTGGAACTTGCTGGAAGACGGACAACCTGAACCTGATCCGTTCGTGTTAAAAACAGTTAAGCAGGATTTTCTCAATCTGAATCCATTGCAAAAAACGCTCAAAACTCAGGAATGGCTTTTTATAAAAGGTTATGACATTGATATCACTGGTCAATTTGATGATAAAACCCTGTTTGCTTTAAAACATTTTGATAACACTTACCAACCTGTTGAGAGTGGAATTGATCAAAACACGTATTGGAAACTATACTGTTCGATTCCTGTAAATCAGGATTCTCTGAATAGACGTTATTTATATAACCAATTGCTTGAACAACTCATCACTTCCATGCAACAGCCACAACCTGCGGTACACCAGGAAATCCAGCAGGCAAAGCCTGAAGTGCAAAAAAAGAAAAAAAGGGCCAAACCTTTGCCTAAAAAAGAAACGCCGCCTGTTGCCGATACAAAAAAAGAGCAAAAAGAACCTGAGAACAAAGCCGGTTCGCTTATGGAAAATGAAACAGAGGAAACGCCTGTATATGACTTGCTCATAATGATAGAAAAGAAAGAGGATGTAATAACCAAGGAAGCCGAAGCTAAAAAGAATGAGGAATGGTAATATTTCTGAAAATCTATATTAACTGATAAATCAAAGGAGGTAACATGAAAACTGACAATGTCCGGAAAGAACGATTGAAATTTTTTATAATCGGTGTACTCACACTTTTGTTACTTGTTTTTTTAACGGGTGCGAAAAATTTTGGAAGCCTAAACGGGCGCTATCAGATATCTTCATGGGGTATGCACCTTGGAGAGAATGCCGCCGGATGCGGTGCGTTTATTGTGGACACCGCCACGGGCAACACGAAAGTCGCTTATACGGTTATATACGGCGCCAATCCCCAGCGTAGTGTTCTGATCAATAATTTGAGAAAACCTTTTAACGCTATTAAATAGCAAGGGAAAATAAAAATGAAAACTTTTGATAAACTTAATGTATGTGCTTGTTTAATGATTTGTTGTTTAAGCGCTTTTGGCAAAATCGGACATGCGGAAAATTGTATCCACGGCAGCGGTTTCGAGATGAATGAAGAACGCCATTTAACCGCTTTTGATACCATTGATATTGCCGGTGCCTATAATGTTTCAATAAATTATGGCAGCGAACAGAGGTTTAAAATCACAGGCGATGATAATATTCTGCCGCATATCATCACTCGTGTGAAACAGAGAACTTTGTTCATTTATACGAATCGGCCGATCTGTACAGCAAATGATATTACCATCAAAATTAACACCGGTTTGTTGAAAAGCCTTATTGCTGCGGGGGCCGGAGATATTGAGATGAATGATGTTCAAAATAAAAGTTTGTCTGTCCGCACTGACGGCGCGATTGATATGAAGCTTACAGGACACACCGATTCCCTTGATGTCATACTCGCCGGAGCCGGTGATTTTGACGCTCAAAAGCTAAAAACCGAAAATTCACGTATATCCATAACCGGAGCCGGAGACGCCATATTGTATGCTTCACAAAGCTTGACTGTCCAATTAGATGGTGCCGGTGATCTGACTTGTTACGGCAATCCCGCTAAAGTTTCAAAAAAAATCAGCGGCGGCGGAGACATTTTAATCAAATAAACCATTCAAAGCGATGAAAGGGAGGAAAACAATGCATCATCCATTATCAGTTTTATTTTTCCTTGAAGTAATCAAAGGCGATAATATCGGTGAAAAATTTTTATTTAACAAACCCGTTGTTGCTATCGGTCGTTCGACTGAAGCCAATGATTTCGTCTTAAGGTCGCCGGAAGTTTCACGAAATCACGCCCGGATTATCAGCCGGAACAATGAATTTACAGTTGAAAATACCGGCGGTATGAACCCCATTTTAATCAACGGAAATTTGTTGGAAAAGGGCGATGCTATTACTCTGGAACATGGGGATCGCTTTAATGTCGGCAAGGATATCCTCCGTTTTTGGGAAGCCAGCCGCACGCCGACGCTATTCGGCCTTTTGATTAGCAAGGATGAAAAAGTTCTAAGGCAAATTGATTGCCGCAAAGACAAAATCACATTAGGGCGTCAGGCCAAACACTGTGATGTCATTTTAGACAATCGTTATGTTTCGGCGGAACATGCCGCAATTTATCTTGAAAAGGGACGCTTCTGGATTGAAGAACGCAATAGCACCAATGGCATCCGCTATAATGGAACACGTTTGCATGCGGAAGCCAGGCAGGTCATTAAACATGGCGATACATTGGATATATGTGGTTTTTCATTAGAATTTAAACAAAATGTACGGCCCAAAATTAATTGGGAAGCTGAGCTGACAAGAGAAAAAAACCGGTATTCTTTTAATTTCTTTAAACAATTTTTTAGATTACCTCGTTTTGCGTCAATACTGTTTTAATTGATATAGCTCATTTCTTAGCTATAAAATGGGAATAAAAAAATAACAGGAGGCCATAAAATGTCGATGATAATTGCTGATGAGACCACAAATTCTAAAAATGCGAATACGGTGTTAGTACCCAATTCGCAATTTCTTCCAGACGATAATGAACCTAAGACCCGTTGGTTTGATCCAGATGAATTGACTTTTTCAGAAACTGCCAAAAGCAGGAACAACGATCATACCCTTTGCTTTAAAGACTCCGGGGACAATCGGCAAAACGGAAATAATCCTAAATTGATCGTGATATCTGAAAAATATAGAGGAAGAGAATACCCTATCAACCACACGGAAATCACAATGGGACGTTCGCCGCGCTGCGATATACACGTCATTGACAAAAGAATTTCAAAACATCATGCAATGATCGCTGTTATACAGGACCGCTGGACTGTCAAAGACCTGAACAGCAAGAACCACACTTATGTCAATGGCTCGACTATCCGCGGAACCCATTATCTGGAACAAGGTGATCAAATCAATATCGGAGATGTTGAATTTAAGTTTATCATTCCTGACTCTGTCTTTTTAAAAGATGAGTTGTTGCCTGATGCGCAAGAACAGCAAAGTGATAAACATAGTGTTTATAAAATGGCTTTGTGTGTCAGTACTCTGTTTATATTGGCCTTTTTACTGAAATTCACAACAGTCAATTCATTGTCAGAGCCTGATCGTGCACACGAAAAGGCAACTTCCCAAAGTGAAATCGCTTTGCATCAGAAAAGTGTACCTGAATCAGAGGCGCCCAAGAAAATCGAAGTTGAACAACCGGATGAGGCCCATGAAGAACCATTAACCGCACCGGATTTGAATGATGGCGAGCTGATTGATAATATTATCATGGGCAATTTATCCGACGGGAATAAATCAAACACGAATAAACCTAAGACAGACGATAAAAAACCTTTACCGGTAAGCCCTAAAATAACACAGCGTTCCAAAGCGGTTAAATTAACTGTCAAGCAACTCATGGCAAAGGCATTGGCAAACTATCGGCGCGGAGAAGTCAAACTGGCGATTGTCCAACTCAATGAAGTCCTTAAAAATAAGAGTGCGATAAAACCTGATGAGAAAAAAGAAGCGACAAATCTGATTCTGGTTATTTCTGATATCAAGAGCCTTTTTGAACAAGGCGTTTCATATTATAAAGAAAAAAAATTCAAAAAAGCTTCTCAGGAATGGCGTAAGGCCCTGGCCTTAAACCAAAAAATAACAGGTGCTGCCAAAGGCCATTATGAACAGCAAATCACCCAATACATTATCGAAGACCATTACCGCAATGCGCGGCACTTGTTCGATAAAGGGGATTATTCCAAAGCGGCAAAGTATTGCCAGGTCATACTAAAGGCCGTGCCTGAATATCAACCTGCCGTCGAACTGAGCGCACTGCTTTCAAAGCAAGGTAATTTGAAGAAAGCGATTAAAACGAAAAAAAGTTGATTTCCTTCTCACCCTTCACAGGTCGAAATATGGCAACAATCTACGCATTAGTCTTGTCAGTTCGGAAGCTATGCTGATTTCATCAGAAGCGATGCTTAACCCAAACTTCAGATTGACGAGGTCTTCGCCTAATTCTTGTACTTTCTGATACCGTTGGATTCTGTCCTTTTGAACGCATTTCATAATAATCGTATTTAATTCAGATGGCGTTGCCGGGTTTAATTTGTTTAGAGGAGTGATTCTTTTTATTTTTCTATTATCATGATTGATAGGGTCTATCTCTTTCATCGGTTTTCCAGCAAAGCTGGAATATAATGTCAACCCCAATGAATAGATGTCGGAAAGTTGATCCGCTCGCCCTTCAGCTAATTGCTCAGGAGCCGCAAAGGGCGGTGTGCTTTTACCAGAGGTGCCGATCATTGTACTGTCCCGATTTTTATTACTGATTTCTTTAGCTATTCCGAAATCACCGATCTTGACATCACCTCTGAATGAAACCATGATATTGCCCGGCTTAATATCACGATGAATTTTATTTTTAGAATGACAGTACTCAAGCCCCGCACATATTTTTATGGCTATGTGAACCAGTAAATTCAACGGCAATTTTTCATTGTTTTGTTTTAAGCCGGAAATGATCTGGCCTAAATCCCTGCCGTCAATATATTCCATGACCAATGCTTTTTTATCGACCAATGCTTTTTTATCACTCTTCAGAGATACCACTTCATAAACATAAATGATATTTTGATTTTTAAGATTTTGGGAAATTTCAACTTCGCGCTCGAATAAGAGATGGAGAACATCTTGATCTTTTGGTGCAATATCCTTATAGTGGGGAATTTTGACAGCATAGAATTTTGATTCTAGATTATGTTTATAAGCCTTGTATAAAGTCGCCATGCCCCCCACTCCTATTTTTTCGATCAATGTATAATTGCCGAAAGGTCTTGGCAATTTATCTACTTTGGTTTCTTTTGGTTCAGGTTCTTTTTTACCTATAGTAGTAGGGATTGGCGGTGTTTTAGAATCAGGCGGTATTTCATCAATGATGGGCTTTTTCTGAAATAGCAATATAAAAATACCACCCGTCTTCTTAACCATCAACATAAAAAATAGCTTTAATCTTACGATTGAGAGCAATATCAATAACAATCCGAATGTTATCGTCAGAAACAGATAATCGTTCAAAGGGTTGGAGATGCCTGACGGTATGGCGAGATATATCTTGGCAAGCTTTTGCCATGAATCGTCCGAGGAAAGGATTACGATTATCCGATCATAGCGTCTTGACCACGCTATTTCAAATATTATGTGCGGTTTTTCCTTGGTTACATGGAGCTTTTTTCGGATTATTGGCAACGAAAAATCACGATGCGTGATTACATTGCCTCCTCGGTCAAGAATGGCTGCAAATTCAACTCTGTCCATCAGCTTGTAAACAGCGTTAATACGTTCATTCAGACATGCTTCATCTTTCTCTTGATAGGCCAGAAGCAATTCCCTGTTGTCGGGATCAAGCAAATCCTTGATAACCCTCATTCCACTTTGTATATAAGCAGAAGATAAATCGCTTGTTATTTGTTTGGCAGTTGTATGGTAATAATAAAAAAACAGAGCTGCCGCAAAACAGAGCCACACAATAAAACTGACAATGCTTTTAAGCAGATTGATTTTAAATATACCGGTTTCAGATAGGTGAGAGTTTAACATTATTGATACGATAGCGCGATCAAACGATAAACCAGCATTCCGGCCAGCCAGGCCGCATCTTCGGGTGACAAAATCTTGCCGCACAGCTCATCAAAGAGAATGTTCGCTTCGGCCGGAAACTCGTCATCCCCTTCCCAGAGAATCAATTGCAGGGGCGCTTTGGGCAAGACGAAAAATTCAAAACCGGCGTCTCCGGGTTCACTAACAGTTCCATTCAGACAGGCGGCGGCTTTTTTGAACTTTTCAATATCAGTGCCGAAAACCTTTTTCAGCGGATCAATCGCACGTTTGACAAAGGCGCTATAATAAAATGAAGCGCCGGGGATTTCACGATACGCAATCCGATTGCCGGACAGTTGCGCATGACTCACACCGGTCAGGTAATGCAAAATGATAACTTGTTCCTGAATGGGAACCTCTTTATCGGCATCGGCTTCATCGGTAAAATCAAAATCGGGAAAACCGGTCAGATAAACCCTGTCTAAAAAGGGGATGCGGAAGTTATCGGTTTTTGCGTCGGTCTTTACACGCTCAAACCTGGATTTCGCAATTAAGTCTGTAAAATTGTCCTTGACAAGTTTTTCAACAGCCAATTTCTTGGCATTTATATAATCATCTATACGTGGCATAATAATAAGGAAATATAAAAGAGTATCGGCAGCCTTCATATCCGTCTAAAAGTAGTTTACACTTTTTCTATTTCATCCCTACGGGACTTGCCCTGACAGCAGACTTTCTTTCTATAGATATTCTGTCCCTGACGGGACAAAGTGTAAACCGACAAATGAAGGACTCCAAAGTATCCTATTCAAAAATTATGGCTCAATGCAAATCCGAAGTGCGAAAGACCGCTTCGCTTAACTTTCGCACTCCATAGTTGCCATTAAATTGAACAAGATACAAAAAAAGCCTCTCCGCAACACGGAGAGGCTTGGGAACAGAAATAAAATCAACCTATACTTCAAGCCATGAATCGGAATAAAGTGAGCGGCCTAAAATCACGTCCACGGTCTTTTTGTAATCTTGCATCTCTTTGGAAAGCGTGGCTATATCCGGTGCGTTGCCGTCCATGGTTTTGTGAATCAGATCGACGATGTCCAGACGCCGGCCTTTGGCGATGGCGATCAGGGTGTCATCTAACGGGTCGGCGATGACCGAGAGCATTCCGTTTCTTTCCAGCATGACCATATAGGTTTGGTTAAGAATCGGGCGCAGGTTGTCGGGCGGGCCGTTGGAGATATTGGACAGGCCGCAGGTGCTTTTGGCTCCTGGGGCCATGTCTTGCAACATTGCCTGAAAATCCATCAAACTGACTAACTGGGGTTGTTGGATGTTTACGGGCGTAACGATGCCGTCAACCCATATTTTTTCGTTGGGGATGCCGGCTTCGTTGGCAAAGTAGAGCAACTCCACTGCCAGGGCGGCGCGTTCGTTTTCGTCGCGCGGCAAACCGTCAGGACCCCACAACAGGCAGATAAAATCGGCGTTGTGTTCGGCGGTCAGCGGAACCATGCGCTCATATCTTTCAGGGCGTACCATGATTGAATTGATGAGGTGCGCCTGTTCGCCGGCCGGTTTGATCACTTTCAATGCGGCTTCGATAGCGTCAATATTGGATGTATCCAATACCAGCGGGACATCGGAGACGACCTCCTGCACGGTTTGAACCACCCAGGGCATGAGTTCATGGCCATCTTTTTTGGCCGGTCCCAAGTTGATGTCGATAAAATCCATGCCTTTTTCTTTTTGAAAAAGGGCTTCTTCCTGAATCGGCTTGGGATCGCGCTCTCTGAACGCCTTTCCGATTTTTGTGGAAATCACATTTAAACTTTCACCAATCAGCAGCATAGTGCCTCCTTTTTATGATGAGTGAAACATGAACAGTGAAACGTGAAAGAATAGTAATCACGTTTCACGTTTCACGAATCGATTTATTTTGTTTTAAGAAACGCAGGAAGATGAGCCGCTTCACGCGGTCCTACGGTAATTGTCCATCCGGGCAATTCCTCTTCGATATCGCCGGAAATGGCAGCGGCGTAACCTGGAATGATCAGCTCGGTATGTTTTATTTTATCTGTGATGCCGCATTTTTTGATTGCAATGCCCACATCATCGCCGGAGAATTTTCCGGCCGCCCAAGCGGTCATAACAGACAGCCCTTCGGAATCGTGGATAATGAGCCAACACGGAACCTTGCTGCCTTCGATTTCACCAGACACGATAAAATAGGTCAGGGCAAAGTTTGTGGTTACCATCACCGGAGAGTTTTCATCCGGGTTGTTGATTTCATAGATGCCCGGCGTAACGGTCATAGGCCGTTGCGGGTCGGTGTAAATATTCAACCTTTCCAGCAGAAGTGGAAAGATGCTTTCACCCGTGTAATCGGATAGCGTGACAATACCGCCATATTTAGCGACAAACATCGCCGCAATCGCGCTTTCCATATCAAGATTAGACGCCATTTCACACGGGAAAGTGATGGTCGGGAATCCCAGCGCGCGGTTTCCGGATTTCAGGGCTGCGCGGCGCATGACAATCTGATCTTCCAACGCCTGTTTGACTTCCCTTGAACCGGAATCAAGCACCAGGTCTTTCAAACCCATTGCGGTTAATTTTTCGGTCAGAGGAATCAGGTTTTCCACGGAATCGGCTTTCACCGCCAGCGGCAAATCATTATCTTTAGCCAAAGCGCCAAAGACATCCGCATTATCGGCTGTGGCCGCATAAAGCAACGGTCTTTTGAATCCGGCCGCTTCGATGCCGGCTTTCATCACGTCAGCATCTTCGGTCATCAAAACAACGTTGAATTCCGATGTTTCGGCAATCGTTTTGGCCGTAGCGGCAAATGCGGCCGCATCGCCGTTGACATCTTTGACGGCGGCCATTTCAGGCCGTAAATTCAGTCCCACTCTTTCAAATTGAAAAGCGTTCCATGTTTTCAGTTTGGCTTCCAGGTCAGCTGGTGAAATATCCGAACTGACTTGAGCGGCAAACACGGTGGGGTTATAGAATGTTTTTTCATGGCGGTATTGAACGGTTTCACCGCCGGTTGTACAACTGCGCACACCTTTGCCAAGCGCCACCGGACGAATGGGCGGAGCCGATGCTGCGGAAAGTTGTTCGCGCGCTTCATCTGATACATACGGGCAACTATCCAGTTCCGCTTTACCCGATGCCAGGTTCATTGCAAAGGCCAGACAAGTGGGGACACCGCATTCTTTACAATTGGTTTTCGGCAGTAGCTTGAAAATTTGAATACCGGTTAATGCCATTTTGGTCTCCTTACATTATATGTTTAAGCTAAGGCGGCGGTATCAGCCGCCACCTTTTTTTTTTGAGTTAGAAGAAAGAACCCTATAAGTTACAAGTGTGAAGTTGATGATAACTTGAAACTTGTACCTTCAAACTTCACACTCCTTACGTTTAACCGATCAACGGATCCATGTTCAGAGCCGGATGGCCGACTTTTTCGAGGAACGGCAGAATCTCTTCCTCAGTTATTCCAACAGTTTCATCGGCGATTTTGTCATACAAATCAGGAACGCCCATGATTTCACCGCGTTTCATAATTCTTTCTTTGATCTCTTCTTTCAACGCTTTGGGCATCCAAACCATCCGCAAGAGTCCACCATCGCCAAGCAAAAACTTGCCTTGGGTGATGTTGAACTTGGAATGGCCTACAAAACCGGGCGAAGACTGTCCGCCGCCCATAACGCCTGCCAATGTGGTGAACTTCATACCACAGGGAGTTTCACCGGTGTAATCACGACCCACAGTCATAACGCCGTTGCACGAGGGCAGCATGGCAGCGATGGCTTCGCAGCAACCGCATGTTGTCATGGGGTCTTGCACCATTGAGTAGAAGTTATAATGGGTGATGGCTCCGCGGGAAGCTTTGTAAATAAAATCGTTGACACCTTTCCACTGACCCAGTTTCGGATCAACACATTCCCCTTTTTCAATCGGCTGGTTCGGGCCGGTAGGATTGATCTCAAAAGAAGCTTTGCAGTCCATCCAGTTATACGCTCCGCAAAGTCCGGTTCTTTCCGGGCTGACCGAGCAAACATGGGTAGGTGCGAAAGATTGGCACAGGGTGCATGAGTAATAGGTTTCCACATCTTCATCGGTCATCTTGTCAACACGTTCATCCCGTTTTTTATATTCAGCACGGGCGCGAGCGGTCAGTTTATCCACGTCTTCTTTATTCGTGTAAAGCGTAACCTGAACTTTATCGACGATTTTGGTGAAATCCTGATGGAACTTGGCGTGCAGCACAACACCGATGTCTTTCAGAGTGAAGCCTTTGTCTTTACCGGCCTCGCCCAAACGAATCCAGGCAATATCACGCTGCCCGATGTGCATAATGCCCTGAATGTAATTGATCAGGTGATGAATCTGACGTTCCAGAATCGGCTCGAAATCTTCCTGAAATTCGCGGCTGGCCACCTGAACATAAATACCCAGCGGCAGAACTTCGCCTTTTTGCATATCCGTGATATCAGGACCGATCAGATTAACTTTGCCATCCTCAATTTCATTCATTTCGGCGCCTTTGACCAGTTCAGTACACTGGGATTTGCCACCACCCATCTGACAGTAAAGGTCTTTGCCGCGCACACGTTCGCCTTCATACGCCGGACCGAAAGCACAGGGAATTTCAATGGAAGAGACATGCACTTTAAGACCGCGCACTTCCACGGATCTCTGATTGATTTCATCATGCGGCACATTGGCCACAACATGTTCATACGTACAGATACCGGTGGGCAGAATTTCGGGAATGTCAGTATCGGCCAAAGTCGGGAAGCCCCAGTTAACACAACCGGCGGCCGCCACGCCCCATTCAGTGCCGATGTCGCCAAAGGCGTTTACAAAAGCGAAAATACGATCTTTGTTGTAATGCAGGATTGTCTTGTAATCACCGGGCTGCACACCACCAAAAGCCATGGCAGCACGGTTGGCAAAACCGAGCGCAAAGACCGCAGATGAGATGTCCGGGCCAAAAGGTACGATACGAGTGCCCCAACCAATCTGGACACCGGCTTCAATCAATTGCTCAACTACCGAGGTGCCGTTATGATGTGCGGCGCAGAAAATGTAGAGGTTCTTTTTCTGGTAATCCTCGACAATCGCCTTGGCAATTTCCGGAGTCGGGCAGGCACCTACGATGGCTGCAAAACCGGGCGCGGAGCCGTCAACAAATTCAACGCCGCGTTTACGCAGGATAATATCATCGGCAGGGCCGACCCAGATTTTGCCGGCTTCGATATCCGGGTCTTCCTGGGAAAAATAGAAATCCGGTTCTCTTAAAATGCGCAGGGCTTCCAAAATTTCATAGCAGAAAATTGAGGCCATGCCTGCATCCAATAGGGGACCCAGATAGGGTAGATGATTTTTACCCTTAATATGCTTCGGCAGCAAATCACGCGCAAATTCAAGCGGTTCTTTAATATCTTCAAGGGTTTCAACCTTTATACCGGTCAATGAATATATAACCGGCAGATAATAGCCAGTATTCGGAAACTCAATTTTAGATGCGGCGTCAAAGGTTTCCAACGCTCTGGTATACGCACCTTCCGTAGTTGAAACAACTTTATAGCCACCCTGAATGGCGGCAAATGCGACTAACTTAGACATATCATATTCCTCCTTCGTTGAGGATTTTCATTTAGAATTATTAATAACTGACGGTTACGCATCAAGGGCCTGGCGATCCGCCATGTCCATGAGCACTCTTTCACGGGCTTTATCAATGCCGAGCGCTTTGCGTTTTTTATCAATATGGGCGATGATCGCATGGGCATGTTCGATGGGATCTATCACCATGTCCCACATTCCTCCAAATTTATTTTCAAACTCTTTAAATATATAATTCTCAAACTCGGGGGCGCCCGTCGTCGGCAACATACCGCCGAATACGGTATAGACACCGGAAGAAACAAAATAATGTCCGATGGATATCGCTTTTTCACTCATCCATTCCGGTGCGCTTCCGGCTGCTGGCAGATCACAGATATCATTACCGAGTCCGCCCGCTTTGACCATTTCTGTCAGAGCCAGCAGAATGCGGCTGTTATCCACACAAGAACCGAGATGCAACACCGGCGGAATGCCGACGGTTTCACACACTTCAGCCAAACCGGGGCCGCAATAAACCGCTGCGGATTCCGGCGTCAACAGTCCTTCAGTCGCGCAGGCAATGGCGTTACACCCGGTGGTTATGACGATAACGTCATTTTTAATCAATTCTTTTATTATACCAATGCAGGCATCATTATGTTTTTGCCTGGCATTATTGCATCCGACCACACCCGCGCCGCCGCGAATCCGGCCGTTGATAATATTATCATTCAATGTATAGTATGAACCACGGAATGAACCGCCCAGATGGTATTGGATTGACTCAACGCCAAAGCCAGCAATCTGAGTGGCTTTTTGTTTCGGAATCATAATATCACGGCCACGATTTTGAAAATTGTCAATGGCCATTGTAAGAATCCGTTTGGCGTCTTCCATGGCATGGTGTTCATCGAATTCGATGTGGATTACATGGTCCTGCTCCATCCTGGCAATGGGATGGGTGGTGATCAGTTTGGTGTGGAAGCACTTGGCCACATTGGCCAGGTTCTGCATGATACACTGGATATCCACCACCATGGCATCACAGGCGCCAGTGACAATGACCAGTTCCTGCTGGAGAAAATTGCCTGCCGGCGGCACGCCGTGACGTTGCAGAATCTCATTGGCCGTGCAGCAGATGCCGCCCAGTTGGATTCCGTTGGCACCTTTTGACTTGGCATAGTCAAGCATTTCCTTGGTCTGGGAGGCCGCCACGATCATTTCTGAAAGCACCGGTTCGTGACCGTGAACGATCACATTCACATGATCTTCCTTCATAATCCCGATATTGGACTCAGCCTGAAGGGGATAAGGCGTTCCGAAAAGTATATCCTGCATGTCAGTAGCAAGCATGGATCCTCCCCAGCCGTCTGCGATAGATGCTCGAGTGCCCTGCTTCATCAGGTTTTTGTAGTCCTGGTCAACACCCATGTGGGTGCGATGCATAATCTCTACAATCTCCCGGTCGATATTCCTGGGAATAACACCGGCCTTTTCCCATTTCTCATACAGGGGTGCGGGCGCCCTTTTGGCATAGGTCAACTGGCCTTCCGGTTTGCCCCATTCAGCCATGGCTTTTTCACCAAATTCAACGGCGATTTCGTCGATATCCCTGTCCAGTTCTTCGCCGTCAACTTCAACCGTAGTGGCCACACCCAGATAAGGAGCGACATCCAAAAGCCTGTCGACATCCTTTATTGTATAGTCATTCGTTTGTTTTCTGGCCGCCGACAAAAACACCTCAGCCACACTTCGTCCATGATCGGAGTGAGCGGCGGCGCCGCCGGCGATCATCCGAATGAAATTGCGCGCTGCGATGGTATTGGCTGTCGCACCACACAGGCCCTTGCGGGTGTCTTCACCCTCAATGCCGCCTTTGGGTAGTGGAAGCCGGCAGGGACCCATTGAGCAATTTTTACAGCAAATTCCCTGTACACCGATATTGCACGGTTTCATATTCTGGGCTCTGTCAAAAATCGTTTCAACACCCAATTTCTGGGCACGGGCTATCATCTCCTGTGATGCTATATCTATGGTAGATGCAACCGGATCAGCCAGTTTTTTGGCTTTGACCGGCCTTGCTACTTTTGCTTTTACTTCTGCCATCAGAGGTTCCTCCTCATATTATAATGTTAATTTTGTTTTTTATCCTGAAAAATTAGCGTCTTCTCATTTTGCTTCTGAATTTACCAAGAGCTGATTTCTGGGTTTTGGCCGCCGTCATAGTAGTTTTTTTATCTTTTTCTTTGGGCGCCGCTGCCATTCTCTCTTCATGCTCTTTGGCTCTTTGCTGCCTTATCGCTTCTTCTTCGGCCTCACGCTTGGCAATTTCTTCAGCTTTTGCTTTGGCCGTAGCTTCTGCTTCCGCCTCCGCTTTTGCTTTGACCGCAGCCTCGGCCTCCGCTTTGGCCTTGGCATCTGCATCCGCTTTGGCTTTTGCTTCCGCCTCTTTTTTGGCAAATTCTTTGGCTTTGGCTTCCGCCTCCGCTTTTTCATTTGCAGCCGTGTCACATGCCGCCGGCATCTCAATCTTTACTTCCTTGACCGCTTCTGGAACGACCGCCGGTTTTGGCGCGGCTGCCTTTTGGGCTGGTGCGGCCTTTTTAGCCGGTGCGGCTTTTTTGGCCGGCGCCGCCTTTTTGGCTTTTTCTTCGACAATAGTCAAATCCGGCTCAGGAGCCAGGGATGCCAAATCAATGTCAACATCATCCAATTTTTTGGTGATGCCGTCAATGCCATCGGCTTTACCGCCGTCCATGAGCAGGTCAACATAAGCACGCACCATGCGGATTGATTCGGGATGGCGCATGAACAAAACATTCGAACCAGCCATCAGGTAGGTGATCGCACCCACGGTTTCCATAAGGATGCCACGTTTTTCCGGATCGCCCAGTGTCGGTTCTTCATCGGCCGTGAGTTTGGCTTCCTTGCATTTCCAGACTTCATTGCCGAGGTTGTTGATAATCGGGAACTGAAGCTTGTCATCGCCCTGACTCATGGCGGCCATGCTTAACCGTTCCATCACGGAATAGGAATATTCCATACCGTAGCCCAAACCGCCGGTCGTGGGGTCAACAACTACACGGTCCATTGGCATACCCAGATTTTCCAGTAAAATATTGACCTGTTTGGCAATGTTCACGTCAATGGGCGATGAAGAAATGATCGTGTGGCCATAGCCCATGGCGCTGGCGCCGATACCTTTATAATTTTTATCGTCCACCGGCCCGAAGGTCAGTTTTTCCCCCTCGCACTCTTCGGAAATTTTCTTTAAAACTTCTTCATCTTTTTGAACATTGGCTGTACCCCAAATAATCAGCGGCACATCAATTGCGGCCAGAACCTTTTTAACCGTGGCCGCAGCTTCATCGGCGCTGGCATCCTTACTGTTCGGATCCGTGCTTTTCAGTTGGAGTACGATCATTTCAGCGCCATATTCTTCGACGCATTTTTTGGCCCAAGCCGCCGGATCATTGGCAACATCCTTAAAAGGAGCGAGCGCCGCTTCAGGCCATTCATCCGGCTCCATATCCCAAATTTCCATAGCAATCCGAGGTTTATTGGCCATTTCGCCCTCGAATTGATAAAACGGATAACAGGTTTCACCGCCAACTGTGATGGCATTGTCACCCTTTCCGATTGTAATGTTTTTTATGCTTCCCGCATAAGCTTCTTTGTGAATTTCCAAGCCCAATGGTTCCTCCTTAGTCGATGATCCCTTGGTTAAAGATCATGGTTTGTAAACGTTCAGGTTGTCTCAAAAATCAGCCTGGCAGAGATTGATACATCACGATTGCTTGGCGTAAGCTGAACGAATACTATTGATTTTAGTGAGTTGTGTTCACTTGCTGAAATTTGTCATATTCACGGGCGCGGTTTAATCCGCCCCGGTGTGTTAGTATGCCATCCCCCCTTTCTTTGATAATTTCTTATATTCTTTAACGAATTTTTTCATAAACCATCACATCTATTATGATACTCAGTTATTGTCAAGGGTAGGTTGAAACAAAACAAAAAATATTAATTTAAACGAATTGTTATAAATGAATTTCAATCAGTATTTATTTCATATTTATAAATTCACCATAAATTTTCGACGGATATAGTATTTTGACAACCAAACAAAAATTGCTTTTCATCTGAGTTTTGTGCTATACTCTATGTAAAAAAATGGAATAACTTTACACTTAGGGAAGTCACAATAAATAAACTACGTATCTTACTTGTCTTTTGGCCCGTCTTCTTCGTTGCGATAAAGCGCACATATCCCGATATGCACGCTTCATCGCGCCTTGAATACGAAACAAAATCCTGCGTAATATGCGTAGTTTATTTTCTGTAACTTCCCTTAAAACTTTGCATTGCCGGGTTTTGATGATGGGCAAGGGGGAACACCCAAAAATGAAAATCGTGCTAATAACCAACCCTCATGCAGGCGGACACAAAAGTCAGCAACTAATCCCGATGGTGAAAAAACGCTTACGCGCCAATAAAATCGCTTTTGATCTTTTCCTGACCTACCATAGTGATCATGTCGATGAAATTATCCGATCAATTAAGCTTCAGGAATATGACGCATTGGTTGCGATGGGAGGTGACGGCGCGAACTATCACTTGCTGAACGCTGTTTTGAAACATCACGACCAAGCCCGGTTACCGCCTTTGGGAATTATTCCGGCCGGCCGGGGCAATTCGTTTGCCCGTGATTTGAACCTTTTTTCTTCTAAAGACGCCATTGACGCCATATCCCGTCGTAGGACACGGCCAGTGGATGTATGCCGTTTTACCCAAAATACAAATATTTATTACTTTGTCAATTGTATGGGAATGGGCTTTGTCACTGATGTTGCCCGGACTGCGACACGCTTTCCCCGAACAGGTCATTTCAGTTATATTATTGGTGTATGGCATCGCATGTATAATCTGAATTTTTACAACTTGCGGATGGAAATTGACGGGACACTTATTTCCGGAAAGAATTGTCTGGTTGAAATTTGCAATTCCAGATATACGGGCGGTGAAATGCTAATGGCACCGGAAGCTAAGATTGATGACGGCCTGTTCGATGCGGTCATCCTGGAACCGTTCAGCCGGCTGAATTTGCTGGTTACGTTGCCCAAGCTTTTCAAAGGAACGCATGTAGATCATCCGAGAATTCGCGTCATACAAGGCAAAACAGCGACAATATGCACGAAGCCTGAAAAAAAATTACTGCCCGATGGCGAGATGTTTGGCGTTACACCCACCCACCTCACAATGTTGCCACGACGGGTAAGGTATTTTTGCCGGTAATGCCGGTTCAGGTGAATTAATTTATACCTAATCTTGCACCGGCCGATAAAACGAATCCCGCCGTACAGCTTCAAAACCTGCCGAAGTAATCATATTTTCCATCTGTTCAGCGCTTAATCCTTTGGCGGTGGATGCGCCCGCCGTATGCGTGATTTTTTCCTCAATAATCGTGCCGTCCAAATCATCAGCACCGAAAAACAGGGCAATTTGGGCTGTCTTTTCGCCGATCATCACCCAATACGCTTTGATATGATCGAAATTATCAAGCATCAGGCGCGCTACCGCCACATTTTTCAGATCATCAAAACCGGTGGTTGGTTCAATATGGGCTAACTTCGTGTTTTGGGAATGAAATGCCAACGGAATAAAAGCCGAGAATCCGCCTGTTTTATCTTGTAATTCGCGTAGCAATATCAGATGCTTCACCCGTTCTGCAACCGTTTCAATATGGCCGTACAGCATCGTGGCATTGGACGTCAGACCGGCTTCGTGAACCGCTTGCATAATTTCCAACCAGCGTTCATGGCTGATTTTGCGGGGAAACAATTTTTGACGTACCCGTGCGCTCATCACTTCGGCACCGCCGCCGGGAAGCATTCCCAGACCGGCGTCTTTCAGAGATTCAATGGTATCCTTTAACGACAAGTCGGCCAAATGCGCCAGATAATCAATTTCAACGGCGGTGAACGCTTTGACCGTTGCCTGAGGTCTGATTTCTTTAACCGTCCGAATCAAATCGGTGTAATAGTCATAAGGCAGATTATCATTCAATCCGCCGACGATATGCAGTTCACAAATCGGTTCATCAAGACGCGCATTAAGCCGTTCACGGATTTCATCTGTTGTCAGGGTGAATGCGCCATGTTGTCCTTCATCTTTAGCATAAGCGCAGAACAGACAGCGGTTGACACAAATATCAGTGTAATTCAGATGTTGATTATAGATATAATACGCTTTTGTGCCGTGCCTCCGGCGGCGTACATAATCGGCCAGCCGCCCGACACCGATCAGATCGTTACTTTCATACAAGACAGCGCCATCTTCGGCGGTTAAGCGTTCATTTTGGAAAACTTTATTTTTAATAGATTCTAAGCGTTGATCTGTAAATTGAATTTTCATTTTGATTCTCTAAAAAAGGCCTGGGGGTTAATTCGTATTCCCTGATTAATTGCTTTTGTTTTTCAGGCGCCGTAGTATTGCGCTTTTCTGATTGGATTTAACCATTTCCTCTCTATAAATTTTCCACGAATCTTTATCCATTTTAAATTCCAACAGTTTAAAACCGCCTCCTTTGAAAGTATCGGAACGATAATACTGCCTAAATCCTACATGTACGCGACCGCGGTAAAGATACACTTTAACATCTGAAATTTTAACACGTATCAGTTTATTGCGCTGGTTCAATATTTGTTTGTACTGTTTCCACTCCGCTCGATTTTTCTTTTTACCTTCAAAATTCGGATGATAAAAGGAAATATAATCATCAATGCGCTTTTCCTCCCAGGCTTTGCGCCAGGATTCAACGAGCGCTTTAATCTGCCTCTCATCCGGATGCTCTTTTTGTGCCGGTTTGACTTTGGATTGTGCAACTACCGTCGGCTGGACAGAAGGTAACTGTTCGGTACGCCCGGATGGTTCAGGCTTCGGCTCCACGCCTTTGCGTGGCGGTACTACTTTAGGTGTTTCAATTGTCAGCAGGCTGGTGGGCGACTGTGCGGGACGTTTAGACGGTCTCGGTGCCGGCATAACAATTTCAAGGGGTTGAATCGGATTAATTCTCGTTGTGTGTTTTTTTTTGGGTGAGCGTGTTTGAGCCTTGGCAATTACAGTTGGAATCGTTTTTTCATGCCATTCACGTCTAATAAGCACTAAAAAATTTGCCCCCGGCCCGGCCATGTATAATTTTGAATACCCACGTATATTTTCAGAACCGGCCGCTTTGTTAATAATAATCTCCCCTAAAGCGACAACGCGTTCCTGCATACCAAGAATAACGAGCGAACTGATTTCCGTATCTGCTCCGGCATATTTTTTAGGAAGCATGGCATTTTTCAAAAACGGAGTGAGTTCGGCGAAATCACGTTTAGCGCCTGTGAAAGTATAGGGCAAACGTTCTCCAATAATGACCGGCGTTAATTTAAAGTCAATAGTGCTGTCAAGTGCTTTTACTTCCGAATTGCGCATAACCAAACAACCGTTGCTGGAATAGGAATCAAGGGCGCGATTCGTTCCGTGGATAAAGATACCGGAACCGCCGTTGCCTTCCAACTCATCAAAAATATCAGGATAATTCAATCCGAAGGCCCGATCACCAAAAATAGTAATCTTATTATCCCTGAATATTTTGGTATTGAAAAAGACACCTTCCGGTGTTTTTTTATCTTTCTCTTGCCGCTTTTTGCCGTGTCGTTGTCCGGTAACACAACGGTATCTTTTGATCAGCTTGTAAGTGCCGTCATAGTGATACAGTGATAACTCCTGCGTCGCTTTTTCAATCAGGATCAGATTCAAAGGAACCCCGCCGGATTTAAAATAAAGCACCGGTCCATCCCATAAGCCCACATCCGGAGCAAGCGTTTTCAGAGATTCAACGTCTTGGGGGGGAATAAGGCGGTTATTTTGAACGGGCCGTGTATTCAAAGAATAGGCGTCTGTATCGCAGACAAGTGCGCCCAAACCGGCAATAATAAGTAGCAGCGCTATTTTCAAACCGGCTTCAATTAAACAGGGGCCAACTATTCGATCTTTTTGATTAGTTCTATTATTTTTATGTGCTAAATGAATCATTAAATTTATTTTCTGTATCCTCTGTTATACCCTCGTCAGACATAAGTTGTTGTAAGTATTTAAATATTTTTGTGGAATTTTAGAATCATATCATTTGCCAATTTGGCCTGATAAAATGTAAACTACTTTTTAATTTCAATAATATCCGTCAATTCATTCGCTTTTTCAATAATATAATCAGCGCCGTTGCGTCGCAATTCGGCTTTTTGACGAAATTTATCAGGAGAGTTAAAAATTGCGCCAATACCGATAAAGTCAAGCTCTGCATGTAAAGCGGCAACCATATCATCCGGCATGTCGCCGATATAATAACAATGACCGACTTCATCTTGAACACAATTTTTGGGAAAAAAGGCATGAGCGATGATATCAAGCATATAAGGGGACGGCTTGCTTAGGGAAACTGTCCGGCCTTCCCGCTCAAAAATGATACGTTCAGCCTCCAAACAATCATCAAGTGTGTAAACCGTTGCGAAATATTTGTGCAGATCAAAATGATCGAGCGGATAGGCGGCCTCTGCGGCCGGCCGGCCGGTGGCAATCGCCAAAATATTATTTTGGGCAAGGCGTCCCAAAATTTCAGGATCAAACAAGACCGTTTCGCGGTTAATCAAACCTTCATCATGCCATATACGGGCGTCAAGACAGTATGTGGCTTTGAAAAGCTCATGGCCCAGGTAAATCTCCTGAAATATTTGCTTAATGACGTTGCCTCGGCCAACATCTCCTATGTACAGGCTCCCGATAAACGCATTGATTTGTTTTCCCTTATCAGCTAATAACGATGTAAGCGGATAGGAATGCGCTTTTAAATATTGAGCCAATAACGTAACATCCGTGTTTTGAATCGTTTGGATGTACGTTTGCCACGCATCCTTGCAGCGCTGTTTGGGGAGAACCGGCGGTGCGGATGGCAACACCGCAAAAAGCAAGCTGATTACCAGGCAAGTCAGATCCCAATCATTATTCAATCCGCCACTTTGCTTCAGGCGGGCTAAATCAGATAATGGGAAAAGCGGTTTTGGAAGTTGTTCCGATGCCTTAGCCGAATTGAAAAAAAATGTTGCGGTTTGTCTGACGGCCTCTCGATATGATTTGGAAACATCTATCAAGACTCCATCCATATCAAAAATAACCAAATTTTTTCTTTTTACATGATTTTGCATTTTATAAGCTTCGAGTTTTAAGTTACAAGTTATTTCATATCGGGGATTGACTTGTGATTCGTCTAAGAATATAAATATTTTAATTATTGTAGCTTAATGCTATACTCAGTAGATCAAAAAGGAGCACTGAACTTACAGTTAGCATGGGGCCGAAACATGAAATCCCATGTTACACTGTAAGTTCAGCACTCCTTGGGCGGCGTTTCATAAAATTTTTCCATCTACTGAATTATTAAAATTTACTTTTAACCGTTACTTGAAAAATTTGTCAAGAGCCAAATCCGATAGAGTACTTTTTAGTGTTCGGGATTATTATTTACTGAAACTTGTAACTTAAAATTGGAACGACAATGACCAAACCAGTAATAATATGCGTAGATGATGAACTTTTCGTCCTCGCAGGCCTTGAAAAACAATTGAAATATCAATTTGGGAAGCAGTACAAAATTGAAACGACAAGTTCCGGTAATGAAGCCCTTGAGATATTTAAGCATTATCAAAAAAGTCAGATTGAAATTCCACTGATGATTGCCGATCAGGTTATGCCCGGAATGCAGGGCGATGAACTTCTGATTGAAATCCATACGATGGCTCCGGATACGTTAACCATCCTTTTGACCGGTTTGGCGAGTGCTGAAGCTGTAGGTAATGCCGTAAATTTTGCCAACCTGTATCGCTTCATTGCCAAACCCTGGTATCGTGAAGATCTCCTTTTGACAGTCAAAGAAGCATTAACACACTATTTTCAAAAAAAAACAATCAAATCTCAGGAACTTGAACTTCGGCGTATGAACGAACTGTTAGAGGAAAAAGTCAGAAAACGCACAGCCGAAGTGTTGCGCCAAAAAACAGAATTGCAAGATACTTTGGAAAATCTTAAACAGACCCAATCAAAACCGTTAGAATCGGAAAAAATGGCGTCATTGGGATTGCTGACCGCAGGAATTGCCCATGAAATAAATAATCCGGTGAATTATATCTATGCGGGGATTGATTCTTTAAAAGAAGATTTGAGGGATGTTTTTGAGGTCATCAAGGGGTATGAACAGATTACCGCTCAAAATGTGAATGAAGCGTTGGAAAACATCCGATCTCTGAAAGAAGAGGTTGCGTTTGATGAGTTGATAACCGAAGTGCATGAACTGACAAGCAGTATAAAAAGAGGGGCCGAGCGCACTGCCGAAATCGTAAAAGGTCTGCGCACCTTTTCACATTTAGACAAAGATATTTTGGAAACTGCTGACATTTATGAAAATCTGGAAACAACGTTGATCATGTTGCGCAGCCAATATAAGAATCGTATTCAGATCGTTAAATCGTATGCGGATTTACCCCTGATTGAATGTTATCCGCATAAACTGAATCAGGTGTTTATGAATATCCTGGTCAATGCCATTCAGGCGATTACCGATAAGGGCGTCATTCATATCACCACTTCGTTACTATCTGACAAAACTCCTCAAACAGTTTCGATTGAAATTCGCGACACCGGGCATGGTATTTCAGATAAAATCCGCTCTAAAATTTTCGACCCTTTTTTTACAACCAAAGATGTCGGCCAAGGTACTGGTTTAGGACTGTCCATCAGTTTCAGCATTATCGAAAAACATCGTGGCAGTATCGCCGTAACGACCCGGCAAGGCGAAGGAACTGCTTTTACCATCTATTTGCCGTTACATACAAAGGAACTGAAAAATGCAAAACATTGACACCGGAAAATATGGTATCCTTTACGTTGACGATGAGCCTGATAACCTTACTGTCTTTAAAGCGGCTTTCAGGCGCCATTACAATATCTATCTAGCCAATTCCGCCAAGGAAGGCATGGCCGTTCTTAACCAGTCCGATATACAGCTAATTATAACCGACCAACGTATGCCGGAAATTTCCGGCCTCGAATTTTTAAAAACCGCCGTCAAAAAACATCCGAAAATAATCCGAATGATTCTGACAGGGTACAGCGATATCGATGTTGTTATTCGATCAATCAATCAAGGGCGTATTTATCGTTATGTTACCAAACCATGGGATAAAAATGAACTTAAAATGATCATTGATAATGCCCTTGAAACTTATTCTCTAAAAAATGAAAATCGGGTTCTGCTGAAAAATTTGAAAAAGGCCAATCTGAAGCTTGAAGAATATTCGGCTGATTTGGAACAAAAAGTGATCGAACGCACCCATGTACTGGAAAAAAATATGGCGCTATTGGAGCGTGAAATTATTGAACGCAAAAAAGCGGAACAGGCGATTCGGGAGTCAGAAAAAGCGGCCGCCGCTGCCAACGAATCCAAGAGTAAGTTTCTCGCGCGCATCAGCCATGATATGAGAACCCCAATCAGCGCAATTTTAGGCTTTACGGAATTGATGCAAGTTAAATTTGTCGAAGAAAAATTTCAAATCTATCTTGATGCGATTTCTTCCAGTGGAGAAACGCTTTTAAGCTTAGTGAATGATGTTTTGGATATTTCCAGGATTGAGGCCGGCAAACTGACGTTAGAATACTCTTATGTTGACTTGCGCGCGATTTTCAACGATATTAAACAAATTTTCTTATGGAAAGTTAAAGACAAGGGGCTTAACTTAAAGATCGAAATTGATGAAACTATGCCCTCCAAAATCATTTTGGATGAAGCCCGGCTCAGGCAAATTCTATTTAATCTTCTGGGTAATGCTTTTAAATTCACGGAAAACGGATTTATTAAACTGGCGGTGATAAAATGCGACCGGCATACGTCTTCGGATGATTATCTTGACTATGTGATATCTGTGCAAGATTCGGGCTGCGGTATTCCCAAATCACAACAAAAAAAAATTTTCGGTGAATACGCTCAACAAAAAGGACGATACAAGGAAAAACAAAGTGGAACCGGTCTGGGATTGGCCATTACTAAAGATTTAGTGGAACTCATGGGATGCCAAATCACCCTTACAAGCACTGTTGGCATGGGAAGTGATTTCAGAATTTATCTGGCAAACAGAACTGAACTGCCGGAATCTGTTGACTAGCGTTAGTCGCGGTTAGGTAGCTCCCAACATAAATTTACTTGATAGGCTTTACTAAACTTTGAAAGTTTAGTAAAGTTCTACGATTTCACGGGTAAATTATTTTTTATGAGATGCCTTACTTAAAGGAAAAAATGTATGAGCAAAAATTCAGATAAAAATGCTCTAATACTCATTGTTGACGACAATCCCTTAAATATTAAATTTCTGCAAACCTTACTCACCCATCAGTTGTACCGGGTATATTCCGCTCAGGATGGTTTGCAAGCGTGCCGAATAGCAAAAAAAATTGTTCCGGATATCATTTTATTGGACATTATGATGCCCGTAATGAATGGGTTTGACGCTTGCAATCGGCTAAAGGAGATGCCTGAAACCGCAGATATTCCCATCATTTTTTTAACATCCAAAGCAGATACAAGGGATATTCTGAAAGGATTTAAGCTAGGTGCGATTGATTATATCACCAAACCATTTCAATATAAAGAATTGCTGGCACGCATCAGCACCCACCTGAAGCTAAAATTTGCCAGAGATATTTTAAAAAAAATGGCTATGTTGGATGGGTTGACTCAATTATATAACCACTGCTATATCAATCAACGTCTGGAACAGGAAATCAGCGAAGCCAAACGCCACTTCCACTCGTTGTCTATCTTTATGTTTGATTTGGATCATTTAAAAGATATAAATGACACGTATGGTCATAGCGTCGGCAATGATGTGTTTGTGAAACTTTCCGCAACATTAAAAAAAAACATGCGCAAGGAAGACATTATCGGACGCTATGGTGGAGATGAATTTTTAATCGTTCTGCCGAATACGCGGCGACAGGCCGGGTATAAAGTGGCCGAACATGTAAGAAAGATGATTTACAATTTGAAATGGCGTCATGATGGGATGAAAGTGACGATCAGTGGCGGCATTACGGCGATGCAGGATGAAAAGAATGCAAAAGAACTTATCGCCAAAACAGATGCGCTGCTTTATCAGGCCAAGCGAAACGGACGCAATGAGATCGTATTCGGGTGAATCGAATCAGACGTATTCATCTCGTCCACATAAAATTAAAATTACATCTATGATTTTGCTTTACTTGGCGCTTTATTATTGTTAAAAGTCTGGTTTATCAAAAGTATATGATGCTAAAACAAAGGAAAAGGAAATTATGCTGAAAGATAGTGGAAGAAGTTTGGGAATTATGATTTTTTTTGGTGTTCCGGCTATTATTGGCGGCGGTGTCGCTTACGCTTTATCAGGCGGTTACACAGCCGTTATCATTTATGAAATCCTGATGTTGTTTGTGGCTGGCGGATGTGCAGTGCGCGCCCGATAACGGTAACAAAATAACCTTTTGATTATATTTTAATTTTGCCATTTCAATCTTAATCGTTCAGATTAAGATGATTGGTAAATTATTTTTTTTACGTTCGCCTAAAATCAAGAACAATTTTTAAGACAGGTTAATACTATGCCCGCAGAGATAATTTCCGGAGTCAGTATCGAGAGCGAGATGAAAAAATCGTATCTTGATTATGCTATGAGCGTTATTATCGGCCGTGCTTTGCCGGACGTACGTGACGGACTGAAACCGGTGCATCGTCGTATCTTGTATGCTATGCAGGAATCTAAAAACGACTGGAATAAGCCTTATAAAAAGTCGGCCCGTATTGTCGGTGATGTGATGGGTAAATATCACCCTCATGGCGATTCGGCGATTTATGACACGATCGTCCGTATGGCTCAGGATTTTTCATTAAGATATCCGTTGGTCAACGGCCAGGGTAATTTCGGTTCGGTAGATGGCGATCCGCCTGCGGCCATGCGTTACACTGAAATTCGGATGATGCGCATCGCCCATCAGATGCTGACTGATTTGGACAAAGACACGGTTGAATGGGTACCGAATTATGATGATTCTTTAACCGAACCAACGGTATTGCCATCCAAATTGCCCAATCTGCTGATTAACGGCTCTTCCGGTATTGCCGTGGGCATGGCAACCAATATTCCACCGCATAATCTGACCGAGATTACGGCCGCTATCATTGCACTGATAGATAACCCTGCTATAACTTTGTCAGAACTCATGCAAATAGTCCCCGGTCCGGATTTTCCCACAGGCGGTATTATTTATGGTATCAGCGGTATTTATAGCGCCTATAAAACAGGCCGAGGGGTGATTCGTATCCGGGCGCAGGCCGACATTGAAACAGACCGTCGCACAAATCTTGATACGATTGTCGTTACCGAACTGCCCTACCAAGTGAACAAAGCCAGATTGATAAAAAAAATTGACAGCCTGGTTAAGAACAAACTGCTTGAGGGGATACGTTATGTAAGAGATGAATCAGACCGCGAAGGTATGCGTATTGCGATTGCGCTTAAAAAAGACCAAATTGCCGAAGTTGTAATGAATCAATTGTTTAAACACACACAGATGGAAAATACGTTCGGCATCATTTTTCTGGCCGTTGTAAACAATCGGCCGGAAATTTTAACATTAAAAGAAATTTTAAAGCATTTTATCCGACATCGCAAAGAAATCATCATTCGGCGGACGCTTTATGAATTGAATAAAGCCCAGGCACGCGCCCATATTCTTGATGGCTTAAAAATAGCGTTAGACCATATAGATGAGGCCGTCGCTTTGATTCGGGCGTCCCAATCACCTGCCGAAGCCAAAAACGGTTTGATGCAAACATTTGATTTAACACGAATACAGGCGCAAGCGATTTTGGATATGCGTTTACAGCGGCTGACCGGATTAGAAAGTGACAAAATAATCGAAGAATTGCAGAATGTAATTCTGGAAATTAAGCGACTTAAAGAAATTTTGGATAGCGAACTGCTTGTCGAAAATATAATCAAAGATGAACTCAGTGAAATTCGGGATGAATTTGCAGACCGGCGCCGCACCCGCATTGCTGAATCGACAAAAGAAATCACACTTGAAGATATGATTGCGGAAGAAGATATGGTGGTGACTATCTCCCGGAGCGGTTACATTAAGCGCAATCCGCTGACGCTATATCAGAATCAGCATCGCGGCGGCAAAGGCAAAATCGCCATGAGCACCAAAGATGAAGATTTTGTCGAACATCTCTTTGTGGCCTCCACCCACCACACATTCCTTTTTTTCACAAATCTGGGACGTGTCTATTGGAGTAAAGTATATGAAATTCCGGAAACAGGCCGCACCAGTCGCGGCAAAGCGATTGTAAATCTGCTGAATTTCGAGACGGATGAAAAATTGGCCACCGTTATGGCAGTGCCATCTTATGAATCCGGTTATTTTATTACCATGGCCACCAAAAACGGGTTGGTTAAAAAAACAGATATCATGGCTTACAGTCGTCCGCGGGGAGGCGGTATTATCGCACTTACTCTGGTTCCCGGTGATGAATTGATTACCGCGCGTATTACGGACGGCTCTATGAATGTCTTTCTAAGCTCGGCAATGGGACAGACGATCCGTTTTAAGGAATCCGATGTACGTCCTACCGGTCGTCCCGCCCGTGGCGTTTTAGGAATTCGACTGGCACCTGAAGACCGTATTATCGGTATGGATGTTTTAAGCTATGGCCATTCGCTGTTTACGATTACGGAAAACGGTTATGGCAAACGAACGCCGATTAATGAATATCCCATTCATAAACGCGGAGGCAAAGGGGTCATCAACATCAAAACAAGCGATCGTAACGGACAGGTCGTGTCCATTTTGCTTGTTGATGAAGATGACGATCTTATGCTGATGACCGACAACGGTAAGCTGATTCGAACCCCGGCTAATGGGATTTCGCTGATCAGCCGCAACACCCAAGGGGTTAAAATTATCGGTATGTCGCCCGAAGAAAAAGTTACCGGCGCGGCTTGTGTGCCTGAAAATGATGATGATGACACAACAGCCGAGATTGAAACATCAGAAAGTCCGAAAGAATCAGAAGACCTGACGGAGCAATGAATTAAGGAGTGCTGAACTTACAGTTTAGCGCTCTTTTGAAGCCCGATTTGTAGAATAACTTCACATTTTACACTTCAAACTTTCGAGTATATGGTATCTGCAAAATTAAACACTTCAATTGAAAAAAAAGCCAAGCCTCTGCATAAAGGCACGGGACACCGCAAAAGACTGCGCGCAAAATTTATGGATTCAGGCTTAAACGGGTTCCAAGACTATGAGGTGATTGAATTACTGTTAACTTTTGCAACCCCGCGCCGAGATTGCAAAGAAGCCGCCAAAGATGCGTTAAAACGCTTTAAAACCCTTCAAGGCGTATTAGAAGCATCACCAAAAGAATTGTGTGAAATAAAAGGTATTGGCCAAGCCAATCAAATCGGCATTCTTCTGATCAAGGCTGTGGCTGACAGGTACCTTGAAAAACGTTTGGTGCAAAAAAATCCGCTTAATAATTCTAGGGATTTGTACGATTTTTTATATCTCAATATTGGTGAAAAGCATCATGAATGTTTTCAAGTTATTTATCTGGACGCCAAAAATAAAGTGCTTTCAACGGAAACTCTTTTCCAGGGAACCTTAACAGCATCCGCCGTTTATCCGCGCGAAGTGGTCAATGCGGCGTTGCGCAACCACGCTTCAGCCATCATTTTTGCCCACAATCATCCATCCGGAGACCCCGAACCGTCTCAGGAAGATATCGCCATAACACGCCAGCTTATTTTTGCTTGTCGTGTAATGGGGATAACTGTGCATGAACATTTAATCATTGGTGAAAAAAAATATTTCAGCTTTGCAGATAAAGGCTATATCGCCCAAATGAATCGCGAATATGACAAACAATGACAACATCACCGCATCACGCTGACAAACCCGCCTGTTTTGGAAAGCTCGACCATGTTTTTCCCAAAAGTGAAGATGGGTTGCGTAATTCTCCGGATACCTGCTTGGCATGTGAACTCAAGACCCAATGCCTGCGCGCCGCCATGCAAAGCAAAGCGCGTTTTGTCGTTCACGAAGAGATGGTTGACCGGGCGTATTCATCCGGACGGCTCAGTTTCTGGCAAAGATGGTCCAGAAAAAAGGCCGCTCATCGCCAAATCAATCAGAAGGATAATTCAGCTTAAATGTTTGCTGACTTATCCAGACGACGCCAGTTGATTATTATTACCCTTATCGTTCTGGTCGTTTTAATTCCGGCTTATTATTACCGTGTATGGTTATGGGAAACATTCACGAGCTTTGGCACTTTTATTACGGACAAAGAACAAATTGAAAATTTTATCAGCTCTTTCGGATGGGGCGCACCACTCGTTTTTATCGGTTTTCAGATTCTTCAGGTTATTTTGGCTCCATTCCCTGGTGAAATTACCGGCGCAATCGGCGGCTTTCTTTTTGGCACGTTGAAAGGATTTATATTTTCAACTGCCGGTTTGACAGTGGGATCGTGGATTAATTTTATCATCGGACGTTTTTTAGGCCAACGCTATGTCAGAAAATTAATCCCGCCCAAACAAACTGAGCGCATGGACGCCATCCTGAAACGTCAGGGAACTCTGGTTATTTTTATTTTGTTTCTGTTTCCCGGATTCCCCAAAGATTATTTATGTCTGTTTCTCGGCATTACTTCCATTGCACCCAAGTTGTTTCTGATTTTATCAGCAGTTGGACGTATGCCCGGCACATTTCTTCTGAGCCTCCAGGGAGGGGTGCTTTCAGATAAGCAATACGGTCTGTTTTTTATCGTGTTAGGCGTGTGTGCGGTTGGGTTGGTATTGATTTTTCGGTATCGGGAGAATTTGTACCGGTGGATGGAAAGATATCAGAATTAGTATCAGTAATTTCAGTTTTTTACAAGAATTTATGACTGACGAATATTTAGAAATATTAGAAAAATCAGGTGTAAACTGATGATAACCATTGGTAATGAAAAAGTACTCTGGAAAGAGGGATTGACGATAGCTCAAGTGTTAACGGCGCTTGATCATGATTATGAATACGCTGTCGTGCGAATCAACGGCAAGTTGATCTCCAAACCGAATTTTAAAAACACACCGGTTACAGATAATTCGGAAATTATTCCCATTCCCATGATTGCCGGGGGATGATTTGATTTTATAAAAACCCGGTTTTCAGGCGAATGACAACATTATCAACTATTTTTAACGCCTTCTTCATTGTCCGCGAAATTATATCAAAAAAACGCATCGCTCTTTTAAGCCTGAAATCAAAGGGCAATTGCGGTCGATTGGCTTGGGAACGAATAGCAATCGGCATTTTACTCCAACCTAAAATCCCCTTTTCCAAATGGCTGCCTTTGAGCGGAACAATATCCGTTGCTCCTTGTTTCATTTCACCTGTAAATGTGGCGAGGGCGTCAAAAGTTGGTTGTTCTTCAAGATAGCCCCTAAAAAATTCATTGACTTGCTTTTTTTCTTTAACTAAGTTAGATTCATTTTTTAAATCAGGTTAATGACCTTGTATAAGGTCTTCGTATTGTATTTTTTAAACCTTTAACAGCTATGGAGGCGCTAATGGAAAAGGAAAACGCATTTTATGCCAAATTGGAACAAAGGGGTGTTTCAAGAAGGAACTTTATGCAGTACTGTACTTACCTTACGGCCACTATGGGACTGTCGTCATCATTCGTTCCCAAGGTCGCGGAAGTCTTTGCAGCACCCAAACAACGTCCGCCGGTGATTTGGCTTCATTTTGGCGAATGCACAGGATGTTCGGAAGCATTATTAAGATCTCAATACCCGTATCCCGATGATCTGGTTCTTGAGATTCTCTCGGTCGAATACCATGAAACGATCATGGCCGCCGCAGGGCATCAGGCTGAAGAACAACTGAAAATGGCCGTGAAAAAGAATAAAGGCAAGTTTATCTGTATTGTCGAAGGTGCGATCTCAACCAAAGATAATGGTGTGTATGGCATGGTAGGCGGACGCACGTTTTTAGAAATCGCCAAAGAGGTATGCCCACAGGCCGCAGCCGTGATTTGTATGGGAACCTGCTCCTCTTTCGGAGGCATTCAGGCGGCCAAACCGAATCCCGGAGGCTACAAGTCTGTCAGTGAAGTGTTGGGGATCAAAACCTTGAATATTCCGGGATGTCCTCCCAACCCGATCAATCTGGTGGGAACAATTGTCAATTATCTCCTTCTCGGAAAACTTCCCAATCTGGACGATAAGGGCCGTCCCTATTTTGCGTATGGCAAAACTGTTCATGATCAATGTCCGCGCCGTTCTCATTTTGAAAATGATGAATTTGTAACCGAATTTGGCTCAGAAGAGGCCGCTTCAGGGTACTGCCTGTATAAAATGGGTTGTCGTGGGCCGGATACGTTTAACAATTGTCCCACAGCTAAATTTAATGACGGCACGAGTTGGCCGGTAGAAGCGGGGCATCCTTGCATCGGATGCAGCCAACCTGATTTCTGGGATGAAATGACGCCGTTTTATGAGGAACAATAGCTGATTTCATCTGACGGTTTACATTCGGCGTAACAATTTTGGCCGCTATATATGTGGAAACACATTGAATGAAGTGCCAAAAGGATAAATAACGAATAGTTTTCAACAAAGAAGGAGATAGATATAATGGGAAAAAAAATAGTAATAGATCCGATTACCAGGATCGAAGGCCACCTGAAGATTGAGGTGGAAGTATCCGGTGGTAAAGTCACAAATGCCTGGAGTTCAGGCCAGATGTTCCGAGGCATCGAACTGATCCTTCAGGGACGCGATCCTCGTGACGCCCATCATTTTGTGCAACGCTCCTGTGGGGTCTGAACGCTTACACATGCGCTGGCCTCGGTGAGGGCGGTAGAAAATGCGGTGGGAGTGAAAATACCTGACAACGCACGAATTATTAGAAATCTTTTACATGGCGCGCAATTCCAGCATGATCATATTGTTCATTTTTATCATCTCCATGCGCTGGATTGGGTGGATATTATCAGCGCGCTCAAAGCCGATCCGGCCAAAACAGCGACACTCGCGGATAATGTCAGCGGTGCTGATGTCGGAGGTTCGGTCTATTATAAAAATGTCCAGCAACGTTTAAAAACATTTGTGGATAGCGGCCAACTCGGGCCGTTCAGCAATGCTTACTGGGGACACTCAGCCTATAAATTGCCGCCCGAAGCCAATCTGATGGCGGCGGCGCATTATATCGAAGCGATCAGACTGCAAGCGCGCGCTGCACGTATGCACGCGATTTTTGCGGGTAAAAATCCGCACTTGCAGGGCTTGGTTGTTGGCGGCGTAACCTGTGTTAAAGATTTGACGCCAGACCGTATCGCTGAATTTCTATATATATGGAAAGAAACCCAAAGTTTTGTGAAAAATGTTTATATTCCTGATCTTTTGGCCGTGGCTTCTTTTTACAAGGATTGGGGCGCTATCGGTGGCACCACGAATTTTATGGCTTGGGGCGAGTTCCCGGAAAGCGACCAGGAACCCGACAGCTTGTACATGCCTCGTGGCGTGATCAACAAACGCGATTTGGCCGGCGTGAAAATGCCCGGACAGGACAAAGTCACTGAACATGTGATGCGTTCATGGTATGAAGGCAAGGATGCCAAACATCCATACAAAGGCGAAACCAAGCCGCAATACAGCGAGTACAAGCCAGATGATGGCAAATACAGTTGGATTAAAGCACCGCGCTACGATGGTGAATCATGTGAAGTCGGTCCCCTGGCAAGAGTGCTGGTGGCGTATGCCAAAGGCCATAAAGAGATCAAAGCTTTGGTTGATAGCACTTTGAAAAAACTGGATGTTCCGGTTACGGCCCTCTTTTCCACATTGGGACGCACCGCCGCCCGCGGTTTGGAATCCGTTGCCATCGGCGACCGGATGGAAAAATGGATTATGGAGTTGGTGGAAAATGTCAAAAAGGGCGATACCAAGACCTTTCAGAGTTGGGAAATGCCGGATAAGGCTGAAGGCGTAGGACTCAATGACGTACCGCGAGGCTCTCTGGGCCACTGGATACGCATTGAAGACAAGAAAATCGCCAATTACCAATACGTGGTACCTTCCACATGGAATCTGGGACCGCGCGATGACAAAGGCAAACTCGGTCCGGTGGAGGAAGCCTTAATCGGAACACCGATAGCTGATCCTAAAAAACCGCTTGAAGTCTTAAGAACGGTTCACTCTTTTGATCCGTGCATTGCCTGTGGCGTGCATGTGATTGATGCTGAAGCTGACCAGGTTTATAAGGTTAAAGTGTTATAAGGTCGGAAAATTGTCTGAATCAGATTGTAGGGTGCGTTAGGCGTCAGCCGTAACGCACCGAAATCATAGCTCTGACTTATTTTTAATATTAACATGGTGCGTTACGCTACGCTAACGCACCCTACATTTGCAACCCGCAGTTTTTCCCAAATTCTGCTTGGTAATCTATACCGAATTTAGTTTCCAGCCATACCCAGTAGATGGAAAAAGTCTTTGGCGACCTCGTTCCCACGCAAAGCGTGGGAACGAGAAAATCCTGAATCGGCGGTTGAATCAACAGAATGTCTGGCATCAGATATAAATAACCTCAAAAAGCTTAAACGGTTTTTACCCATTAATCTTACATTTTGCTAGTTTTTTAGGCGACTATCGAATTAATTATTTCACGTATTGCTATTCAGCTTGATTTTGCCGGACAAGCGGTAAGTTTTCGTGCAACAGTCATCATAAACTTTAAAGCATGGAGGTTTATGATGAAATACAGAATTGAAAGAGCAGACACCATTCCATTGATTATCGCAGTCTTATGAAAATGAAAACTCAGGAAATCATTGACTTGACTTTTATCCCGCACACAAATTGGAGCGGGTTGTCCTACGGTCAATCAGCGGTGCTTTTTGTAACATACGTCCCGCATTCGCTCACGCATCGGCTTTCGGGCATGGAAACTTGGTTGAATCCGCACAAAACCGTAATTGAGCCGGCTGCCGGCTGGAAGATAAACCGGGTAAAATGATGTCCGCCTTTGGCAAAGATGCGGATAAAAGCCGTCGGTTTCAACTTGAGAGCGGCTGGTGAATTATCAGCGCCTGTGAACTGCTGACAGACATAGGCGGATATGATACAACCGGTTTCAATGTGTTCCATAAAACGGATGACCCTGAAAAAGGTCTTTTGAATTTCAGCCACAGCAAAAACTGTCGTCCGGACCTTCTTCGGTTCAAACCGGGTTCAGGTGTTTCATATCCCGCCGGCATCCCATTGATTGCTGAAACGTTTCCCGGGAATCGCGCGGATGATCGTTGTTATACACCTGCATGGAGACGTATGGCCGAAATCATCGGCAGTACGGATTGCTGACTGCAAAGCGGCTTCCCTGGAAACGAGATTGACAATCGACCATGAGCCGGGTCGATACCGGTTCCCACTGCCGATGACTGGGGATACGCCTGAAATCCTGAAAGAACCGGTTTTGAATCCCCTAAAGAAGTTCAGGATATCATTTTGGCGCCTGAGGCGGGACAAAAGGATAAAAAGCGTAAAGTCGGCGCGGGCTTTGAAGTGAACCGGATAATGAAAAAAATCATGAATGGCCGGAACGCCGGCAGATAACCAAAAGCGACGCCCATGCGGCCAGACGGATAAAGGCTTTCAATGAGCGCCCGGCTAAAGCGGTTCTGAAGTTGAAAGCCCTTAAACCTGAAAAAGTGGAAAATGTTGAAGCGTTTTTGGGAAGAGCCTGCCTGACATTGAAAAATATGTGGCTTCAGGATTATATCCGCCTTGAAGTGCACGATTCCGTGGAAACCTGGAAAAAATACAAGGGCAGAGGTTGTCCGGGGCCGAACGCTCCTTTTGATATCATTGAAATTCATAAGCTTTCGCTTTCCACAACCCATGATCCCAAGGTCATCGAACCCAATCAGACAACATTCATTTGCTGCTCCGGTCTGACGGCCAAAAAATCATAGGGTCAGTTGTTGAGAACCTTACTCCTTTGCAAAAGCGCATCTTATCAATTCTGAAGTTGCCACAAAAAATATATGAACTCAATTTTGAGAAACAAAAAATCATGAACTCAACCAAAAACTAGCGAAATGTAAGTGAATACCACCATTTTTTATGATATTTTCTGATTGACAAGTTGGACAATTCGGGCTTGGTTCTAAGTTCGGCCATTCTGAACAGAAAATAAGGCTATGTCAATCTAACCAACTGATATTATGATAATATATTTTTTATCATGGATTTCAGAACACACCAGTGGCCCAAGTTAGAACCAGGCCCGACAATTCATTGCTATTATTTTTCTCGTAAAATTTATCTATATTATCACTGTACAGGACATTTTTTAGGTGCTTAGGTAGTGTCTTGTCAAGTTTGATTTTATGAATTAATTTTAGGATATAGACGTTTAAGTTTAATACGAGCATCTTCGGTTGTAAATTGCCAGTCAACATTTTTTTGGAAGTCATTCCGCCTCCGTTCCCAAGTTTTTGTTTCATTGCGCAATGTTTCAATATTCGGAATCCGACGTGTGAGACATCACACTGTCAACGCGCTAAGTTCGATTTCGGCAATGTTCAGCCGGCCACCGTGTTTCGGAGTGTGGTGAATTTCAAGACGTTCAGCGATACCCCCAGCCTGTTATCAGATAGTTCTGATTGAAGCTATCCATGTATGGTATCTGTTCCATCACTAACTCACAAACTGTTTTCCGTTTTCTTTTTTGCTTGCAATTTCTTAGTATATCTCGTTTAAGTTCAATG
>JAUCGF010000120.1 GCA_030378005.1 Desulfococcaceae bacterium HSG9 | reverse complement strand
TTTCAACGGGAAGTAAGCGAATATAAGCTTATATGCTGGCTGAAAAGACTTAATCGTTTGGAAAAAGCTATATTTTCAGGAATGATAAAAGAAGTTCTCATTGAACTTAAACGAGATATACTAAGAAATTGCAAGCAAAAAAGAAAACGGAAAACAGTTTGTGAGTTAGTGATGGAACAGATACCATACATGGATAGCTTCAATCAGAACTATCTGATAACAGGCAAGGAGGCAGGTTAGCTTGATGCATATGAGCTGCTGCCCCACCGCTACGCCGGCCAAATAGCCAACTATCGTTATATATGTCTGTACTTCTTTGGTTTTCAGTCTGGCGATGGTATAATGGTTATCTTCATTATAATAGGTGATATGGTCAAGTTTTCCTTGAAGCGTCGTGTGGGAACGGATTGGGTTCATATCAGGTGAATGCTTAGAATGGATATCAGGTTTGGACGGATTTTGTGTAATTGCAGCTATTTTCGACCTTTTTTATTGTGCCATTTGCGAGAAAAGTCTTTTACCCAATAAAAACGATCAGGGTCTTTTTTTAAAAGATATTTAATCAATTCAGGGTCGTATTTTTTTCGTAAAATACGTTTGATTTCCGCATCATGGTTGTAAGGCTTCGCACCACGTTTTATGGCCTCCTCAAACCATCTGTGACCTTCTTCGTAACGCCTGGTTTGATAACATAACGCCCCCATCAAAGTATAGGGGTTATGGCTGTCAGGATATTGTTTGATCGCTTCAAGCGCACATTTTTCAGCTTCTTTAAGCTTGTTGATATCACGTAACGCACCACCTCGTGTAGTGAATAATGCGGCTTTTACCTTGCCAGGTTTTGCCTGCTTGACAACCACGCTATCTGTTTGTTTTAACGCCTTTCGGGGATCATCAGCCTTGCGCCAATGGGCACTGGCGTTTACTAAATCCCAATGATTTTTTGTACGCTGAAATTGTTTTTCACAAAACTGTGCCTCCAACTTGTGATGGGTAGTAAAAATCTTGCTTGACGGTTGTAACAAATTTCGGCATTGCAACACAACTACTTCATCATCATTGAGGCGGTTATCGGCTTTCATTTTTTTTAGAATAGCAACAAGACGAGGTTCTTTTGCAATTTTGTAGTTTCCTAATTCAAAAGCATTTTCCAACCACCTGAAAATAATTTCTTCAAAGTCATGCTCTTCACACCATGCAATATCATTCGGTTTTAAGTCATGCCCCCGAGCAATTTTACGAATTAATGCATCCCTCTCTTTATGGTAAGCGAATTTGACTGTTTCGTTCAGTTTACGATTTTTCAAAAAATTTATGTCTGACTCGTGTAACGAAAGGCCCGCATCCAATTTTTTTAAAACTTTGTAAAGATGGTGTGCAATGTTGTTCTCTTGAATTTGCGTTGCCCGATATTTCTTTTTAAGCAAGCTGAAGTCAATTTGCTGTGCTTGTACCAATGTTTCATTGAATTCATTTTTTCTCAGGTATTGAGTTTCTTCTTGATTCGGAAGTTTCTTTTCATCAAGTTGTTGCAAAATACGAAAAAGTAGAAGAGAATACTCTTCACTTTCCTTCTGGCCAAGCGCCTTATATTTTTTCTTTAAATGGGCAAATTGATTTTTCAATGAATATAAGAAAGAATAGGCATTGCACTTACAAAGACATTCGATATCATCAGCGCATAACGGTATTTCATCTTCTAATTTTGACAGAATAGTTTCAAAGTTTTTATCAAAAGGAATTTCTTCCGTTATTTTATACTTTTGTTTTCTATTGATGAAATCTATGTATTTGTGGTAATTTTCATTGACAAAACGTAACTCTGTATCAGAAAGTTCCTCTTGAGTATGAAGCTTATAAAGGACTAAGGCTCTCTCAGAATTAATAGGGGGGATTGCGCGGCTATAAAGTGACAACAAGAATTGATTTTGGTTTAACTCAATTAGTTCATTGTGAATCTCTCGCAGTATAGAGTTTCTATAGTTTTCTTGGCTCTTTATTATTACTTTCGTATCATTCAATTGATGTTTATCTAGCCATACCCATTCTGTACGTTTTAGCATCTCACCTAATTCCGCTTTGCGCAAAATAAAACTTAAAGGATTTAGCTTTGACGTTTCCTGAAAATGGTCGGCCTTATATTTTTTATAAAGATCAGTCATCATGCAATAATCTTTTCTACTTATATGTCAGTATGTTCAGGGAAATTGTTTAGTCAACATTCCAAAGCATCAATAATCCGATTAACTGCCGCCATCAAATCATCCACGATATAATCAGGACACAATCGCATTGACGCCATCTGTTTTTCCGCCTCAACACCACTGCCGGTTCTGACTAAAATCGCCCGCCCGCAACCCGCGTTGTGTGCGCATTCGATATCTTTGACATTATCGCCGACCATCACCGTTTGGGAAAGGTCGATGCCATATTTTTCAGAAGCACGCCAAATCAGGCCTGGCTTGGGTTTGCGGCACTCACAAGCTTCATCCGGCCGGTGCGGGCAGAAAAATATATCTCGGATTCGCCCGCCGTCAGATTCAACGGTTAGCTTCAGCATTTTATGGATATGCTCAATCGCGACCAATGATGTCAGTCCACGGTTAATGGCCGATTGATTGGTAATAAGAATGGTTGTAAATCCGTTATCCGTCAATCGTGTTAATGCCTTAAGAGCGCCAGGAAGAAATTCGAATTCCGACCAATTCTTTATGTAATTCGGTGAATCACGGTTAATCACACCGTCACGGTCTAAAAAAACAATCTTTTTCAATATCTGTCACCATCTCAATGTACAGCGAAAAGCTGTTCCGCTTACATCGCCTAAATATTTGCCTCAAAACGCAAAAAAGTTTTGGAAGAAATTGCGGCCATCTCTTCTGCTACAATCATAGCATTATTAAACCCATTGCGCTTTAGTTTCTTTTTGAGCCGCCGGGCTTCCATCAAGGTGGAACACCGGCCAACGCGTACACGATATAAAATGGTGCGTCCATTGTTGTACTTCGTTATATGTGCATTGCGGTAAACACGGCTCATCTTCATTTTTAAACGCTGCGCATTTTGTAATTCGCTAAAAGCGCCGATCTGAATTGTAAAATTGCCCTGCTCATAATTTTCCGGTATGTAAGCGGCTTTCCCCATTTTTTTACCGGATGGCGCCCGTCCCAAAGCGACAATTTTAACCGGCGCAGTTCCGGTTCCGATAATGCCCAGTTTTTGCCCGGCCTTATAAGAAAGATCAATGACCCGTCCATCAACAAAAGGCCCCCGATCATTGATGCGCAAATCCAGTTGGCGCTTGTTGCGAAGGTTGGTCACACGAACATAAGTGCCTAACGGAAGCGTTTTATGTGCGGCCGATACGGCATACATATTGTAAATCTCGCCATTCGATGTTTTTCGGCCATGAAATTTTTTACCATACCAGGAGGCTGTGCCGGTTTGAATAAATTCCCACGCATGGGGAAGCGGTTGGTACCATTTGCCCAACACTTTATAAGGCTTGGGATAACCCTCCGGATGTTCAGGCATAGAAGGCGTTTTTTTTGTTGAACACCCCGTGTAAACCAAAAACAAAAGAACCAATAGTACAATGAATCCCCCAATATAATTAGAACTGATTTGCAAAGCCGCTTTTTTCATTGAATCGCCTTCAGTATTTCGCTTTGTTTGATTGCATATAACTGCCTAATAAACCAAATTGATTCCACATTAGCAATAAAAAAATATCATTTTATTGCTGTATCGCATTTCCGGAGTATTCGAGATTGAAAGTAAAAGAGACCTATGTTAATATACAAGTTACAAGTTACAAGTTACAAGTTACAAGTTACAAGTTACAAGTTACAAGTTACAAGTTACAAGTTACAAGTTACAAGTTACAAGTTACAAGTTTCAAGTTACAAGTTACAAGTTTCAAGTTACAAGTTTCAAGTTACAAGTTACAAGTTTCAAGTTACAAGTTTCAAATCCGGAACAGTTTTACATTTTAGATAGAAGGCGAATGGACGAAAACAGGCAATCTAAGGTCAGATGGATTATCGGCGGCCAATATTTTTTATATTTTGGCGTGATGGGCATTTTTTTGCCCTATTTTAATCTGTACTGCCATCGTATCGGTCTCAGCGGTTCTCAAATCGGCGCTTTGTCCGCTTTAAAGTCGCTTATGATGGTAGTAACGCCGCTACTTTGGGCGATGCTGGCGGATCGTTATCAGATCAGAAGGCCGATCTATATTTTTTGCCTTATGGTCAGCACAGCTTCATGGGGACTCTATTTTTTAACTACCGCTTATGCTTATATGGCGGCCATTACCATTTTCTACGGCATTTTTCATGCGCCTGTTATCTCTTTTTTAGAAGCCTTCACCATGGATATATTGGGGGCTAAGAAAAAAAGCTATGGCAAAATCCGGGTGTGGGGTTCGGTGGCTTTTATTTCGGTCACCCTGATCATGGGGCAGTTGATTGATCTTTTTGATGTCTCCATTATTTTAAGTCTGATATTTGCAGGGGGCATGATTCAAACGCTGGCGGCCTTCAAAGTACCGTCTGTTAAAATAGGCGAGCGAGCCTCTTTACTTCCTCAAATACAGCATTTTTTTTCAAAACGCATCATTATCTTTTTGATATGCGCTTTTTTGATGTTGGTCAGTCACGGCGCTTATTACGCTTTTTTTTCGATTCATCTGGAAAAATCAGGTTTGGGAGGCACTTTTATCGGTGCGGCCTGGGCGTTGGCATCGATCTCCGAAATTGTTATTATGATGCAATCGGATCGGATACTGAAACGATTTGCTCCTGAAAAAGTGCTTGTTTTTGCCTTTCTGACAGCCGCTTTACGATGGTTTTTGCTGATGTTTGTACGTTCACCCATCATGATTATGTTGTTACAGGGAATGCATGCGTTTACCTACGGCGCATTTCATGTGGCCAGTATTATTTATATTGACATGTTAAGTCCGAAAGAAAGCAAAACATTGGGGCAGGCGGTGAATAATGCGGCGACTTATGGGTTAGGGCTAATGGTCGGTTTTTTTATCAGCGGTTATATTTACGATTGGCAGGGAGCGCCGGCAATGTTTTTGATCAGCGGATTGATCGCTCTATCCGCAGGAGTGATTTTTATGAATGTGGAATTGGGAAGTCGGAATTAGGAATTCCCAATTCGGCATTTCCAATTCCAAATTCATTCATGTGCGGACAACGTCTTCTGTTGCGAAGTTGCGGATAGGGCGGCCATCGTTTTCATCAAATTGACGAATCCATTTATCAACCCGGGCGTCCGTAAAGGTATGATGCATCATTTATCATAAACTTGAATGAAGTGATCAGCCATGGTAGAACAGGATAAGTTTTTGACTTTCCAAACCAACGAATGTTATCCAACATAATCATCACTCGTAGGGTGGGTAAAATGCCGCCCACAACGCCCACATTCGTACAAACGTTCGTCGGCATTTTGCCCACCGATTTTAAGTAACCACAAGCCATTGTTTTCAAGCAATTTTTTGCTATGGCAATATGATACGACCCGCAACTCCTTCACCCCTTTGATTATGCAACCGCTATATCTTAATAAAAATATTACTTAATTGCTATAAATTAGCGCACATGTTAAGAAGAACATTACAAAAAACAATTTTAACCATACCCAAAAAGGCATCATGGACCTTAAAAATATAACTTTCGCGGAATTTATACGCTACGGCTTAACCGGCCTCAATACAATCATCATATTGTTCATTGTGCCAATCGCAGTTTTAAGGCCGGATATTATCAAGGAAATAATAAAAGTTACAGGAATGTTTGGTATCGCGCTATTGAGTTTTGGAATCGGCTTTCTATTGGATACTTTGAAACTTTACCAATTTTCACCGGGCTACAAAAAACGTAAAGGCCAATTTTTAAGCGAATTCGCCAGTACCCTTGAGATAGAATCAAAAGATGCTTCAAGTTTTTTTTCGATGACAACCAAAATTTCCAGAGATCATCACAACCATGAGATTGAAAATCGGCAATCTCGCTGGATAATGGCGGATCATACCTCAAAAGTTATTTTGGCATCAATAATCGCATGGGTGATTTTGCTGCTGATTGTGAAAACATCAACCATACGCATCATTGTGAGTGTTGGTATTATAGTGTTCTATGTTTTCTTATTTTTCCGTCTGCACACTGTGGCGAGTCAGGAACGAGCCAAAAGCAATCAGAATTATATCAATTTCGCCAAACATAATACAAAAATGATTACTGAAATATGGAAGATTGATCAAAAACAATCGGATAACAAATCAGAAGATAAAAGTTCCTCCTCCTAAGAAGAATTTTTGTGTTGAAAGCAAAGCGGTGATTTTCTAATTTTGACCCTTTTCTGTATTTATACGCGCCGCTCTCAGTTCCGTGTAAAGTTTCAAGGCCTGCTTTACCTTTTCCCCATTTATAGGCAATAATCGATGAGAACGACGGCCAAGTTGATCAAGCTTTAAGCATAATGTTTCTTCATGGAGATTATTGTCTGATTTATCTTGCGCGTTGGCATCATGCCCATATTTTATATATTTTTCATCTTTACGATTAATCATTTCAACCATAGGTCTGAAAACGCTCAATTCGGGATTGGCTGAAACAATGTCGCAAAAAGCACTCATTTCATTTCTACGGCTGCTTGTTTTGATTTCCAGAGTGACAGCTATACCGTAGGGCCATCTGATGCGCTCTAATTTATGAATTTTTCCTATCCAGATATAATGGGCGGATGTTAAATTTTTCTCTTGCGAACCATAATCAATTGTGATGTCAATAGTATATGGGCCTTTCAAATCAATTGTGATCTCACGTTCACTGCTTATCCAACCGGGAATAGACCGACCTATGACAGCTGATGCTGCAATAGCTCGTCGAAGTTGACGATCTTCGACACCGGCGCGACCCCATTCCTGAAGCTCATCGCAAAGCAGGAGCAGTGCTGTCAAGGAATCTTTTCTGACATCAACAGTTGGAAATGAGCGGTTATGCTGGATAATGGCTTTTACGGCATCCAAAGAGTTTTGGTCATCGGACAGGTTATATTGAGTAAGCACTTCCAAAACATGGAGGCCGGATGCTAAACCATGCTCAAAATCGATTACATTTTTATCAAGCCCAAGAACATCAAAAAACTTAGCGAATTTTTCAACCGCTTTTTCAGCCTCTTTTCTGGCCTTACGAATGATCTCTTGCATGTCTGAAAAAACATCACCCTCCATTTTTTCAAGGGTGTTGCCCGTATAATTGATAGCTTCGGCCAGATAACCGACATCATGAAGCAGCGCCGCAATATACCACGACGCAGGGTGTATTCCCTTAAAAGGCGCAAAATTCTTTATAAACCAATCACCCAACATGCAAACATCCATAACATGATAAAGATGGGTGCGATATCTGGGTTTAAGCATGTAAAAAACACCTTCGCTATCGTAAAGATCGAAAAGTGTTTTTTCTATGGGAATACACCAGGGAACACCGCTTTCGGAATGCGCAAACCTCGCAGTCATACGGATCAGAGCTTCGGTTAGCGTATTTCCGTTGCAGGGAAGAGACGGATGGTCGCAGTCTTTGTGTTCCTGTTTTTTAATCTCATAAAGAATTTCAAGAGTAACTAACGCCAAGCCAGACCAAAATGATCTATCCGTGTTGTTCGACTTGTTCATATCATTTTTGCCAAGCTTGCTTAAATACCGGCAAAGCAACTCTTTGCGTGACCAAAAATGACTTATTTGAACCCTGGAAGGGTTATTCTCGGTACTAATTGGCAGGATTAATTCCTCAAGTGATTTATTGATAAGATTTTGAATAAAATCGATTTTTTCAGGGAGCCAAGCTTTCCATTTATCATTGTTCTTATTTTTTTCTATTGCTTTAACTACCCATAACCACTGATTAATCAAACCTTCCAAGTAAGGGCGATTGATATGGCTTACATTAAAGGATGTATCTTCCAACTCCGGCGGGTTTTCTTTGAAACCGTTTCCGTACGCTAATATGAAACGCTCAATATATGCAGAGGGCGGTCCGATGCGACTCTCAGCACGCCATGCGTACTTACCGACTTCCTGTTTTAAGTCCGGCTGCAATATATGCTCAACGGCAAGCTGCCCTTTCCAGGCTTCTTGTTTGATGCGATTGCGACCATCGCGAAGCCATTCGGATAGATCGAAAAATAGTTTTGCATCTTCATAATTAATATATGCATCTTTATTATTGGAACTATTAACAATAGTAGCTTCTAACAATTCACGTATCTCTTGATTCCAGTCACCCCATAAGCTGCCAAAAAATAATTCTGAAAAAACAGCGAACATACCAATACGCCATCTTATTGTTTCGTGTTTTGTTTCATCCCTATTAGAATAAAAATCTGATTCAGCCACCAAATAAATCCATCTGGTTGCAATCTTTTTCGAGGTTGGAGAAATACGATAAAGAAAAACCCAGGAATCATCAAATGCAAATGGGAAAGTTTCTTCCTCCTCATGACGTTTTAAAACAAATACAAAATGGCGTTCTAGTTCTTTACATTTTTTTATAAACTTTATATCCTTTTTTACTCGTTTTATTTTAGCTGAGGAGATGTCATAAATAATAGCATTATCATCAAGAGTCGAATTATTATCTTCATTTATAATAATACATTTTATAATATCAGAATTTCTCTTTCGTAATATTTGCAGCTCTTCCGAGTATTCATCAGAATTGAGAAGTTCTGACAATTTGCTTTTAATATCAGCTCTATCGGGCGTTTCCTTTTCAGTCCGCAGCTTGTAGATAAATTTATCTAACCATTTTACTCTTGGCTTCATTGCATTGCCTTTCATGTGCCTTGGGCGGCTTTTTTCATCAACATTTTTTTGAACCAAGCCAATCGCTAATATTTTCACTAAGCTTTTTAATACTTATCATTTTTTCATAGAATTTCATCCTGTGCTTATGCTCTTTAGTAATTTTTAGAATTTTTTCAAGATGAGGTAAATATGAATTTGCTGTTAAAACAACAAGTTTGAGTTCTTTAAACATGGTTGCTTTAGATATGGCAACCTTTTCAAGATATTTTAGTCCTTCATCTGGTTTGGTACCGAAAATGATATCTAAAATAACGACATCGGGAAAAGGTTCATTTTGAAGTTTTCTTTCAAGTTCATCTATGGTTTCCAAAAAGGTCATATCAAAATACATTTTAAATATTTCTTTCGATGATTGGTACATTTCTGCATTAACTTCATCGTCAACCCAATATATTCTCGGTTTTTTACTTTGCATTTTATACCTCGCTTTAATTGGCTACACGTTTTTTTGGTATCCAAAGTTTGAACGTGGTTAAATAACGTTGAACTTGGCTTTTCTCTAAATCAAGTGATCCGGTATAGTAACTTGAATGGGTAATATCCATTCCCATTTCTCTAGCCAGAGTTCTTGCAGTAGACAAACCCATGCCCATACCATAGCTTGCAGACCGTCTTTTGCGCGCTTTTCCACGATTATGAGATTCGTATATTTGTTCGTTCTCATTAGCGGGAATTCCTTCACCATAATTCTGTATGATTAATACCCATTCATATTCAGAGTGTTTTGGGGCTTTTTCACCTGCAACTAGCACATAGCGTTCTTCCCATGAATATTTTATGGCGTTGTCAATAAGATTCGATATGATAATATCAAAAGCCGGTCCGCGGACACGGAGAATAGGCATATTTTCTAAAGACTTTGGCTCTAAAAAAACGCCCCTTTGCAAAGCCTCTCTTCCAAAACGTATGATAGTATCCCGAACAAAAGCATCTACGTTTACAGTCATATCGGGCAGGCTTTGAATATTTAGTATCGCTTTGATTGAATTATTAGCAGATGCGATAGTTTTATGAATTCTATTTATTACTTCTTTTGTTTTTTTTGCTTCCGGATATTTTTGTATGAGATCATCAAGTATCATAATAGCCAAATCCGCATGATCAATAATTCCTCCAAAATGAGATTTTACCGAATGGGCGACTTGGGCGGCTCGCACTGTTACTTCTTCAACTCTTTTCACATGCCATAATATGGAGTCATAAGCATCAACAATTTGCTTAATACAATTGAAATCGAAAGGTAATAAACCTATCTCCTTATCTTCTACCCGATGAACACCCAATAGAAATCTTTCATCAGATAGTTGTTTGTTTGATATTTCAGGTGATAACCGGAAAATCCAACCTTGATACTCATTAGTAACATTTATGACATTATGTAATTTATTTTTTTTCAAACGAACGAAATTCTTAACTAAGAGATATTTATATAAAGTGTTCGGCAGATTTCTTAAAAATTTTTGTTTATCTAGTTTTTCAGGTTGTTTGCTATATTTAAGAGTTTTATCAAGTTCTTGCGGCCCCTCATATTGAGCGACTAAACATGGGCCTGCGACAGTATCAAGTAAATCAAGCAGCTTAGTAAAAAGTTTATCTTTATCTTTCACGTAAACTTTAAACAACTCCTCCGCCTTTGTCCTTACTTCAATAATTTTTTTTGCTTCAATACGACGTATCTGATCTCGCAATACTATGGCTAAACCTGCCAGAAATCGCAAATCGCCGCTGTCGTCTTCACCTGCTTTTCTAACTACAACAAAATGATTAAAAATACTCCCTTCAATTGAACGATGTTGAATTGGACTAACTATGAGCAAATCCATATCTCTTCTGAAGGGAAAATATTTGAAAGGAGGCTGATTAAGTGAATCTTTATCAATCCATCGAGATAAAACGTTTTTATCTTTATAAATATCTTTACCCTTAACATTTCGTCTTTTAAATTTATGTCGTGTTGGTATCTGACCCGGTTCAAAATAATTTTCTTCGCCATCCATTTTATATACGAAATACTTATCTCCATAATCATCGTAACCGAAGAAAATGACTCCCACATATCCATTTGTTCCTTTTAAAAGATTGATCGTACGTTCTAGTAATTCATCGATATTATCAGTTGAAAGCTTGCTCATATCAGTATAGCGCTTCATCCATTTTTCTTTCTCAAGCTCTTGTTTCCAGTACCCTTTTAGCACTGAACCGACTGAAACATTAAATAAATCAAGCAATTCATCAACCTGTTCAACTATTTTTTTCATTGTAGGTTGTAATCTTACAATCATACGCAGGAACTGGTTGTCAGTGGAAGGAGAGGGTTTAATAATCTCATGAAATATAAAGCGATCATCTTCAGATATGTTTCCAACAAAATGATTAAGAAGTATCGGGTTATCTTTTTTTAAGTCACTGTAAGAATAGGAACCATTTCTAATCCATTTTGTATCCATTAAGAAGCAAGAATTTTGTGGGCATTCAATGGGTTTTTCATTTTTGGCAATCCGGTACATAAAAGTTGGCTTCAGATTCTTTTTATTATCCCCACCTTCAGAACCAGACATAGCACCTTTAATAAAACATACATCTTCAGCGTAAAAATAGCGGATAATGGTTTTCGCAATTTGTTTAATAAAACTTTCTTCATCCGTAAAATTATGGAACTCTGTTATCGCAATTGACAGTTCTTGAAGAAATCGGCCTTTATTTGATGAAATTCGTCGATCATATACGGCTTCTAAGAGACGACCCAATATCAAGATAAAAGTCTCAATAAAAAGCAGTTCCATTTTTGATGGTTTATTAGAAGGGGCAAATTTTAATTTTATGTATGCATTATCATCTTTAGAAAGGAATGGAAATTTAATTTCTATGCTGTCTTCACTTGATTGGCCAGATTTAAATATTGGCCCTTCATTTTTTAAAATAGTAGCACCGAAATATAATTGCGCTTCTTGCGCTTTACCAAAAAAACGCAATGTATCTGGTAATAGACTTAAAGCTTGCCTGAGTGTATAAGTGTTGAATGCATCATTTTTACCTTGTATGGTTTTGAAGATACGACCGAACTCTTCATCTGAGAAAAAGGCATCTTCTTTTGTTGCAATTTGGAGACTGCCGATAGCCTCGGAATCAGGTGGTGAAAGCTTGTATTTTTTTATGGCTGATGACCCATTTTGTTTGCTCGTATCAGACAGTTCATAAGCGGAAACCACTTTTTCATATAATGGCATAATAATGCTGGTCATCTGATCCCTATCATTATAGCGCTTGCTGATGAAAGGATCAAAACGCTCATCACGACCTCGAATGATTACGGCGGTATGATTGCGAATGATTTGTGCGTGTATATCGTCTGTTGTGCAATGGTGTCTGGACTCGCGCTCCCATTTTTTATCTGTTCGCCCATGTGCAGCAACCGCATCAATCATACCTGTCTCCGGATCTTTAAGATGCAACGACCAGGTTAAGTTTTTGTTAAAACCAACGGTTGAATCAATATCTTCTAACCAACGACTTATGTTGGTGCGCGCATTTAAAACACGACCAGTAATATTTTCAATTTCTTGTAGTATATTAATGCGGTGAAAATTCTCAAGACATGAAGCAGCGACTGTTGCAAGCGTATTAGCTGCAAATATATCCATAGGTAGGAAATGAAAATATTTTTTTGACCAAATACATAGTACACCGATAGCATTGTTTTGAAATATCAGTGGGATGCCTAAAGATACACGAGCGTTTATTGTTTCTCGAATTATGGGAAGATATTTAGGCTCGCCGAGTTGAACCCTACATTTTTTACCCTCCATAAATTCCTTTAAACATGAATTATCGTCGATCTGTAGCCGATCATCAATTTCATTATCAATGTTTACAAATTTACCATTACAAAATAATTTTTTTAGGATAAGGAAGTTTTGGTCTCTTGATTTCATCCATAGGCTTGCACTATTTTCTATATCAGTAATCATGACTGATTCTTGAAGTAAACACTCTTGCAATTCATTTCTATTGTCTATATTTTCAATCTTGCTGACAGATGTGGGCAATCGTAGGAATTGAAGCGACATTTTATCTTTTAGTCTATTGCGCAAATGTAAAAGTACTCTAAGAACCGTATGTTTAGTATTTATATCAGTGACGGATTTTCGATTCGTTTTTAATGCGCAGATGGGTTCATTTGCTCTTGTTTCGTCTGTTACAACGTAAATCCATTTTAAATGATTGTCTTTTAGAGTGCCTTTTTTTTGATAAAAATGGTTGAGATCATCTGGAATAATTTGATTTATTTCATGATTTTTACTTTTATAAGTAATAAGAGATTCGTACTCGCCCTTTGCTAACCCCGCTGCAAAGCGCTCTTCTTCGGACATAGGGAAAGACAACCATTCCAATTCCTCATTGTTACTTGCCAAAATTTTTTTTAATTCATGCAATTTCGCAAAAAAATCCTTTATACAAAGAAATTGTTTCGTTAAGCTCGATTTTTCCACCGCAGGAAAATGCGTTCCGTTTTTCCATGTTTCTATTGGCATAGGAATTTCCTTTACATCTTATACATTAATGTAACAAAGTGCTATTTAGAGCGAACAAATCTTTATAGTAAAAATATTGCGAATGATCAAGCTATCTTGTAGAGCATTTGGCATAAGGCGGTTATTATTTTCGGTTGGATATGGAAAAATAGCGTATGAATAAAAATATACCGTCCCTACGGGACTCAATGGTAAGAAGGAGCGGTGTTTTTCGCTACAAATATGCCGCCCCCTCTGGGCATATGCGTCAAGCTAAGGATAACGAGTTAAAATATATTCGGTAAATACAATTGGTTATTAATTTTCTTGTAATATTACCCATAACATATAACGGACGCGGCCGGATTACGATACTATATCTGCAGTTTTTGCCCAAAAAGAATGTCGAGATTTTTTATACGGCAAAATTACAGATGTCAATATGTTATAAACTGAAAAAACGGTGATATTCTATTAAAAAATCAGTATATGGCATAAATATCGCTGATTTTAATCTTAAATCGATTAATATCTCTGAATATCAGAGTGAACGGAATATCTGATTCAATATAAACCGCCTTCCTGAAATCGGATGGTGTTTTTTGTGGGAATGACTGTGACAAAAAGTGTTGAAAATCCAGGTGTCGCGATACGCGCCAAGACTCTGAAACCTGTTGCGGCTCATGACAATTCAGATCAGGAGGGACTTGTGAATTCCGAATTTTTTAATGCGGTGGGATTATCTCGTGTGGAAATTGAAGCGTCGGCTTTCGAAACCGGTTTTTGCAAACGGCGTTCAGGTAAAATAGAAGCCCCTGATTTTCTGATTCATTTGAAATGATTTTAAAGTTGTGTGGGTCAAGATAGAGAATTGAAAATATTTTTAAAACATGGAAAAGTCATTTCAGTTTTAATAAAATCCATAATGTTTCTGAAAGGCAACTACGTGTTTTGTTGAACGCACGATTGGCGATGATAACATTTATTTATCAACGTCTTTTCAGCCCCCTTTCCATTGTTAAAATAATTGCGTTTTAAATCACAGCTTTTATTAATTGCAATACTTTAATATCGAACGACTTAGGCATGAAGATGAAATGAAACTTGGCAACAACAAACGATAACTTTCATACATTATTTTAAATTGCATTTAACGCCGAAGTCAGGGAGATTCTTTTCTGCACCTATTTACGATAGAACAATTATGTGCGGACAACGTCTTCTTTTGCAAAATTACGGATAGGGCGGCCATTGTTTTCATCAAATTGACGAATCCATTTATCAACCCGGGCGTCCGTATAGGTTTTTCGCCAAGCGGTAACGATGGCATCCACCGGAATATCATCAAAAACGCCGTGATCATTGATATATTCCATAAAACGTTGTTGATCCTCATTATAAGCTTGGAAAACGGAATCTTCATGACCATTAAATTCAAGTGGAACCACCTGATGCCGCCGACATAGGGAGGCATTGAACGCCGGTGTGGCTTTAACCCATTTATTGTCAAGATAAAATTCGACAAAGCCGTGATACACGAACAGATCACTTCCCATATAGTCAAGCAGTTGACGGGTGGCCAGATGGTTTTTGACATCTGCGAATCCGAAGCGGCTGGGAATGTCGCAGGCGCGTCCCAAGGCGCATAACAACGATGCTTTGCTGACACAATAGCCCTTTCCGCTTTGCAAAACATTACTGGCGCGATAGTGTTCCGGCAGATAAAAAGGATAATAAGGCGTGTACCAGATTTTATCCCGCACCGCATAATACAGCGCTACAGCTTTGGAGATCGGGTCATCCCCCGCATCGCGGATATGCTCACGCGCATACGCTGCCACCTGCTGATGATCACTGTCAATAATGGCGGTGGGCGTCAAATATTGCTGAAGTTCGTTATGCGTTAACATGATTCAACTCCGATTTCTGATCCAGACCGAAAGCGCTGTGCAAAACACGCACGGCCAATTCGGCATATTTTTCCTGCACTACGCATGAAATCCTGATTTCGGAAGTGCTGATCAGACGGATATTGATATTTTCAGCGGCCAGAGCGGCAAACATTGTGGCCGCCACTCCCGAATGATTTTTCATGCCAACACCGGTGACAGAAACCTTGGCGATTTCATGAGCGGTCCCCACAGTTTCACCGCCGATCTCTTTTACGACCTTTTCAGATACCTCAACAGCCCGCTTAAAATCTGAACGTGCAACCGTGAAAGTAACATCGGTCATGCCGCCGGAGCGGGTGTTTTGGATAATCATATCGACCTGAATTCCCTCTTGGGCCAGCGGTGTAAAAATTTTGGCCGAAATTCCCGGTTGATCTGGTACCGCTCTTAAAGTGATGCGCGCTTCATTTTTATTACAGGTAACGCCGGACACGATAATTTTTTCCATGCCGTCATATTCATTGACAACCATAGTTCCCTCTTTCTCATTAAATGATGACCTGACATGCACAGGCACATTATATTTTTTGGCGAATTCGACAGATCTGATTTGCAATACTTTGGCTCCCAAACTGGCCATTTCCAATATTTCGTTGTATGAAATAAAATCAAGTTTGCGTGCTTTTTCGCAAATATTGGGATCCGTTGTGTAAATGCCGTCCACATCGGTGTAAATTTCACACAGATCGGCTTTCGCGGCCGCGGCGATAGCCACAGCCGTAGTGTCTGAGCCGCCGCGCCCCAGAGTTGTGATATTGCCTTGGGAATCGCTACCCTGAAAACCGGCTACGACCACGATTTTGCGTTGGCTAATCAAATCGGTTATGCGGTGCGCGCCGATGTCAATGATACGGGCGTTGCAGTGATCGCCATTGGTGCGCACTTCCGCCTGATACCCTAATAAAGATTGCGCCGGATATCCCATTGACATTAAAGTTATTGCCAATAACGCCGCCGTGGTTTGCTCACCAGTGGCCATTAAAACATCCAACTCGCGGCGTTCCGGTGATTCCGTAACCTGATTGGCCATACTGATCAGATTGTCAGTGGCACCGGCCATTGCTGAAAGAACAACAATAATATTGTCTCCACGATCATAGTTGCCGGCCACGCGTTTGGCCACCTCATGAATTCGATTAAGATCGGCAACCGAAGTGCCGCCATATTTTTGTACAATCAGAGCCATTTTTATTCCTGCCCGTTCTTATGTGAGATTTGTCGCAACACATTCGCAGACATATCTCCATAAGAAGTTAAAATAAAGGTTCGTTTTTCATCATCAATTATACTGATTTCGATTTTCAGATAATCATCCGCAAGGGATTGCAAACAACGCTCTGCCCATTCAATGGCGACAATTCCCTTTGCGTTAAAAATATCGTAAAGACCAATATTAGCATCAAGATCATTGACGTCAATATTATTTACGTTATCTAATCGATATAAATCAACATGAAACAGGGGCAGCCGGCCAGGATATTCGTTAATTAACGTATAGGTGGGGCTGGTGATATAGTATTGCGATGGAACTTCCAAACCGGCTCCCAATCCCTGCACGAAAACTGTTTTACCCGCACCCAGATCGCCGCACAATGCGATAATCATGCCGGTTTGAAGGCATCTGCCGATTTGACGCCCTAGAGAATAGGTTGCATCTGAGGAACTGGTATTGATTTGAAGAGCATTGGTCATGTCAGGCTGATTTTGTCTATTATAAATTGATAACCGTGGTCAAATAAAGTGTTACCTCATGCTTTAGATATCCTCCGCTGACAGCTTCCGAAAGTCCTGAGTCAGTTATCCATTTACGTATTTCGTTTTCCTCATTCATCGGAATTTTAATGTGCAGTACGGAATTCAGCCAAGTGGCAATAATGAGTTCAAAGCTTTGAGGACTGATGTTTTCCGATGAAATACCGCTTTCCTCGAGATACGGTTTCACAACCGGTCCGGCATCAATTTCAAAAGTCGGAGCAACCGGTTCGGGCGCATTCCCGGCATCTTTCCAAAGATAAAAACGATCCATTAATGCGATTAAAAAATATTTTGCATCAGGCAGAACGCCATGTGAAAGCATATTGCGTCTCCATTTAGCTGCCCATTCAGCAGAAACACCTGTTTTTCTTTTAACTTGTGCTATGAGGACTATCTGGCCATTACGGTCATAAACTACAAAATCCGCTTTCATAACAGTTTTTCCCTTGCATTATTTTTTATTTCCACATTGCTCAGTTGCGGTGGAGATGCCTGATTTTAAATAATTCCTGAAAAACAAAAAGTGATTTGGCAAATGTGTCGTACTGTATGCGCGAATTTTCGTCATGCTCCCAATGCACGGGGAATTCAGTCACTTTATAACCATGACGGCCGGCGAGCCAAAGAATCTCCGGATCAAAAATAACGCTGTCAAGCATTTGCATAGCAAATAAATGGTGCGCCGCCGAATGCTTAAACAATTTGAAGCCACATTGGGTATCCTTATATTGAAATCCCAGATATGTATTCTGCACGAATGTATATATTTTGGCTGCCAGAGCACGGCTGAAACGCTGATGATGAGTAACTTCCGAAGCCGTCAGCCCTCGTGACCCAATGGCAACATCATAGCCATCGTTTAATAACCGCAGGCCCTTTTCCACTTCTTCAATCGGCGTCGCATAATCGGCATCCATAAATAAAACATGCTCGCCCCGGCTTTTGAGCATACCGTAACGCACCGCATAGCCTTTTCCCCGATTCGGATGGTATTCAAGCATTTTAAGTATAACCCGGCCTTGAGTGGCAAATTTATTTTCAACCACTGAGCCGGTTTTGTCACTGCTGCCATCACTGACAACAATGACTTCGCTTAAATAATCCTGTTGATTCAGGTAATCCAGCGTTTTTTGTAACGTGCGCACAATACGGTCTTCTTCATTGTACGCCGGAATAATAATTGAAAGCTGCATAGTGTTCAATTTTCAGTCCACAGTCTTCAGTAGCGACATTTTGACACCTGAAGCCTGAAAAATTTTCCCATCAAATAAACATCAATGTAATTGAATTATGGTGCAACATGCCTTCCGATGTAAGTGCCAATCTTGAAGGCGTACAGATCAATTTGCCCTGTTTTACAAGCAATTTGATAAGGCTTGAAAATTCATCTGTCAAACAAATTCCGAATTTTTTTTCAAACTGCGTCAAATCAATTCCTTCTGCCGTTCGCAATCTGACATAAATTGTTTCGATGATTTGTTGACGTCGATTGAGCCGCTCTTGGTCCTCCAAAGGAAGTTTGCCCTTCTGAACGATGTTGATATAGTCAGTGATTTCCCGGCAGTTCCATGAACGTATCGGATGAATATAAGAATGCGCGGAAGGCCCCAAGCCGATATACGGCGTAAACGACCAATATTTTGAATTATGCACCGACCGGTAATCGCGCTGTTGGCCGATGCGTGCGAAGTTTGATATTTCATACTGCTCATATCCGTGATCGCATAGATAGCGAACGGCGATGTTATACAATTCACATATACGTTCTTCTGATAACGGTGTCAGCGAACCTTGCCGCTGTTTTTTCTCCATTGGCGTGCCAGCTTCAATCGTCAACATGTAACAGGAAATATGTTCCGGTTCAAGCGCAATCGCTTTTTGCAAATCATAACGCCATTGTTGCGGGGTTTGTTTTGGAAGGCCGTATATCAGATCAAGCCCGATATTGTCAAAGCCTTGTTGGCGTGCATTTTTAAAGGTCAGATACGAATCTTGCCCTGAATGAATACGGCCTAAAAATTTCAGGCTGGCTTCATCAAAAGATTGTATGCCGATATTGAGCCGATTAACGCCGGCAGTGCGATAATCACGCAAGTCGGCCGCATTTACAGTTCCGGGATTGACCTCAACAGTTAATTCAACGTGATCATGGAATTGAAATAATTGCCTGGCCTGCCTTATAACCTGATCAATATGCCTGGAGGGAATAACTGAAGGCGTGCCACCACCAATATAAATGGTGTCAAAACAAAGGTCGGTCGCGCTTGCCAATTCCATTTCACGCAGTAGCACCTTTACAAAAGCCTTTTGCAGTGAAATATCGGTTACGGAATAAAAATTACAATAAGCACATTTCTGTTTACAAAAAGGGATATGAATATAAATACCGGCGGGTTCGGGCAAGGTTGCTCCTTTGATAGTTACCATGGGCATAAAATGAAGCGGTTCTCACCCCAGAAAATTTTGAAAATAATCCTTACGAATGCTGTCGGTGGCCTGTTTAAGACGTATATACAGATTAATCGATCACAGGAGTGCCGGACGATAAACAGACCGCATCAAAACCATCAGTTTCCAGAGCATATTGAATCGTATCGGCAATGGCGAGTTCATCTTCACAGAATAAAAGCGGCGATCATAAAGTTGACTCCTGCACAAGACGGCGCGATAATAATACGACACTCCCGGCTGATATAACCGCTGCCGGACTCATATTCGAATTTGACAGACGTGATCTAATAGGCACAATCTGGCAGTGGAAAAAATCTATTCTCAGTAGATGGAAAATCCCTGAAAATACGGTATGGAGCGCAAAAATTAAGCGAAGCGGTTTTTTGCCGACACCTGAATCTAAAATCCTCCGGGGATGCTGGATGCAAAAAATCGTTGCACTTAATTTTTGCACTCCTGAACTTTCCATCTACTGATTCTAAATAAAATCCTTGCAAATGTAACTCTGAATGAGTCGCACAGGTCGGAAAATTCCAGTATTATTGCCAAACCCCTTTTAAAAGCTCGGCTATTTGGGCACCGCCTTTAGATTCAACCTTAGAAAGAATGATGGGAACGAATTTGCCGATCATTTTTTTATCCATTTTCAGTTTAGAAAATTGATCGGCAAGACTGGCCAAGCCAATCGCCTTGCCCGCACCGCCCTCTACAACAGACGCTATTTTACCAGCACCGGGAATTTTAGCAAACGAAGGGGCTGCATTCAACAGTGCATCCATTGAGGGCACAGCATCGGCAACTTTACTAAAATCCTCTTTTTTCATACTATTTTTGGCCATGTTGAACAAGGCTCCGGAACCGCCGGTCGCCTGTTTTTTGCTAATGCCAAGTTCTTTCACAAGTGCGCTCACCAGGTCCGCTTCCTCCGCTAAAACAGTGCCGGAAGGCAAAGCCATAATTAACATCAGGGCCAATAAGGGTAAAACGATCAATTGAACTAATTTCATGTTAACCTCCTTTTCAATTAAAATGTTAGGCATCCTATCTTTTTTCATTTTTTTTAAAAAACGGAAAGTGAAATCTGATATATGGCGGATGCCCATATAACTTGATACTAATATATTAATCGGATTCAGATTGCAAGAATAATCATATCGGCATACTTCATTTACCTTATTACCTTATTTTTATGCAAAGTATTCTGTTTTATAATGAAATAGTGGTAATTGATAAGGTAAAAGGTTTCAGTCTGTTCGATTTTCATATAAGGTTTTAAAAACTGAAATAAGATTCTTCTTCTTTATCTGATTGACGATAATAGCATGTATTTATTTAATTTTGAAGAATTTCAATGAATCAGGCCGTCTGATTGCTTTAATCATTTATATTCAGTAGATGGGAAGTTCAGGAGCGCAAAAATTAAGCGAAGCGGTTTTTTGCCGGCCCCTGAACCTGCAAGCCTCCGGGGGAACCGGATGCTGAAAATCGTTGCACTTAATTTTTGCACTCCTGATTTTCACTTGTCACCTTAAACTTGACACAACAGTAGTAATAATCCCTGCTTAAATAAAATCCTTGTAGGCAGCCAGGGGAGGCGAACAACCACAGTTTGTAGGTAGGCAACATCCTGATTCAATCAGGATATTTATTGCCTGACAAGACGTCAAAACATAAATACGGCCAAATGAATCAGTCAACTTTACCAAATTTTTTCTGATGCGAAAGAAATCCTTTTTAAATAAAATCCTTGTAGATAGGGGACGGAACTACATTGCAGGTAAACAGGGATTTTTAAGCAAGGAGATAGGGACGAAAAACCGCGGGCATTGATTGCCAAAAATGCCGGGTTGCCTTCATTTATACGGTTGCCCGGCGTTTTTATTTATGCTAAGATTTTTGTTATCAAAAACGCCGATATGAAACCGATGTAATCAGATCGCATTCGGATTTAAATGTTGATGATACCGCCCAACAAACCATTGAAATATCTGAATCCACAAGGATTTTTTTTAGAAAGGATTTTAGCCATGCAAGGCGGCAACACCTTGATTCAATTTTTAGAAACTGGTTCTAACTGAAAGCAAGATTTAATGACGATAAAAAAAGGAAGCTAATTATATGAATATACAAAACATTGAAGCACGCGACTTACCTGATTTGTGGTTTCAAGCTGTTTATCAAATAATCGAATCAGGAAGAAAATTCACGATTGACCGCGGTTCTTATGCCGGCCAGACCAGACTTGAATATGATTATTTCACAGGGCATGTCGAATTTCCAGGAACGCAGCCTCTGCTTCCTGATATTCCACCCTCTTACGGAATTCCCAATCCGGTTGAAGAAGATTATATTTTTGGCGGAGGCGATTACGACCGATCTTATGTAGAATATTTAATGACACCGCATAAAGAAAAGGGAGAATCTTATACTTATGGAAGCAGGTTGACCAAAGCTCCGATTGTCGGAGATAAATTGCGATGGTGGAATGAAAACAATCAAGAGATAATGTCTGATTTATCAATTGATGGAAAAATTGTTTTTGAAGAAGAAGGTGCGCTATATATAAATCAAATCGAGTGGGTTATTGAAACATATCGAAAATATGGCGAAAGAAACAATCAAATGGTTCTCCAGGTGGCCGATCCTACCGATATTACGTTGTTAGACCCGCCGTGTTTACGTTCAATCGATACTCGTATTCAAGACGGCAAACTTCATTTTTTTGTGTATTTTCGTTCTTGGGACCTTTGGGGCGGTTTGCCGGCGAATTTGGCGGGTATTCAGTTGTTGAAAGAATATATGGCCGGTCAAACTGGGGTGGATGATGGTGAAATGATAGTCGAAAGCAAAGGGTTACATCTTTATGGATATGCTGAAGAATTGGCAAAACTCAGGTGTATGAAAAAATAATGATGATCAGAACATTTGACTTTTTACGATTTGTTCGCTATGAATACTTGTAATGTACAAAGAGACTGCCACGGCATCGCAAACCTGCTGCGCCCTTATTGTTAATCTTAGAGGTACTTAAAATGAAACTGCCCGATTATTACGAATTTTGCTGCCGCGTAAACGTTGTCGCCGGCCATCAGGTGCTGGAACAACTGCCCCGAATGCTGTCGGAATTAAACGCTTATAAACCGATGATTATCACTGACAAAGGCGTTACAGCGGCCGGGTTGGCGGATATTGTTTTAAACGCCCTGGATGACAGCCTTTCCAAATGCCCGGTTGATGATGATGTACCGCCGGATTCCGATCTGCATACTGTTCAGCGCCTGGCGCTTGTATATCGTGATGCCGGATGCGACGCCATCATTGCGGTAGGCGGCGGCTCCGTTATCGACACGGCCAAGGGCGTCAATATGGCGGTATCGGAAAATGTCGATTCTATACTTGAATTGGCCGGTGCCGGCGCACTAAAACGTAAATTAAAGCCCCTGATCGTAATCCCCACAACCGCAGGAACCGGCTCGGAGGTAACGCTGGTCGCAGTTATTTCCGACCATGACAATCAGGTCAAGCTTCCGTTTGTTTCTTATTTTCTACAACCGGACATCGCCATACTTGATTCACGCATGACCCTGTCTCTACCTCCGGCTATCACCGCAGCAACCGGTATGGATGCCCTCAGTCATGCGGTTGAAGCATATATCTGTTTGTCCAAAAATCCGTTAAGCGACGCATATTCACTTTCTGCCATTAAATTGATCAGCCGCAATATCGAACGTGCTATTTTACATCCCGAAGATGAACAGGCGCGTCTGTCTATGGCTAACGCGGCCTGCCTCGCCGGAATCGCTTTTTCCAATTCGATGGTGGGCATGGTACATACATTGGGACATGCGACAGGGGCGATTTGCCATGTGCCTCACGGTGTATGTATGGCGATCTTGTTGCCTTACGGTTTGGAATATAATATGCATAAAATCGGTGATCTGACAGCTCAATTATTGCTTCCTCTGGCCGGTTCCGAAATTTGCGCCAGGACACCCAAACATTTACAAGCGCAAACAGTGATTGATTCTATCCGTAGTTTGAATCAGAAACTGCACGATGCTACTGATGGCCGCCATCCACGCGCATTTAAAGAAGTTCGGGACAATCAGGGACATAATTTGGTTAATCGCAGCCAGTTGGAAGCCATTTCGGCAAAAGCTTTGAATGACGGATCTATTTTTTACAATCCGGAAGAATTAGACTATGATGATTGCATGACAGTGATGGAAGCGGCATACGAAGGCAAGCCGTTAGGTATTTAAACCGTAAGCTATGCAATGATACGGGTAATTGGCGATTTTTAAGTGATTAGTTTTTGAATACCTGAATACATAAAGAGGCCTGCAAAAATAACCAAAAATACAGCACACGCGCCGATTACAATTCTATACGCGCGATCATTTAAGAAGGTCTTGCCCCGCCACACGCCAACCGAAACCACAGTGTACCAAATCAGATCGGCCAGGATATGACCGATAAAAAAAGCCGCCACGCCCCATATACCATAATTCAGGCTGTGCAGGATGTAACCCAGTCCAATGGTCACCCACCAGATGGTCCAATAGGGGTTGACAATGCTGAAGAGGATGCCGGTTATAAGCAAATTTTTACTTTTATCGGAAGACGCCTCGGTTTCTAAGGTCAAAGTCGGCAATGAGCGGAACATACAGATACTCATCCACAGCAAAACAACCGACCCCGCCAGTGCGATGATGATAAACACATATTTTTGCTGCAACAGCGGACCCAACCCCAACACCAAGCCGATGACCAGTAATATCTCTAATATACCATGACCGGCAATCAACAGCGGGCCGGCCATAAAGCCGCGTCGTGAACTTTCAGTGATTGTTACAGTCAGCAGCGGGCCGGGCATCAAGGCACCGGAAAAAGCAATTAAAAAAGAAGTGCCAAAAATGGTTAATAGCGTCAATATTGTCATTATTTCTGCTCAAGCTGACAGGCCTGAAATATAAACAGTATTATTAAAATCTTATCAGCCGCAAGCTCTTTCAACCAATTGAAAACATTAATAATTTTAAAATAGACGTAAAATATCAACTCCAATGAATTCAGATAGTCAGTGCAAATTCACTATCTAAGTGGCAAAAAACTCACGACTGTCGAGTTAAAACAGTTAGCAAATCCTATTTTCGGCTTTGATAAGACTGCCTTAATGCCGAATAAATTTTTTGTTTTTCAGCACCCTGCATTTTTTTTTGTGCTCTGATTATTTTTGCTATCAAATCTCTTTTAGAGTCTTTGCTGTCAGGTCGTAAAGTGACAGTATCTTTAAAATAAAGTTCGATAATTTTGACGGCATCTTTTTTCGCACTGATAAAATCGGTATCTTCAAGCATCGCCCGCAACTCTTTAATTTTCGGGTCATCTTTAAGAACAGGTTTAGCCTTGTCGGGAGCGGGTTTAGCCTTGGCAGGAGCGGGTTTAGCCTTGGCAGGAGCGGGTTTAGCCTTGGCAGGAGCGGGTTTAGCCTTGGCAGGAGCGGGTTTAGCCTTGGCGGGAGCGGGTTTAGCCTTGGCGGGAGCGGGTTTAGCCTTGGCGGGAGCGGGTTTAGCCTTGGCGGGAGCAGGTTTAGCCTTGGCGGGAGCGGGTTTAGCCTTGGCGGGAGCAGGTTTAGCCTTGGCGGGAGCAGGTTTCGTCTTAGCGGATGATGATAAACTATCTTTTTTCTCAGACAATTTATCCGAAGCCTTATCAGGTTGATCGGATGACACTTCCGGTAAGTTGTTGAGTAGTTCAAAATTTTTCAGCAGCGTTATCATAATATCATGATAATCGCCTTTTGATGTCTGGCCGACATGATTCAAAGCGTTTTTAAGGTCTTCGGAGGGATAGTCACCCGCAATTTTCAAAATATCTGACATTAAATTGTATGTTTTTTTGTTTGCCATTGTTCTCTCCTTTGTTAAGATTATATCGTAGTGGGTCAAACCCGTTGAACAGACAGTTTCCGAATACAGACCTTTTTGAAAATAATATAGGCCGATGCTCTCAATGGCCTGTTTTTCAATCGGTTTCTTTATCCCCGGCTGTCATGCTTTATATGTATATTCAGTTTGAAATTTTTTCGCAGTTATCATAATGATAACGTTGATCGTCATTTTTGCTGTGGCCGTTTTTAACAAGGTCGTCATTTCCGCAATGTTTGCATATTATACTCTAACAATTTCTATACATAATTTTAACTTAGAAATCAACTGTTTTGATCCACTACCATACATTCTTTATCTTTTTTACACTGTACCAAAGAATTCCCGCAATCTGTTTTTCTTAAGCGAACGAAGAGAAACAAATTACTGTTCATTCAAGGTCAGTAGATCGAAAATGCCTGAAAATACGGCATGGGTCGCAAAAAATCGCTGCGCTTAATTTTTGCGCTCCTAAACTTTCCATCTACTGAAGGTTTGAATGACGGGTTGTTTATTAGCTGAATCGAATATAATCAAGCATTCATTACTCGTCATCTTAATCTTGACTGAATACTACCCGTTATGCGTGATGTTGTAGGGTGCGTTACGACTGACGCACCTTAAAATCAGCCAACTTCTTGATTTTTTAATGTATTATAAAGGTCAAACGCTTTTTCAGGGGTTTCATTGTCATGCACCACCGCCCGCACAGCCTGAATCATCGCCACAGGAGAAGCGGCCTGAAAAATATTTCGGCCCATATCCACACCTGAAGCGCCCTGCTGAACCGCATTGTAGGCCATTTTGAGGGCATCGGCAGCCGGTTGCTTTTTGCCGCCGGCCATCACAATGGGAACCGGGCAGGCCGCACAAACCGTTTCAAAACCTTCATCAATGTAATACGTTTTGACGTAATGAGCGCCAAGTTCGGCGCAGATGCGTGTGGCCAGTCTGAAATAGCGCGCGTCCCTGGCCATGTCCCGTCCGACCGCAGTGACCGCCAACGTGGGAATGCCGTAGCGTGTGCCGATGTCAACCATTTTTGTCATATTGATGATGGATTCTTTTTCAAATTCACCGCCGATAAAAACCTGAACAGCCATTGCGCATACATTCAGGCGAAGCGAATCTTCAATATCCACAGCAATCTCTTCATTGGAAAGCTCTTTTAAAATGCTGGTTCCGCCCGATACCCTGAGAACGATTGATCTGCTAAATGAAGGGGGTACGATACTTCGCAATATCCCCCGTGTCAACATCAGCGTATCAGCATAAGGTGTGAGCGGAAGAATATTGAGATCAATGCGTTCCAGGCCGGTGGTCGGCCCTTGAAAATAACCGTGGTCGATGGCCAGCATAACCGTGCGCCCGCTTTTAGGATTGAATATTCGGGCAAGTCTGTTTTTCATGCCCCAATCCAAGGAATTCGAGCCTTTGAGAAAAAAACCTTCGGTCTTCTGAGGAACGTCGGTGTAAAATTGTTTTGCCTCTTTGAGGCCGTCCATATCAGCCATTTTTACTCTCCTTTTTAATCAAAATTTTCAGAATCAGGAGTGCAAACTTCAGTTTGCGTTGCCTGTGACGCAAGCTGAAGCTTGCACTCCTCTTTGTTAATATGTGCAAGTTATTTAATTTCTAATCCTAATCAAATCACCCTGTCATTTCCGCCATCAATAGGCACTTGCGCACCGGTGGTTTTGGCAAAAGCCGGCCCGGTCATGGCAAGCACCAGAGCGGCAACGTCAGCGGATGTCACTTCGGTTTTCAAAAAATTATTCGTTTTGTACTGCTCTACTGTAAGGCCATAATGATTAGCGCGTTTGCTTAGAACTTCCGGCGTCCAGAGCGCTGTGTCATAAACCGCATTGGGATGCACAATATTGACGCGAATTCCATCCTGCCCCAGTTCCATGGCGGCGATTCTGGCAAGCTGAGTCATACCGGCTTTGGCGACCGAATAGGCCGAAGCGCCCGGACCGGGTGCCGGCACATTTTTCGATGCGATAAACACCACGGCAGGTTCCAGCCCTTGTCGAAGATAAGGAATGGATGCTTGTAACAAACGCTGATGACTGGTGAGATTGATTTCAATACTGCGATTCCAGGTCAGGGTGTCCATATCTTCGATTTTCAGGCTGCCGGAAAACAATCCGGCATTAGACACCAGAATATCCAATCCGCCAAACAACCGCACTGTATCATCAATTGCGTTTTGCACCGCGCTTGCATCGTTGATGTCACACACCGCGCCTGTGAAATCACGTTGGTTAAAACGCTTTGATATTTCAGGATTAATATCTAAGCCGATCACCACCGCGCCTTGGTCATGCAACGTTTGCGCGCAAGCCAGACCGATTCCGGAAGCCGCGCCCGTGACCAGCGCGATTTTGCCCTGCAATAAAGGATATTCCTTTTTTTTAAGCAACTTCGCCTGCTGCAATTCCCAATATTCCATGTCAAAAATCTTTTTTTCCGCAAGCGGCTGCCATCCGCCAATAGCTTCACCCCATTGAATGGCACGGATTGTGTGTGAAGCGATATCCGCAACCACATCGGTTTCCTTCAGTGTGCGGCCAAAAGCAAGCGTTCCGTGTCTTGGCCATATCCCCCACCGAGGAGCGGAATCGAGCTTTGTCAGGCTCCCGTCGGTGTTACGGTCAAAATAGGCCGAATAGGATGCGGCATATTCAGAAATGGAACTTCCGATGTCATCAGAAAAAATAACCGGCGTCGGTTTGGTGCGAATCACATGATCCGGCGTCATAGCTCCTCTGATGGCAATAGAACTGACATTCGGAAGGCCGGCAAATCCGCAGGCTTCGGAACTGCTGTCTAAACGAGCCAGCATGGCCGCGCCTTTGGTCAATGAAACACGTCGTCGGATTTCTGCCAAAGTATGTAAATTCTTTTCAGGCGACGCTTGGGCAATAACGTTGATAGCGCCCTTTCCATCAAGATATTTTTCAGCCCTCGAAGCGATTTGAATCATACGTTCATAGCTGGTTTGGGCGTCATCCGCAAATGTAAAAACACCGTGGTTCATTAAAATCAGACCGTCAATTTTTTGCCAATCAAGATTGCGGGTCATTTCAAAGATGGTTTGCGCTAAACTGAAACCCGCTTTTGAATATGGGATGATCAAAATACGTCCATCATAGATTTCACGCACCAGTTTTTCACCGTCAGGATTATCAGTCAGCGTAACAACCGCATCCGCATGCGTGTGATCCACATATTTATACGGAATGATCGCATGAACAACCGCTTCGAGAGAGGGGGCCGGTGCAAATGGGTCGATCATGGCCGAACGCTGGATTTTCACCAAATCCATATCCGATAAATGATCCAATTGCGACATTCGTTGAAGCACATCAAGCCGGATGGGTGCGAAGCCTGCGCTGTCAATTGTTTCCAAATCAATGCCGCTTCCTTTTATATATAGGATTTTCCGCGTATCATTAAAAATATCGGTTATTTCCGTTTTTACGGAAGTATTGCCGCCGCCATGCAGCACAAGATCGGGGTTTCGGCCTAAAAGCCGGGATGTATAGACACGTAATTTCAACGGGTCATCAGCAAAAGATTGAGCTTCTTTATGATTCCATAAATTTTTCATTCAGGTATCCTGTAAATTGTTATTGTAAATATAGAGTATGCCAAAAGGAAAGATGTGTGTCAAGTTTAAGGTAGCCTGTAAGAAAATACTTTGGAATCAGGAACAAAATAACTTTCCCAATTGTGATTTTTGAAACGTAAAACGTGATGCGTGAATTCACGTTTTACTTAGTTGTTGATATTACAAAATGATTGATTTATCAGGATTGAGGCTCAATTCGCACATCATATTTTGGTCAATGGTTCGGTGAAAAAATAAAATCCAATAATTTCAACGGATTATAAAAACAAAGCCGTAAAATTTTTTGTAATAATTTAAGATAGCTATGACTTGTGGCACGTTCAATCAGAAAAAATTACCGAACTAAGGAAAACATCTATTTTCAGTTTTCCCTCTTGATTAATCAAATTGCTTGGTGTAACTGGTCAGGTTTGTAAAAATCAGATTAATCGTAATTAAACCATTTCATACTATAGGGAAATAAAAATTCATGCTGAATAGCAAAAAAATCGGTTTCATCGGTACCGGAAATATGGGTGAAGCGCTCATCGGCGGAATTATCAGCTCCGGTTCGTCGTCTCCTGAAAATATTATCTGTTCGGATGTCGGTAAGAAAAGGCTCGCATTTATGCAAAAGACCTACGGAATCAGAACAACCACGGATAACTCAGAAGTTGCAGCTTCTTCCGATATTGTCATTTATGCTGTCAAGCCGCAGATTATCGCTGCGGTTCTACGCGAAACCGCTGATAAACTTGATATGTCAAAACTGATCATCTCTATTGCGGCAGGGGTTCCTATGGAAGCCATCGAAGTCGCTCTGGGTAAAGAACTGAGGCTGATTCGCGTGATGCCCAATGTCGCTGCGCTGGTCAAGGAGGGAGCCACCGCCATTGCATCTGGAAAACATGCCCTTAAAGAAGATATTGAACTCGCCATGTCGATCTTCAACTCAGTGGGGAAAAGTATTTTTCTTAAAGAAAACTATCTTATGGATGCTGTAACGGGTCTGAGCGGCAGCGGTCCGGCTTATATCTTTTTAATTATCGATGCTTTGGCTGATGCAGGTGTTAAGGTGGGGCTTTCAAGAAAGCAGTCGATTGTCCTGGCAACCCAGACAGTTTTAGGATCGGCTAAAATGTTACAGGAAACAGGCGCGCACCCCGGTCAGTTGAAAGATATGGTGACATCACCCGGAGGTACGGCCATCGCCGGTTTGCATAATTTAGAAAAAGGCGGTCTCAGGACAACGCTGATCAATGCCGTGGAAGCCGCTACAAATCGTTCAAAAGAGTTGGGTGAAATTATGACGAAGAATTTTTCTGAAAACGGCGGAATCCGATAGAACTTTTAACTTTAGGATTCGTACTCCTTACTTTATTATTAGAAGAGGAGTGCAAAAGTTAAGGGGAACGGAAAGGCCGAAACGATGATCAAGGCTATCAATGCAAAGGCAATCGGATATTGTCACCTGGCTTAAAAAGGAGGTAAAATTGAAAAATCATAAACATAGCACCCTGTTATTGAAGCTCAATAAAAAACAATTTTCATCTTTTTTCCCTATTCTGCAAAAAGGGTTCATGGTAAAAGCCCTGACAGGAAGCAGCATTAAAAATTTATTATGCGAGCAATATAAGGTAAAAACCGATTATCTGACGGAGCGGATCAAAACGATTTTTCTTGACGGACAACCGGTGGATGATGTGGAAACCGCATCAGTGAAAGACGGTTCCACGTTGGCCCTCGCGGCCGCCATGCCCGGATTGGTCGGCGCGACATTTCGGACGGGAGGCGTTCTGTCATCTTTCCGGAGCGGTATCACTTATAAAGGAGAAGAGATGGCTACCGATTCGCATGAGAAGGGCACTGTCAAAATCAAGTTGTTCAATCTTGTGACAGGCGAACTGGGGCCGCTGTTCCTCAAACAAGGCGTATGGCTGAAAAAAGAGGATATTAAGCTATTGCTGCAAGATTCGGCTGATATACTGCGGCCTTTGATCAGTTATGCGGAAAAAGACAGCCAGGCAATGGTGCCTGAACAGATAGCGGTTTTGAACTGGTCCGAAGAACCGGAGGATGTGCATCTCAGAGTGCTTGTCTGATTTTTTTATGGAGAACGATAACGATTTGGTGCAAAAGGTCAGTTCAATTTGACATCCTGCCAGATTTCCAAACCAACGAATGTCATCCAATATAATTATCACTCGGTAGGGTGGGTAAAATACCGTCCGCAACGTTCGTGTCATCACCAAATCTTCATCGGTATTTTGCCTGCCGGTTTTAACCACAGGGTATTGTTTTCAAGCAATTTTCCGTTGTAAAAATATAGTGCGGCTCGTAAACGGCAGGCAACGACAGCAGAGACCGAATGCGGTCTCCTCTCAGGCCCCGATAAAGACCGTGTCCGAACCCCCGAAGGTTTTCAGCGATGGCGATGAACCCTTCCGTCGCCGAACGGGCTTTGCGACAGAATTCTCTGTAGTTAAAATAGGCAACATAATCCCTGCTTAAATAAAATCCTTGTAGGTAGGAGACGGCAAATCATAAATACTGTCAAATGAATCGGCCAATTCTACGTTTTTTCCCTAAAATCACGAAAAGGATACGGCCCTTCTGACAAACGGTAATATCCTGCGGATATGAGCAAACTGATTACGCCGATAACGAATACCAACGGCAGATTATATAACTTGGGATTTATCAGCCAGGGGCGCAGCAGCAGAAATATACCGCTGATGGAGGCGCTTACGATCAGCGCCTGCGCCCAGGGCCGTAGCACCTCCAACGGAGTGAAATTCAACCCGCGAATTAAAAGGATGCTTTCTACGATTACAATTGAAATTAACGCTGCAAACATGCCGACTGAAGCTCCGGATAATCCGCCGTAAACGGAACCGAGCGGAACAAAAATCATGACCAAAATCAAGCCCGCACCCATAGCAATGGTCTCATACACCGGTTTTCCCATAGCGATAAACGTATAACCGCTCACATGGCCGGACACTTGGAAAATTCCGGCGCAGGCGATCCAAAAAAATACCACTGACGCGGCTTGATAACGCGGGTCGTACAGCAGGCGAATAATGTCATCGGCAAACAGCGCCAGCATCATAGAGGCCGGAATTGCAAGTGCCAGAAAAAAAGCCTGGGTTCTTTTAAATATTCGCATCACCCTGGGAAGGTCTTCAGCCACGGAACTGACAGCCGGCAGATAGGATTGCGAAACAATTTTGTAAACCAGGATTGAAACCAGAAGGCCGAAATTGCGCCCCAGACTGTAAAATCCGAGGTTTTCCATGTCTAAAAATTTTCCGATCATCAGGACATCAACGTTTGTGGCGGCCCAGGTTATCATGGTGTTGATGAAAATAAATTTGCCGAAATGAAAAATTTCCCGAGCGATTGTTTTATCCCAGCAAAAACGGGGGCGGTGTTGATGCACCATATAGGAAGCAATCACTCGGTACAACGCCGAAACAGATGTGCCAATGGCCAGCGCGTACACCGAGCGCATCACAAACGCCAGTATGATAGATGTGAGCAATCCCAATATCTGCGTGCCCAGTTCAAAGGCCACCTGTTTTTCAACTCTGAAGTGCTTGATATGCAGGGCCAAAGCCGGGTTTTCAAAACCCAGCAGAAGAGGGCTTAGGCCGATGATCAACAGCAAACCTTTCAAATCCGGTTGATCATATAAAGATGCCATCGGCCAGGCCAGCAGCGTAACGATGCTAAACAGCAGCGCGCCGCGGCCGATAGATATGATATAGGCCGTGTGCAGAAATTCCGGTTCGGCGCCACGCGGATTTTGGATAATGACTGTTCTGACGCCCGTATCGGCAAACAGTTGAATCATGGTCAAAATTGTCGTTGCCGTGGCCATGAGTCCGAACGCTTCGGGAAACAAGATGCGCGTCAGAATAAGACTGCCGGCCATTCGCACGATATGGCTTCCGCCCTTGCCCAGAATGCTCCAAAAGGCGGCGCGCATGCTTTGAAGTTTTAAAGACTGCTCCTGGGGCTTGCTGATTTTATGAATGAGTTCTTTTAGCATTGAATCGTTTTTTCCTGCCTGGTGTTGGCAGCCATCACGTTTTAAGCGCCTGACCAATAATATATGCTCAGGTGCTTACAATCGTATAATTTATCACACTTGCCAAACATTCAATCAACTCCGTAGCCATAGCGATATATCGGGGACGCGGAAAGTATTCCAGATGTTCGCCCAGATCGGCTATTGCGGCCAGTAAAGATGACATGGCGTCTTCCAATTCAAAATTCAAAACGCGGCAATGTTTTTTGATCACCTGGCGCATTACAATACCCGGAAGGCCCAAATTGTGCATCAGTTTCATCAGATCAAAAAAAGGAAACCCCACCGAATTCGAGCCGGCCCAGTCAATGATATAAAATTCTGGATATTTTTTCCTGCGCTCCTCTGAAAGAGGCAACAGAATGTTTCCTTTCCATAAATCATTGTGAACCAGAACCGTTTGCGGTTTCCATAGCCCCTGTTCATATCTTGCAAGGGCCTTTTGAGCGGCGCTGCGGATTCCGGATGAAAACTGGCGATCGGTTGCCAGTTTCTGCAAAGGTTCGCAAAGGCGCTGTCCAGCATCCTCTGATGTCAACGCCCGCTTGGTGTGACCGACAACGCCGGCCAGCCAGCCAAGCAATTGCGGCGTCAACATCAGCTTTTGATACCGCCATGCCCATCCTTTTTCGGCCGGCAGGCGTTTTAATGGAAATATCGCCCAACTTAAACCTTGAAACCGGCTTTCTGCAATGGGAGTCAGTATGACAGTTCCCAATGAATTGTTCAGTTTGTGCCTCGCCAGGCGCGCTTTTGCGGTATTTCTGGCAATCAGGTCACAACTTTTCGGATTGGATGCCAGCAAAAACGCGGCCGGTGCGCCGTCCGTGTTGATAAAAACCGCTTTATAGGAAGCATCAGCCGGTTGATCCGCAACATCGCTGCCATCTTCTAAAAACAGCGTTTTTTCAGTATCCAACCTGAGATGCCGGATCGCTTCATGTTCGGCCGCGTTTTTTTTAAGCGCGTTCATTAAAGAAGAATTCAATATTCAATCACCTCTGTTATGGCTTGATATTTAGGCGCTGTGTCAATAGATTGATCTATATTTTCCAGCAACCCCCAACTTCCCCATTTATTATAGGCACTCATTGAGGCAAACGCCACATAAAGGTCTCCTCCGGCCTTTTGCCATCCGGCCAGGTGCTTTAAATATAGCTCTTTCATTTCGGAATGACGGTTGACGGCGTGGAACAGATCTGTAACTGTCAGATTGTTTTCAACGCCCCTGAAACCTGCCAGATGTTGGCCGCCTTCATACGCGATGAGACGTAGGCCAAACTGATCGGTTTCCTTCTTGTGACGAACAATAAGTTCAAAGTTTTTTTCTATATCTTGCTCACAAGCGATTAAAATTTGCGCTTCCGTCATGCGGTTTACCTTTTCCACCATTTCAGGACTGCCCAGTTTATAGCCAAAGTAGGGAGCCACGGCCAAAGCATCCGCATGTTTGTATGCTTTTTCATACATAAGAATTTTTTCGCTGGTCCACGGATTTGCGAATTGAGCGCCAAGCACGCGCACCAACCGGTCTGTTCCTCCAAACACATCTTCCCAAGTTTGGAAAATTTCCGTAGCGCGCTTGGCGTAGAAAAAAAGCCAGGCTTTAAAGGCTTCTTTATCAAGGTCAAGGCCCTGACCGATTCGGGCGCAGTAAGCCGCCTGTTCAAATTGACCGTTCCAGGCTTCATTGGTGTATTCCACATACACGCGCAGTTCAGGGTTCAGTTTGGCTTTAACCATTTTTGCAAAATTACGCACATAGTCATAATCCGCTTCATGGGGGATGCAAAACCAGGGATCGGCGTACAGAGTGTTTGCCAATTGAAGCATATATTCAAGGGCGACGCCTCTGTCGGCACCCTGAGTTTGCATGTCAATTGTCGGGCGGTCATGCCATGTTTTGATTACGGAATTGTTGGTTCGCATCCAATCCATAAAACGAATCACTTTGAATTTTTTCCAGCGTTTCAGAAAGTCCGGATGAAATGGCTGTTTTGCATAATTTTTTTCAAAGCCCGGAAGGATAACACGGATATTGCGCACTGGATTACGCGGATCGGTTTTTATAATTTTCAGTGCTATGCCCGCTTTTGTAGGAGTTACATCAATCACCAAACGGCCTTGTGAACGTTCGATCACACGCGCATCCAATGAAAAATCAAGCTCACCTCGGCCATCGTACAAACAGACATAGCGGCCGGAAGGATAATGACCGCCTACGCGCAGCATAATCGAATCAGCCATTTGCCCCGGCAAAAGGCGTTTCACCCAATGTTTGTCCGAAAGTGCCAGAGGAGGGCCTTGTTCATACGCTTTGCCCTTTTCCTGAGATTTCCAGGGTTGGGATTGTTTGAAAATATCAACAAACACCAATTCCGTTGACCAAAAGGAAACACTTGTCAGGTTAATGCCTATGGAAATTTTGATATTATGTGTTGAAGGTTGAAAAGGGCGTCCAGCAGAAGGAAAGATGAATGATAATGTCAGAAATAAAAATAAATGAAATGCTCCGAACCATTGTTTATATAACGCCATAAATATAACAATCCTATGAGGAAATACTCTCATCTATGCAACTGACAAAATATTTCCAACTTTTCACTTTCTCAATTATTTCATCAGAACACAGAAAGTCAAAATCAACATTATACACAATGTTATATGTTTGTTGCTCTCTTTTCTTGTATTTCATACCGCACAATTTGTAAATTTTGTTGATAATTTCAGCAGGATGATTATAAGATTCCGGATTTTTATCAATCAAATTGATATTCAACTCTTGATTGATAAATTTTGGTGTGGCAATACTATTTAACCTACTGAATAGATTGTAATCCGCTAAAAACCATGCCTCTATTTCCATGATTGCCAATATCAATTTCAATCTATCCTGAAAAGTAAATTTAGCGGTTAGGCGATTGAATTGATTAAGCACATATTTTTTCTTATTTCGCGGACGGTCATACAAATCTTCTAAGGCAAGTATGTATCTAAACCCACGATTCTTGATCATATTATCAGCGCGTTCTAAAATAGCAGGAACAACATTTCCATCACCGGTGGTATCAAAGATCAAAAAGTAAAAATCAGCGTGAGGAAAATTTCTTTCTGTAATAATTTTAGTCCCTTTTGATCCAAGATTTATGATTTCTGTTCTAGAAAAATTGTGTTCGCCTCCAAGATATTCCGATAAAAACTTTACGACAAAAATTCTTTCAGTTTGGCCTTCAACAAATATTCCGATTTTAATCAATTTAATCCTCATCTGCATTTTTATACATTTTTGAGCTAAACATATCAAAATTATTCAGCCCGGTATATTTGAATTCGTTGAATGCCTTCCTGCTGTTGATATAATTATATGAATCAACAACATGACCGTGCCTTTCAAGCAGATTTATAAATTCGACATCAACAGCATTTATTAGAAACCTGTCATTGGATGTTACAATCATTTGAATATCACTATCTTTCAATTTCTTCATTAATATTTTCGTCAGTTCAGATGATCTTTCAAAATCCAGCCCTTCACCCAGATCGTCAATAACGATGGTGCATTTCTTTTTAAATTTTAATAAATACTGAATGATAACAATTAGTGAAAATGCCCGGTACATCCCCTGAGACATTTTGGTTTGATCTGTTTCGCAATTCAAATCATTTTCTTTGACAACTGTGAGAAGAACGGGGTTTGGCATTCCAGAGAAAATTGCAGATTTAACATTCACTTGATTGATATGATACCCAATTGCAGAAAAGTCATCTATGATAGAGTTGATTATTCCTTCATCTTCATCTAAAGCCTTTTTTAAAATTAGAGGAGTTGCGCCAAGATTTTCTAAAATGGCCTTCTGATCAATTTTCATTGGAACAATCAATTCATCAGGTCTCGCACCCGTAAATTTATACCCAAGGAAGCTGGCCGCCCATTCAAATATATCTTCTAAAAATGGAAACTCTTTAATATCTCTACGAACATTGATAACTAATTCGCCAGGAGGCGGGTGTATGGTTATTTTTTTGCGTTTGGTTACGGAATAAATAGCACCTTTATCAGTCTGCCGTTTTAACAATATTCTTCGGCCCTCTTTTATCTCTTCATATAGAATTTTACCCTTATCTATGCTTAAATGATATTTAAATTTTATATTTCCCTGTTTTAAGAACTCTAATTTCCAATCTCCCGCCCAAGTAATATTTCGGCTTATTTTTAGTGAAAGCAGTTTAGCAAGATTGGAAATAACATTTATCAATCTTGTTTTGCCTGTTGCGTTCAATCCGACTATAAAATTGAACATTCCAAAATTGAGGTCTCTTATCTCCCAATAATCGTCCTTATCTATATTTTCAATGAAATCTAATTTTGATAATATCATGGTTTAAGACCTCCTAATTAAATACAATGCTTTGCTCCGGTTGCCGATTTGAAATTGCCAAACGGTCTTTTTGGTTTTAATTGTTATACTCGTTTTACCGTTACTATTGAATCATATAACTCAGTCATTTTTTCAGCCTTCCGCTCCCATTCAAATTCCATCGCTCTTTCAACCGCTTTTTTAGCCATCTTCAAGCGAAGCGGGTCATCGTTAAAAAGGATTTGAATTTTTTCGGATAGCTTTTGAATTACAAATTCTTTGGATTCAGGCTTTATTTTAAATCCGGTTTCCGAAGTGACATATTCGCCGATACCGGCATGATCGGCAACGATGCAGGGCAGGCCGCAGGCCATGGCTTCCAGAGCGACAGCTCCTCCGAATTCTCTTACGGATGGAAAGCAGAACAGATCGGAATTTTTGTAAAAATCAGCCGTTTCTTTTTGTTCAATCCATCCGGTGAAACGGATATGATCATTTAAACCTAGTTTCAGTGTCTGGCGTTCAAGCGCATTGCGTTCGGAACCGTCTCCGACGATGGTCAAACGGATGTGCTTCAAAACAGCGTCAGGCAGCCGGCCCAGCGCTTCGATAACCATATCGGCGCCTTTATAGGGTACTAATCGACCGACAAACAGTAAATCGAGCGATTCTTTGGCAATCTGGCGGGGTTTCTGGATAAAATCTTTTTCAATGCCATTTTCGTAAAAAAGTTCGATCCGATCAGCTTTCAGATTAAACATGTTTTTAAGCATATTCAGCGTGTAAGTCGAGCCGGACAGAACGCGATCCGCAGTTTTGTAAGTTTTGGCATAACCTGGCAGCATTCGGGTGAATATGCGCAAAAAATTGAAATGGGCGAATTCCATTTTGGCCACTTCTTTAAAACCGTCAGGAAACGGAACGCCGCCATTGACCGGGCCAAGCAAGAAAGGCGTGTTTTTGCAGGCGTTGATAATTTTATACGGATAACGCGGCAACATCGGAGTCAAGGCATGAACCAAATCAAATTCCTGATTTAACACCCGGGCCTTAAATTTACGAAAAACGCGATTGTTAAATTCGGCATAAATCGGATAGGAAAGCGCATGTTGCAGCGGCCAGTTCACTCCGCCCCTGGTCGTTAATTTACTGACTAACCGGTAATATCTGCGGATTCTATGGCTTTCCTCAATATAACAGATACGATGGCCGTTGCGCACTTTTTCAAGAGCCGCTTTATTTCTGATATGGGTAACCAGCGTTACATCCGCACGCTTGCGAATGCCCCGGTAAAAATTATAACCCACAAGCGGCACAGACGCCCATTCAGGATTGCATTGCTCAATGATGAACAGTACTTTTAGTAAATTGGGTTTCATTGTTCAAACTCTTTTTATGAATGTTATTTTAAGAATGAAACGTGATGCGTGATACGTGAAACGTGAAACGTGAAAGCAATTAGAAAGCTAGCAACAACTTTAATTTTCATATCTTACGTTTCATGCTTCATGTTTCACTCATCACGTTTCACGCTTCACGTTCCAAAACATGCACCGCCAATTCCGGCGGGCAGAAAAAGCGCACTGGAATTCCGGATGCCCCGGTTCCCCTGGATGTATAGCCCGACATTCCATTGCATTGCCACCGGCCGGTTGCGAATTTGCGGCTGCACTTGGAGTTGGTAATGAGAGGCGTTCCGCCGGGAAGACAAATCTGGCCGCCGTGGGTGTGTCCGCATAAGTAGTAATCAGTTCCGCATTGGGCGGCTTGGTATATGATTTCCGGAGAATGCGACAGCAAAACCTTAAACACATTTTCAGGAACATCCCGGAAAGCTTTTGTCAGGTTATGAACCTCATAGAAATAGGCATCATCCACACCGGCAACCCAGATCGCTTCTCCGTTGAGTTCAACCGGCACCGCTTCATTTAGAAGAATTTTAATGCCAAGTGATTCAAGGTGGGGAACAATCTCGATAAAATCATGATTACCGATAATGCCTATAATGCCATGCTTGCATTTGAGAGCCGGGACTAACGCTTCCATGCCGCGGACAGTGCTTTCATAATCCCCAAAGGTGCGGAAGCGGAAGTCGCCTGTGATGACGCAAAGATCAAAGCGGATATCCTTCAAAATCAGCCTGAGACGCTCTCCTTTGTCAATTATCGCATCAACATGAATGTCAGACAGATGCAGGATACGAAAATTTTCAAAGGCATCAGGAAGATTTTTCACAGGAACGCGCTGTTCTTCAATTTTATAATCCAGCGCGTTACGCTGTCCCCGATTCAACATCCCGGAAACAGTCAGCAAAAATTTCAAAATAACATGGCAGAAATAAAAATTTTCCCAGTAGATTTTAATTCCACCGGTAAATCTGAACGCGGAATAGCTGACTTGACGACGCAGTCGTTTACTTAAATGCTCTCGCCCAATACGCGCTTCCAATTCTTCAAAGATATTATGATCTATTGGTGTGGTATTTTTCATTTTGATAATAAAAATAATTATTTGAGTGAGATTATCATTTTTGAAACGTGAATCTTGAGAGCAAAAACCTATTAACCTTCATTACGCATCACGTTTCATTTTTCACGTTTCACGCATTACCATCTAAACAAACGTTTAAACAAAATTTTCATATCCATCTTGATTGAGCGCATGGCCGCGTAATAGCTGTCCGCCGCCAGTTTTTCTTCCCAACTCATATCCGGAGACCCCTCGACTTCCCAAATATGAAACAGGCCGGATGGCGCATGAAAGCGCAATGTCTGCCATTCATGTTCGATGGACTCCAATTGCGCTTCTGTAAGAGGCGTCACTCCTACTAAATTGAGATCGCCTTTGATCACATTGAACAACCCCGCTATTTTTCCGATAAAGCGGTAACGGCTGTCAAAGCTGTACAGGTCAAATGCTTTGGGTTTCTTGCCACCCATCATATCAACCGTCTCATAGCGGCTGTATCGTTTTTTTAGGGAAAAATAGTTTTTTGATGGAAACAGCAGATGAAAGAGGAATAAAATGATAAACAGCGGTGCCAAAACAAGTGTCAGCATGAGTGCCAATATCAGATTCAGCATCCGCTCCCCTTTTGACGCAACCATGGGTTTGGCCAAATCTCCGATAATGCGGTCATCCCCTATGAACGTGCTGAAATTTCCCGGAATATTGATCAGATAATCTTTACCGGCAACCGAATCTTTGACTTGAGTGTGAGAGCCGATATAGGTGTGGTCCAAAACAATGCTGTCGCTGAGAATCGCATGGTGATCAACGATAACGTGATCTCCCAAAATGACATTCGGGCCTGCTTGAGCGCCTTCAAGGATATTGCATCCGGCACCCGCCAGAACAGGGGCGGTTATTTTGGCATCCGGGTGAATGCCGGCTCCGATATTCGTCCAGACACCGGATGACGACTGCCGCCCCGGGATTAAAATACCCTTAAAATCGCCGTTTAAAATACGCTTATTGGCTTCCCAGTAATCGGCCAAAGAATCGATTGATAAAAAATCGTAGTCAGATGAAAAAATTGAACTTGCGAGGTTTTGACTGCCCAGCAAAGATACAATGCTCGGCAAATCATCGGTTGTTTTATGGGTTATAACGCAGGCGAGCGCTTGAGGCGTCAGAATAAAGGGATGCCAGGGGCGTAATCGGGCCGCCTTGTCTGATGTCATTGTTTCCTTAGTTGCCGGAAGAGAGAATGTAATATCAGCGCCGTTATGAAAATGAAAATCGGCAAACGCGGCAAGGTCCAAATTGGTGACGCAATTGGCGGGCAGAAAAACAAACGAATCATCCATTTTGGATGCATCGACACGCAACAGAGTATGGGTAATGCTCTTATATTCGGAAATCAGCGCGTAAGTGATGGTCGCTCCCCAGCGCTCCCCGCCGCCGAAATACTGTTCGGTTTGATATGGGAGATGTTTTTTGACGAAAATTATATCTGTGATCCGGTTTCGCACTAACAGCTCAATGAGGTGCTCCACCACAGGTTTGTTGGCAACCGGAAGCTGATTTTCAGGGATATGATCCGTAAGGAGTTTCAGGCTTTCCGTAATTCCGACAGGCAAGATGATCGCTTTCATTTTATTTCTCCAGCATCTTGCGTGCGTCCGCAAGATTCGGTTCGATTTCAAACAGGGTGTTTAACTTGGTTATCCGAAGCATTTGGGCGAAATTGTCTGAAGGTTCGCAAAGCATAAAGGTTTTATTATGACCCGAACAATGCTTAAAAAGCTTCAAAAACAGCCTCAGGCCGGTGCTGTCGGTAAAATTCAAATGCTTCAGATGCATCAGAAGAGGGTTACGCCCTATTTGACGGATGATGGTGGCAACGTCTAATTTAAGCATCTGCGCGGCGTCTAATCTTCCGAAAAGCGTCATTATAACAAATTTATCTTCAGATGTCATTGTATAATAAAAAGAGGGTAGCGGTCTTTTCAGTTTGATATGGTTCAGAACGTCAGCGGTGTTTTCAAAAATCAGGTCTTTAAAAATATCATATACCCGGCTCAACTTAAAACAACGCACAACTGACGCATGCATGACACCGGTAAAGAACAGTTTTGCATTTTTTTCAGCCATTTTGTGCCATAGTTTGACAATATAGCCCAATCCGCTTGAATCGATAAAAGCGCATTGATGAAAATCCAAGACCGGCATAGTGTTTTCCCGGGTCGCTTTTTCGATGAAAGCGGCGGCCTTTGATACATAAGCGGCATCTAAGCGCTTGGGCAATTTTATCACCGTAATATACGGATTTGCAGTGACAGACATATCTGCGCCGTTTTCCGCAACGGGTTTACGATGAGTCAGTTTATACATCAGATTCTTGTAGCGATAATATAAAACCGCCGGGAAAATCATCAGGCCGAATTTAAAAAAGCCCACAAAATAGCGTTTCCAAAGCCGTTTGGGATCTTGGGTGATCCGAAATATCCATTCGGTTCCGGTTTTTTGCATCCATCGCGGCGCCCGTGTCACCGTGCCGACAATAAACTCATACGTGCCGCCAATACCGATAGAGACCGGAACGTTTAAGCGATTGCGATTCCTTTCAAACCAGATTTCCTGCTTGGGGTTTCCGAAGCCGATTAACAAAATATCCGCGCCGGAACGATTGATGCGCTCTACAATTTCACGGTCTTCTTGTTCGGTAAAATCAAGTGCCTCGCCTTCAACATGAACAAAAGGCGCGTAAACACCGGCAATCTCCAGACCGGGATTGCGCTTTGTAAGCACATCCGCGGCGCGTTGCCCCACATCGCCTTTGCCCCCTAACAGAAAAAGGGATTTGCCTCGTTCAGCAGCCTCGCGCCCCAGCGCCGGAACCATATCCGCGCCGGTGACACGTTCTTGAAGGGGCGCGCCTAACAGTTTGCTTGTCCATACAATGGGCATACCGTCGGCTGTCACTAAGTCAGCACGTCTTAAAATATCAAGAAGTTCGGGATGGCGGATAGATTTCAGCCGCCATTTTAAGGTATTGACCACAAAATCGACATTCACGGTGGCAATCAGTCGAGGCCGGCTGTCTTGAGCGTAAGCGTCGATCATGCTGAAAATCGTTTCCAGCGCGCTGTCTAACGTCAGATTATCAATCGGAATGCCGAGAATTATAACTGTTTCTTGATTCATCAGTACGCCCCCTTTCCCAATACCACGGCCGGAACAGTTTTTAAAAGGATTAATAAATCCGTACGCAATGACTGGCTTTCAATGTACTGCACATCCAATTTCACTTGGCCCGCAAAGTCGATGTCGCTTCGGCCGCTCACCTGCCAGATACAGGTGATACCGGGGATAACATCCAGTCTTTTGCGGTCTGAATATTCATATTCCGCAACTTCACGAGGTACCGGCGGCCGCGGCCCCACCAATGACATATCACCTTTGAGAACGTTCCACAATTGAGGCAATTCATCAATGGAAAGTTTGCGGATAATAGCGCCCGTACGGGTGATACGCGGGTCTTTTTTTATTTTAAAAATTACGCCTCCGGCTTCATCTTTATCCATCAATTCGTCTTTCATTTTATCGGCGTTCATAATCATGGATCGGAATTTATACATTGTGAACAGCTTGCCCCATTTGCCCACGCGCGTTTGGCTGTAAAACGCAGGCCCCGGATTTTCCAGCTTGATCGCCAATGCGGTGGCCAAAAACAAGGGAGCTAGTAAAACAAGCATGATTGCGGAAACCATGATATCAAGCAATCTTTTGAAAAAAAAAGCCGATTTTAATACAATGATCCAACTGTACTTTTTAAACAAAAAATAGGCTGTATTGCGCATTCCGGCAAAACGGGGGCCGCCGCCGGCATATTTTTTGTACAGCTCTTTTTGAATGTCCATAGCGTCCGAATTGCTGTCAGTGTTTTGTGGTTCATTCATAATGTAAAATCCTTTATAGTTTTTATATTTGTTCCCCAATAATCTTGACCACGCCGTTTATATCGTCTAATAAGGTTATTTTTTCTTTCTCTTACTATTGTCATTCGAGCAAGAGTAAGATTATAAACTATACCCAAAATTCGCATAGGATACGATTTTTTAGATTGGACGATTATTTAACGCAAATGATATAAGGTATGTTTTTTACACTGACAAATCAACAAAAAAAAACAGCTATCTGGCTTCTGATTATCATACCCATCGGATTTTATAGCAAGTTTTACCGCGGACCGGCGTCAGAATGGGTCAATAATTCGTTCAACGGCGTCTTTTATGAATTGTTTTGGTGTTTTTTACTTCTATTAATCAGGCCGGCGATGCGCCCTGCTTCCATCGCTATCATCATTTTAATGGCGACCTGCGCTCTGGAATTTCTACAGCTATGGCATCCGCCGTTTTTAGAATTGCTGCGGAGTACGTTTATCGGGCGCACGCTTCTGGGAACGACCTTTTTCTGGTCCGATTTTCCCTATTATTTTTTAGGGTGCGGAATCGCTTGGGTTTGGATGAAGTATCTTCAGGTAGGCAGAGTGCGTTAAGCGGTGTTCCTGACGCACCCATATATGCGTTTAACTTTAATTGTCTGAATCAGAATTCTACTCATTCTTTAATTCTGATTCAGACAATTTTCAAATTCTACTACATTACTCGTCAGTTACAAGTTTGAAGTTTAAAGTGTCAAGTTTAAGGTGACAGATGAAAATCAGGAGTGCTGACTTCAGTTTGCCGCTTTTGGAGCGTTTTGGCAAACTGAAGTCAGCACTCCTACCCGTCAGCGAGATGTTGACACAA
>JAUCGF010000006.1 GCA_030378005.1 Desulfococcaceae bacterium HSG9 | reverse complement strand
AAAATGCTAAAATTTAATAGTTTATTATCGTATCATTACTCGTATACCACTACCCTTTTCTTTTCAGTTTCAGCCATTTTAAGTTGGGCGGATTCTTATCGAAAAGTACAAAAATTTATTGTAAACCATTATAATACCTTTAATAAAATGTTTAAATCAGATTGGAAAGGGATGCCGGCCCATACTGCCATTCGTGACATTATTAAAGGTACATCAGGTTCCGCTCTTGAAAAAAGTTTTCGACAGTACAGTGTGATTCTGGCAGAAAACGATAACCGAAATCGGTTGATCAGCAGCGACGGAAAAGTTCTGCGCAGCAGTTTCGATCATTTCAAAGACCTGAAGGCGGTTCTGATTCAGAGCGCCTTTCTTAGTGACAGTCATATTATTTCAGCTCACGAGGAGATTGCTGCGAAGACTGATGAGATTCCGACGGCACAACGTTTAATCGAAGCTTTGGGTCTTACCGGTTACATATTCACCTTCGATGCTCTTCATTGTCAGGTGAAAACGCTTAGAACAGCTAAACTGATCGGCAATGACGTTATTGTTCAGGTGAAAGCGAACCTGAAGACATTATTGAATGACAGTATCGTGATTTCTGAAACCGCAATCCCTGATGACGTATATCAGGAACCGATAACCAAAACCCGTAATCGGATAGAAAGTCGTAAAGCCGAGGTTTTCATAGCACCTGTTTTTACTCACAATGAAAAACAGGATTTAACCGAGGCGCTTGTAAAAATGGAACGAAATCGGCTGGTCTTTGACACTGAAACCAAAACCCGGGTGAACAGTGATGAGACCTCCTTCTATATCTCGACTGCTGTTTCAGGCGCACAATAGTTCGGTAAAGCTATCCGAAATCATCAGGGAATTGAAAACAGAAATCATCATGTCCGTGACGTGACGATGAAAGAAGACCGGTCACGAATTCGAACGAACCCTCATATCTTTGCGAGATTGAGAAGTTTTGCTATCAATATCTTGAGAAAGAACAATGTTAAAAATGTCAGCCTCGAACTTTTTGGCAACTGTATGAACCTCAATAATGCCCTTAATTATAGGTCAGGTCAAATGACTTGATACTTAAATATCACAAATAATACCGTGATTAAGGGGCAGTTGATGTCGATTTCAGTATCAATTCATGTGTCCTGTACTATATGTCGGAGTTCGCTAGAACTGAACAGCCCTGATTGCCAGAGTGGTTGAGGTTTCCGAGCGTCGGTTACAAGATTATGTTAATGAAAAATATGATGCTGTGAAAAAAGAAATTGATGCGACTCCCAAAAAAAAGGAAAAATCACTATCCAATGTGACGAGATGCGGTCTTTTGTTATATGCAAAGGTGATAAACAATGGATTTGGCTGACGATTGACGTTGAAACGGGAGAAATTGTCGGAGCTTATATTGGTGGCAGAGACAAAAAAGGGGCTCTGGGATTATGGAATTCATTACCACCTGTTTATAGACAATGCGCTGTTTCTTATACAAATTTTTGGAAAGCATATGATGTGATTTTTCCTAAAAAACGCCACAAATCGGTTGGAAAAGAAACAGGGCTGACAAATCGTATGAGTGTAACCTTTTTGAGTCTACAATAACCGACTACAAATATAGAACATTTTAAAATAGTGCTTATCAAGATATCATCCAATATGCTAAAACATGTGGAATAACTTCAATGTTTACAGCAAAGGATGGAAAAATGAAAGCACTTTCAGTAGAACAGAGCATTTTAGACGGTGAAAAAGAATTGCAAGAACTTTTTAAATATGTAGAAACTGATGCTCAGAAATTAGAAGCCTATGATATGGAGAAAGTGATTTTTTCAAGGATTATGCAAATCGGATTAGCGGTGATGAAGTGCTGTTTTGCAGAAAAAGGAACTGGCGATATAGGTGCGGAATCACCTTTAGATAATGGTGCTATATTGGAAAAAGTAAGCACATTGCGGGGCCGTGATTATTTTTCTGTTTTTGGTGAAATTAAAGTTCCGCGAACATATTATCATAGTGTGGGTCTGTCCGGAGTTATGCCTTTAGATGCCTCGGCTGATCTTCCGGAACGCAGCTATTCCTATCTTTTACAGGAATGGATGGATACGCAGAGTATCCGTGATAGTTTTAAAGAATCGGTGATTACCCAGGCTGAGCTATCAGGGTTGAAAGTGAGTTCAAGTCGTTTAGAAGTTGTAAATCGTGATACAGGAAAGCATTACGATAAATTTTATGAGGAAAAAGAATTGCCGGCATCAGAAAAAGAAGGTGTGATTCAAGCAGTTCAGTCAGATGGCAAAGGTGTTCCGGTAATTAAAAAAGAGGCCGCAAAGCTTAAAGCGCGTCAGGGTAAAGGAGAAAAGCGTCAAAAGAAAAAAGAGGCTATGGCAGGTGTCAGCTATACTGTTAATAAAAATAAACGAACGCCTGAGGTGGTAGCGGATAATCTGATATATCCTGAAAAAACGAAGGCTGATAAAAAAACCGATGTTATCGTTCTGAGACCTCCTGAAGCTTGGAATATTCGTAGAACAGCCAGTCTTGAAAGGAGTAAAAAGGAGGTGGTAGAAAAAATTATGGATGATGCTGAAAGTGGGAATCCTGATGATCTGAGACCATGGGTTGTGGTTATGGACAGAGCATCAGGATTGTGGAATTCAGTAGCTGAAATGTTCAGCGGGACATATTATGTAGGGATTCCGGACATAATCCATGTTGTGGAATATTTATGGGCGGCGGGTAATGCGCTATATGGTGAAAATAATCCTGAAACAGATAAACAGGTCTATAAAAAGCAGTTGTCGATTTTGCTGGGTAATGTAGGTCGAGTTATCGGAGGCTTGAAACAGACGTTAAAAAAGCGAAAGCCAAGTAAAAGTAAACGAGATGCTATAAAGTGGGTCATCCGATATTCAGAGAATCATCGCCAATGGATGCATTATGACGAATACCTGAAGGCGGGATTTCCAATAGGTGGCGGAGTTGTGGAATCTACCTGCGGGCATACGGTGAAAGACCGAATGGAGGGAACCGGCCGCAGACAGTCGATAGAAGGGGTTGAATCGACCCTTCCACTCAGGTCGGTTTATACTGGTGGTGACTGGGATGCTTACTGGGAATGGCACATGAAATCAGAAAGGAGTAGGCTTTATGGCGGTGTGCTTAAAGCATCAGGCACAGCAGATGACTACTATAATGACATTCTGACTGATAAAGCCGCATGAATGTGAAAATCCATGCGGCTTTGATGGTTGATACAAAAAACTGAAAAAGGTTACACTCAAATCGTATTGAACGTTTTAATTGTACTATGAGACAACGTATTTCTCGTTTAGTAAGAAAAACTCTTTCATTTTCGAAAAAGCTTTCAAATCACATTGGAGCCATCAGGTATTTTATTCATCATTATAATGCCAATATCAATTGATTTTATTACCACTACTTTGTCCAGGACTACCCATGATTTTAGACGCCTGCCGCGACAATCCCTTTGAAAGAAGCTGGACGCGCAACACCAAAGGAAACGGTCTATCCTTTATGAATGCGCCTTCCGGTTCTCTGATCGCTTATGCGACTTCACCGGGAAAAACGGCTACGGACGGATCGGGAAAAAACGGACTTTACACTCAGGCTCTACTTAAAAACCTGTCAACACCGAACATCACTGTTTTGGAAATGTTTCAACGTGTGCGCGTGACAGTGATGAAACAGTCCTGCGACAAGCAGACTCCGTGGGAATCGACCTCTTTACGAGGGAATTTTTATTTTAAGGCCAAATGAAAACGGGATGATATATTTTTAAAGTTACCATGTTCCGATTGTCCGGTATCCGCTTACTTAACACATTTTTAAGATTATCTGCTAACCAATTGATTTGAAAAGATTAAAAGGATATTTCATTTGAACGATATTTTTATCGAAAAACTGTAAACCCGCAATTTGTATGGCTCAGAGCGGAGTCACAACTTTTCAGACACTGCCGACTGCCAGTCTGCTGACATTGAAAAATATGAAATCGTAATCATTTTATCATTTTTATGCTTCAGACATTAAAAGGAGATTCAAAATGATAACCGATTTTCATATTGTTCAGCCCGCCGTCCTTCATACATTGCATGTATTTTCAGAATTTCATACAATTATCGATAATTATCTGTTAAAAATTTTTGCGTATTCAGGCATCGTCAGCCCCATGAGAATGTTCCGGTCTGTAATCCTTATGCAAATCACAGGTGTCGAATATCAAAATCATTATCGACAGTTTTATCCTGAAATCAGAAGTTATCACACATCATATCACACACTTTACGGTGTCGACTGAATCATGGCAGCCGTCGGTGAACTGACGAATTCCATGGCCTCATGGAAACTTATCATGATTCAAAGCGGTCTGATAAAGACTCGCTGTTCTCAACTGTTATCCTGTCCCGGTGCGGTGGGACAGAGAGTCGTGGATATTGATGTGACAACGCTGCTGTCATCATCTTCCCTAAAAGAGGGCGCGGAGGCAGGGTATAACTGAAAAAAGAAAGGCAGGCCCTGTTTTCAACTTTCGGCTGCCTTTATCGGAAAAATTTTCGTCGATGCGAAGCTGTCACCGGGTGGCGCCAATCCGAAAGATCACTTTCAAAAGGCTGTTAAAAGATTGATATCCTTAGGCTTGCGTATTGATATCGTCCGGGCGGACAGCGCGTATATGACGCATGAGAACCTGTTTTTTCTGAAAAAACTTTCTCCAGGGTACGCCATCGGAGCTCCCGCGACTTTTAATGCGATCTGAATCGGGAAAAAACTCTTTAGAAAGCTGGTCAGGTGGAAATCCACCGCAATTATTCCCGTGGGCAAAGGCGTCGCCTTGTATGACATGAAAAAGATCACACTTACCAGCGGCGTCTGAACGAGAATTGTTATTGTCCGCCGAATAAATCGGACGAAAAAAAAGGCAGACAGCATGTAAAGACCTAATTATTATGGCATGCTGGCAACCTGGTGCTTTCGGCGGTATGGCTGTACAGGTTTTACCATAAAAGGTGATGCATCGAAGCCGGGTTTCGTGAATTGAAAAATCACTATCACCTGGAACGCCTGCCTTTCCATGGCCTGAAGGCGAATGAGTTCCGGATTATCTCCAAAATCACAGCGATGACTCTTATAAAGATTTTTCAGGCCGAGATGCCACCTGAAGCGCTTCAGACCTTGCTGCGAAAAACTCTTTTTCGCAGAATTTTTCAGAAAGGGCTGCGCCTGGACAAATCCGGGAAAGTTCAGGCTCGCCCTGGATGTAAGTATACATGGCATCTGCGGCGACAGCTCTGTAAAACCGAACGAATGAGATTAGAAGTAATTGCATAATTTTCAATATGTTAAAAGGAAATCGTTAAAATGTGTTAATAACTATGACTGAATAAAATCCTCATCAAAGGAGTCTGTCATGAATTCAAAACGCTGTTTTATCTTTGCAATTTCAATTCTATCAGTCACCTCAACTGTCGTATTCAGCGCTGACCGCGGCATCATCAGAAACACCGCCGATCTCAGCCATGCCAGCGGCAAGCCTGGCACTTTTCGCGCGTTGGTGATCATCGGTATTGACGATTACAAGGATCCGGCCATTCCCGACCTTCAAACCGCTGTCAACGATGCCAAGGCCATAGGCGCTGTGCTAAAAAACGCTTCGGTTTTAAAGTCAGTTACTTGCTCAATTGTGAAGCTGATTGGAACGGTATTGAACATGCCCTGCGCAAACTGGTGGAAACCGCCCTGTCTACCGATAGTGTGCTGATCTATTATGCCGGCCATGGCGAACGTGACTTACAGCTTGACGATGGCTGGTGGATTCCGGCCGATGCACGGGCCGGCAAACGGCAGTCGTTTCTTGACAATACCTTGGTGCAAAAAACCATGCGCGCCCGCGCCATGCCTGCGACCATCACCGACAAATATTATCTTAAAATATTTAACGATAAAAGCCGCTGGGGCATGACATTCGGCGGCGACGAACCCGTGGCCGATCTGGGCGGCGGCGGGCATAGTGTTTTTACCGGTCAACCGCTCAAAACCCTCAGACGCAACATCAAGCCCTATTTAAGCGCCTACGAGATTTTCAGAACAGTCGTGCCCGTTGTGATGGACGAGACCGAACAGAAACCTGAATGCCGTCCTATTCGCGGTACCGGTGGTGACAGGGGCGAGTTTGTTTTTGTTACCACAGCTTCATCGTCACGCCACCCTGGTTCGGTACCGAAGATATAAAGGTGTTCGCTTTTAAAAAACATCCCGCGGCATTAAAAGATTTTGTAGTGACCGAGTTTGCACCGAACGATCCCCGTTTGGGCGTTTTGATGCGGATGCTTAAAAACGTCGAAGGGCAGGCGGCTCAGATGACATTGATGGTGAAAACGTGTCGTGAGGAGGATAATTGATAAGGATTGAGATAATGTGGCGAGTTATTCCGTCACCGTTCCTTATTAACGCTATAAACTTCCTCAAAAAGTTGTTCAGAAGTCGCTATCAAAGGGTTACGTTTTAACGCTTCTTTAATCAATTGTTGGGCTTCTGTCGCTTTGTGCCCCAGTTGATTTACCAAAACGTCAAAAACATGCGCTGTTAAGTCTGTTTTGGCATCCGGTATCGCATCAGTTTGATTGCCAGATAAAATAAATTTATTCATTTTGCCATGAAGTGTGGCAACAATTTTTTGGGCTGTGCGTTTTCCGATTCCTTTAAGCAGAGCCAATTTGGCCACATCTTGCTCTTCAATAGCGTTCGCAATTTCAAAAACGGAATATGTCAACGCCTTGACCGCTTTTAACGGTCCGATGGCAGATACAGAAATAAAGTGTTGAAAAAATTCTTTTTCAATCTCCTGATTAAAGCCGATTAAAACAGGTTTGGGCTGTCGGTCGGTTTGTTGGAAATAAATATATACGGCAACATGGTCGCCGACCTGTTTGCTTTCAAACTTTTCCATTACAATGGCGGGAACTAACACTTCATAGCCAACTTGATTGGCTAACAAAAGAATGCGTTCATCTTCTTTTTTTAATAATGTGCCTTCCAAATAACCGATCATAAGTATTTTGATATTTTGTCAGGGATTTCCTAAAAAACAAACTATCCAAAATGTAGAGTGCGTTATGGCTGATGCCTAACGCACCCTGCAATTAGAATTTTGCCCGAAACAGTCCGATAAGCGCTAATCCGAGAGCATCAGAGGCATGATACGGCTTGATCGGCGTCTGTAAATTGAGTAAGTTGCGTACTGTCATTTCAAACTGTTTTTTGCCAGCGTTACCGCTACCGGTTAAAACTTGTTTGGCTTCACGCACGGGGATTTCGACAACCGGTGTATTGCACTTGCATCCGGCCAATAAAATGACACCGGTTACTTTACCAAGCGTTATTCCCGATTTTGGATATTTCGCCAAAGAAAAAATATCTTCCACAACCATCAGATCAGGTTGTTCTTTTTTAAGCAGGTTTTCCAGTTCGGTGAAAATCTGATTCAGGCGGGTTGGCAAAGCGGATTTTGAAGGCGTGGAAATGCTACTATAGGCATATTCTGCAATTTTACTCCCCTGTCCCTTGACAATGCCTACTCCGGTCGCAGCTAATCCGGGGTCTATACCGATAATTTTTAGCATACAATTTCGACAGTACAAAATTGACAATTAAAACTTTGCGCTATCAGGTATATTATCTTATTTCTTTAATTTCTGACGAGCGATTTTAGCTTCGTTTACTTTCGGAAATTTTTTAATCAGCTCTTTTAATACGAGTCTGGCATTGGCCTTATCACCGATTTTTTCAAAAGCCAGCGCCTGTTTAAGATATGCGGCAGGGACTTTATTCCCTTTCGAATGGCGCTCAATGACATTCTGATATTCAATCAACGCTTTCTCATACCATTTTTCACGAAAATAGGTTTCCGCAATCCAGAACTGCGCATTATCAGCGCGTGTGGATTTCGGATGACGTTTAAGAAATTCTTTTAACTTTTTACGGGCCGCTTCATAGTTTTCCTGATCAATAAATTGAATCGCCGCTGTGTAAATTTCATCTTCTGACAGCACTTTTGGACTGATAGCCTTTGGTTTTGTTTTAGGAGCGGTACCTGCGGTCTTAGGTTCTATATCCAGATACGCTTCGATTTGATTGATACGCGTAGTTTTGATGTTTAACGTTTTTTCAATCCGCGCCATTCGTGATTCAAGATTTCGAAATGATGCCTCAAGATATTTAATCTGACGCCGTATCCGATGGCTGTTTTCTTCAGATTTGCCGCTCAGAAGCCGAACCTGTTCTTTCATATTCTCAATACTGACTCGTGAACCGGCCGCCTGTTGGCGATTTTCTTGTTCCTTTTTTTTGTTATTCTGATGTAAAGACCGACTATTACTGGCCTGTGCAGACATTTGTCTTTCAACGTTATGAAGGCGCTGATTCAATGTCATAACATCTCGTTGCGACGCACCGCATCCATACAGCCCAAATGCTAAGAGCAACGTAAAAAGCATAAATAAAAAAAATCGATCTAATTTCATAATGATATAAATCTGACGTAAAGCGTTGTTAATCTTTCCGTAAACTTTAGGTACTATGGGTCAGGTCAAATGACTTGATACTTAAATATCACAAATAATACCGTGATTAAGGGGCAATTGATGTCGATTTCAGTATCAATTCATGTGTCCTGTACTATAATATCAGCCAAAATTTGAAAACAGGCCATTAGATTTTGAAAAGTCGTCTTTTCGCACACCATAGAACGAAAAAACATAAACTGACAGGTATCCTTTATAAGAAGCTGATAAAAAGCAGTTTACATTTTTTATCACTTGTAAAACGATCTTGCAAAGTGTTCAGAGCGATTTGCAAAATCGTTTTACTCTAAGGTATAAATTGATAAATATAAATGAAGGATAGATGCTACAAATAGCTTTCTTATCAGGAGTTTCCTGATAAATAACATACCCGATACCTATAATATTGCAGGCGGGTATATTTTCAGGAAATCCCTTAAAATAAAAACCAAATAGTTACCTTCCGCTCTTTATTCAATATTAAACTCTGCACGTCTGTTTTGCGCCCAAGCTTCTTCGTTATTTCCCATATCAATAGGCATCTCTTCGCCATAACTGACAGTTTTAAGGCGGCTGTCACTGATACCTAAATCATTCAGGTATTTTTTAGCAGTTACTGCACGTCTTTCTCCTAAAGCGACATTGTATTCGGTAGTGCCGCGTTCATCACAATGCCCGCCGATAATTACGCTTTCAGATAGATTTTTACGCAGCCATTCAGCTTTTCGGTTGAGAACATTTTGTCCGATCGGCGTTAATATAGCGCTGTCATAAGCAAAATGAACGTTATCAGTACTAAACCTTTCCCTCTCTTGAGCAATGGCAGATTGTTGCTCGGCGAGACCCGCTTCTTCCAGCAATTGTTGCTGCCGCCTCTCTTCCGCTGCTGCCTCAGCCTTTTTTGAGAGTGTCTCAGACGGATTAAGACCAGCTGTTTTTTTCGTAGTGCATGCAACGGTTGTTAAGAAACTTGGGAGAATACACCCTAATGTTAAAATGACCATCAAACTTCTTTGCATCTTTTTCCTCCTTTTTTATGTTAATTATTACTAAAAGCCGGTGACCAAGACGGTTCGGATTGTTGACCAGGTAAAGCAATCAACCGCCGTTGGTCGGTTCCAATAGCTGTCATCACATAGATTCGTGAAACTCCTTCACGTGTAGAGCTAAAAACGATAAGATTACCGTCCGGCGACCAGGACGGAGATTCATTATCACCTTCAAAAGTCAGTTGAACCGGGTCTCCGCCTTTTGATGATATCACTAAAATCTGGTTCAAACCTTTTAGCATACCCGAATAAGCAATGCGGTCTCCTTTAGGAGACCAACAAGGTTGTGTATTTTGTTTGCCAACAAAAGTCAATCGTTGCAATCCCCCAGAAGAAATATTTTTGATATGCAGTTGCGGTGTTCCGGATCGTTTGGAAACAAAAGCAATCTTTTTTCCATCTGGAGACCATGACGGAGATATATCAATTCCCCTGTTATTTGTCAGTCTTTTAACCACTTTTCCCTTGCCGGTCAACAAATAAATTTCAGGATCGCCAGAAAATGAAAGCGACGCCGCCAATTCGAAACGGCCCGGAACCCAGTCCGGTGTGATATTAGATCCTTTTTTACGAATCACAACTCCATGTTTTTGTATGATATTACGTATATATAAATCCGGTTTACCCCTTACATACGATGTGTAGGCGATCCATTGACCGTCCGAGGACCAGGCCGGCGACAGAGTAATACTTTGCGTTTTTGTATATCTCTGGGCATTAGAGCCATCAAAATCGCAAATATAAATATCTTTTTTTTTGGATTTTTTGGAAATAAACGCGATTTTACTGTTAAAAATACCTTTAATGCCGGTAAGATTAAAAACGATTTCGTTGGAAAAACGCCGTACCATACGATCAAGATCATTTTTCCAACCTTTATAACGTTTTCCAACTTTCAAATTTTCTCTGAAAGTATCGTAAAGTCTGAATTCGACCTCAATCATATCACCTTCAAAAACTTTAATGCTGCCGGTAACCAGGTATTCAGCACGAATAGCTGTCCAGTTTTTAAATTTAATATTTGAAGGTATCAATTCATTTTTTTGCGGATCCGTTAAAAAAGCACTGCGGTCTAACAGTTTAAAAAAACCGGTAAATGCCAGATTAGAGGAAAGTCGGTCCGCGCCCCGGCGCGTTAATTCATTTACGGCGGGATCAGCATTCATATTTCTTAGATCAGGAACAGCGATAGGGATTTTTTTGATAAAAGGATTGGTAAATTTTAAATAGTCATATTCAGCGCTTTGCGCCGCGCTTATCAGAAGAAAAAAAGAGACAGCCGTATTAAGTGTAGTTTTGAACATAAATTTAAAAAAGCGGCTTTTCAGATTCATATTATATTCCAGTTTTTACCTTTAAATCCGGTCTTTTTAAACCGGATTGTTTGAAATTACAGAGGTTAATACAATCACCTGTCAATTTAAGCCGGATGGGCCAAACCCCATAACAATTTCATAATAGGGCAGCCCCTTAGGAAGACGCGGCAACGGGTCAGATTTTTTAATCGCCCGATAAGCCGATTCATCAAGCATAGCGTTTCCGGATCGTTTTACATATTCAATGCTGCCTATTTTTCCGTTAGCCATAATTTTAACAAGGAGCTGAACTTCTAAATCAGTGCCACCACCTGCTAAACCAGGGTTAAACGCCCAGTTTTGTACGATGCTGTCACGTAAAGGACCGTATTTATAAATATTCAATTTGCCGGCAAGTGCAAGGCTGAATTTACCTCGTGACTGGCCGCTATAAGTTCCCTCGCTTCTTTTGGGTGTATCGGTATTTTTAATTTTGCCAAGCTTTTTTCTTAAACCGTCAAGTTTAGCCTTGACAGGGTCGTAAGAGGCTTTTTTTTTTGACGTCTCAAGTTTGGCGATGGCCTGTTTTATTACATTTGAAGATTTTTGCGTTTTCTGTTTTAAAGCCGTTTTAGGTTTAAGTTTTGGTTTAGGCGTCTTCTTTTTCGGTGTTAATGACACAATCTTATTTGGCAGTTTATCAGGCTTAGGTTTAACTTTTGCTTGAATATGTTTGGGTGGTTTATCGGGAATTTTTTCAGGTTCTTCAATTTTAACCTCAGGTTCTGTTTTTTCAGGAATTTTTATTTCCGGTTCCGGGATCAAGGGTTTAATTTCATCCGGCTTAGGCGGCTGAGGTGCTGCTTCCACGGGTACCGGGTCTGTTGCAGCCGATTCTGGTTCTATGGCGGTTTGCACATCATTAATCGGTGCCGGCAGAGACACCATATCAACATGTATAGCGGATGGCGCCTTAAAACGTGCCGGGCTTTGTGAAGGCCAAAATAGCATCAATCCGAAAAAGATTGCGTGGCATAGCAGAGAAACACCAAACGTTAATAAAAGTGTGCGTTCTTCTCGTTCCATAACTTTAACCGCTTTTTTTTCAGCATGGTCTGCTTCAGATAATTTTTTATTGGCTACTTTTTTCAGCCTTTCGTTTTTTCTTATTTTCAGACGCCGGTTCGGTGACCATACCAAGTTTTTCAACACCGGCACGTTTGATTTCAGCCATCACCCGAACAACAATACCATAAGTGAGTTGTTTATCAGCCCGCAGATACACGGTGCGGTCTTCACGAGCATTGAGCATCCCGCTCAATTGAGGTTGTAAACGATCAAAGTTCACTTCCGTATCAATAATAAATATCTTGCCTTTATTATCAATATTAATCACCAGCGGTTCCTGTTCGGAAACCAGCGGCTTAGATGTGGTTTGTGGTAACGCGATATTCACACCTTGAATCATCATCGGCGCTGTTACCATAAAAATAATCAGCAGCACAAGCATGACATCAACAAACGGTGTGACATTGATATCAGACATCAACCGGTCGTGGTTGCTTCCCATCGCCATTAATCGTCTTCTTCCTTATCTCTGATGAGGTCACGATCTATGATATTTAAAAAATCGGCTGCAAAACTTTGCAGTTCGGTTTCAATGATCCGTATTTTTTGCATAAAAAAATTGAAAGCGATGACCGCTGGAATGGCGGCCGCCAAGCCGGCGGCTGTGGCAATCAATGCTTCGGAAATGCCGGGTGCTACCGCAGCCAATGAGGCCGAACCTTTCGCCCCGATATCATGGAAAGAATTCATGATTCCCCAGACCGTTCCGAACAAACCGATAAACGGAGCCGTATTGCCGGTAGTGGCTAAAAAAGGCACCATTTGAGTCATGCGCGTGATTTCGGTGTTAATCGCCCGTCGCAACGCACGCTGAACCGTGTCAGTGCCGGCAAAACGGCCGCTCAAAGTCGGTTTGTTCGAACCGGATGATTTCCCGGACAACGGTGCGCCAGACTGACTTAATTTTTGCAGTTCTAAATAACCTACACTGAAAATTCGGGCAACCGGGCTTTTCGTAAGTTTACGCGCTTTACCATACGCATCGGCAAAATCACGGCTTCGCCAAAAAAAATCTGTGAAATAAGCGGATTCCCTGAAAGCCTTCTTTAAGTATCGGTACTTAATAATCATAATGGCCCATGACATAGCCGAAAAAAACAAAAGAAGCATCAGCACAAATTGGACCATCAGCCCCGCATTGATAATCATGTTGATAATATCAGTCTGCTGTGTCATTTTAAATAATTTCGTTCAGTTTTGTACAAAATATAATATAAAATATGATTTATATCCCCCTTCACCATTCAGCCAATTTATATTTTATGGTTACACCATAATGCAAGATATGTAAAGTGGAAAGCTGCCTGCTTTTTTGCAACAGTTCGCGACATCCTGCCTGAAAATATGGCATGAAGCGCAAAAAATAAGCGAAGTGGTTTTTTGCCAGCCCCTGAATCGGCAAGTCTCCAGGGGAACCGGATGCAAAAAATCGCTACGCTTAATTTTTGCGTTCCTAAACTTTTCATTGATAATAATCAGTATAGACAAAAAATTATATACCAACTGAAACGATGTGTCAAGAACATTGGCCATCCTTATACGAAACATAATAAAAAATGTATTATCCTTTTTTAACTCGCCCGCCTTATGTTTGGGATACAAAAATTTATTGACATTATTACCAAAAAAATCTAATCGGTACGGTTTGTTTATGAATTACTATTTTTGGAGGCTAAAATGAATTGGATTATTATGACTTTATCATCTTCAATCGGTAAAAAATTGATGATGACACTCACCGGTTTGGGGTTTATCGGTTTTTTAACGGCTCATCTCGTTGGTAATTTGACCATTTATGGCGGCAAAGACAGTTTCAACCTGTATGCTGAAAAACTGCACACTATGGGGGCGCTTATCACGCTTGCCGAATATGGGCTTTTATTGTTTGCTATCGTGCATATTACCACCGGTACAGTGCTGTTTTTTCAAAACTTTAAAGCGCGGCCGGATGCCTACGTCGTTAAGAAAAACGCCGGCGGCCGGACAATCGGCTCAATGACAATGCCTTACACGGGGTTTTTGATTTTGTTATTCGTCATTTTGCACTTAGGCGATTTTCATTTTGTGGATAAAACCGAAACAACGATTTTTCATATCGTCGCCAGCACCTTTGCCAGCCCGCTTTATATATTGATCTACACAGTTGCTATGGTCGTAGTCGCGATTCATGTCAGTCACGGGTTTTGGAGTTTATTTCAAACCCTGGGATTCAATCATCCGAAATATATGCCGTCTGTCAAAGGTATAGGAATTTTCCTTAGCCTTATTTTCGGCATCGGTTTCGGGTTTTTACCTTTGTATATCGCTTTTATGGGTTGATAAGGTTTAAGTTATGCATAATTTTCAATTTGTGATGCTGTGACGCACCCTGAATTTTCTGCACACCTCCTCCGAAAAGAGGGTAACTTGAAACTTTACACTTAAAACTTCAAACTTCAAAATGGAGATGTCCATGCAACCAGATGGTAAAGTTCCGGGAGGACCGCTCACGGAAAAATGGAATCGCTATCGTTCCACAATTAAGCTGGTGAATCCCGCAAACAAACGAAAGTTTAATATCATCGTCGTGGGAACCGGCCTGGCCGGAGCATCCGCGGCCGCCACATTGGCGGAACTCGGCTACAATGTTAAAAGTTTTTGTATCCAAGACAGTCCGCGCCGCGCCCACAGTATTGCCGCTCAGGGCGGCATCAATGCGGCTAAAAACTATCCCAATGATGGTGACAGCACCTGGCGCTTATTTTATGACACAATCAAAGGCGGCGACTATCGTTCTCGTGAAGCCAATACCTATCGTTTGGCCCAATTAAGTACCAATATCATTGACCAATGCGTTGCCCAGGGAGTACCTTTTGCGCGGGATTACGGCGGCCTTTTGGCTAATCGCAGTTTTGGCGGCGCTCAGGTGTCACGAACGTTTTATGCGCGCGGCCAGACCGGCCAGCAATTGCTTCTCGGCGCTTACAGCTCTTTGTCACGTCAAATTGCAGCCGGTAAAGTGTTGATGTTCCCACGTCGCGAGATGTCCGATTTGGTTTTGATTGACGGACAGGCGCGCGGCATAATCGCTCGCAATCTGGTGAACGGCGAATATGAACGCCACATTGCCGATGCCGTTGTTTTGGCCACCGGCGGCTATGGGAATGTTTTTTATCTTTCGACCAACGCCACATCCTGTAATGTGGGCGCTGCCATGCACGCGTACCGTAAAGGCGCTTTTTTAGCCAACCCCTGTTTCACTCAGATTCACCCTACCTGCATTCCTCAAAGTGGTGATTACCAGTCAAAATTGACATTGATGAGCGAAAGCCTGCGTAATGATGGCCGCGTCTGGGTGCCGAGAAATCAGGATGATAAACGGCCGCCCAACGCAATTCCGGAAAATGAGCGCAACTATTATCTTGAAGAAAAATATCCCAGCTTTGGCAACCTTGTGCCTCGTGATGTCGCCTCACGCAATGCCAAAGAACAATGTGACCGCGGCAATGGTGTGGGCGCAACCGGCTATGCGGTGTATCTTGATTTCAAAGATGCCATTAAAAGAGACGGTAAGGATGTAATCGCCAAGAAATATGGCAACCTGTTTGATATGTATGCCAATATCATTGATGACGATCCTTATAAAACGCCGATGATGATCTATCCGGCCTCCCATTACACCATGGGCGGGTTGTGGGTCGATTATGATCTAATGAGCAACGTACCGGGCCTTTTTGTTATTGGCGAAGCCAACTTTTCCGACCACGGAGCCAACCGCTTGGGAGCCAGTGCGTTGATGCAGGGATTGGCTGACGGCTATTTCGTATTGCCTTACACCATCGGCCCCTATCTCGCCGGCACAGTGCGGCCATCCGCCACCACTGACCATCCGGCCTTTAAGGAGGCGGCAGACGCCGTTGACACACGCATTAAGAGTTTTCTTAATAATAAAGGTAAGCGCACCGTTGATGAAATTCATCGTGAACTCGGTCAGATTACATGGAATTATTGCGGTATGGCGCGTAATGAAGCCGGATTGACTGAAGCTTTGCAGCGCATTAAGGAGCTTCAAACCGAATTTTGGGAAAATGTGCGTGTTCCAGGCTCGGCTGACGATTATAATCTCAGCCTGCAAAAAGCGGGACGTTTAGCCGATTTTCTTGAATTTGCCCAAGTGATGGTAACCGATGCGCTTGTGCGTAAAGAATCCTGCGGCGGACATTTCCGTGAAGAGTCAAAAACCGAAGAAGGAGAAGCCCTGCGTATTGATGAAGAGTATTGCCATACAGCAGCCTGGGAATATAAAGGTTCAGGCAAACCGCCGGAATTTCATAAAGAACCGCTTGTTTTTGAAAATATTGCCTTGACGCAAAGGAGTTATAAATAATGCGAGAAAACGACACCATTGATATCACATTAAAAGTATGGCGTCAAAAAGGTGCTGACGTTAAAGGCCGCCTGGAAACGATTGATGTAAAAAATATCTCCACACACATGTCTTTTCTGGAAATGCTGGATGTGGTCAACGAAGACCTGACGCTGACCGGCCGAGAACCTGTTGAATTTGATAATGACTGTCGTGAGGGGATATGCGGCATGTGCGGTGCAGTTATCAACGGACATGCACACGGACCGGAAAAAGCGATGACGCTTTGTCAACTGCACATGCGCAAATTTAAAAACGGCGCGACCATTGTAGTGGAACCGTGGCGTTCACGCGCTTTTCCGATTATCAAAGACCTGATTGTAGATCGCAGCGCTTTTGATAAAATCATTCAGTCCGGCGGCTATGTGTCGATGAACGCCGGCGGCGCTCCCGATGCCAATGCCATTCCGATTTCACAGGAAATCGCTGACAAAGCGATGGATGCGGCCGCGTGCATCGGATGCGGTGCATGTGTGGCCGCCTGTCCCAACAGTTCCGCGATGTTGTTTGTCAGTGCCAAAGTATCGCAATTGGCGCTCCTTCCTCAAGGCAAGCCCGAAGCGGCACAAAGAGCCTGGTCGATGGTCAACACCATGGACAGGTGCGGGTTTGGCAACTGTTCCAATGAAAAAGAGTGTGAAGCGGTATGCCCCAAAGAAATTTCAATTGTGAATATCGCCCGCCTGAACCGGGAATTTTTAAAGGCGAGCTTCTTTTCAACGGTCGAATAAAACGTCTTATAAATGTGAGCAACACCGCTGACCGTTACATTCTGCTGTAATACCTCCTCTGGTTCCCATGTTCTGGCGTGGGAACCTTATATTTTGACCAAATCAGTATTAATTCAAGCTTTCAGGATGCGGCGTAAGACGTTCCAACGCCGGAGCATGGGAACGATGGCGGGTGGGAATTAAACGGTTACATTCTGCTATAATTGAATAGCATTGATTTCTTCAGGAAAGCCTATCCATAACGGCTCAAAAATCAATTCATAAAAAGCTATGCGTATTTACCATGGAAAAATCATATCCTTAGATAAAGATAACCATATTTTCAAATATCTTGTTGAGGATCGGGGACGAATTGTCCATTTGGGTGACTCCTTACCTTTGGAATACAAAAAAGATGATATAAGTGTGGAATTAGGCAAGCGTGTTTTGATGCCTTCTTTTGGGGATGGGCATATACATTTTTCGAATTGGGCTTTGATCGCCGTCTCTTATTTTGATGTGCGAAAAGCGAAAGACATTCGGGGAATCCAGGCAATCATTCAAGATTACATGGTTCAAAATAAAAAAAAGAAGGCGCTTATCGCCTTCGGGGCGTCTAAGCATCGTGTTATAGAAAAACGACTGATTGTCCGGGAAGAATTAGATGAAGTCTGTTCTGATATCCCCTTGATTATTGTTTGTTACGATGGACACTCGGCGATTTGTAATACAAAAATGATCGAAAAATTTCCTGACAAGGTTAAAAAAACTCCCGGTTTTTTCGCAGATACCGGGCATCTGTTTCTGGAAGCCTATTTCGCAGGCACGGATTATGCGACATCACTGGTTCCTCCGATAGATATGGTTAAAAGCATCATCAAAGGGTTTGATCTGTTAGCTGAAAAAGGGATCGGACTCATTCATGCGGCCGAAGGCATCGGTTTTCCCAGAGACATTGATGTGACGTTAGTGAGTTTGATTGCAAAGGCCCAAACTCGCAAAAATCAATTTCAAACGCGGCTGTTTTTTCAAACCATGGATACAAAGAAGGTACTCAAACGAAATTTGCCGCGTATGGGGGGATGTTTCGCCACAGCACTTGATGGGTGCTTTGGCGCATGTGACGCCGCATTGCATAAACCATACAGCAACGACCCGGATAATACGGGGCATTTTTTCCAAAGCGAAGAAGATGTATTTGAGTTTGCCAAACTGGCCAATCGTGCCGGATTACAGATTGCAATGCATGCCATTGGGGATGCGGCCGTTTCTCGGGCGGTGAGTGCGATTGAAGCCGCGTTGCGCGATTATCCCCGTGAGGACCACCGGCATACAATCATTCATGCGTGCATGATTCATCCTGATGACATGGAAAAAATAGCCGAATTGGGCATTGGGATTACCCTTCAACCCGGATTTTTAATCAGCCCTTTAGAGCCTGAGGAATACCTGCAAGACATTTTGGGTTCACGGGTTCTGCAAAGCTCGCCGTTGCAATTGATTTTAGATGCAGGTATCCATCTCAGCGGCGGCTCGGATGCGCCCGTGATTGATCCGGATCCGATTGAAGGAATCTATGGGGCATGTAATCATCCATATAATCCGGAACAATCGGTTTCGATTATTGATGCACTCAAAATGTTTACCACCGAAGTGGCCTGGACGACCTTTGACGAAAAAGAACGCGGGAGTTTGGAAAAAGGAAAAATAGCGGATATGGTAATCCTGAACCAAGATCCTCTAAAACTTGATCCCAGGAACCTTCGTTCTTTAAGTGTGGAAAAATTATTTTTACATGGGAAAGAATATCAACCCGGCATGGGGCTTATGGGGATGCTCTGGAATGGTTACGCGGGGAGAAAAGAGAAAATTTAAAGGGTCCCTCATTTACCAGTCAGCACTTTTTTGAATGTAGCGTAATCTTTCAGACAGATTGCGCTACATTCAGATTAAAAGATAGAAAGTGCAAACAACTACTTTTAACTCATATAAAGGGCACTCTTTAAGCTAATAATTTACCTCTGGTGCTGATAACCACTTCCTTAATCGGAAGATTCACACCGGCTTTTTCCATTCCTTGTTTTACAATTATCGGCAAACCGGAACAACAGGGGACTTCCATTACCATACTTGTTACGCTTTTAATTTGAGCAACACTGAAAATTTCCGCAAATTTGTCAATATAGCTCTGTATATCATCAAATTTAGGACATCCCATCAGCACTGCTTTGCCTTTTAGGAAATCATTGTGAAGCGTAGGGAAAGAGACTCCGCAACAATCAGCCAGAACAAGGATGTCAGCACCCTTTAAAAATGGTGCTTTGGCAGGTATCAGGCGAATTTGAATCGGCCAATGTGACAGTGCCGAATCGCCACCGGTGATCGTTGTCGGCTGGTTGGCTTGTTGACACGATGTTGCCGGTGCAAAACTTTGAATTTGGGTGGAAGGACATCCGCAAGGCATCAACCCCGCTTCAGGCGGAGGAGTCGCTTCTTCAGCCTTGGCCTCAAGAAATTTTTCAACCGCCACTTCATCAAATTCATCCGCTTCCCGCTCAACGATACTGAGAGCACCCGTAGGGCATTCACCGAGACAGGCTCCTAAACCATCACACAGATTATCCGCCACAACACGCGCTTTGCCATCAATAATTTGCAGCGAGCCTTCGGCGCAGGATGGCACACATTGGCCACAGCCATCACACAATTCATCGTCAATTTCGATTATTTTCCGTAATACTTTCATCTTATTCCTCCAGTCCAAATGTTTTTCGGGCTTCTTTGCGTCCGCTGGCCGTCAAAAAATCAGAATCAATTATTTTTTTAATTTCCGCGGGTTCCTGCATGTTTTCTTTATTCAGGTCTTCAATATTGGTAATTCGGTCAGCATCATAGACAACTTTAAAATTGGTTGAACCATCAGGGTCAGGATGATGATGGCGGCCGATAATAGCGCACACTTCATCAATCAATTCTTGATGCGCGCCTAATTTGGTTAAAATGGCTTCCGCCACGGGCGGCCCCTCTGCTTGATGAAATTTGGCTGCGGAGCTGTTATGTTTACGTTCCGATTCCGGTATGCCGATGTCATGGAGATAGGCGGCGACCAGAATAACCGCCAGATTACCGCCTTTCTCATTTTGCCCGATGCGTTCGGCATGACGCGCTGTGCGAGTGGCATGGCTGATGCGTTTAAAATCCGTTTTAAAATAGCGTTTCATTTCGATTGCCACCCGGTCCTTAAGCAAGTTTTGCTGCTGGGCGACAATTTCAGGCGGAAGCGTTCCGATACATTGCTCGGCATATTGGCAATAAGCGGCGCATCCAAAATCCAGCTTGGGATTGGCGAAACGATGGCCACATTTATCACAGGTGCGCGCTGTATCATCTTTGAAAAATTCTACAGTATGGTCGCATTCAGGGCATTTTGCATCGAAAATCGCACCCGGTTTCCAATATTGCATATCTTGGCCAGGACATTTCATGGTAGTTCCTTTTTACTTTCGATTAGAAATAAGAATGATGACTAAAGTGGTTTCGTCGCTTTCCGATAGTCAAATGGCGCAACTCGGCTAGCGTGGGCAGACGTTCACCCCGAAAACGCAGTAAAACGGCTGCCCGTGCTTTGCGAAGCATGACTCGGTCGGCGTTTTTCTGAAGTGATGATAATTCGGTTTTTTCAGCTTTGGCCAGGTCATCAATCTGATTTTGATACAACAACTCCTCTATCCTCTCCTGCTGATCAAGCGGCACTATTTCTAAAAGCACTTTACGAAGTTCGTTGCTGTCGAGTGTTTCCAGTGCAACCAATTCTTCGATTAAATCAGATGATAAACCATCCAAAGGAGGTAAAGATGCATTAATGGCAGTCAATAACACAGTTTCAATCGGTTTGTGACTTGACTGCGCCACCCGTTTAACGGGTTGATAAATATATTCTGGCAATGTCATAGTTATCTGAGGCATATTTATCTCCTTTGGTAAGGATCAAGGACGAAATAACTTCCCCACTTGGATTGCAAACTTCAGTTTCCGATGCTGTGACGCAAACTGAAGTTTGCAATCCTGAATATGGTAAGAATATCAGCAGCCAGCCCTATTTCAAACTGACTGCTGATAATAAATCACTTGCGACTATGCCGCATTCATCATCGCTTCTATATCACCATCAACCGTATCAATCGCTTTGATGTCGAAATTTTCAATCAAAACATTGAGTACCGTGGGAGATAAGAAAGCCGGCACCGTTGGCCCTAAGCGAATACCTTTGACGCCCAAGTGCAGCAACGCCAGAAGTACGGCTACGGCTTTTTGTTCATACCAACCGATATCGAAAGAGAGCGGCAGATCGTTAATGTCATCCAATTCAAACACTTCTTTCAATTTAAGTGCAATCACCGCCAAAGAATAACAATCGTTGCACTGTCCCGCATCAAGTACGCGCGGAATGCCGCCGATATCGCCCAAATCAAGTTTGTTGTAGCGATATTTGGCACAACCAGCGGTTAAAATGATTGTATCTTTGGGAAGTTTTTCAGCAACTTCGGTAAAATAGGAGCGCGCTTTCTGGCGGCCATCACATCCGGCCATAACGATAAAGCGTTTAACAGCCCCGGATTTAACCGCATCGATAACCTTATCGGCCAATGCCAGCACCTGATTATGAGCAAAACCGCCAACGATTTTACCGGTTTCGATCTCGGTAGGCGGATCGCATTTTTTGGCCAGTTCAATAATATCAGAAAAATCTTTGGCACCGCCGTCAGGACGGTCGGCAATATGTTGCACACCAGCGTAACCTACGTTGCCAGTGGTGAAAATACGATCTTTGTAAGCGTCTTTCACTTTAACGATACAATTGGTGGTCATCAAAATGGGACCGTTGAAAGATGTAAATTCAGCTTGTTGTTTAAACCATGCATTGCCGTAATTACCCACAAGATTATCATATTTTTTAAATGCCGGATAATAATTCGTGGGAAGCATCTCACCGTGGGTGTAAACATCCACGCCCGTTCCCTGAGTTTGTTTAAGCAGTTCATCCATATCTTTCAGGTCGTGGCCGGAAATCAGAATGCCGGGATTTGAACCGACGCCGATATTGACCTCCGTGAGTTCGGGATGACCATAAGTGGTTGTATTGGCTTCATCGAGCAACGCCATAGTCGTAACCGCAACTTCACCGCACTTCAACACCAAACCCACCATATCATCAACGGACAGGTCTTTTGTGACAGATGCCAATCCTTTCATCATAAAGGAATTGATGTCATCGTTCTTATAACCCAAAACAGCGGCATGATCAGCATAAGCGGCCACACCTTTCAGACCAAGAATCAGAAGTTCGCGTAACGAGCGTACATCTTCATTTTCTGTGGCCAGAACACCGACTGTTTTCGCTTTTTCAGCGAAAGCGGCAACATCACCGGTCCAAGTGGCGGCATCCGGAAGCGCTTCGGCGAATGCGGCGCCATTTTTTTCTTGATAAGCCGCTTCAAATTTGGTTTTAATATCATCGCGCACCTGAAAAGCTTCCGGGATTAAAGCATTAAAGCGTTCAGGGTCAAAATTAGCGTTGGTGATGGTTGTAAATAATCCTTTGGTTACAAAATCACCGGCTTCGGCCAAAGATACGCCGAGTTCATCAGCCTTTTCGCCATAAACGGCAATCCCTTTCATAACATGGATTAAAAGGTCTTGCAGATTGGCGGTTTCTCCATCTTTGCCGCAAACACCTTTGACAGTGCAGCCAGTGTTTTTGGCGGTTTCCTGACATTGAAAACAAAACATCGCTGGTTTCTCCTCTTGTTGGTTAACCGGTTGTTTGGCAGATTCCGGTTGTGGTTGATTTTGCTCTTCGGAATCTCCGAAAAGATTTTTAAAAAAACTTGCAATACCCATAAAATTTAATCCTCTCCCTTTAATAAAATTTTAGTTTGCGTCCTTTTTTAAAAAGATATTTATATCACTTTCAAAGGCTTTGCCTTGACTTAGATCAAGAAAACAGATAAAAATTAAAAAAAGGACATAATAATGCAAAATATTTTGAGCGTCATTGCTAAAACACCCTTATTCAAGGGTCTTCCAGAAAATCAGCTTAAAGAAATTCAGCGGATTACCGTGTCACGCAGTTATAATAAAGGTGAAGCGATATTTTTTGAAGGAGACGAATGCAACGGCTTTTATATTATCGCTCAAGGCCAGGTGAAAGTGTTTAAGCTCTCTTTTGAAGGCAAAGAGCATATTCTTCACATTTTAGGGCCCGGAGAGCCATTTGGCGAGGTGCCGGTTTTTAGCGGACGACCGTTTCCTGCCAATTCCCAATCGTTGGTGAAAAGCCGCCTTTTATTTTTACCGCGCGCAGCCTTTATTAAATTGATAACAGCGAATCCGTCTTTAAGTCTAAACATGTTTGCAATCCTGTCAATGCGTTTGCGTGAATTTACGGTACAGATTGAAAACCTTTCTTTAAAAGAGGTGCCGGGGCGTGTAGCCTCTTATTTACTCTATCAGTCCGATGAACAGGGACACCATGACTTTGTTGATCTGCGCATCTCCAAGAAACAACTGGCTTCCATGCTGGGAGCGACTCCGGAGACACTTTCACGTATGTTTGCAAAAATGAGCGATCAAGGATTGATTGAGGTCCAAGGACGCCTGATTCGGATTTTGGACCGTCAGAGGCTCACAACTATTTGAACTAACATAACAGAAATAATAATATAGAAGGATTGTTTGAATGAAATGGACGCAAGAGGCTGAAAAGGCAATTAAAAAGGTTCCCTTTTTTGTTAGAAAAAAAGTGCGCGCACGGGTTGAGAAAGAAGCATCGGCCGAGGGGAAAAACAGGATTACGCTGGATGAAGTCAAAGCGACGCGCAAGCGTTTTCTAACAAACATGGATTCAGAAGTTAAGGGTTGGCAGATTGACACCTGTTTCAGTTCGGGCGAATGTCCTAAAAGAGCCGTCAGCGGAGAGCGGTTGCTTAAAAAAATTGAAGCGCTTTTAAACGAGTCTGACATGCTCGCTTTCTTAAAGGCGCATGTAAATGGAAAACTTAAATTTCACCATGATTTTCGTATCGGACTGTCTGAATGCCCCAATGCCTGTTCCCAACCTCAGATTAAAGATTTTGGCATTATCGGCGCATGTTCGCCTTTGCTGACAGATGAGCAGTGTTCATGCTGTGAGGCTTGCGTGGATGTATGCAAAGAAAATGCGATTCAGTTAGATTATGAGCAGGAAAAGCCTTTGATAGATTTTAACCTTTGCCTGAAATGCAGGCAATGTATTAAGGTTTGTCCTACGGGAACACTAATTGATGGTGAAAAAGGCTTCCGAATCCAATTAGGCGGCAAGCTGGGACGCCATCCGCAGTTAGCCAGGGAACTTCCCGGTGTTTTCAGTGAAGCGGAAACATTAAAAATTATTAAAGATTGTATCACTTTCTACAAGCAAAACAGCAAACAGGGGCAGCGCTTTGCCGTTATTTTTAAAGCGGATGATTTTGAAGCATTGGCAAAAAACTTACAGCAATTATAAATTTTGGATACCCACATAAGACGGGATAGATGTAGAGCGGAAAGCTGTTCCGCTTTTGGCACTGCGGCTGGTAACGACGCGGGACGGCTTCCCGCGCTACATAAGTGTCTCGCTTTATGCCGGTAGCCTAAATTTTTATAGAGGAATCTGAAATGCAAAATGAAAGACATATCATCACCATGCTGGTGGAAAATGAACCCGGTGTTACGGCCAGGGTTTCAGGATTATTTGCCAGCCGGTGTTACAATATTGAGACGATCTGCGGTGCGCCCACTGCGGACCCGAAAATATCACGGATTACAATTACAACACAAACCAATCCTGAACAATTTGAGCAGATCATGAAACAGGTGAGACGGCTGATTAATGTGATCAAAGTCAGGGATATGACCGGGCAAGAAGCGGTCAAGCGCGAAATCGCCATGATTTGCGTAAAAGCCAATGAATCGAATCGTCTGGAAATCAATCGAATTGTGGAAACATTCCGAGGAAAAATTGTTGACACCGGTGTCTCCCACTACATTATTGAAGCCACTGGCGGGCAGGAAAAAATAGACGCTCTGATTCGGCTCTTAGAGCCAATGGGAATTAAAAAAGTGGCCCGCTCAGGTGTTTTGGCATTGTACCGCGAGCCGAATTAAGTACATAAGCAATAAATCTGTAAATTTATGTAGGAGTGCCGAACTTACAGTTTGGCAGAGACGGTTGCAAAATGCCAAACTGTAAGTTCGGCACTCCTTCAAAAATTGAAAAAGCGTATGGATAAAATCAACAATACTTGCAAAAATGTTTTCATGCCGGGGCTGGCGGCTTCATGGCCGATATGCCTTGGATATATTCCCATAGGCATCGCTTTTGGCGTATTGGCTGGCAAAGCCGGTTTGACCCCGTTTGAAATCGGCCTTATGTCTGTGGTGGTTTTTGCCGGCAGCGCTCAGTTTATCGCGGTTTCCATGATAGCTTCCGGCACAGGCGCAACAGCTATCATTGCCACCGCTTTTATCGTCAATTTAAGACATCTTTTGATGAGTTCCGCTTTGGCTGTTTTTTTAAAGCCGGAGAAAAGGCGTAAACTTTCCCTTTTTGCTTACGGCGTTACAGATGAAAGTTTTGCAATCAATTATTCCCGCTTTAAAACCGGTAAATGGAATCTGAATCAGGCGTTGGTGTTGAATCATACGGCCAACTTGGTATGGGTTGGCAGCACAGTTGCCGGCGGTTTCAGCGGTGCCTTGATACCGGATGGCGCATTTGGCATCGATTATGCGTTAATTGCCATGTTTATCTGTCTCTTGGTATTTCAACTCAGAGGCCGTATCTATATCATTACCGCTGTCATGGCGGGTATTTTTGCCGTTATTTTCGCCTTAATTATACCTGGCAACCTGCATGTCATTATCGGATCGGTTCTGGCAGTGACAATTTGCGTATTTATCAAGACGGAAAGCGGGGAAAATTCTGATGGCTGAATACGACTACCTGATAATTGTTCTCGGCATGGGGTTTGTTACTTACCTGCCACGCTGGGCGCCACTGTTTTTCCTATCCCGGCGCAGCCTCCCCCAATGGTTTATCCGATGGCTTGATCTGATTCCGGCGGCAATTTTAAGCGCTCTGCTCATGCCTGCGCTTCTGACAAACGGCGAACCGCGACATCTTGATTTGTTAAAACCGGAGCTGCTGGCCGCCGTGCCGACCCTTCTCTTCGCTTTAAAGACAAAATCGTTAGGCGGCACTGTGATTGTCGGTATGCTGGTTTTCTGGCTTTTGGCTCAGATTTAAAATTATCAGTAGATGGAAAGTTCAGGAGCGCAAAAATTAAGCGCAGCGATTTTTTGCATCTGATTCCACCCGGAGGCTGGCGGCTTCAGGCCGGCAAAAAACCGCTTCGCTTAATTTTTGCGCTCCATGCCGTATTTTCAGGCATTTTCCATCTACTGATGAGCGGCAATCTTCGCAGCGTCCGCCTTTGACATTAAAGGAAAAACGCCCTTTTTTATAGCCGCGCACCCGGGCTTCCGGTAGCTGAAAAGAATCGGGGGTTCAAGTAAGCCGCTATCGCGGCAGAGCAGGTAATCCCCTGCCAGTCGTTTTCCATCCTATCAATTCATACAAACCGCTACCATATCCTATCTGTTAATGTCATAATACATCCCATTTATCAACCCTTAAGAAAGGAGATGTATTATGGCTAAAGTATTGCACACCAAGTGGTATGCAGAAACCGTCAAAGCGCTTCAGATCAACGGAAAAAGCGAACGCACGCAACAATGTTACGCCCGGGCCGTTCGTATGTTGATCGAGCATGTCGGCAAAGAACCGGACCTGATCACCGAAGAAGAACTGCGGGACTATTTCCTCTTTCGCCGAAACGACTGTAAATGGGCCCCTAATACCATGAAAATCTGTTACTGCGGTATCCGCTTTTTCTTTGAACACGTCATACGCCGTGAATGGTATCTTTTCAATATTCTCAAATCTGAAAAGGAAAGACGCCTTCCATGTGTCCTCAGCCGCGAAGAGGTATATAACATCCTTGAGCGTATCCGCACATTTCACAATTATACATACCTTGCGACCGTCTATGCTTGTGGCCTGCGACTTCAGGAAGGGTTGAACCTTCAAGTCTCTGACATTGATAAGCACCGAATGAATATTCATGTCCATCGCGGCAAGGGCGCTCTTGACCGCTATGTTCCCCTGCCGAATGAAACCCTGTTTTTGCTTCGACGCTATTGGCAGACTCACCGGCACCCGAAACTCATTTTCCCCGCTTTGGGACGCAGCGGAAAATTACGTGCTGACGCTGAAAATCCAATGGCCATAAGCAGCGTCCAAGGCGCCTTACGTCAGGCATGCGCTGCCTCCAGGATTATAAAACGCCGAGTGACAATACATACTTTGCGCCACTCTTATGCGACACATCTGCTCGAAGCCGGTGTTAACATCCGCGTGATTCAAAAGTATCTCGGCCATGCCCAATTGGAAACCACAATGATTTACCTCCATCTCACCCAAACAGGGCAGGAGGATGCTTTTGCAATTATTGACAACATGATGAAAGGGTTCGATCATGAGTGACATCCAGGATATCTTCATTGAATACGCTCCGGCATACCTGGACAGGTTCGGTGATAACATGCCTGAAAATCACAAAAAGGTGATTAATGACATCATCGCCTGCCGGACAGAAGCCTGCGGCATGACGGTTTATGAATGCACCGAATGCGGCGCCAAGCATCATTTTTACCGTTCCTGTGGTGACCGGCATTGTCCTGTCTGCCAACATCTGAAAGCGCTTGAATGGATGGACCGGCAGTTGGGACGAGTGCTGCCAGGGCATCATCACATGGTGACGTTTACCGTGCCTGAACAGATACGGCCTTTCATTCGCAGCTGTCAAAAGGATGGCTATAGCGGTATCTTCAAAGCGTCTTCAGACACCTTGAAAAAACTCTCTCAGGATGAAAAACACATCGGCGGCGACCGGCCCGGATTTTTCGGCGTTCTGCATACATGGGGTCGCACAATGCAATATCATCCGCATATTCACTATGTCGTGCCGGGCGGCGCCGTGTCATCCGCCGACGGGCTTTGGCATCCGTCCCGGACAGATTTCTATCTGCCGGTCAAAGCATTATCAAAAGTATACAAAGCTAAGTTCCGGGATATAATGATCAGAGAGGGACTTTTTAATCAGATCCCGGCAGAAGTCTGGAATATCGACTGGAACGTTAACGTTCAGGCAGTGGGAAATGCTGAAAACACCATAAAATATCTTTCCCGCTACGTTTTCCAGGTTGCCATATCCGATTATCGCATCGTTAAGGTCGAAAACGGCAAAGTGACCTTTAAGTACAGAAAACAGGGTGGTTCGAGGGATCGCTGCATGACCCTGGATGCCATGGAGTTCATCCGCCGTTTTTTGCAGCATGTCCTTCCCGCAGGCTTTATGAAGGTGCGCTATTACGGGTTTTTAAATCCGAATTCTGCTGTAAAGATCGACCAGGTGCAGGGGTTGATCGAATTATATTATGAATTTGAAATCCGGACGCCGGAAATTACAGCAGAACCGCTAAAACCCTTGTGTTGTCCGGACTGCGGGGGGAAGTTGAAATACATCTGTTCGGTTTTGCCGTTTGAGATGATTCCGGTGCAGGACACAGGATAGCAATCGTTTTTTGTCAAAGATCAGTAAGTATCACAACCGCTTTTTTTTCGACAATATCGAAGCGGACAGGATTAGTGCGTCTTCAGGTGGCAAAAAGGAATTTCGAATGCTTTTTGATACCTCTGTTTTACCCTGTTTCAGCGCTTTTGGAAGCAGTCTGACTGCTAAACCGATTCAGGAAGCGCTTCCGATGCATTATCCGGCCTTCCAAAATCGCATACCGCTTTACCAATCCCCATACAACATTTTGTAAAATTCGCCGGGCTTCATGAACAATGGATTGAATCTGACCTGCCAGAGTACTGCTGGGCATTTGCCTACTTTTGCGCTCGGCAGGTCAGTTCAATCCTTATGGGTTATGGGTTATGGGTTATGGGTTATACTGACAATTATGACAAGGGGTTTACAATGGTATGTTTATATGTGATAGTGCGCTGTTTCATTTAAAATTGTGGGTGCTATTGTTTTCAACAGAGGGAAAGGTTGATAGCAATTACTGCCAATTTCAATTTTGAGCCATAGAAAGCCGCAATTTACCAGAGCCAAAAGGATTTATTTTACAATGCAAATTTTCTTACGTCTTTTTCCAGAAACTCCGATTCGACTTGATTTTTCCTACTATCCCAAACTGGCCGCCGCTGTTTATCAGGCCATTGCGCATGCGGATTCCGATTTTGCCGATGATTTGCATGGCGGTGAGTTGTACCGCAACCGAATCAAACTTTTCGGTTTTTCGCCGTTATATTCGCGTCAAACCGAAATTCATCCTGAAAACAGGAGCCAAAACAAATCCGGCGGTTTGGTTTTCAAAGGGATCTGTTCACTCGCGATCTGTTCACCCTGGCCGGAATTGATTAACCGGCTGAATGACGGCTTTACCAAAACATCACAGCTTCGTATCGGTTCGCAACTCCTTCATATTCAAAAGGCCATCCATGCGCCAGTACCGGATTTTAAGGAAACAATGGTCTGGCGCTTGCGGCAGCCCGCTTCCTGTGTGACCAGTTGGAGCAGCAAGGATGAAAATAAAAAACGCTATGCCTTGCCCGGAACACCGGTTGATAGTCATACCTGTGAATCTCTTCTCGCGCAAAACCTGATTCATAAATGGCGACGATTGAAAGAAATCAGGCCGGATATTGCCGTAGGTTGGCTGCAAAACGGTGCCAAAGAAAATAAGGATGCTGCGGATTTTACGGAAAAAGATGTGCGTATTCGGCTAATGCCTTTATCCACTGCAAAAAGTGTTCATCGAAAACGACACCAAATCAAGCAAGCGCCGGTTTTCAGTTGGATCGCACCGGTCGAAATCACGGCCCCTATGGCAATTCAGCGCATTGCATGGTCTTGCGGGTTGGGGGAGATGAATTCCATGGGTTTCGGTGTTGTTGAGGAGGTGATTCGATGATTTTTGATACGCTTTTAGCCCATGCAAAGATGCTAACGGAAAACGGCCAGGTAGGCGAGCCTTGTTTTCTACTCCGAAGTTGTCATTTCGGCATAACAGCGTTTCAGGAAGCGTTTGCACACAACCTTGCACAGAAAAAACCTAAAACCAAGCTTTTCTTGCCCATTTTGCTTGACGGTAAAATAGTGCAAGCCGCTCCCGGCCGCTTTCAAGGCAGCAATTCTGGAAATGCTTCCATCAACACTTTTAGAAAAATAAAGAAAAAGGATGCCTTTCCGGTGGAATGGTTTCCCTGGCTGACATCGAAAAACAGCCTGACAGAACTTAATGATTTTTTGGCATTGATGCAACAATTCAATGACGCTTCACCAGAGACTGTTTACGAACTTTTCATTGACACCGGCCCCCTTTTTACCTTTAATCCGAAAAAAAAGAAAAAATCTGATAATGAAGCAAGTATCTTGGAAGAGATGGTCGCAAAGTCGGTTTATCAGATCGTTACTTGTAACAAGCCAACTTTGGCGGTTCATTCCGTTTTGGCCCTCAATGCCTTGAATGAAAAAGCCGAATTGCTGGGTGAAAAAAGCGACTCTGACCTGATTCCAAAGGAATGGTTCAAATTCTGCTTGTTGTTTTGGATGCTGAATCAAATGAAATCATTAAAAATCAGCGATGAGAAATTAAAAAAGCCTGTTCGGGTGGATCCTATCATTACCGCATCAGGCAATATCGGCGATATATCTGCTCTGCCGCTTCTATTGGATGCTGGAGATTTTTGTTTAGGAGGCTATGCCGATCAGCAGTCCTCTTCCAATCCGGTTATCGCAAAGTTTTTAGCGTTGACTCGTGAAGACACAATTGATCGAATTACTATCGCCAACAAAGTTTTTACCGCGCCGGCAACCGGCAAAGCGCCAACGAATGCCTATCAGAAAGCGGATCGGCAAAGCGCCCTGGCTCCAAAAATCATGTTAGGCTTTGATCGCCGTGCGGTGAACCGGTTTCTCCCGGCATACAGCAATATCATACAGGATAAGGCTTTTTCTCTCCCCGCAGCTCTTTCCTATTATGTGTTTCCTGAAGATGTTTTTCTAATTGGTCGTTACCTTGAATTTATTGCGGATCTGATTACCCAATTGAACGAGTGTAAACAGGACTATTTCAATTGGTTAAAGAAGAGTTCCGCTTCACCCAAAGCTAAAGAAAAAAAGGAAAAGGCGCTGAAGCGTATTCAGGAACAAAGAAAAGCATTATGGACAAAGAGTTGGTCAAGCTTTAAGGTCAGCAAACTCATGTTCGCATTTGAAGAAAACGTTGGATCATCCAACCAGCCTCAGTTTGCATGGACATTTGTTTACCGCCATTTACCGGCGGCAAAAGCCTTCCTTTTTCTGGAAATGGCGGATAACCCGGCTGGGTTTGGCCGTTTGGCCACATTGCTGAATCACACGTCCCTGAATCTTTCGGAAGGGTGGAAAGAAAAAGAAATCAAAGGGTTGTGCGGACGTTATTTTTTATCGGGACGGATAGACCAGATTGAATATTGGATGCGCTGGCGTAAATATCTCATTCGTAACAATTCATCAGAAAAACCGATTGACGCCCGTTTATGGGAACACGCCATGAGCCTGATCATCCAAATCAAGGCGATGAGCAATTTGAAAGCGGATGCAAAATGGACTGGCAAAATACTTCTGAAAAATTTACAAAAAAGGAGAAAAATAATGGATCAAAACAATCAACAGAGAATCAGGGAGTACCTGACAGATTTTTTCTTGCCGGGAAGGCCGGATCAAACTTCGGATAAAAATAAGAAATACAGGGTCAGGGTTCAACAATTCATTGAACAGCAAACCATGAATTACGGGATTTTTGTGGATACCGAATCAGACAGTTGGCAAACTGTTATTGATGGGTTGGTTTGCGGATGGGCGTTGAAACAGATTTGCTTTAAAATTCGCGACGATTATAAATCCGTTATTGGCGGTAAAAGCCTGGCCAAACACACGCCTGCCCAGCTACGAACTTTGAGCATCGATCTTTACAGCAAGGCTGAACGGGCGGGAGCTAAACTCTCAAAAGTACATGCCCCGCTTGAGCTAATGTTCAAATGGTCCCAAAAAAATCCGCATACACCGGAAACGGTGTTGTTCATGGATGCCGTAAGTCTGGGATTTCTGCGCTATGACACCCCGATTGAGGCGGCCGGCAATGAAGTGAATAACGATAATCAGTAGATGGAAAGCTTAGGAGTGCAAAAAATTAGCACAGCGATTTTTTGCATTCAACATTTTCCATCTTATGATAATAAAACTCAAAAACAAGGGAGCGACCAATGCAATTCGATCAATTCAAGTTAAAGGAAAATACCAATTATATTTACACTCTTTTCGTATGGACATCCAGCAACTGTTCACCCAATCGAGATGGCGGCACCGGCGAAATCCGCGTCGATCCCCAGTCACGGGTTTTCACTACCCAGGAATGTTTTAACCAAAATGTGAAAAACGGTGTGTTTTACACCCGGCAAAGCGGCTTGCTGCAAGATAATGATGGCGCAGAACTCATGGGCTGCAAGAATGAATTTTTCGGTCCGCGCACTCTGAAAGGCGCTTTGACCGATTTGCTGGGTAAAATCAGCACCATTACAGAAAAAGAAGATAATAAAGTTACGGCAGCGGATATGTTTAATTGCTGTTTCGACATTCCGTTCTTCGGACTTGTCAACAGCAACGGCCTTAAACATGCGGCTTTTCCCACATCCATCACCGGCAGCGCCGGACTGATCTACCTGCCGAAAACCGTAACCCAGGTTAAGATTGACAACCGCGGCATTTCCAATGCCTTTTGCCAGCCCAACAAGAATCAGCCGGGATCTCATTTTACGGATTACATGGAAGAAGGTGTTTTTATCTGTCTCGGTTTGTTCAATGCCAAACAACTCAGGTTGATCGCCAGTCAAAAATTGGGTATGACCGATGATGAAACGCTTACAAAACGGATTGAACAGTTATACCGTCTTTATTTGACAGGTATATGGGAAGGCTACAAACTGCTGGGTTATGCTTCCACCATGCGCAAGGGCCAGCAACCGTTTGCTTTGTATGCCAACCAGACGGAACAATTGCCGGATCAGTACATCAGCGACCCGGCCTCTCTTTTGGCTGATGAAAAAGGTGTTTTGCCTATGCATGTCAATTTTGCTCAGACCATCAGCCACTTGGAAAAAAAACTGAAACCGTGGAAAGAGCGCTTTGGCGGACAATGGGAAAAGATGGCTAAAATGGAGCTTTAGTATGCAGCAAATATCCATCAATTTTACGCATAAGGAGATTATGAAAACCATCCATATTCGTTTTTGGGGAGAACGAGCCTTGTTTCGCAATTTGGCCATGCCCGGCACAGATGTTGCGGATACTGATATTGGCGAGCGCACCCGGGCAATTCACGGTTTATTGGGCAATATGTTAGGGCTATGGCGCGATTTCGACGACACTGAAAATTTCGACTTGGCTCCGGAACTGAACCGATGGATCGCGGAAAATCAGCTTGAAATCAAACGTATTGATTATCCGCGTAATCCCGAGATTCGTATTATAGGACAGCATCGATACAAAACTACAGATCAGTACACCAACAAAAAAGGAAAAAATATACCGCAATCGGGCCCTAAAAACCTGACCTACCACTGGCATGTGCAATTGGATGTAGTGGCTGAACTGACTGAAACAGGGGCGGCTGAATTGATAAACGCTGTCAGACAGCCCGCAGGCACGCCGTATTTAGGCCAAAGCAATTGTCCTGCCCAGGTTGTTTTGGTGGAATGAAAAAAATGAAACCTGCAAATCAAAGGCGCAGCCATCCCCATCCCCAGAGCGATCTTGTCGCTCATGGCCAGGCGGTGGCTGTTCATATACAGGCAATTTTAGCGACCAATCTGGCACCTCCCTATCAGGAAATGGGGCATTTTTTGGCGAATATCATCGGTTCATGCCATGACCTGCTCAAGGATACGTCCGCTTTTCAGGCCCATTTAGACGGTGCCGCGTCTAACCATCTTTCGCGTCATTCCGGTGGCAGTGCGGTGCTTGCCTATCTGATCACCCGTGCAATTCTACGGCAAAAGACAAATCTGTTTGAAAATTTTTCCTTGCGTTCGCTTTTACCCCACATCGTTTTTGCGGTGATTGCCGCCCATCACGGCAAACTGAAACAAACCGACATTGATAAGGAACACGCCGCATCCCTCCACCATTGGCAAAAAACCCGCTCACACGCAAGCGAGGCGCTGATTCAACAAGTGACGAATCAGTACAAAATTAAATACACCATCAACACTCTGAACGGGGACCTTGCTGAACTTGAAGAAGAAATTTTTGAGTTGGACACGCCGGAGGCGGAAATTTCCGGTGAAAATTTTTTCTGCGCTTTTCTGCTTTGCAAAATGTGTTTGGGAGCCATTGCCTGGGCCGATGCTGACAGTGCCGCACGCCAAACTCACGGTATTCCTGAACCTGCCGTGTCAGAGCCTGAAATCTGTGAAAGCCGGTTTGCGGTTACACCACCGGCTGAAGATGCGGCAAATAGCCTCAATCAATTGCGAACTCTTTTTCAAGACCAAGTCTGTGAAAACTGGCAACCGGATTTTCCTGTTCTTTTATTGAAAGCACCCACAGGCTTAGGCAAAACTGTTGCTGTGTCCAGATTGACCGCCACAATTCAGAAAAGCATCGGCACATCCAAAGTGTTTTACATGGCGCCCACAACTGCCATATTGAATCAGGTGGCCGAAGAAATTTTCAGCTTCAACCGGAACGGCAACAACATGCTGCTCCATTATCTCGCCAGAGAATTGACCGACTCCCGACGCACGGCCTCGGAATCCCAATATAACCCGGAGCAAGTGCGCGAGCGCACCAAACGCTTCGAACGTCTGGATGCCGGGCTGGTGGTGACCACATACCACCGCGCCCTGTCCGTTTTGGGCGGCATGTCGAAAAACAGTTGCACAGCTCTGTTCAACCTGAAAAATTCGATCTGGATTTTGGATGAATGCCAGTTTTTATCCCATATTCAATTCGGTGTTTTTGCCTTGATCTGCTCGGTTCTGCACCGGCTTTGCGGCGCTGTGCCGATTTTTATGTCAGCCACGCCGCCGTCGTCATTTTTGTGGCAAAAAGCCCATGACGCGCTGCACTGGCCCGCCTTTCCTGAACTGATGCCGCTTTTGACGGAGCAACAACTTTGGGATTTGGAAAACAATGATTTTGTGGATGGCCGCCGAAAAATTCATCCCTGTCCGGAAATTGTGAACATAGATGATCTGACGGCAAAAATTAAGGCGTATCGTAAAGAAAATCATCAACAATCTGTTTTGGTTTTGGTGAATCTGGCCAAAGATGCCGTATCCATCACACGGGATTTGGGCAAAACGGATTATACCATCACCAATTATTTGCGTCCCCGTGACATCAAAGAACAATTGGCCGAGGCGGCCCTGCGCTTAAAAGATGATGAGCCGATTCTAATGATTGCCACATCCATTGTGCAGGCCGGTGTGGATCTTGATTTTGATACGGGGTTTGTGGAGTTGAACGATTTGCGCTCTTTTCGACAGGGTTGCGGCCGGGTGGGACGTAATTTTATCGCCGGGCGCGGCGCCTGTCCCGTTTTCGCCTTTGATTTACGAGATCACAACCAGCGCTCTTCCTGGTTCCGTCAGCGGTTTCACCGCATGATTCACAGTAAAACCGTCGATAAAGTCAAGGAAACGTATAAGCAAATTATCGAAAACAGCGTTGCCGAAGTTTTGGAAAGTCAACACTCGCTGTCGGACAGCGAAATCGAAGCCATAGAAGCCCGTTATGAAAAAGAGATTCCTCGTATTTTTGAGGCCATTGAGAAACGCATGCTTCATTTTTGGTCTGATTATGGGACACTGTTGCAGAACAACTCCGGGCAAGGCTTTGATTTTCATAAGATCGAACAATTTCTGACCGATGATTTGAATGACAATGAGAGCGCTTCGCCGTTCATCGTTGTTTTTACCAGTGCAGATGCGGATGAACGTGACAAATTGATGCAATCTTTGTCTGAATTAAAAAAAATCGGCAGGCAAATCGATTTCGGAGGGTCGGATTTTTATGAGCGGTTAAAATCATTCCGAAATCTTAAAAAAGAAATTTTTAGATATATCGCCCCTATTCTTTGCGGCGAATGGATATACTACGTGATTTTGAAAAACATTTCAAAGATAAGGAGTTATGGGCGGAACTTGATTTTTATCTGGTGTGGAAGCCCTTCTGTTATGATTCCGAAACCGTCGGGTGGCGGATTGGCTCTGAAAATATCAAGTAATCCCAAAGGCGGAAGCGATAATGTTCTTTGACAATTTATCAGAAATTGAATCATTTTGTTACCTAACATCGTTTTACAGCGTTTACATTAAATGGGTTTTTGCCCTGTATCTGATAGGGTTCCCATCAAACCGAAGTGGATTTGAAACTAGCGGCCCAGCTTCCCTTGCATCTGTTTTCCGGCGTTCCCATCAAACCGAAGTGGATTTGAAACAGTCGTAAGCATACCCGCTTGTAAAGTCCCGCATCGTTCCCATCAAACCGAAGTGGATTTGAAACAAATACTGAAAGGTCGCCTGTCCGTCCGAAATCAGCCCGTTCCCATCAAACCGAAGTGGATTTGAAACATCAAATGCTTGGGTAGATGTCAGCCCGAAGTCGCGTTCCCATCAAACCGAAGTGGATTTGAAACTATGCATCCGGATTGACCGGACATGGCTCTCAATTCGTTCCCATCAAACCGAAGTGGATTTGAAACTTTTTTGGGAAGCATCCTCGGTTTTCATCAAAAAAGTTCCCATCAAACCGAAGTGGATTTGAAACCATATCCAGCAAAATTATTGGGTTCATCCGCGAAAAAGTTCCCATCAAACCGAAGTGGATTTGAAACAAGCTTTTTCGATAGTCAGGGCTGCGTTGCCCCTGGTTCCCATCAAACCGAAGTGGATTTGAAACTATCTATATACAAACTCACGAGACCCTTGAAATTATGTTCCCATCAAACCGAAGTGGATTTGAAACTATTATGACCTATTTAAAAGCCTCACCACCTTACGCGTTCCCATCAAACCGAAGTGGATTTGAAACAAGGAGGGGAAGCTGTCGCATAAGTAAAACATGATCGTTCCCATCAAACCGAAGTGGATTTGAAACCTTGCTTACAGAATCACATCTTTGCACTGGGAAGCGGTTCCCATCAAACCGAAGTGGATTTGAAACACGCCCGGCAGTGCGCTTCGTGTATAATTTTTTGGATGTTCCCATCAAACCGAAGTGGATTTGAAACGGCATTGGCCGCACAGCATCAAAAGAAGATCGCACTGGTTCCCATCAAACCGAAGTGGATTTGAAACATCAACGAAGGCGATTTAGAATCAACAACTTGATAGTTCCTATCAAACCGAAGTGGATTTGAAACATTATCGGCAACGTTGCATTTTCTTGGATAGGCTATAAGTTCCCATCAAACCGAAGTGGATTTGAAACTGGTGACTAACTCCATAGGATCGCGCTTTGAAAAATGTTCCCATCAAACCGAAGTGGATTTGAAACTCAATAAAATAAGCCCGTCGAAATGTAACGTGCCTGTTCCCATCAAACCGAAGTGGATTTGAAACTTGACCAGGCCGACCTGACCGCGGCGATTGTGTCAGTTCCCATCAAACCGAAGTGGATTTGAAACTGAAGAAGAAGAAATACAACGCAGATTATGTAAAAGGTTCCCATCAAACCGAAGTGGATTTGAAACAAAGAGATTGACGTGAAAAAGCTTGATCAGATTTCATGTTCCCATCAAACCGAAGTGGATTTGAAACGGTTGCGCTTAAAGCTTTCACTCTCAGCATAATTTTGGTTCCCATCAAACCGAAGTGGATTTGAAACCTTATAGCACCTATCCTGCTTTAAGATTTGAAACTGTTCCCATCAAACCGAAGTGGATTTGAAACTAATAATAGATCAATTCTTGAATTTTTTCCGGGCTGTTCCCATCAAACCGAAGTGGATTTGAAACTCAAACGGCGTGGCACATTGTGTATTGATTCGGAGAGTTCCCATCAAACCGAAGTGGATTTGAAACCCTATGATGATAACTCCGTATTTCTGATTCATTTTTGTTCCCATCAAACCGAAGTGGATTTGAAACTCCATTAAGATGTCTTCGGGAATTCCCTTGGGAAACGGTTCCCATCAAACCGAAGTGGATTTGAAACGCTTGTTGAAGCAACCCTATTTGCAGAAAAAAAATCGTTCCCATCAAACCGAAGTGGATTTGAAACTTATTTCTATTTCGGTTGGTTCTGCCTCTGCAAGGAGTTCCCATCAAACCGAAGTGGATTTGAAACCGGGTCACAAGATGCAACTATACACCGATTCACGGAGTTCCCATCAAACCGAAGTGGATTTGAAACACTTTAAGAAGGCGAGGTTATGAGTTAGAGATTAAGGTTCCCATCAAACCGAAGTGGATTTGAAACGTCGAATTCCCCTCCAACCAATCTTGAGCGTTCGCGTTCCCATCAAACCGAAGTGGATTTGAAACTTCTTTTAAATCCTTCGTAATCTCTTGAAATCCCTTGAGTTCCCATCAAACCGACGTGGATTTGAAACGTTTTACAACTTAAGTACCTGGATAAAAGCTTTCCGGTATTTTAGAAATCGGATTTTTTAGAAAAATCCGATTTCTTGCAGAATTTGTAATTTGAAACAATCTTGTCATATCAACAAAAAACAACTCATGCAATGTTCCCATCAAACCGACGTGGATTTGAAACGAATGTTACACACATGCTAACAGCACGCTACCAACAGTTCCCATCAAACCGAAACTGAAAAGCAATTTACCGATCAGTTCGGAAAAAATATCGTCCTTGCCATTATTAATAATATAACTGTCTTTATGAACAGCCATCACTCTGGCAATATCAAATTTATCCAAATCCGCCAGATCAACATTATCCTGGAACCATTTTCCAAAACCAAGTGTTTTTATGTCATTTGTAATCTTATTCATATTTTATTTTTGAGTGCCTGATGTTGCAAATAACCGGTACAAATGGAGCGTAGCGGAATTGCATTCGAGTTGATTTGCTTTGTCAGGTTTCTACCAAAGTTACGACTATTTTCCCTTTGAAACGTCCTTCTCCAAAATATCGAAAAGCTTCAGCCGTCTTTTCCAAAGGAAAATATTTATCTATAACCGGTTTCAGTTTATCCGCCTCAAAAAGCTCAATTAGATAATTCAAATCTTTATTCGCTTTATAACCGACAATGTGCATTTTGTACTTTTTTAACAGTTTTCCGAACAATACAACTTGAAGAATTCGAGTGGTTTTTCCTCCGACTGTCACATAAATACCATTTGGGCATAATGCACGCTGATAATCAAAAACAGAACGATTTGTTTTTACGTCAAAAATCAGGTCATATTTCCGCCCATTTTGAGTGAAATCTTCTTTTGTATAATCAATCACATAGTCTGCGCCAAGTGTAAGCATTATGTCTAATTTAGCGGTGTGGTCTATGGCTGTCACTTCTGCATCGAATAATTTGGCTATCTGAATAGCCAATGTGCCGGTGCTGCCTCCCCCGCCATTAATCAAAACTTTTTGGCCTGATTTAATCTTTCCAATATCAATAAGCCCCTGTACGGCAAGATTGCCTCCATGAGAGAGGCATGCAGCTTCTTCAAATGTCATAGTCGAAGGTTTAAGTATCAATTCTTTTTCACAAGCACAAGTATATTCAGCAAAAGCACCCCAACCCCCTTCTGACAAGTCGCCAAACACTTCATCTCCAATTTGAAAGCGTTTTACATTCTTTCCGATTTCTTCGACTTTTCCGGCTATGTCACATCCATGCAATTTAGTGCTTTTCGGCTTCAAAAGACCGAACAGAAATCGATACTCATAAGGTTTTCCCGTCAGGGCATCCCAGTCCCATGAATTAATTGATACTGCGTAAATTTTTATTAGAACTTCATCATCACCTGGTATCGGTTTTGGGATATCTTCTATCCTTAGAACATCGGGCGAGCCATATTTATGATAAACAATTGTTTTCATAATAATCCTTCTCTGAATTTAATAAAATTTAACGCTTGAATTAACCGGCAGGCGGGCTTTTTTGCCCGTCCGCGTTCAATGATGGGTTATGTTCTTCACAGTGAATTTTTGGTCATAGCCAACAAATCATTTTGATGTAAAAAATTGACAATTGCATCGGATACAAGTTTGTGCCCCTCTAAATTAAGATGAATACCATCTCTAAACATTCGTCTTTTTTTATCGTATTGATCGCTTAGTGTGGAATAAAGATCCAGGCAGGGCACTTGGTGTTTTTCACACAGTACGCGTATTTTTCGTTGCGGCTTGAGTACATACCGGATGTGCTTCTTGTTATTCCTGTATTTGATTTGTGGTTCAAAAGGAAAGACGACAATAGCTAATTTACTATTCTGCTTTTTAAGTATGGTTTTAAATTCAATCAAATATTTTTCATAGGCCGCCCAAGGATAATCCTTCCATGCAATACTAAAATCAAATGACCGTTCCCAGCCAAATTGTGCATTCTTTTTTTTTGCCTCTGCTTTTCGACTCAATAATCGGATATTTATCATCGACAGGACGTAACTGCGACTAATGATGACACCCCAATACGTATCTATTTTAAAGGTATTTCTCGCCTCGTCGGTCCACAGCATTTTTCCCTTTTCATCAAATTTGTGCAAAAACTTATGATTGTCGTTTAAACAGTAGGTCCAGATCACCAAATCCGGCTTTATATCTACGAGATATTTCTTATAGAGCAGTAACTCCTGATAGGTCGTATAGCCGGGCACACTGGCATTAATGATTTCGTAGCGGCCTTGCTCTTCTAAAATCTCCTTGGAATAATTGACAAAACCCGGATTATCCCACGGAATTGAATCTCCTAAATAGACAATGCGGTACAATCCCTCGGGTTTCGGAAATTCAATCTCCCCGTTTTTTATCGAATGACGGTTTGTTTTGGGGCTGTTGGGATTTAATCTGTATCCCAAGTCTTTGTCGTAAACCACCCAATTCGAAGTTCCGAGATTTGAATAGGGAACTTTAATCGAGTCCACCAAGCCGCTAAAGGCCCCACTGAATCCATCGCGATGTATCCGGAATGCTGATTCGACACCCAAAAACAGAATCAGAAATATTAATAAATTGATCAAGATTACCCAAGCTGCTTGTGTAATTTTTCGTTTTTTCATTTTATTGGCCGCAAAATTATTCAATTTCTGAAATACACAAACTGATGGCGACAACTATCCTGACACAATGGAAATACAACAGGACTTAAACCGCCGCCTTATATGGTTATTCGCTCACAATGACTGACATATTTGATATCAAACCGTTAATACACCATAATTAAACCGCTGATCGTAATCCCGGCGCCTGTGCCTAAAAGCAAAACACGCTGGCCACGAACAATTCGCCCTTCTTTTATTCCGATGTCCAATGCCGTCGGTAATGATGCCGCCACTTGATTGCCATAATAAGGAAATATATTGATAATTTTTTCGTCGGGTATTTTTAATCGTTTGCTGATGTGATTCATCGCTGACAAACTGGCTTGATGTAACACAACGCGATCTATGTCATCCATTGAAAGACCCGCCTGAGCAAGCAAATCATCAACAAATTCCGATATGTATTTACTGATAAGTTTAAAAACAGCTTTTCCATCCATATAAAAATATGCAAGCTTGTTAAAGTTTTTTTTCACTTTGGATGGATGAAACCTGGAACCGCCCGCCAGTATCCCGCAATAAGAAGCACCTTCACTCACAGTCTGTGATTTGGAAGATAATATGCACGAAGTGTTATTGTCTGACAGCCCTATGACCGCCGCTGCCGCGCCATCACCGAATATGCCGCTCGCACCCAGATCAGACCAATCAAGCGCACAAGAAGCGATGTCTGATGAAACAATAAGCACTCGACGATATATTCCCGCAGTCAACATCCATGATATATGATCCAATGCGACAATAAAACTCAAGCAACTGCAGTTTATATCAAAAGTGGATATTGAATATCGATCCAATCCGAGTTCATTGTGTATAAGCGCCGCATTATTAGGCAAACCTTGATCCATAGTGGCGCTCGCATCAACCAACACATCAATATCATCCCAAGACAATCGGGCGGTATCCATCGCTTTGCGACATGCTTGCGCCGCGAGTTGCGCCGCTGTTTCCGATTGACTTGCAAAGTATCGCTGTTTCAGACCGGTCTTTTTTTCCACCGTACCTGGTGTCAACCCTGACATCTCATCTAAATCCGTACTCAATACCAATCGGCCCGGAACCGCATGGCCGGTACCTGATAGCGTGACAGGTCTGTTTGAATTTTTTGCGATCATTGTGCAATATTCCTAAGCAGGCAGAGTACTTTGAACGAGGTGACATTTTTCATCCCGTAGGCGTGGCATGTTTTTATGTCTTGACAACCGCGGCTATTTCTTCATTATAAAGAATTTCAGCAGGAAAACGTAATAATTGCCCGCATCTTTTTTTCCTAATAGCAGGTTTAAAAGGAAAAGGATAGCTGCAAATGGGACTCTGACGAGATAGCAGCCTGATGATTCTACAAATATGCCGTTTTGACAGAATTCTGAATGAATTGCGCAAGCCAAAATTTATCTTTTATAATATCGTGAAAAAAACCGTTCTCTTCATTACCCCATCACTGGAACTCGGCGGTGCCGAAAACCAAATGGTTCTTTTGGCCACGCACCTGAAAAAGAAAGGGTGCCAATGTTTTGTATTCGCTTTGGAAAGCCAAGGCACATTACGTCCTGAATTAGCCCGACAAAATATTTTAGTGCGTGACGGCGGCTTGCGCTCAGGCAATCTCAGGCGTGATTTAAAAAGAGCGCCGTGGAAAATTATTGCAGCCATGGTCGCGTTATTAAAAATGATTTTTGACTGCAAGCCCACCATTATACATGCCTTTTTGCCGCTGGCTACGTTTTTGGGCGCTTTGTGTGGACGCATAATGAATGTTCCGCTGATAATCACAAGCCGTCGTGCGTTGGGCAAACATCAGGATCGCCATGCCTTTTTAAAAATTCCGGATCGAATCGCCAACCGACTCAGCGATTGTGTGACGGTCAATTCTCAGGCGGTTTGGGATGACACGGTTCAAAGAGATCGTATCAATCCGTCAAAGTTGGCTCTGATCTATAACGGAATCCGTCCATCTCGATTTTCAAAGATCAATCCTGACAGGGAAATGGTACGCCAAGCTTTAAATATTTTTCCAGATGATAAAATCGTTATCACGGTTGCCAATCTGATCGCTTATAAGGGGCATTCAGACTTATTGAAAGCGGTTCAGATAGTAAGCCGACGGATTGACAATCTTACAATTCTGTTAGTCGGTGAAGATCGTGGTATTCAAGAAACACTGATGAATGAAATCGCAATTCTGAAAATTGAACGTCATATCCGTTTTTTGGGCATCCGGCATGATATTCCCCAATTAATGGCCGCCAGTGATCTGTCCGTTTTGCCATCCCATGAAGAAGGTTTTTCAAATGTGTTGCTTGAATCCATGGCCGCCGGTCTTCCCGTAGTGGCTACAAGTGTGGGCGGAAATCCCGAAGCGGTCGTACATGGTGTCACCGGTTGGCTGGCTCCACCACATCATCCTGCAAAGCTGGCTGAAAAAATGATTGATCTGTTAAATGATGAAGAAAAATCTGAAAAATGGGGTGAACGGGGCAGAGCGCTTGTGAAACGTAAATTCAGTGTGGAACGGATGGTAAACAAGCATTTGGTGCTTTACAACCAACCATTATAGGAACGCACTTTGGAAGCTGTCTCTATACCAGGGTTGTTCAGTTCTAAAATTTCTTGACAGATCATATCTTATTGTAGTATTTTTTGAACTTTATATTCAAGTATTAAAACCGCTCTACTTGGCGGCAGTTGAGTTGATATGTTTCCTGAATAAATTTATCCTCAAAATACACGTCAGAGAATTTTAGAAATCTTAATCAAGCAGTATCAGTAGATGGAAAATGCCTGAAAATACGGCATGGAGCGCAAAAATTAAGCGAAGCGGTTTTTTGCCGTCCCCTGAATCCGCCTGCCTCCGGGTGGTGCCGAATGCTGAAAATCGTCGCACTTGATTTTTGCACTCCTGAACTTTCCATCTACTGAATATTCTTTTTAAAACTGAACAACACTGTATGATACAGTAAGGAGTGTTCTTGTGCGACTGGTAATAATTTTAACACTATCCGTTTTCTTATTTTCAGGTTTGATGAGTCAAGCCTCAATATTTGCTTACGATAAAAAAGATTTAAAAAAATTAGAGCGAACAAAAAAATACTGCCTTGGTTGTGATTTGAGTGGCGCCGATCTCAAAGGCGCCGATCTGCGTTCAGCCAATCTGAAAAATGCCAATCTGGAGGGCGCTGATCTGCGTGATGCCAATCTTGAATCGGCAAATCTGGAAAAAGCGAATCTTAAAGGCGTTAATTTAGATGACGCCAATCTGAATAAAGCGAACTTGCAGGAAGCGGATATGCAAAACGCTTATCTGCGTAAAACCAAGCTTACCAGAGCATATATGATGGGAGCTAATCTTCAAAATGCCGACCTTTTTAATGCGAGGATGCGCGGCACGGTCTTGAAAGGAGCCAATCTGAAAGGGGCCAATCTTGAAAAAGCCCGTTTAACAGGTGCAAAGTTGGGATTCGCCAATCTTGCCACAGCGTACCTGCATCGCGCTGATTTATATCTGGCTGATTTACAGGGAGCCAATCTTATGGGGGCTGACTTATCGGGTGCCAATTTGATGTATGCTGATTTTGGCGGGGCTAATTTACAAAATGCGGACTTTCATAACGCTGTGCTGGAACAATCCTATATGCAAGAGGATGACTCTCTGAATACCTATCATCAAGACACCCCTATGCGCATAACTTATTTTAACCATTACTCTGTTAAAGTCTATTTGTTCGGAGCGAATTTTGAAGGTGCGACTTGGATAAACGGGGACAAATGCAAAAAAGGCTCAATCGGAAAGTGCCTTCGTAAATGATTCACTGTGATTCATATTTAACGTGAGTTCGATATAACTATTCTATAATATAAGTTAGTTGTAAATTAAATTAACAGATACTTGACAAATGACAGTCAACAATTAAAACAATCAGTTAAAATCTGTCACCAAAACT